>NZ_CP073581.1:2789839-3441674 GCF_018200035.1 Sulfitobacter albidus | reverse complement strand
CGAGAACCCG
The DNA here is from genome assembly GCF_018200035.1 of Sulfitobacter albidus. Classification (NCBI taxonomy): domain Bacteria; kingdom Pseudomonadati; phylum Pseudomonadota; class Alphaproteobacteria; order Rhodobacterales; family Roseobacteraceae; genus Sulfitobacter; species Sulfitobacter albidus. The sequence continues at coordinate 3,441,664 of NZ_CP073581.1, read as the reverse complement.
AACGATGTCGCCAGCGCCTCGTCGCGCGGGCAAAGGCGCGCGCGTCCAGATCGCCCGCCCTTCCTCCAGCAGCCCGACATCAGGTTGATCGCCCCACGCTGCCCTCGCATCCAGCGATGTACCGCCCTTGAACGCAATCTCAAGCGCGACGAAGGGCAGCGAATGTTCCTCGACCAACCACGCGTCGATCCCGCCGGGGGAGGTGACCTCCTGAATGTCGACCTCGGCCCAGGCGGGCACGGCAAGGCTTGCGACCAGTCCGAACGTGGCGGCGCGCAGGGTGGCATGCATCATTGTGTCTCTCCTTCGGGGGATCAGGTGGCCGGTCACCGACACGTCGCGGCGCAGCAGGGTTGCCGCCTGCAGGATGTCCTCGGCGGTGACCGCATCGAGGATGCCGGCCATGCGCGCACGTCCTCGATCGTCAGACCCGAGGTCAAGCCCGCCATAGCGATTGGCGATCCCGTCGACGTTATCCTGTGCATAGATCTCAGAGGCGCGGATCTGAAGCTTGATCCGCTCCAGCTGCTCGGGGTCCACGCCGTCCTCAAGGAACTGCGCAAGGGCTGCATCCAGCGCCGCCTCGCCCTCGTCCAGGGTGATCCCCTCTGCGGGCACAATCACCATGCCGAAGGTCGTGTCATCCAGCGAAACCCCGGAATACCACGCGCTGGTATAGGTCGCTTTCTGTTCGTCGAATTGCAGCTTGTCGGCGAAGTAGCTGGTGGTGCCACCCCGAGGATTTCCGCCAATATGGTCAGCGCTGCGGCTGTTTCCTGCGCGCCGCTGTCGCGCTCGGGCACCAGATAGGTGCGCATCACGTAGGGCTGCGCCACGCGCGCGTCGCGAAAGATCACCCGCCGCTCCGCGTTCTGCGGCGGTTCCTCGACGCGGAAGCGCTCCGGCAGGTCGGGATTGCGCGGGATCACGCCGTAGGTCTGCTCGGCCAGCGCGCGCACCTCGTCCGGGTCCACATCGCCCGAAACGACAAGGATCGCGTTGTTGGGGGAATAGTAGAGATCATAGAAGCTCAGCATGTCTTCGCGCGACAGGTTCTCGATCTCGTGCATCCAGCCGATGATCGGCTGGCCATAGCGGTGGTTGAGATACTGCGCCGCGCGCACCTGCTCCCCAAACAGCGCCTGTGCCGAATTCTCGGTACGCTGGTTGCGCTCTTCAATGATGACGCCGCGCTCTGTGGCGACGTCTTCGGGGGTCAGGCGGATGTTCTTCATCCGGTCCGCCTCCATCGTCATCATCATCTCAAGCCGGTCGGCGGCGATGCGCTGGAAATAGCGGTGTAGTCATAGCTGGTGAAGGCATTGTCGCGCCCGCCGTTAGCCGCCACGGTGGCCGAAAACTCGCCCGCTTCCATCTGCTCGGTCGCCTTGAACAGCAGGTGCTCAAGAAAATGCGCCACGCCAGACGATCCCGTCGGCTCATCCGCCGAGCCCGCGCGATACCAGATCATATGCTGCACCACCGGCGCGCGGTTATCCTCGATCACGACAACCTGCATCCCGTTGTCGAGCGTGAAATCCGTCACCGGCACGGAAACCTGCGCAGGCGTTTCGGCCATCACTGCGGCGGGTAGGGTCAGTACGGCCGCGGTCGCGGCACGTCGCAAAGCGCGAAGCATGGCAAATCCTTTGTCAAAGCGTCTGCATCATAGGTACGCCCCGCGCGCCGCTGTTCAAGCGGGCACCGGCAACATCACACAGTTGTAATGGGTCTGTCAGGGCGCGGGCGGTGCAGAGGGCGTGCGCGCCCCGGCCCGGCGCCAGCGGTTCTGCTCGGCCCGCGCATCCAGCGCCTGACGGCGGTAGGCCTGATTGTAGCGGTCCACCGGCACGATGCGGAACTGTGTGAAACGCGCCTTGCGGCGGCGGAAATCCGCGTCGGTCTGGGCCAGATCCTCACGGATGCCGGCCGCGCGGCCCAGACGGCTGGCGTGATTGACCAGCGCGCCATCGCTCGCCGGAATCGCGCCGTTGGGATCACCCAACCGGCCCCCGAACGCCTGCGCGCCCTCCGCCAGTGCCGAACGGTCCGCACGGTTGGCGCCGCCGGGCGTGGGCGCGGGCAGGGAGTTGAAGCTGTCGGGCTGCTGCAAGGCAGCTACCGGTGCGATGCCGAATTCATCCGGCCCCTTGGAGGTCGATTGCAGATCGCGCAGACCCACGTTTGCACATCCCGCAACCGCGAGCGGCAAAACGATCAGCAAGGCAAGTTTCCGCATCATGAACCCTCCATCGGGCGTCCGGCGCCCTGGCATCGGTTTATCGCAGGGCAGCGCCCCTTGTCACCCGGCTTTTTTCCGGCGCGTCCTTGTGCCCGTGGGCCGTCGCTGTCGGCGAAAAAGATCAGGCCAAAGGCACCGGCAAAGATGAACACATCCGCGATGTTGAACACGAACGGATTGTCGATGCCACAGCACGACATGTTCAGGAAATCCAGAACGTAGCCGTAGATCAGCCGGTCCAGCACATTGGCCAGCGCGCCGCCCACCAACAGCCCCGCGCTGATCCGCGCGATGGGCCGGGTTGCCGATTTGCGCGCCCAGATCAGCACGAATGTGCAGATCCCCAGCGCCAGCACGATCAGAAACCAGCGCGACGCCTCGCCGCCGTCGCCAAAGAGGCCAAAGTTGATGCCCCGGTTCTCGCCGTAGCGGAAATTGATCAGCGGCGGCAGCACGTCGATGCTGCGGATGCGGGCAAGCTCCATCGCGTGGATGACCACGTATTTGCTGATCTGGTCGACCGCAAAGGCGAGCGTCGCCGCCCAGAATATCATCCGCATGGCGCGCGCCCCTTCAGTGCCGGAAATGGCGCATGCCGGTGAACACCATCGCAAGGCCCGCCGCGTCGGCAGCGGCAATCACCTCATCGTCGCGCATTGACCCGCCGGGCTGGATGAGCGCTGTCGCCCCGGCCTCCGCCGCCGTCACCAGACCGTCGGCAAAGGGAAAAAACGCATCCGACGCCACGACCGACCCTTGGGTCAGCGGCGCGGGCAGGCCCATCGCCTCGGCCATATCCTGCGCTTTGCGCGCGGCGATCCGCGTGCTGTCCACGCGGCTCATCTGGCCCGCGCCCACGCCCACGGTCGCCCCATCCTTGACGTAGATGATGGCGTTGGATTTCACGTGTTTCGCCACGGTCCAGGCGAACAGCATGTCGCTGAGTTCCTGATCGGTGGGCTGGCGTTTTGTCACGACCTTCAGATCGTCGCGGCTGATCCGGCCCACGTCGCGGTCCTGCACCAGCCAGCCGCCAGACACCTGACGCGGGGCAAGCCGCGCGGCGGTCGGATCGGCCAGCCCGCCGGTGGTCAGCAGGCGCAGGTTCTTCTTTTTCTCGAACAGCGCGATGGCGTCGGCGTCCGCATCGGGCGCGATCACCACTTCGGTAAAGATGCCCGTAATCGCCTCTGCCGTCTCGGCATCCAGCGTCTGGTTCAGCGCGATGATCCCGCCAAACGCGCTGGTGCGGTCACAGTCGAACGCACGGGTATACGCCTCCGCCAGCGTCGCCCCCGTCGCCACGCCGCAGGGTTGGCATGTTTGATGATCGCCACCGCGGGGCCGTCCTCAGACGCGAATTCCGACACCAGCTCAAACGCCGCATCGGTGTCGTTGATGTTGTTATAGCTCAGCTCTTTGCCCTGATGCTGCTTGGCCGTGGCCACGCCCGCGCGGCTCGAGCCATCGGTATAGAACGCAGCACTCTGATGCGGGTTCTCGCCGTAGCGCAGCGTCTGCGCGAGCGTGCCGCCAAATGTGCGGCGGCGCGGCGTGCCGCCCACGGCATCGGCCATCCACGTGCTGACGGCGGTGTCATAGGCCGCCGTGCGGGCGTAAGCCGTCTGCGCCAGCCGTTGGCGCATCGCATAGGTCGTCTGCCCGTCGTGCGCCTCAAGCTCAGCCAGAAACGGCGTGTAATCCTCAACATCCACGATCACGCTGACAAACCCGTGGTTCTTCGCGGCAGAGCGGATCATCGCGGGGCCGCCGATGTCGATATTCTCGATCACCTCGTCATAGGCCGCGCCCTTGGCGACCGTTTCCTCGAACGGATAGAGGTTCACCACCACCAGATCGATCCCGCCGATGCCGTGCGCGTCCATCGCGGCCACGTGATCGGCATTGTCGCGCAGCGCCAGCAGGCCGCCGTGCACCACCGGGTGCAGCGTCTTGACCCGGCCATCCATCATCTCGGGGAAGCCTGTGACCTCGGCCACGTCGCGCACCTCAAGCCCCGCGTCGCGCAACGCCTTCGCCGTGCCCCCGGTCGACAGCAACTCGACCCCGCGCGCGGCAAGTGCTTGCCCGAATTCGATCAGTCCGGTCTTGTCGGATACGGACAAAAGCGCGCGTTTGAGGGGGGCGAGATCGGGCATGGCAGAGGCTCCTGTAGCGTCAGTCGTCAAGGAACGGATCGTCCCGTTCCAGATCACGCACGCCAATCGCAGTTTCTTGCGCCTTGGACAAGGACCAGCGCACGCGGGTGGCGGGATTCATCGCACGACCGGTCAGCACGATCTGCTGCGCCGCGCGCGGCTTCAGGCGCGTCGCCTCCAGATAGGCGCCGGGTTCCAGCTTCATCTGCGTGGTGCCATCGTGGCGAAACACCCAGATCTCGCCGGATTTCAGCGCCATCGACACGGCAGCCCCGCCCAGATCGACGGTCGCATCGACCTCGGGGTGCAGGTGAAAGCGGATTTCGAATCCGATGCCCTTGAGCTTGGTGCGGTCCAGCGCGCGGTCGAACCGCCGCTTGTCGGCGTCCTCAAGCGCCAAGAGCATATCCTCCCCCGCCAGCGCGCGCCCGTCGCTTGTCAGCTCCAGCGTGCGGGCGTGGGTCAGACCGTGGGTGAGCGTATAGCCGTCGTGCCCGCCCTGAAACTTCATCCCGTCCGACACCGGCGTGATCTCGACCGGCACGTGGGTTGGCGCGTCGATCAGCGGCTCGTGGCCCGACGCGCGGTCCGCCGCGTCCAGCCGCGCGCTGGAATAGCCGCCAAGGCTCAGCGCGGAATGGCTGGGCGTGGCGCGACCGGCGCGCCGCCACTCGATCCCAAAGGACGCGCCCGAGCCACAGCTGACGATCAGCGGGCGGCGCCCCGACGTCAGCTCGAACGCCAGCGTCGACGCATGAGCATTGACCGAGGCCGCGCCCTGCGGAGGAGGGCTGGCATCCACGATCACGCTCGTGCGCCCGGCTGACAGCCGCGCGTATCCCATCGACAAGCCGTCCGGCTGGGCGCCGCGAATGCCCGACGCCGCCAGCGCGTGATCCAGCCACCCCTCGGCCCCGCGCCCACCTCCGTGAAACCGCGCCAGCCCACCATCGGTGTGGCGCAGAGTGCGCAACGTGGGCGCGATCCGCTCGATCGCGGCCAGATGCGCCTGCGGCGTGCCCCGGCCCGCATCGGACAGCGCGGCGGCGGCCCAGGTGAGCAGGGTAAAGACGTGCAACAACTCCTCGGGATTACGCGTCGGCAGACCGCCCTGCGCGTCGATCTGGCCTTCGCACTCCTTTGCCAGCGCGCGGATCGCGGGATCGGCCAGCGCTTCCATCCCCTCCAACGAGAGCCCAGCGTAGATCAGCCCCGTCAACGCCTCGAAGCGCGGCAAACCCGGCGCCGCCGCGTGCCAGCGTTTCGACAGGAATTGCGTCTGCTGCCCGAGCGAGCGGTAGAACAGCGCGCTGTCGGGCGCGCTCTTCCCGCCGCCGTGCAGCACGAATATCGCGTGGTTGATCCATCGGATCAGGCGTCGCCCCGTCAGATCCGGGGTCCAGCCCGGCCCCTGCCCCGCACCAAACCGGTCGATCCAGCCCCACAGCCAGCCCTGCGCGGCCCGCCGGGCAGATCCATCGCCCACCGCCGCCAGATCATCGAGCCAGGCAAACCCGTGCAGCGCGGCGGCAAAATCCGGATCCGGCGCGTCGATCTCCCACGGTGACGTGTCTGAGGCCGTCACCAGACTGCCCGCAAACAGGAAATTGCCCGCCACCAGCTGCCGCCCCTTGGCAAAGGATCCGATCGTGCGCGGCTCCGGCGAAGAGACAAAGCCACGCGCCTGACCCGCCCCGCGCGTAGCCGCACGGGCGTGAACCCTGTTCAACAGATACGTCAGCTGCGCGTTCAGCCGGGGAAAATGGGTCATATGCTCTGCCTCGGGCGCTCTGAGGCGCGTTGGGGCGATCCTACCGCGCGCGCGGGCCGGAGTCACCGCCTTTTCCTTGCCGAGCATCGGCAATGGGGTCAAAACGGGCGGATGATCGCAAACCTGATGATGTACGCCCGGCCCGAACTGGAAGGCGCCCACGCCCGGCTTTGGGCCTTGATCCGGGCCAGGCTGGGCCGGCGCGGCATCGACGCCCCGGAAAACCTGGCACAGGACGCCGATCCTTTCACCGTCTGGCGCGCGCCCGATCTGGTGCTCAGTCAAACCTGTGGCATGCCCTACCGCACGGCGCTGCACGGTAACGTGCAGCTGGTCGGCACACCGGACTACGCACTACCGGAATGCCCGGCAGGGCATTACCGCTCCGTCATCGTCGCGCATACCGACAGCCCTGCCGACAGCGCGCGTGACCTGCTGGGCGGCACGGTGGCCTATAACGACGCGCTCTCGCAATCGGGTTTTGCCGCGCTCTACACGCATCTGGGCGGGGACTGGTTCGCTGTATCGGTGCGCAGCGGCGGCCACGTGGCCTCTGCCCGCATGGTCGCCGAGCGGCACGCCGACATCGCCGCCCTCGACGCGCAGACGTGGCGGCTGATCCGCCGATACGAGCCGTTTGCAAGGGATCTGCGCGTGCTGGAGCATACCGCCCCCACACCGGGCCTGCCGCTCATCACCGCCATGGGGCAAGACACGGACGCGATATTCGACGCGGTAGAAAGCGCCATCGCCGCCCTCGCACCGGAATACGCCAACCTCCTCGATCTGCGCGGTCTGATCCGCATCCCGACTGCGGAGTACCTCGCCGTACAGACGCCGCCGCCCGCCGTGATCTAGCCCGCCTTGCGCAGGGCCGCGATATAGAAGCCATCCATCCCGCCAGCCTCTTCCCAAAAATCGGGGCGCAGGCGCAGCCCACCTTCGGAGCTGATCCATGCGGGATCAATCCCATCGCGCGCCAGTGCGGCGCGATCCACGGACATATCCGCGTGCCGCTCCAGCGCCTCGTCGATCTGCACCTCACCCTCGTCGGGCAGCAGACTGCAGGTGCAGAATACCATGCGGCCGCCGGGGGCCAGCAGGCTCCACGCATGATCCAGCATCTCGGCCTGCAATTCGATCAAGTCGCCGAATTCAGATCCATCCTTGGCAAAGGGCAGATCCGGATGCCGCCGGATCGTGCCAGTGGCCGAGCACGGCGCGTCCAGCAGGATCGCATCGAAACTGCCCTGAAACTGCCGCACATCCTTGATGAACGTACGCGCGTCGAGCCCCGTGCGCGCGAGGTTCTCCTTGAGCCGCTTCATGCGCGCGTGGCTGTCGTCCACGGCCAGCACCTCGGCGCCGGTCTGCGCCAGCTGCATCGTTTTCCCGCCGGGGGCCGCGCAGAGGTCCAGCACCCGCTCGCCGGGCTGCGCATCGAGGATCTGCGCGGGGAAGGTCGCGGCGGCGTCCTGCACCCACCACGCGCCCTCCTCGAACCCCGGCAGGGCCGAGACCTGCACGCCCGCGTCGATCCGCACCGTGCCATTGGGCAACACGGCGCCGCCCAGACGCGCGGCCCAACCCGCCGCGTCCTGCTTGACGGTCAGATCCAGCGGCGCGCCCCGAAAATGCGCGCGCTCGACCGCCAGCATTACATCGCTGCCCCAGGCATCGACCAAAGGCCCGCGCAACCATTTGGGCAAACGCGGCGCGCGCCGCGCGGCCCAGGCCTCGGGCCCATCGTCGGCGACCTTGCGCAGCACGGCGTTGGTCAGCCCCTTGAGGTGACTGGTATGTTTCGTGCCCGCCACCACGCTGACCATGGCGTTGACGACCCCGTGGGCCGCGCCGCCGGTGCACAGCTCTACCGTGCCCACGCGCAGCGCGTTGCGCACCGTCAGCGGCGGGTTCTTGTTGAGATGGCGCTGCAGGATGCGGTCGGCGCGCTCCAGCCCGCGCAGGGTTTCCTGCGCCAGCCGCTGCGCCCGCGCGCGGTCATCGGCGGGCAATCGGTCCAGCACGCCCGCGCCCAAAAGCTCCGACATCAGCTTGCCCTCGCCCAACACCTGATCCAGCAGGAAAACGGCGGACCGGCGCGCGGCAACGCCCGTATCTGAGGGAGCAGAAGAGGTGTCGGACATCATGTCGCCTTTCGCTGACGGGTCTGGCGGTTGTCTGGGGCATCGACGGCGATATATCAAGGGCAGCTGAAAGACAGGAGCACGCCCATGGCCCGCACACCCACACCCGACGAAAAGCCGATCCCCGACAATCCGATCCCACCGACGCCGGAGCCGGGCCCAGATCTGCCGCCCGCCGCGCAACGCGCACTGGCCGAGGCTGCGGAGCGGCGCGCGCAAGCCGAGGCGCTTGTCATGCCGCCCGAGCGGGGCGGGCGCAACGGGCCGGAGCCCGTGCGGTTCGGGGATTGGGAAAAGAAAGGGATCGCCATAGATTTCTAGGCGATCCCTCAAATTCAGGCACGATCAAAGTCTCGCAGAGACTTTGGGCCCAAAATTTCTGTGAAATTTTGCGCGCTCAGCGGATCGTGAACTCGGCACTGTCTCCGGCGCCTTGATCGGAGGTGAAGCGGATCTTGTTACCGGAGGCTTTGACCTCCTGGCAGTTATACCCCAGATCATCGCCGCCCCATTCGAGGCTGCGGCAGAAATAGCCGTCCTTCCAAGTCCAGTTACCGGACACGGGCCAGGTTGCCCCGCGTCCAGAGATGCTCCCGCCGGGCGAAACCTGCAGCTTGACCAGCGGGCGTGTCAGGGTTTTGCCGCTCACAATCTGTTTGAATTCATCGGCGCTGTTGACCTTGCTCAGCTCCGCAAATGCGGGGGTGGCAAAGCACAAAGCCGCGGCGGCCGTCATCGAAATCATACGCAACATAACATTCCATCCTCTTGGTGGGCTACACTAGATACGCGTCACCCCCGCAAATGGTTTCATCTGTGGGTGAGAATTGTGTTACCGTCGCAGCCCCAGCACATCCAGCATGTCGTATTCACCCGGCCCGCGCCCCTGACCCCAAAGTGCGGCTTTCAACGCCCCGCGCGCGAAAAGGCTGCGGTCAGAGGCGATGTGGCGCAGCACGATCCGCTCGCCCTCGGCGGCAAACATCACGTCATGCTCGCCCACGATATCGCCCCCGCGGATGGCGGTGAACCCGATGTCCCCGCGCGTGCGCGCGCCGGTGATGCCATCGCGCCCCGAATCGCGCACGTCGCCCAGCGCCACACCGCGCCCCTCCGCCGCCGCCTCGCCCAGCATCAGCGCAGTGCCCGAGGGCGCATCGACCTTCTGATTGTGATGGCTCTCGATGATCTCGATGTCGAAATCCGCGTCCAGCGCCGCCGCCACCTGCCGCGTCAGCTGCGTCAGCAGATTGACGCCAAGGCTCATGTTGCCTGCGCGGATGATCGTGGCGCGCCGGGCGGGCTCGGCCAGTTGCGCAATCTCATCGTCACTCATGCCCGTGGTACCGATCACATGCACACATCCCGCCTCCGCCGCCATCCCGGCAAAGGCGATCGTCGCGGCGGGGGCCGTGAAGTCGATCACCGCGTCGCAGGCCGCGATTGCCGTACCGGCATCGTCGGTCACCGCCAGATCCAGCGCCGCACCGCCCATCGCCGTGCCCAGATCGCACCCGATCCACTCGTGGCCCACCCGCTCGACCGCGCCCACCAGATGCAACCGCGCGTCCGCCCGCACGGCATTCACCAGCATCTGCCCCATGCGCCCCGACGCACCCACGATCGTCACACCTACCGTTTCAGCCATATCCCGCTCCTTCGCTTTGACCATTCGCTTACCCGACCCCCCCCGCTTGGCAAAGAAGAACGAACCCCTTAGATGAAGCACATGGCTAAGAACAAATTTCACGAAGGCTCCGGCCCCTCCCAGCGCCAGCTGCGCGTCGGTGAAACCATCCGCCGCGCGCTCAGCGAAGTGCTCGCACGCGCCGATGTGCACGACCCGGAACTGAACGCGATGTCGATCACCGTGGGGGAGGTGCGCACCTCCCCCGATCTCAAAATCGCGACAGCCTACGTACTGCCGCTGGGCGGGCGCGGGCAGGAAGACGTGATCGAGCTTCTGGCCCGCAACAAGTCCGAGCTGCGCCGCCTCGTCGCGCGCAAGCTCACGCTCAAATTCTCGCCCGATCTGCGGTTCAGACTGGACCGCACGTTCGACCAGATGGACGAAACCCGTCGGATGCTGGCACAGGACGTGGTGCGCCGCGACGCAAACGCGGCGGATGACGATGATGCGGATGACGCCCGGTGAGACCCGCCGCGGCGCTCATCGGTCTGGCGGCATGTGCCGCCGGGCCCGCCGATGCCGCCACCTGCCGCGAAGAGGTGTTTGACGGTATCGAATACGCGATCTGTGACGTGGATCTTGCGACCGAGGCCCTGTCGCTTTTTCTCTATGACGATGCAAATGCGCCCTTCGGATACTTCGGCAACATCGACGACGCGCTGGAACAGCGGGGCCAGACCCTCGGCTTTGCCATGAACGCCGGCATGTACCACGAAGACCGCGCACCCGTCGGCCTCTACATCGAGAACGGCACCGAAGTGCAGGGTGTCGTCCCCAACGCGGGGCCGGGCAATTTCGGCCTGTTGCCCAACGGCATCCTGTGCCTGCGCGAAGGGCGCGCGGATGTGATCGAAACCCTGCGCTACATCGACGAGGCGCCCGAGTGCACCGATGCCACGCAATCCGGCCCCATGCTGGTGATCGACGGGGAGCTGCATCCGCGCTTCCTGCCCGATTCCACGTCGACCTTCATCCGTAACGGCGTGGGCACCAGCGAGGACGGGCTGACCGCCACCTTCGCGATCTCCAACAGCCCCGTCACCTTCCACGCCTTTGCGCGGCTCTTTCGCGATCATCTGGGGCTGGATCAGGCGCTGTTTCTTGACGGCAACGTCTCGCGCCTGCGCGCCCCCGATCTTGAGCGGAGCGATCTGGGCTTTGGCGCGCTGGGCCCCATCATCGGCGTGATCGAGCCGCTGGCAGACGACGAATAACCGCTTGGCACCGACGCCCCGCGTGCCTAAAGAGCGCCGCACGCATTTCCCACGCTGAGGAGCGCCAACATGGCACGCAAACGCAAAGGCCGCGATATTTCGGGCTGGGTGGTGATCGACAAACCCGCCGGGATCACCTCCACCGCGGTGGTCAACAAACTGCGCTGGGCGTTCGAGGCGAAAAAGGCGGGTCACGCGGGCACCCTTGACCCCGAAGCGACCGGCGTGCTCGCCATCGCCTTTGGCGAGGCCACAAAAACCGTGCCCTACATCACAGACGCGCTCAAAGCCTATGAATTCACCGTGCGACTGGGACAGGCCACCAACACCGATGACGCCGAGGGCGAGGTCATCGCCACCTCCGATCTGCGCCCCGATGACGCCGCCATCAAGGACGCGCTGGGCGCCTTTGTCGGCGACATCGAACAGGTGCCGCCGCAGTTCTCCGCCGTCAAGATCGACGGCGAGCGGGCCTATAAGCGCGCCCGCGACGGCGAAGAGATGGACATCGCCGCCCGCCCGCTCTTTGTCGAAAGCCTGCTGCTGACCGACCGCCCCGACGCCGATCACGTCACGCTGGAAATGGTCTGTGGCAAGGGCGGCTATGTCCGCTCTATCGCGCGCGATCTGGGGGCAGCGCTGGGCTGTCATGGCCACGTGCGCGAGCTGCGCCGCATCTGGTCCGGCCCGTTTGAGGCCGCAGGCGCGCTGACGCTCGATCAGGTCGAAGAGATCGCCCGCACGCCCGCACTCGACGCGCATCTGCTGCCGCTAGAACAGGGGCTCAGCGATTTGCCCATGGTCACCACCACTGCCGAGGGCGCCACGCGCCTGCGCAACGGCAATCCCGGCATGGTGTTCGCCAGCGACGTCGACTACGGCGAGGAATGCTGGGCCGCGCATGAAGGCCGCGCCGTCGCCGTGGGCCGCTTCAAGGCGGGCGAGCTGCACCCCAGCCGCGTCTTCAACACCGCCTGACTGCGACAGTTTGTTACAGTCTGACACGCGCCTCACGCCCCCGTCACCGCCGGCGGGGGTTTGTTTCAGCAATTGTTTCAAAACCATCCCCGCCGTTCAGCCCTGCGTGAGAGCCATGGCGCGCGGTCCCCGTCATCCGCATCTTGTCTAGCAACAGACACCCACAGCGGAGACACCGACCATGAAACGCACCCTCTTCACCCTCCTTGCCGCAGGCAGCATCGCCACCATCGCCTTTGACGCCTACGGGCAGGGCATCAGCCCCGCCATCGGCATGGCCAAACTCGCCCCCGTTGGCCTTGCCAATGCCACGTTGAACACCGTCTTTGGCAGCGTACCGTCGGGCATGGCGTATCTGCTGCACATGCTCACCGGCACGGTGTTCTATGTTCTGGGCTACTTCCTTGTCGCCCGACCGCTGCAACGCGCCGTGCTGCCACAACTGCACTGGAGCGTGACCGCCGCGCTCTACGGTTTGGGGCTGTGGATCTTTGCGCTTTATATCATGGCACATCTGGTCGCCGGGATGCCCGCCTTCCTTGGCTTCACCGGGATCACCTATGTCGCCCTTTACGGCCACGTCCTCTATGCGCTCGTCGCCGCCTGGGTGATCGAGGCGCACGGCCTGCAATTCGAAGGGTTCCGCCGCCGCGCCACCTGGCTGCCCGCGTAACCGCACCCACGCATCGCCTGCCGCCGCTCCCCGAGGGGGCGGCGGTTTGCATTTGCCGCGCCCTCTGGCACAAACGGCCCATGATCACCCGCAGTCATACCAAGGGGGACGCACCCTCCACCGCGATCTATTCCGACTGCGAGCGCTATCGCTACAGCCTCACCCGCGTCTGGGACAGCACGGCACCGCGCGTGATGTTCACGATGCTCAACCCCTCCACCGCCACCGAAATCGCCAATGACCCCACGATCGAACGCTGCGAGCAGCGCGCGCGGCACTTGGGCTTTGGCGGGTTCAGGGCCACGAATATCTTTGCCCTGCGCGCCACTGACCCGGCGGTGATGAAAGCCGATGCCGCCCCCGAAGGCCCCGACAACGCCGCCACCCTGCGCGCGGGCGCCGCATGGGCCGACACGATCATCGCCGCCTGGGGCGTGCACGGCGCGCACCGCGACCAAGGCGCGCGCGTCGCCGCCGACCTGCGCGCGGCGGGGTACACACTGCACCATCTGGGCCTCAGCAAGCACGGCCACCCGCGCCACCCCCTCTACCTGCCCTACAGCGCGCAGCCGCAGATCTGGACCGCCTGAGGCACGACACGCGGCATTAACCCTTTTCCCCTTACTGTTTTGACGATTCGTCCTAAACCTGTGCGTATAGGGATGAGAAGGACCATTCCGGGGGACGGTTGAATGCTTTGGCTTGCGGGACTTATGGGTATCATGGCGGTGGGCACCGTCGCCTTTGTCGATCCGATGGGCCGCGACGACCAGGACGATGACGACGCCTCCGCGCGCGCCGATATCGACGAGATGGCGCGCACCCTCAGTTCCGGCGACCTGTTTGAACAATCCGACCCCCGTGGCGGCGACGACGACGCCGACCTGCCCCCGCTGGTCGCGGACCCCGCACAGGCGGTCTCCATCGTCGAAGGCTCCGAGGATGGCGATGACCTGACCGGCGATGCGGGCAACCAACGTATCTTTGCCGACGCCGGAAACGATACCGTGCGCGCGGGCGGCGGCGCGGATGAGCTGCGCGGCGGGAGCGGTGACGACGATCTCGACGGTGGCAGCGGCGACGATCTGCTGCACGGCGAGGACGGTGGCGATGCGCTGCGCGGCGGGTCGCAGAACGACGCGCTCTTTGGCCACAGCGGTGCCGACACGCTGCACGGCGATGACGGCACGGACGCCCTGCAAGGCTCTGCCGGGGGCGATTTGCTGTTCGGCGACGCGGGCGACGATGTACTCCAGGGCGGGCTCGACAACGACACGCTGCACGGCGGCACCGGTGCCGATACGCTCTTTGGCGGTTGGGGCGATGACATCATCGACGGCCGCGCGATTGGCGCCGACGGGGCGGATGGTGACGGGGCCGACTACCTTAACGGCGGCGGCGGCGATGACACCATTTTCGCGGGTGCGGGCGATATCGTCACAGCCGGAACCGGCAACGACGACATCGTGCTTGGCCCCTGGGCGCGCGCGGCGGCGGCGGTCGACATCCTCGACTACATCCCCGGAGAGGACAGCGTTGTCCTGATCTGGGACGACAGCGACGACACCTCCGAAGAGCCCACCGTCAACCTGACCGGCGATCCGGAGAATGCAGGCCGCACACTGGTTCTGCTCGACGGTGCGGTTGTCGCGTCAGTCGTGGGTACGGATCTCTCGGCGGCGGATATCGCCCTGATCCCGCAAAGCACCGCCGAAGGGCTAACCCTGCCGCCCGCTGGTTAAATCCCCGATACCCTTTGCCTTTGGCCGCAAACTTTCCTATACGCCGCGAATGCGCGCGAATCTCGTGTGCGCCCTCCACGGGCCTGTGCTGGACGACATCCCGGCCTGCGCCATCACACCAACCTTTCAAAGGAGACCCCGATGTCGATTACACCAGAAGAAAAAGCCCGCCTGATCAAGGAATTCGGCGCCAAGGACGGCGACACAGGTTCCCCCGAAGTGCAGGTGGCCGTGCTGTCCTCGCGCATCGCGACCCTGACCGAGCACTTCAAGACCCACAAAAAAGACAACCACGGTCGCCGTGGCCTTTTGAAAATGGTCGCCACCCGCCGCAAGCTGCTGGACTACGTCCGCGCCAAGGATGAAGGCCGCTATCAGGATCTGATCAAGCGTCTGGGCCTGCGCCGCTAAGCGCACCCCAAACCCGCAGACAAACAAAGCCGCGTTCAACCTTGGACGCGGCTTTTTCTTTGCGCTACGCTTAGGGCCTCACTCTATTTTCAAAGGCTCTTTCACGATGAAATTCTTTCTCACCGCCCTCACCGCCCTTGCCCTTTCCGCCGGTGCCGCCGCCGCGCAAGAGCGCAAGATCGGCAGCTACACCGCGATGATCGGCCCCCAGGACCTTGTCAATTCCAGTGGCAAGCGGCTGACCAGCGCAGGCGCGATCCTCGCGCAGGACCGCGCGAATTATCACCGCTTTGGCATCCGTCAGCAGGGCGATCAGGGTGATCCGTGGTTTGGCGCGCGTGGGCAGCGCGCGGCAATCCCTTCGCTGGTGCAGATGCCCGATTGGGCCGCAAAACGGATCGTGACGCAGGGCGCCTTTGTCTTTGTGACGGTCTACGCCACGCCCGACGGGCAAATGACGCGGCTCCACGTGCAGATCCCGGGCTAGGATACGGGCGTCGCGATTTCGATCGCGGGGCCGCGCGCCTCGATCGCCTCTGCGGCGTCAAACAGGATATCCTCGCGAAACCGCGGCCCCACCAGCTGCGCACCCAGCGGCACGCGGCCCTGCGCGCTTTGCCCAAACCCGGTGAACACCGACAGCCCCGGCAGCCCCATCAACGGCAGCCCCACCTGCGTCAGCTGCGCCTCGATCACCCGCGGGAATTCCGTCAGATCCAACAGGTCGGGAAACGGCGGCTCCGCCGAATTCGGCAGGATCACCACCGGATAGGTCGCGAGGAATTCCTGCCACTCCCGCAGGAACCCCACCCGCGCCTGCATCGCGTCCAGCACTTTATTGAGGTCCGGCACGGGGGTGAGCTTGTGCATCTCGGCCAGCACATGGATCGCATCCGGGTCGTCCTCCTGCACAAAGGCCTCCGCCGCCCCGCGCACCATTTCCGCCAGCCACAGCTGCGCCTGACAGCGGGCGGGCGCGCGCAGCGGCGGGCAGTCCACCTCATCCACGTGCCAGCCCGCGTCGATCAAGCGCGCCGCCGCATCGCGCAACGCCCCCTCGACCAGCGGATCGGTCGCCAGCCCTTCGGGCGTCACGCAGAGCGCCGCGCGTCGAGGGTAGTCGCCCCCCACCAAAGGCGCGGGCACCTGCCAGGGGTCGCGCAGATCCGGCACCGCCATCGCCGCCAGCGACAGCCGCAGATCCGCAACCGACCGCGCGTGCGGCCCCGAGACCGCCATCAGCTGCGCCCCGATGTGCCGGTCGGGCGACGACGGGTTCCACGCAGGCACCCGGCCCAGCGTGGGCCGGATCCCCTGCAACCCGCAGGCATAGGCCGGATAGCGGATCGATCCGCCGATATCTGTCCCGTGACCCACCGCACCGATCCCCGCCGCCGTGGCCGACGCCGCCCCGCCCGACGATCCGCCCGGCGTGATCGCCGCGTTATGCGGATTGCGGGTATGGCCACGCAGCGAATTGCGCGTGAACCAGCGCAGCGAAAAGGCGGGGGTATTCGTGCGCCCGACGACCACCGCGCCCGCGCGTTTGAGGTTGGCCACAACCGGATTGTCCCGCTCGGCCACCAGATCCTTTTGCACCCGCAACCCGTTGGTGGTGGCAAACCCGGCCTGATCGACGTTCTCCTTGGTCGTCACCGGCACGCCTGCCATCGGCCCCAACGCTTCCCCGCGCGCCCGCGCCGCGTCCACCGCCACAGCCGCCGCCAGCGCCGCCGCGTCATCACGTGCCACCACCGCGTTGATTGCCCCGTTGACCGCATCCATGCGCGCCAACGTGGCCTCAGTTACCTCCCGCGCGCTGACCTCGCCCGCCGCGATCATCGCCGCCACCGTGCTGCCGTCCCGTTCCCAGATTTCCATCGCATCCCTCCTGCGTTCCGCGCAGCGTTGCACGGCTTGCACGCCCGCGCAAATCGCCCTACGGATTCGCCCGAACAGGCAGGGAGGCCACCATGACCAAAACAATCGTCAACAGCTGGAACGAATGGGATCCCCTGCGCCACGTCATCGTGGGCCGTGCCGATGATTGCCACATCCCCCCGAAGAGCCCGCGCTAGATGCCAAAGTGCCCGAGGACAGCGACATGCGCGGCCAATGGGGCCGTCGCCCGCAGGAAACCATCGACCGCGCGAACGAATTGCTCGACACCTTTGCGGGCCAGCTCGAAGCGCGCGGCATCCGGGTGGACCGGCCCACGCCCATCGACCATTCCCTGCCCGCGACAACGCCCGATTTCCACACCGACAGCCAATTCGGCTGCATGCCGCCGCGCGACGTGCTGCTGACGGTCGGCTCGGAAATCCTGGAGGCGACGATGAGCTATCGCTGCCGCTGGTTCGAATACCTCAACTACCGCCCCCTCATGCAGCAATACTGGGACGAAGACCCCAATTTCCGGCACGAGGCCGCGCCCAAACCGCGCCTCACCGATGCCGACTATCACCCCGATTACCTCAGCGACAAGATCGGCGACGCCAAACGGCTTGAATGGGCGGCCAAGAAGTTCTTTGTCACCACCGAGGAAGAACCGCTGTTCGACGCCGCCGATGTGCTGCGTTTTGGCCGCGATCTGGTGGTGCAGCACGGGTTCACCACCAACCTCAAGGGCATCGAATGGCTGCGCCGCCACTTCCCCGATCACCGCGTGCACACGGTGAACTTCCCGGGCGATCCCTATCCCATCCACATCGACGCGACCTTCACGCCGCTGCGCCCCGGTCTGATCCTCAACAACCCCCAGCGCCGCCTGCCCGAAGAACAGCGCAAGATGTACAACGACAACGGCTGGGAAATCGTGGACGCCGCGCAGCCCGCGCATAACACACCGCCGCCGCTGTGTTATTCCTCGACGTGGTTGTCGATGAACGTGCTGGTCCTTGATCCCAAAACCGTCTGCGTCGAAAAATCCGAGGTCTATCAGGCCGAACAGATGGACAAGCTGGGCATGGAAGTCGTCGAGGTCGAGCTGCGCGATGCCTACGCCTTTGGCGGCGGGCTGCACTGCTGCACGGCGGATGTCTACCGCGAGGGCGGTTGCGAAGACTACTTCCCCAGCCTGTCGGCCTGACACACCCCTTGGCCGCGCGCCAAATGCGTGTACCCTGACCCCATCGAAGGGGAGAGGGACCACCATGCGCGCAGCCATCATCAAGAGTTTTAGCCAAGACCTCGTGATCGAGGAGGTTGCAGACCCCGACTGCCCCGAGGATGGCGTGGTGCTTGAGGTGGCCGCCTGCGGCGTCTGCCGCTCGGATCATCACGGATGGGTCGGGGGGCATCCAAAGGTGTTTCCGGGCCAGATCCTCGGCCACGAATACTGCGGCACCGTGGTGGCCGCAGGGCCGCGCGCCAAATACAGCGTTGGCGACCGGCTGATCGCCCCCTTCATCCTGTCGTGCGGCGATTGCCCGGCCTGCGCGCGCGGCGTGTCGAACACCTGCGCGCAGGCGCTGACACCGGGCTTTGGCACGCCGGGCGCCTACGCGGAATTTGTCGCCGTGCCCTTTGACCACAATCTCGTACCCCTGCCCGACACGCTCACGCCTGCGCTGGCCGCCGGGCTGGGCTGCCGCGTCACGACAGCGTGGCACGCGCTAACCGACCGCGCTGCGGTGCAGGCGGGCGAATGGGTGGCGGTGCACGGCACCGGTGGGATCGGCCTTGCCACGCTGCTGCTCGCCAAATCGCTCGGTGCGCGGGTGATCGTCGTCGATGTCGTGCCCGAAAAGCTGACCCATGCGCTGGGTCTGGGCGCCGATGCCGCCGTCAACGCGGCCGAGGTCAACGCGGCGCAGGCCATCGTGGAGATTACCGGCGGCGGTGCCGATGTCTCGGTCGAAGCCTTGGGGATCGCGCAGACCGCGAATGCCTCGGTCGACTGTCTGGGGATGCTGGGCCGTCACGTGCAGGTCGGCTTGCCCGCAGGCTCCGGCAGGATGGAGATCAACATGCGCGCGATCTATTCCAAGCAACTGGCGTTCTTTGGCACCCGCGGGATGCCCTCGTGGAAATACCCGCGCCTGTTGGACATGATCGCCCGCGGCGCGGTCGACATCTCGCCCATGCTCGCACGCCAGATCCCGCTGTCAGGCGCCAGCGCCGAGCTGCACGCCATGGACGGCCCCACCGCGCCCGGCACCGCCGTCATCACCGATTTCAGCCGCTAAATCGGCATATTGTCGAACATCTCGTCAAACGCATCCTCGTCGAGCTTGCGACGCAGGCGCCGCACCCGGTCAACCAGCGGATCGCCCCGCTGAATGGCGTGTTGCAGAACCCGCCCCAGATCGGCGCGCAACCGCAGATGCTGCCCCGCCCCGGGTGCATCCGCCCGCCGTTCCAGCGCGCGCAGGGTTTCAACCAATTCCGGATCGCTATCCTTCAGTCGCATTTCACGTCCTCCTCCGCTGATTCCCTTTCCAGTCTAGCGCCCGGGCAGAACGAGAGGGTAAATCCCCAGCCTCAACCTGTGGGTGTATCCGCAACCCCCCGCCGACCGCGCGGTCGTGTCCCTTCCCAAACACCGCAATCTGCTGTAGTGCCAAGAAATCTGAGAGCCGGCGCCCGGACCGCAGCGCCGTCAAAAAAAGATACTGCGGTCGGGGGGAATACGCCCCCCACGTTAATGGCCCGAAAGGCCGACAAGGATACGATATGTTTACTGAGACTAAGAAAAGCATGCAGTGGGGCGAAGAGACGCTCACACTGGAAACAGGTAAGGTCGCCCGTCAGGCCGACGGCTCCGTCATCGCCACCTACGGTGAGACCTCCGTCATGGCCAACGTGACGTTCGCGCGCCAGCAGAAACCGGGGCAGGATTTCTTTCCGCTGACCGTGCACTACAACGAAAAATACTACGCCGCGGGCAAGATCCCCGGCGGCTTCTTCAAGCGTGAGGCCCGCCCCACCGAGAAGGAAACACTGACAAGCCGCCTGATCGACCGTCCGATCCGCCCGCTGTTCGTGCCCGGCTTCAAGAACGAAGTGCTGGTGATGTGCACCGTGCTGAGCCACGATCTGGTCAACGATCCCGACATGGTCGCGATGATCGCCGCCTCGGCTGCGCTGACGCTGTCGGGCGCGCCCTTCATGGGTCCGATCGCCGCCTGCCGCGTGGGCTATGAGGATGGCGATTACATCCTCAACCCCACCGTCGACGACATGCAGGATCTGCGCCTGAACCCCGATCAACGCCTCGATCTGGTCGTTGCCGGGACCAAAGACGCCGTGATGATGGTCGAATCCGAAGCCTACGAGCTGACAGAGGCCGAAATGCTGGGCGCGGTGAAATTCGCGCATGAGCAGATCCAGCCCGTCATCGACCTGATCATCGATCTGGCCGAAGACGCCGCGAAAGAGCCGTTTGACTTCCAGCCCGACGACTACTCCGATCTCTCCGCCGCCGTGAAGGCCGCAGGCGAGGACGAGATGCGCAAAGCCTTCGCCATCGGCGACAAGCAAGAGCGCACCGCCGCCGTTGCCGCCGCGCGTGAGACGATTAAATCCAAACTCACCGAAGAGCAGCTCGAGGACAAGAACCTCGGCTCCGCGATGAAAGGGCTTGAGGCGTCGATCCTGCGTGGTGACGTGGTCAAGACCGGCAAGCGCATCGACGGTCGCCGCACCGATGAAATCCGCGACATCGTCAGCCAAACGGGCCTGCTGCCCCGGACCCACGGCTCCGCGCTCTTCACCCGTGGTGAAACGCAGGGTCTGGTCGTGACCACGCTGGGTACCGGCGACGATGAGCAATTCATCGACGCGCTGCACGGCAACTTCAAATCCAACTTCCTGCTGCACTACAACTTCCCGCCCTACTCGGTTGGTGAAGTCGGTCGCGTGGGCCCTCCGGGCCGTCGTGAAATCGGTCACGGGAAACTCGCGTGGCGCGCGCTGCAGGCTGTCCTGCCCGCCTCCACCGATTTCCCCTACACCATCCGCGTCGTGTCCGAGATCACCGAATCCAACGGCTCCTCCTCGATGGCATCGGTCTGCGGCGGCTCGCTGTCGATGATGGACGCGGGCGTTCCGCTGAAATCCGCCGTGGCCGGTGTGGCCATGGGTCTGATCCTCGAAGACGACGGCTCCTACGCGATCCTGTCCGACATCCTGGGGGATGAGGACCACCTGGGCGACATGGACTTCAAAGTGGCGGGTACCGAAAACGGCATCACCTCGCTGCAGATGGACATCAAGGTTGCGGGCATCACGCCCGAGATCATGGAAAAAGCGCTGGCACAGGCCAAAGACGGTCGGATGCACATCCTCGGCGAGATGTCCAAAGCGATCACCGGTGCCGCCGAATTCTCCGAGCACGCCCCGCGCATCGAAACCATGCAGGTGCCCACGGATAAAATCCGCGAAGTCATCGGCTCGGGCGGCAAGGTCATCCGCGAGATCGTAGAAGTCTCCGGCGCCAAGGTCGACATCAACGACGACGGCATCATCAAGATCGCCAGCCCCAACGGCGACGCGATCAAGAAAGCCTACGACATGATCTACTCCATCGTGGCCGAACCCGAAGAGGGCAAGGTCTACACCGGGACCGTGGTGAAAATCGTCGACTTCGGTGCCTTCGTGAACTTCTTTGGCAAGCGGGACGGCCTTGTGCACGTCTCCCAGATCGAAAACCGCCGCTTGAACCACCCCTCCGACGTCCTCAAAGAGGGCCAGGAAGTGAAGGTCAAACTGCTCGGCTTTGACGATCGCGGTAAGGTGCGCCTGTCGATGAAAGTCGTCGATCAGGAAACCGGCGAAGAAGTCAAAAAGGAAGAAGCCGAGGGCTGAACCCTCCCCCTTCTTGCGTAAAATCATCGAAGGCCCCGGGCGATTCGCTCGGGGCCTTTGTCTTTCGCGGGCCGGCCTGAAAATACCGGCACACAACATCTGCCCACTGCGCACAAAAGTTGCACATCATGCATCCGACTATGGCGCAATCGGCACGGTTAGGTTTTTACGACTCCGCGCCATGCAACCTTTAGGCTAGTCTTTCGTTAATAGATTTGAGAACGAAACTTTACGGGAGACACTGCCATGTCACTCTTCAACCGACGCACATTTCTTGCCACCGGCGCCGCGACCGCTCTTTCCGGTCCGGCTCTCGCCTCTGCCAGCACCTATGTGGTGCCGGATCATCTGAAACCCCGCATCGTGGATATCAAATCCCAATTCCGCCCCGGCGAAATCCACGTCGACCCGGGCCAATTCGCGCTCTACTGGACGCTGCCTGGCGGCGAGGCGATCCGCTATCCCGTGGGCATCGGCACCGATCAGCGCTATTCGGCGGGCACTTTCACCATCAAACGCAAGGCCGAGTGGCCCCGCTGGACCCCGACCAAGGCCATGATCCGCCGCGAGCCGCACATCTATGCCCAGCACGCCGCCGGCATGGCAGGCGGTGGGGCAAACCCCTTGGGCGCGCGCGCGCTCTATCTCTACCGCGGCGGGCGCGACACCTATCTGCGCATCCACGGCACCCCCAAACCCCGCACGGTCGAGGCGCGCGTGTCCAACGGGTGTGTGCGCATGATCAACGAACACGTCATCGACCTGTATAATCGCGTACCCAACGGCACCCGGGTGGTGCTGCACTAAATCCCACCCGGCGTCGTTTTATTCGATCACCCTCGCGTGATCCGCATCACGTTTTGCCTTCGGCTTCGTGAAAAAGCGTTAAATGACAATGCATTCGCGGGGCGTCATGTCTTGCACATCAACCATGTGCAAAGGACGCCCCATGAAACCCCTCTCCCTCTTCACTGCCGCAACAGTCGCGCTTTGCGCCACGGGTGTTGCCGCGCAGGACAGCTACGCCACCGTTTTCGGCGGTTATTCCGATCTGCGCGACCCGACATTCAGCGGCGTCATTACGCCTCCGGGTGGCCAACAATCCATCACGTCCGACTTTGGATCCGGCTTCAGCTTCGGTATCGCGCTCGGAACCGAGATCGCCAGCCTCTCCACCCCCTCCATCGGCGTGCGCGGCGAGCTTGAGCTGTCGTATTCCGACAGCAACGTCGATGGCCTGGGCTTCTCCGGCAACGGGCCAGACGCCGAAAACAACGTCGCCGGTGACATCACCTCAACCCGCCTTTTCGCCAACGTCCTCGCAGATGTGCGTACCAATGGCGCTTTCACGCCCTACTTCGGCGCAGGCATCGGCGTCGCACGCACCGATCTGGGCCTCAGCTACGGGGCCGCACCCGGCGCGGTCAACGTCGACGACAGCAGCACAAACTTCTCGGCCCAACTGATCGCAGGCACCAGCTATGCGCTGCGGGACGGCGTCAGCCTGTTCGGCGACGTACGTCTGATCCGCGATTTCGACGTCACCTCGGATCGTACCAGCCCTGCGGGCTTCACCGGGGTGGTCAGCGACGACATCGACACGACAAACGTCAATTTCGGCGTGCGCTTCAACTTCTGAAACGCAAAAGGCCCGCCAGTCGCGGCGGGCCTTTCCAATCCCTGCAAAGGCCGGATCAATCCTTCAGCTTGGTCGTGCGCAGATAGGGTAACACCTTGGTGAACTCCCCGAATTTTGCCGTGGCGTCGTCGTCCGATACGGTCGCCGGAATGATCACATCATCGCCCACGTTCCAGTTCGCGGGTGTCGCCACCCCCCGCCCGGCCGAGGTCTGCAACCCGTCCAGCGCGCGCAATACCTCGGCAAAGTTGCGCCCGACGGTCATCGGATACGTCATCGACAGCTTCAGCTGCTTGTCCGGCCCGATGATGAACACCGAGCGCACCGTGGCACTGTCCGCAGGCGTGCGCCCGTCTGGCAGATAGGCCTCAGCGGGCAGCATGTCGAACGCCTTGGACACCTCCAGCCCCGCATCCGCGATAATCGGGAACCCGGCGGCAGAGCCTCCAACGGTCTCGATGTCGCCCTTCCATCTCTTGTGATCCTCGACGCCGTCGACGGAAACGCCGATCACCTTGGTCCCGCGCTTTTCCCATTCATCGGCCAGCTGCGCCACCGCCCCGAATTCGGTGGTGCACACGGGTGTGAAATCCTTCGGGTGCGAAAACAAGATCGCCCAGCTGTCGCCGATCCAGTCATGCAGCTTGAAAGTGCCCAGATCCGTCGTGACCTCAAGATCGGGGATTGTATCGTTGATGCGCAGTGCCATGTGTCTCTCCATTCGTTATCTTTTTACAAACCTAGTCACTCAACACCGCAACCCCAACCCCCGTTACCACAAGGGCGCAAAGCCCCCTGCACCCTTTCAAAAATACCTAAATCCCGACCGCAGCCCCAAGCGCCTGCGCTCAAAACGGCACATCCGCGCGCAGCTTCATCGACCGCCCGCCATCGGGATGCTTGAACCGCAGCTCCTGGCTGTGCAGCATCAGCCGCGGATACTCCGCCGCGGGCCCCTCCGCATAGAACGGATCGCCCAAGATCGGATGCCCCAGCGCCAGCATGTGCACCCTCAGCTGGTGGCTGCGCCCGGTGTGCGGCGTCAGCCGCATCCGCGACGTTTCCCCGTCGCTGCCCAGAACGTGCCAGTCGGTCTGCGCGGGCTTGCCGGTCTCGTGGCACACCATCTGGCGCGGCCGGTTCGGCCAATCCACGATCAGCGGCAGATCCACCGTGCCCGATTTCTCCACTGGCCGCCCCAGACGCGGGCAACATAAGTCTTGCGGGTCATGCGCTTTTCGAACTGCAGTCCCAGATGCCGCTGCGCGTGCGGGGTCATCGCGAATATCATCACGCCCGAGGTATCGCGGTCCAACCGGTGCACCAGCAGCGCATCAGCAAAGGCCGCCTGCACCCGCGCCAGCAGGCAATCGGCCAGATCCGGCCCCTTGCCCGGCACCGACAACAGGCCCGCAGGCTTGTCGACCAGCAACACCTGATCGTCCAGATGCAGCACATTCAAGGGCGTGTCGGGCGGGGAATACGTGGCGTCCATACCCGCCCCTATCGCGCGCGCGGGCTTTGTTTTCAACCCGCCCCGTGCAATCCTGCGCGCAACAGACGGAGAGCCCCATGCATCCCACCATCCAGAAATTCCACGATCTGGTCCTCGCCCACGATCACGACGGTGTGCCCGCGCTTATGGCCGAGGATGTGCGCTTTCAGCCGCCGACCTATTGGGCCACGTGGAACGGGCGTGCGGCGGTGGGCGCCGTGCTTGCCCACGTCAATCAGGTCTTCACCGATTTTCAATACCGCCGCGTGATGGGCGCGGGCAACGACTGGGCGCTTGAATTCCAGTGCAAGGTGGATGGCCTTGATTGTGTGGGCGTCGATCTCATCACCCTCAACGACGACGGGCTTATGCAGGAATTCGAGGTCGTCATGCGCCCCTACAAGACCATCGGCGCCCTGCGCGCGGCAATGAACGCCCGCGTCGCCGCCGATCCGGCCTTTGCCGAACACAAATCCGCGCTCAGCTAGGCTCGGCCCGCATCTGCCGCAGCATTGAGCCGGTATAGATCACTAGCGACAGCCAGATCAGCGGGAACGCAATCGCCCGCGCCCGCCCGAACGGTTCGTCAAAGACGAACACGGCGGTGAGGAAAATCATCGTCGGCGCGATGTATTGCAAAACGCCGATGGTCGACAGGCGCATCAGCTTGGCCCCATTGGCATAGCACATCAACGGCACCGCCGTGACCACGCCGCAGCCCAGCAACAACCACGTATCGCGCGCGGATCCAGCCGCAAAATGACCCGCGCCGGTCGCGCCCAGATAGGCCACCCACCCAAGCGCGGGCACCAGCAGGATCAGCACCTCCAGCACAAAGCCCTGATTGGGCCCGATGGGCAGGCTCTTTTTCGCCAGCGCATAGAACCCCCAGCTGAGCATCAGCCCGAACGCGACCCAGGGCGGACGGTCGGCATCCACAACCAGCACCAGCACGGCCACACCCGCCAGCGCAATCGCCACCAGCTGCGCCCGGCTCAACCGCTCGCCAAGCAGCACGGCGGCAAGAAACACGCTGAACAGCGGATTGATGTAATAGCCAATCGCCGCATCCACCGTCTGCCCCACCGAAATGGCCCAGACATAGATCCCCCAGTTGATCGAAATCAGCGCCGCCGTGACACAGCCCATCACCAGCATCCGAGGGGACCGCAACGCCTCGCGCAGCGCCGCCGTACGCCCGATGGCCACCAGCACCGCCAAGGCAATCGGCAGCGACCAGATCACCCGATGCGCAACAATCTCGACCGGCCCCAGATGGCTCAGCATCTTCATATACAGCGGCAGAAACCCCCACAGCACGTAGGCCGTCAGGGCAAAGGCAAGCCCCTGCGGCGTGTCACGGTCCTGCGCGGGCGGAGAGGGTGGGGCGTTTCGCATGGCCGCACCGTGACCCCTGCGCCCCGCGCCCGCAAGCGATCAATTGTACTGCTACACCGCAGCCTCACCACACGCGGCGACCTCACGCGTACCCCGTTATGCGCCCGGACTTGCCGTAAGCCCGATAGACCGATCCCTGTACGCGCCCGCAACCGCGGGATATGCTGAGTCCATGTCCGACGATCTTGATGCATATTCCGCCGCCGACCGCAGGCGTATCAACCGCACCGCCCGCCGCAATGCCGGGCGCGAAGTGGCGCTCATCCTGTCGGCAGGTTTTGCCGCGATCATGGTGACCACATTCTTTTTCGCGCGCTATACGTTCCTGCCCATCGCCGCGATGCTTGGTATGCGTGAAACCATCGTCTGGATTGTACTTTCCGGGAGTATTGCGGTTCTCTGGGCGCTTGTGCACCGCGCGATCGCCGCCCCGCGCATTGCCCGCGCCCGCGCGCTGGATTCCGCGTTCCTCTATGCCTATCAGGACGCCCGCAAGCGCGAGCGCGCCGACAAGACGGCGATATAAACCGGCTCCCTACGACCCCAGGTAGCCCGCAACAATCGCGACGAACGCCCCCAGATGCACGACCATGATCGCCCGGTCGCGCCACATGAACCCAACGGCAAACCACAGCGCGATTCCCACCACAAAGGCGGCGACATTCCACGGCACCACGTTCAGCCCCGTCAGCCCGTAACCCACCAGCTGCACCACCGTGGCCACCCATTTGACGACGTCGACGGGGGCCATGCGGGCGGGCGCGTGGCTCAAACCTTCACGCGTTCGCTGGTGGGATCATACATCGGCTTCAGCGACGCCTCCGCCCGCACCCGCGTGCCCATCACGTCGATCTCGTAGGTCGAGGCCAGCACATCCGCAGGCTTTTCACCCGGGCACGGCACATATCCCAGCCCCATCGCACCGCCCAGCGCGTGCCCGTAGGCGCCCGAGCTCAGATAGCCCACGATCTCCCCGTCGCGCAGCACCGGCTCGTTGTGATACAGCAGCGGCTCGGGATCCGTCAGGCGGAACTGCAGCAGGCGGCTTTGCAGACCCGTCTCTTTCTTCTCCAGCACCGCCGCGCGGCCGATGAAGTCCGGCTTGGCGGTTTTCACGGCAAAGCCCAGCCCCGCCTCAAGCACGTGATCCTCGGAGGTGATATCGTGCCCAAAGTGGCGGAAGCCCTTTTCCATCCGGCAGGTGTCCATCATGTGCATCCCGCACAGGCGCATCCCGAAATCCTGACCGGCTTCGGTCAATGTCTCGAACACGTGGCCCGCCTGATCGGCGCTGACGTAGACCTCCCAGCCCAGCTCGCCCACGTAGGTGACGCGGTGCACACGGGCCAGCCCCATGCCGATCTCGATCTCCTGCGCGGTGCCAAAGGGGTTCACCGCATTGGTGAAATCATTGGGGCTGACGGCCGACAGCAGATCGCGCGCACGCGGCCCCATCACGGCCAGCACGCCCTCGCCTGCGGTCACATCGGTGATGACCACGTTGAAATCGCCCTGATGCCGCCGCAGCCAGGTTTCATCCGCCAGCCGTGTGCCCGCAGGGGTAACGACCAGATAGGCCGTCTCTGACAGGCGGGTGACGGTCACATCCGCCTCGATCCCACCGCGCGGGTTGAGGAATTGGGTATAGACGATCTTGCCCACCGGCACCGAATAGTCCCCGCCGCCGACATAGTTGAGGAAGGCTTCGGCATCGCGCCCCTCAACCCGGATCTTGCCGAAGGAGGACATGTCGTACATGCCGACATTCTGGCGCACCGCCATGTGCTCCTCGCGCACGTTGTCGAAAAAGTTCTGGCGGCTCCAGGAATACTCATAGGTTGGATCCTGTGCCTCGCGCGCAAACCAATTGGCCCGCTCCCATCCCGCAAGCTCACCCATGACGCCACCGCGTTCGATCAGGTGGTGGTGGAACGGCGTGCGCCGCACGCCCCGCGCCGTGGCCTTTTGCCGGTAGGGAAAGTGATCGGCGTAAAGCAGCCCCAACGTCTCGCTCGACCGCGCGCGCAAATAGGTGCGGTTGCCCTGAAACGGCTGCATCCGGCTGATATCCACATCGCCCAGATCGAAGGGCTTGTGCCCCTCGTCCATCCACTGCGCCAGCGCCATACCCGCGCCTCCCGCCGACTGGATCCCGATCGAGTTGAACCCGGCGGCGACCCAGACATTGTCCATCTCAGGCGCAAGGCCAAGGTGGTAGGCATCATCGGGGGTAAAGCTTTCGGGCCCGTTGAAGAATGTATGAATCCCGGCTTCGGCCAGCATCGGCAACCGTTCGACAGCACGCTCCAGGATCGGCTCGAAGTGGTCGAAATCCTCCGGCAGCTGGTCGAATTCAAAATCCTTCGGAATATCCAGTGTCCAGGGCTTGGCCACGGGCTCGAACGCGCCCAGCAGCATCTTGCCCGCGTCCTCCTTGTAGTAGGCACATTCATCCGGCACCCGCAGCACCGGCAGCTGCGTCAGGTTCGGGATCGCTTCGGTCACGATATAGAAATGCTCACACGCGTGCAGCGGCACGTTCACGCCCAGCATCCGGCCCAGCCCGTGCCCCCACATGCCGCCGCAGTTGACGACCATCTCGGCGCTGATGTGGCCGCTTTCCTCCTCGCTTTGCCAGTCGACGCCAGTGATACGGCGGCCCTCACGGGTCACGCCCGTGACCTCACACCGCTCGATCACCTTGGCGCCGCGTTGCCGCGCGCCCTTGGCCAGCGCCAGCGCGATATTGGCCGGGTCTCCCTGCCCGTCCTTGTCGAGGTACACCGCCCCCGTCACCCCCTCGATGTTGAGGTGTTCATAGCGGGCCTTGACCTCTGCCGCGCTGATCTCCTCGACGTCCACGCCAAAGGCACGCGCCATGGCCGCCTGGCGCAGGATCTCCTCGCGCCGCTCCTCGGTCAGCGCCACGGTGATCGACCCGCAACGCTTGAAGCCCGTGGCGACGCCCGTCTCTTCTTCCAGCGTACCGTAGAGCTCTTGGCTGTACTTCGCGAGCCGCGTCATGTTCTTGCTGGACCGCAGCTGCGCAATCAGACCTGCCGCGTGCCACGTGGTCCCCGATGTCAATTGGCGACGTTCCAGCAACACGACATCTTTCCACCCCAGCTTGGTCAGATGGTAGGCCACCGAACAACCGATAACACCGCCGCCAATAATGACGACACGCGCGTGAGAGGGGACATCTGCCATGGGTCTTTCCTTAATCGGGCGCAAACAAGGGTGCGCGGTTTGTTGGTGCTCCCCCCGCAAAGGGAGAGCCGTTTGTCAGGGGGCCCAACGTCTCAGACGATGGTATGCCCCGCGTCGCGCAGCCGGCGCGCGATTTCCTCGATATGCGCGGGGCTAACCTCGCAGCAGCCGCCGACGATGGTGGCTCCGTGATCGACCCATCCCAGCACATGCGCGGCGTAGGCCTCCGGCGTGAAATCCCGCCGCATCTTCAGGGCGTCGACAGTCGGTTCGGGGCCGAGGAATTTCTCGGTGATTACCTCGAAGCCGTTTGCATAGGCGCCGTAGGGCAGCCCGGCGCCCGCCAGAATATCCAGTGCCGCCGGGATCGCTTCGGGGGCCGAACAGTTCACCAGCACCGCGTCACCGGGGGCTGCGGCCATCGCCTCTGCCAGCGCCTCACCCGAGCGAAGCCGCGTGCCGTCGGCATCATCCACGCTAAAGGCCATCCACACCGGCTTGCCCGTCGTGCGTGCGGCGGCCAGCACATCGCGCGCCTGCGCGATCGAGACGACGGTCTCGCAGATCAGCAGATCGCAGCTGGGCGCCAGCAACGCGGCAACCTCGGCAAAGAGCGCCTGCGCCTTTGCTCCGTCCTCGGGGTGCAGATCGGGGCGGTAGGACGCGCCCAGCGGGCCGATCGCGCCCGCAATCCGCGCAGCACCGCAGCCCGCAACCTCGCGCAGGGCCATGGCGTGCAATCCCTCGAACTGATCCTCGATCCCGGCTGACACCAGCCGGTCGCGGTGGATCGCATAGGTGTTCGTGGTGGCCACCGTGGCGCCCGCGCGGGTGAAATCCCCGTGCACCTCACCCACCAGTCCGGGCCGATCGCGCATCACCTGCGTCGACCACAGCGGCGTGGGGCGATCACCCGCCCGGTGCACCAACTCCTGCCCCATACCGCCATCCAGCAGAACTACGTCACTCATCTCGGTATCCTCTCAGTCAGGGCCGCGCCGCGCAGCGGCGCCCCCTTTGGCGATGGCCGCAGGCCAGCGGGGAGGCGGGTGGGCCCCCCGGCCAAAACAGGCGCAAACGCATCCTATGCGCGGATCCGCTCGTTCGCGGGATCCCACATCGGCGCGTCGTCCTGCACCACGGCCCGGTGCCGCGCGCCAAAGACGTCGACTTCCAGCGCGGTGCCTGCTTCCAACAAATCGCTGCGCAACATGCCCAGCGCGATGCACTTACCGGTCCGGTAGCCCATCGCACAAGAGGTCACTTCGCCCACGATCTCCTCTCCGTGGTAGAGCGCCGACATATAGGGCGCATCCGCCTCACCCGGCTCAACCTCCAGCGTGACAAACCCCTTCTTGCGGCCTTGCTGCTTTTCGGCCAGCAGCGCCGCCTTGCCGGGGAAATCCTGCGGCTTGTCAAAGCGGATGAACCGCTCCAGCCCGCCCTCAAGCAGGGAATAGTCGGTCGACAGATCGCCCTTCCACGCGCGGTATCCCTTTTCGATCCGCATCGAGTTCAGCGCGTACATGCCGAACGGCACCGCCCCCGCCGCCAGCACCGCGTCATAAAGCGCCGGGATCGCGTCAAAGCCTGCGTGGATCTCCCATCCCAGTTCACCGGCAAAGGACACCCGCGCCAGCATCACATCCGCGCCTGCCACGCGCGCGTTCTGGATCGACAGCCAGCCGCTGCCCAGATCCGCATCCGTGCCCATCGCCTCCAACACGTCCCGCGCCTTGGGGCCGGTGACGATCAGCGTCGAGAATTCCGTCGTGCGGTCCGTCAGGCTCAGACCCTCGGGCAGCGCATTGTTGAGAACGTCGAAATCGTGCCACTGCGCCGGGGCGGCGGTGATCAGCGTAAACTCATCCTCGCCGTGGCGCATGATCGACATCTCCGTCAGGATCCGCCCTCGGCTGTCCGGGAAATAGCCCAGCGTCATGCGCCCCGCCTTGGGCAGCGCGCCCGCGATCCGGGTGCGCAGGAATTCCGCCGCGCCTTCGCCGCTCAGGCTGAACCGCGAAAACCCCGGCAGATCCAGTACACCAACGCCATCGCGCACCGCCTCGACCTCGCGCTTGATCGCGACCTCCCAGGGCCCCGCCCGGTCCCATGTCTGCGTGGTCTCTTCAGAGGTATCCTCGCCCGGCTTGGCAAACCAGTTCGCCCGCTCCCAGCCGTTGTAGGCGCCCATCTGCCCACCCAGCTCGCGCACCTTGGCATCCACAGCCGACAGCTTCTTGTCGCGGCCCGCGGGCCATTCGTGGTGCGGGAAGTGCATGGCGTATTCGTGGCCGTAGGTCTCCAACGCCTTGGACAGGCAATAGTCGTGATCGGCGTAATCGGTATAGCGGCGCGGATCGACCGACCACATGTCCATCTCTGTCTCGCCGTGCATGATCCATTCGGCCAGCACCTTGCCGGCCCCCCCGCCCTGCGCGATGCCAAAGGTGAACGAATGCCCCTCGAACGCATTGCGCACGCCCGGCATGGGTCCGATCATCGGCAGCCCGTCGGGCGCGTAGGGGATCGGCCCGTTGATGTTGCGCTCCACCCCGCCCTCGCCCAGAAGCGGCAGGCGCGCCATCGCATCCTCGATGTAGAACTCCAGCCGCTCCAGATCGTCGGGGTACAGCTGGAACGAGAAATCCTCCGGCATCGGATCCTCGGGCGTCACCCAATGCGCCTTGCAGTTGCGCTCGTAGGGGCCAAGGTTCAGGCCGTGCTTGTCCTGCCGCAGGTAATAGCTGATGTCGGGGTCGCGGATCATCGGCATCTTCTCGCCGCGCTCCTTGGTAAAGGCTTCCAGCTCCGGCAGCTGTCCGGTCAGGAAATACTGGTGGCTCATCACCACCATCGGCACGGTGCGCCCGCCAAAGGGTTTGAACATCTCGCCCACGCGCTGGGCGTAATAGCCCGCGCAGTTGACCACGAACTCCGCGCGGATCTCGCCCTTGGGCGTCTTGACGATCCATTCGTCGCCGTCGCGGTCCAGCCCCTCGACGGGGCAGAACCGCTCGATCCGCCCGCCCGCATCGCGCGCGCCCTTGGCCATCGCCTGCGTCAGCTGCGCGGGGTCGATGTCCCCGTCCAGTGGATCCCACAGGCCGCCCGCCAGATCATGCGTTTCCATGAACGGGTTGTGTTCGCGCAGCTCGTCGGGGGTACAGACATCCATCTGCAACCCCTGATAGGCGGCCTGCGATGCGATCTTTTCGAATTCCTGCATGCGCTGTTTGCTATGCGCCAGCCGGATCGCGCCGGTGACGTGGTAATTCATCGGATAATCCACTGCATCCGACAGCCCACGATACATCTCCAGCCCGTAGCGCTGCATGTTCATCACCGCCCAATTGGGCGCAAAGTTCGGACAGTTACCCGCCGCGTGCCAGGTGCTCCCCGCCGTCAGCTCGTTCTTTTCCAGCAGAACGCAATCTTTCCAGCCGGCCTTTGCCAGATGATACAGCGTCGAGGTGCCCACGGCACCGCCGCCGATGATGACCACGCGGGCCGTTGTTGGAAAATCAGACATGAAAGCCTCCCGGTTCTGAATGATGCGGCAGCACGAGACCGCCGGTATTGGAAAGGGCCACGCGCACGGTCACGCCCGCCCCGGGGTCGAGGCCGCGCCAAGGGCGAGGCCGTAAAGAATGAAACACGCGCCCATCGCGCGCCGCACCCAGACGTTGAACACCGCCCCCAGCGCCGCACGGCCCAGACCCGCGCCCAGCGCGGTAAATCCGGTGTAGCTCAGCGCGGTAAGCGTCAGCGCCGTGGGCACGATCACGACCATCTGGCTCCAGATCGGCACATCGGGCTGCACGAATTGCGAGAACGCGGCAAGGTACCCCGCGACGCTCTTGGGGTTGATGACGGCAATCGCCAGCGCGCGGCCATAGATGCGTCCCGCCGGTTGATGCGCCAGTGTCACCGGGCGCGCGGCGTTCAGGATACCGCGCACGCCCAGCACGATCAGCACGCCCGCCCCGATGAACTTGGCCACGGCAAAGCCCGTCGGAGAGGCCGCGATCAGCGCCGTGATCCCCAGCGCCGACAGCCCCAGAAACAGCGTCGCCTGCGTCAGGATCGCCGCCACCCCCACCAGCGCACGGCGAAAGCCCAGCGTCATGCCGTTGTTGATGCAATTGACGGCGTTGGGCCCCGGCGTGGTGACGAACACGGCCCAGAACAGGACGAATATGATCCACGCGTCCCCGCTCACCTCAATACACCGGCGGGGCGATCACCCAGATCGCGATGGCGGGCGTGTCCGCGGGGTTCGACCAGCGAAACGGCTCGCCCCGAACACGGAAACTGTCGCCGGGATGCAGGCGGTGGGTCTGCCCCGCCACTTCCAGATCCAGCGTACCGGACATCAGATAGCCGACCTCCTGCGTCGGGCGTATCACCCATTCGGGCTGCCGCGCACCGGGCGCAATGGTGGAATGGACCACCTCGAAATCATCCGTCAGATCGGGCGACAGCAATTCCTCGCTCAGCCCCTCGATGCTGCCGCCGATGGGGCGACGCGCCTTGCTGCGCACGATATATCCCGCCTCTCCCGCGGGGCGGCATCGTGGCGGAACAGGATCGACACCGGCACGTCAAAGAACGCGGCAATCGCGCGCAGATCGCTCAGCGAAGGCTCCGATTTATCCCGTTCCACCTGGCTCAGCCAGCCGACCGAGCGGCCCAACGCGTCCGCCAGATCCGCCAGCGTGACGCCCCGCGACCGGCGCAGCGCGCGCAGATCAACACCAAGCGTGTGCGGCAGATCGGGAGTCTGGTGCTGCATGGTCCCTCGGGTTGCAAACGATTCCCGGCGCGCCCGCGCCGGTGCGTCAACTGTTGCCCGAGGTTCGTGAAAAAATCTAGTATTTTTTCACGTCGCCAAAAACATCGCGCAAGATCCCCTCCAATGCTGCCGCGTCCGCTGCGTCAAACGCCGCCGGCTGGTCGCTGTCGATATCCAGAACCCCCAGCAACGTACCGCCCGCGCCCGTCACCGGCAAAACGATCTCGGACCGGGTCGAGGATGCGCAGGCGATGTGGCCCGGAAAGGCATCCACGTCATCGACCAGCTGCACCTGCCCCGTGCGCGCCGCTGCCCCGCACACCCCGCGCGCAAAGGGGATCTGCAAACACCCGTGCCCGCCCTGATATGGCCCGATCTTGAGCATTTCCGGCCCCGTCACCCGGTAAAACCCGGTCCAGTCGAATCGGTCGTCGGCGTGGTGCAGCTCACATACCACGGTGGCCATCAGCGCGACTTCGTCGGTTTCCCCGTCGGTGAGCGAGGCAATCGCCCGCGCGGTGGCGGCATAGTCAATCCGCATCAGACCCGCTCGATCGCGATGGCCGTGCCCTCGCCCCCGCCAATACAGATCGCGGCGACCCCGCGTTTGAGCCCGCGTTTTTCCAGCGCGTTCAGCAGCGTCACCATAATCCGCGCGCCCGACGCGCCAATCGGATGGCCCAGCGCACAGGCGCCGCCGTTCACGTTCACGATGTCATGGCTCAGCCCCATTTCGTGCATGAAGGCCATGGGCACCACGGCAAAGGCCTCGTTCACCTCCCACAGGTCCACGTCCTCTTTGGCCCAGCCGACGCGCTTCAATAGCTTTTGCGCCGCCGGAACGGGGGCGGTGGTGAACAGCCCCGGCGCCTGCGCGTGGCTTGCGTGGCCAAGGATACGCGCGCGCACCGTCAGCCCCCGCGCCGCGGCAGTCTCTTCCGAGGCCAGCAGCAGCGCCGCCGCCCCGTCGCTGATCGACGATGAATTCGCCGCCGTCACCGTCCCGTCCTTGCGGAAGGCTGGTTTCAGCTGCGGGATCTTGTCGGGGCGCGCGTTGCCGGGTTGCTCGTCCGCCGCGACCGTCACCGCCCCCCGGCGGCCCGCCACCTCGAACGGGGTGATCTCATCGGCGAACGCCCCGCTTTCCTGCGCCTCCAGCGCGCGCGACAGCGACGCCAGCGCGTATTCGTCCTGCGCCGCGCGGGTGAACTGATATGCCGACGCGCAATCCTCCGCGAAAGTGCCCATCAGACGGCCCTTGTCATAGGCGTCCTCCAACCCGTCCAGAAACATGTGATCCACGACCGCACCATGCCCCAACCGCGCGCCGCCGCGCATCTTGGGCAGCACGTAGGGCGCGCCGGTCATCGATTCCATGCCGCCCGCGATCATCGTCTCGGTATGGCCCAATGCGATCTGATCGAACGCAATCATCGCCGCCTTCATCCCCGATCCGCACATCTTGTTGAGCGTGGTGGCGGGCACGTCCTCGCCCAGACCGGCGGCGAATCCCGCCTGCCGCGCAGGCGCCTGCCCCTGTCCTGCGGGCAGAACGCAGCCCATCAGCACCTCATCGACCGTCGTGGCACCGGCACCGGCCAGCGCCGCGCGGATCGCCGCACCGCCCAGATCGGCGGCGGTGACCCCGTCGAACGCCCCCTGAAATCCACCCATCGGCGTGCGGGATGCCCCCGCGATGACCACATTACGCATCGTAAATCCTCCTCGGCCCGGGGCCGGTTATCGGTTGTTAGGTTTTGACCCCTAAGAGGGATCGCATCCGAATTTTGCAGGAATGTATCATGGACCTGACCAGCTCGAAAGAACCGCAACTACAAGTCGTCACCGTGCAGGAGCCGCGCATCGACGCCTCCGTCGCACTGTCGTTCAAGGATCGCATGCGCGACATCACCGAAGGCGAACGGGAAACCGTGCTTCTTGATCTGCACCACGTGCAATTCATCGATTCCAGCGGCCTGGGCGCCATCGTCGCCGCGATGAAGGCGCTGGCCCCCGATCGCCGCCTCGTGCTGGCCGGGCTGACCCCCACCGTGGACAAGGTGTTCCGGCTGACCCGCATGGATTCGGTTTTTGGCGTCTACGACACCGTCGACGGCGCCCTGGCAGAGCTGCGCGGATGACCCAGACCGCCCCGCAGACCCGTTTTGTGGTCCGGGTGCCGGGGTCCGAGGCCGCCGTGCGCGAGGGCCTCGCCGAAGTCATGGCGCATCTCGCGCCCCTCGCGCTCAGCCCCGACGACAGCGGGACTGTCGAACTGGTGCTGGCCGAAGCGCTCAACAACATCGTCGAGCACGCACTGGCGCAGACCTGCGAATTGCACGACATCCGCGTCGAGGGGCGGCGCGACCCTGCCGGGCTGCATCTGCTGATCAGCGATCCCGGCACGCCGATGCCCGGTGGCCAGGCCCCCGCGGGCGCGCCGCCGCAGATCGACCTGCCCACCCAGACCCTGCCCGAAGGCGGCTTTGGCTGGTTCATGATCCAGACACTGGCGCAAGACGTGCGCTACGCCCGCATCGGTGCCGAAAACCGGCTCTCCCTGCGTCTACCTCTTTCGGGCTGATCCTTCCGCGAAAACACCCCAAACCCGCCGCCGCCGCGTCTCATTGCTGCCACGCTTGACCGTCATATACGGTCCTGTAGCTGCATATAGCTTCCTCCGGCGCTGCGTTTCATTGCCCCCACCCAGTACGTGGCGCCGGAGCACTTTCCTTTCGCACATTGGCACTCCCCCCGCTCCGGTCTACGTTGCTGCGCAATTGACCAGACCAGCGAGGCTCCCATGCGCGATTTCCACCTTCCCGGCCGTTCCCCCGTTTTCAGCACCGGCGGCATGTGTGCCACCTCGCACCCGCTGGGCGCGAAAGTCGCCATCGACACGCTGGCGCGTGGCGGCAACGCCATGGATGCGGCCATTGCGGGCGCGGTCCTTCTGGGGATCTGCGAGCCACAGATGACCGGGATCGGCGGCGACTGCTTTGTGCTGTGGTCCGAGCCCGGCAAACCGGTGCAGGCGCTCAACGGATCCGGCCGCAGCCCGGCAGCATTGGACGCAAGCGCGCTGCGCGACGCGGGTGAGGCGACCGTGCCCACATACTCCGCACACGCCGTCACCGTACCGGGCGCCATCGACGCATTCTGTCACCTGTCCGACACCGTCGGCAAAATCGGCCTCGACGCGATCCTCGCCCCTACCATCCACTACGCCGAGGCGGGCGTGCCCGTCGCCCCACGCGTGGCCTTTGACTGGGCGCTTGAGACGGAAAAGCTGCAAGGTGCCGCACGCGAGCACTACTTGCTCGACGGGAAAATCCCCACCGCAGGCCAGATCTGGCGCTCCCCCACGCAGGCCGAAGTCCTGCGCCGCATCGCCAAAGACGGGCGCGACGCGTTCTACACCGGTGAGATCGCCGATGACATGATCGCGACGCTCACCGCGCTGGGCGGCAAACACACGGCGGAGGATTTTGCAAATGTCGCCTGCACCCCCACCGACCCCATCGCGGGCCGCTACAAGGATCTCGACGTGGTCGAGCATCCGCCAAACGGGCAAGGCGCCACCGCGATCCTGATGCTCAACATTCTCGCGCAATTCGACATCGCCTCGATGGACCCGAACGGCGCCCAGCGTGTGCATATCGAGGCCGAAGCGGCCAAGCTTGCCTATGACGCGCGCGACCGCTTTATCTCGGATGCCGATTACGCGACGCGCACTGAACACATGCTGTCGATGGACACGGCCCGCGCGCTCGCGGCCCTGATCGACCCTGCCCGTGCCATGGAATCGCCCCGCGCGGTGTCGGAGGCCGTGCACAAGGACACGATCTATATCACCGTGGTCGACGGCGACGGCATGGCCGTCTCATTGATCTATTCGATCTTCCACGGCTTTGGCTCCGGCATCGCGTCGGACAAATTCGGCATCCTGATGCAAAACCGGGGCGCTGGCTTCACGCTTGAGGCGGGCCACCCGAATGAGCTCAAGGGCGGCAAGCGCCCCATGCACACGATCATCCCCGGCATGATCGTCGAGGGCGGGCGCGTAACCATACCCTTCGGCGTCATGGGCGGCGCGTATCAGCCCAACGGCCACGCGCGCTTTGCCTCCAACCTCAGTGATTTCGGCATGGACCCGCAGGCGGCCATCGACGCCCCGCGCGCGTTTTCGGACGCAGGCACGCTCAAGGTCGAACGCGGCTATTCAGACGCCGTGCGCGCCGAGCTGTCAGAGATGGGCCACACCGTCGACATCCCCCAAGTCGCCATCGGCGGTGCCCAGGCGATCAAGATCCACGACAGCGGCGTGCTCGAAGGCGCGTCCGATCCGCGCAAGGACGGCTGCGCGCTGGGGATGTGAGGGCGCTGGCAAGAGCCGCACCGGACGCACTCGCGTTCCTGGCTACGGGGGCAGGTCTTTTTCGAAACCCTTTGCCTGCGCCCCGGCCCTTTCCGCTCCGCGGGGAGGTGTTTCTGTCGGGCGCGATCCTCCCGGCGCCCCCGTGAGCCTCACCGAACAGCCCGGCCAACGTGTACAAAATCGTATGCACGCCCTGTGCACAGGTGGTGTACGCCCCGTGTACGGCTCAGTTCAGCTGAAAATGCAGCGGGTAGGCGCCGTTTTCGAACGGGCCAAACAGGTCGGGGATGTCGGGATGGTCCACCGGCTCGCCGGAATAATCGGCCACCAGATTCTGCTCTGACACATAGGCGACGTAATAGCTTTGATCGTTTTCGGCCAGCAGGTGATAGAATGGCTGGTCCTTGACGGGCCGACTGTCCTCAGGGATCGCCTCGTACCATTCGTCGGTATTGGCGAACTCAGGGTCCACATCGAAGATCACCCCGCGAAAAGGGTGCTTGCGGTGACGGACCACTTGGCCAAGATGATATTTCGCGCGTGTTCGGATCATTGCACTGCGCCCCCTACCGAGGCTTTGTAGCTGAGACAAGGGCAATTTGTCCAACCGATGCGTGTAGAAATCAGGAAACAGACTGTGCACTTAACCATAACCGTGCTCGAGATCGTGGCGCCCGTGTTCTTGCTGGCCGCCGTCGGATTTGCCTGGGTCAAGCTGGGATTCGAATACCGCATCGGCTTTGTCACGCAACTGGCGACCAGCCTTGCGGTGCCCTGCCTGATCTTTGTCTCGCTCATGCGGACCGAGATTGCGCCGCAGGCGCTGACCGCGCTGTCGCTCGCCACGCTTGCGGCCTACGGCGCGATCACGTTGGTGGCCGCTGCATTGGTACGGCTCGGGCGGCTGGATCGGCGGACCTATGAGGCGCCGATCATCTTTGGCAACACCGGAAACCTTGGCCTGCCGCTGGCGCTTTTTGCCTTTGGCGACGAGGGGTTGGGATATGCCGTCGTGGTCTTTGCGATCATGGCGGTTTGGACGTTTACCTACGGGATCTGGCTGGTCGCAGGCTCTGGCAGCTTTGGGAAAGTGCTGCGCGAACCACTGGTCTGGGCGACGGTGCTGGGCGGGATTTTCCTGTGGCAGGACTGGCAGACACCGGCCTTTCTGACCAACACCCTAGCGCTGATCGGGCAGATGGCGATCCCCTTGATGCTGATCACCTTGGGCGTTGCCGTGGCGCGGCTGAAACCGCGCGGAGTGGGGCAGGCCGTGGTGATTTCAGCGATCAAACTCATGCTGTGTGCAGGCATCGCCTGGGGCGTGGGGCGCTGGTTTGCGCTCGATCCTGTGGCTTTTGGCGTATTGGTGCTTCAGGTCGCAACCCCGGTTGCCGTCACGTCCTACCTGCTGGCCGAGAAATACGGCGCCGATGCGCAGGCGGTCGCGGGGCTGGTCGTGATCTCGACGCTGATGTCGGTCGGCGCTCTGCCGCTGCTGCTGGCGTTTTTGTTATAGGATACCCCTGTTGCGGAACGGATTTCTGCGCTAAACTAGCGTCAAAATAAAAAACCAAATTGAGGCGAGAGGCAGATGAAAACACCCCTTCGCGCTATGTTGATCGTGCTGCTGCTGGCAAGCTGTGGCGGTTCCTCCAGCACCCCTCCGCGGGATCTGGACAATGCCTGCACGATCCTGAAACAGCGCCCGAATTACCACAGAGCCTTCAAGAATGTGGAGCGTAAATGGGGCGTCCCCATCCACGTGCAGATGGCCACCATACATCAGGAAAGCAAGTTCGTCTCGGACGCGCGCACGCCGTTCCGCTATGTGCTGGGCGTGATCCCGATGGGGCGGCAATCAAGCGCGTTCGGATACTCTCAGGCACTGGACGCCACATGGGATGAATACCGCGCCGATCAGGGCCGCCGCA
Source organism: Sulfitobacter albidus (assembly GCF_018200035.1). Lineage (NCBI taxonomy): Bacteria > Pseudomonadati > Pseudomonadota > Alphaproteobacteria > Rhodobacterales > Roseobacteraceae > Sulfitobacter > Sulfitobacter albidus. Next base: position 3,400,981 of record NZ_CP073581.1, on the reverse strand, counting down.
GCGCCAAGCGGGACGATATCCGCGACGCGACCGACTTCATGGGCTGGTATATGAACATCAGCCGTGAGCGGAACGGTATCCCGCTCACGGACGCGCGCAATCAGTACCTAGCCTATCACGAAGGGCACACCGGCTTTTCGCGCGCCAGCTACAACCGCAAGCCGTGGCTGGTTGGCGTGTCGTCCAAGGTCGCGGCCCGCTCGCTGATGTACCGCGACCAGATCGCCGCCTGCCGCCTGCGGTGAGTGTTCTTCGGATCGTGCCGAATATCGCGGCCACGGATATGGATAACGTGGCTGCGTTCTACCGCGATTTGCTGGATCTTGAGACGGTGATGCAGCTGGATTTCATCACCACGCTCAAGGCCCCCGGCACCTGCGCCCCGCAGCTGAGCATCGTGCGCGAAGGTGGCGGCGGTACGCCGGTGCCGGACCTGTCGATCGAGGTCACGGATGTGGATGAAACCCACGCGCGCGCGGTCGCCATGGGTGCGCAGATCACCCTTCCCCTGCACGATACCGATTGGGGGCTGCGGCGGTTTTTCGTCACAGACCCGGCGGGACGGACGCTGAACATCCTGTCCCACCGGAGCGATTAAGCGTCAGCGATTGACCGAGGATCCGGGGCTGCCCACGTCAAACAGACGGTTGGGCAGGTTGCCGCCCTTCTGCAACTCTCCCAGAACCACGGTGGTCTGGCTGCCGTTCCCGTCGTTGATGATCCACTGACGCAGCTCCGGCTGCGGGCCGGTGAATTTCATCTGGATGTTGCCGTATTGTGGGTTGTCGGGGTCTTGCGCCGTCACGGTCGTGGCCGTCCCGTCAAAGTTGTGGCCCGTCACCATACGCGCCCGGCTCAGATCGACATTGCGCGCAAGGATGATCGACAGCGGCGTGCGCGACAGCGGATAGGTCTCGGGCGGTTGGTTCGACTTGGTGTCATAGATCACCACGGTGTTCGAGCCCGCCACGACCAGCCCGGTTTCGGGCGCGTTGTATTCAAACCGCACCCGGCCCGGACGCTTGATATAGATCGTGCCGGTCGAGATCGTACCGTCGCCGTTGATCTGCGTGAACTCCCCCTTGGCGGTGGTCAGACCGTTGAGGTAGCTGCTGATCGATCCCAGCGGCAGCTTGTCCGCCCAGCCAGCAGTTGCGGTTGTCAGCGCCACGGCGGCGCCCAGCGCGAGGGATGTGAGAAGTCTCATGTGATGTGTCCTGTCTCGTCTTCTTTGCGCCAACATAGGACGCGTGCGGCTGTTATGCGATAGCACTCGGCGGGTAAACGCCCGTCGCCCTCCCCAACGCTGGGGGCATCCTCGCGTTCCACAGAAAAACGGCCCCTCCCGCATAAAGGGGAAGAGCCGTTTCCACGAGGTCACCGGACGGGTGCTGAGATCACCCTTGTTCCGGCACGAGAATTTCGCGTTTGCCCACATGGTTGGCCGGGGAGACAAGGCCCTCGTCCTCCATCTGCTCGACCAGTCGCGCGGCCTTGTTGTAGCCGATGGCAAGCTTGCGCTGGATGTAGGAGGTCGAGCACTTGCGGTCCTTGATCACCACCTGCACGGCGGTGTCATACAGCGCGTCCTCGCCATCGGTATTGCCACCGGTATTGAGGCCCAGCACGGCGTCAAGGTCGGCTTCCTTTTCCTCGGGCGGTCCTTCGACAACGCCGCTGACGTAGTCGGGCTCGCCGAATTGCTTGAGGTGGTTGACGATTTCCTCGACTTCCTCATCGCTCACGAACGGCCCGTGGCAGCGCACGATCTTGGATCCGCCGGCCATGTACAGCATGTCGCCCATGCCCAGCAGTTGCTCGGCGCCCATTTCGCCCAGGATGGTGCGGCTGTCGATCTTCGACGTGACCTGGAACGAGATCCGCGTGGGGAAGTTCGCCTTGATCGTGCCGGTGATCACATCGACCGACGGGCGCTGCGTGGCCATGATGAGGTGGATGCCGGACGCCCGCGCCATCTGCGCCAGACGCTGGATGCACGCCTCGATCTCCTTGCCCGCGACCATCATCAGGTCGGCCATCTCGTCCACGATGACGACGATATAGGGCAATTTGACCGGCGTGTTCTCTTCGGTCTCGAAAATCGGCTCACCGGTATCCTCGTCAAATCCGGTTTGCACGGTCCGCTCGAAATTCTCGCCCTTGGCCAGCGCTTCGGCCACGCGTCCGTTGTAGCCTTCGATATTGCGCACGCCCATCTTGGACATCTTGCGGTAGCGGTCCTCCATCTCGCCCACGGTCCATTTCAGCGCGACAAGCGCCTTCTTGGGGTCCGTCACGACGGGGCTCAGCAGATGCGGGATGCCGTCATAGACGCTAAGCTCCAGCATCTTGGGGTCGATCATGATCATCCGGCATTCTTCGGGGCTCAGCTTGTAGAGCAGGCTCAGGATCATGGTGTTGATCGCCACGGATTTACCCGAACCGGTCGTGCCCGCAATCAGCAGGTGCGGCATCTTGGCAAGGTTGGCCACCACAGGCTCCCCACCGATATCCTTGCCCAAGGCAAGCGGCAGGCGCTGGTTGCCATCGCCGAAATCGCGGCTCGCGAGGATTTCGCGCAGCACGACTTTCTCGCGGTTCTCGTTGGGCAATTCGATCCCGATGACAGAGCGCCCCGGCACGGTGGAGACGCGCGCACTGAGTGCGGCCATCGAGCGGGCGATGTCATCGGCCAATCCGATCACGCGGGACGCCTTGAGGCCCGGTGCGGGTTCGAGTTCGTACATCGTGACGACGGGGCCGGGGCGCACGGCGACGATTTCTCCCTTGACGCCGTAGTCGTCCAGCACGGTTTCCAGCATCCGCGCGTTTTCCTCAAGCGCCTCGTTGCTCAATTGCAGGCGCGGCACGCTCTCGGGGCTTTCCAGCAGCGCCAGCGGCGGCAGTTCAAACCCGGGATGCGTATCGTCAAAGCTGAGCGTAGGTTGCGCCTCGGTCTGGGCCTGCTTGCTGGGTTTGACAGGGTTGCGCGCGGGCTGCTTCACGACCGGTTTGCGCGGCGCATCCGCCACGAGCGGTTTGCGCGGGGCCTCAGCGATCGGTGCGGCTTCTTCCATCGGCGAATCGAGGAAGATGTTGGCTTCATCCTCTTCCACCACCGGCGCCGGATCAAAGGAGACCTTTGCCACCGGCTGCGGCGCCGCTGGGGCGGGGGGAACGGCGATCTGCGCCGTCAGCGGCGGCTCGACCGGGCGGGGCGCGGCGGCGGCAGCGGTCAACGGCGGCTCTGCCCGCGTGGTGTTGAGCACCAGCGGATCGGGTCCACGCCCGCGCCCGCGCGTCAGCGGAGCGGTTGTAGCCGTATGCACGGCATTCGTGGTGCGCACGCGGTTGCGGATCACGTCCGAAATCTTGGATTTAATGCGGTCTGTATCGGGCACATCGTCGCCGTGCGGCGTGAAATCAGGCGCCTCGGCCACAACCAGTTCGGGCTCCGGCATGGGATCGGGCGCGCGTTTGATCAGGCTTGGCATACGCGACAACAACCCGGCCTTGGGTTCCGCTTCTGGCAGGGGCGCGTCCTCCCAATAGGGATCCTCTTCGATCAAGGGTTCGGGATCGGGGATCGGCATCGCGCGGGAGGCGATGATCGCGGGGCGGCGGGCCGCTTCGGCGGCCATGGCGGGCTGGACCTGCGCCGCCGCTTGTGCTTCGGCCTGCGTATAGGCGGCCTGTTCTGCGGCGTAGGCCTCACGCTGCGCGCGCCGCTCTGCCTGTTTGGCCTGCAACGTCTGCGCGGCCCCCACGGCGCCGGAAGCACCCCGGCCCAGCACAGTCATCAGCGTCGCGTAGGCCATGATCGTGCCCACCAGCAGAAAGCGGCCAAACCGCGTCAGCTCAACACGGGTAAAGCCCAGCACAAAGGCGCCAAAGATCACGATGCCCACGCCCATCAGCAGCGACATCAGCTTGATCGTAAAGGTTGATCCGATGGGCAGCACCGTCAGGATCACGCCCATCACGGTATCGCCGAACAGACCACCCAGACCAAAGCTGTGCGTCTCAAGCCATTCAGACCCCGGCGTCAGCGTCGCGGCATAGATCGCGCCAAAGGCCACGGCGATGGGGGCAAAGATCGCCCGGCTCATCGCGCGTTCCTGACCGCGGTGCAGCACGAAACGCAGGCCCCAGACCAGCAGAACGGCGGCCAGACCCCACGCGCCCCACCCCACGATCATGAACAGCGGCGCGGCGAGCGATGCGCCCATGCGACCCAGCCAGTTTTGCGCAGGCGCGTCCGTGGCCAGCATCCAGTTGGGATCGTCGGGCGTGTAGCTGCCGATCATCATCGCGGCCATGACGCCCAACACCACCAGCACGACACCCAGCAATTCCTTGCCGCGTTTCTCGATGGCCTCGCTCATGTTGCTGTCTAGCAGCGGATCGCGTCCGCGGGTCTGGTATGCCATGGTGCTCGTCCTCTTAAACCGCGTACAGACAGTCGCGGATGGCCTGCAGGCCCCGCTCTGTCTCTTCTTTTGGGGCCACAAGCGCGGCCCTTATGTATTTCTTGCCGGGGTTTTCCTGCCCGGGAACGTCCTGCGCCAGATAACCGCCCGGCAGCACCTTGACGCCTGTCTCGCGCCAGAGTTTGACCGCCGCCGCCTCGTCGTCCTCGACCGGCAACCACAGGAAAAACCCGGCCTCTGGGCTGGTGTAGCCCGGCACATTGCCAAAGATCCGGTCGGCGATCTCGAACTTTTCGGCGTAGAGCGCGCGGTTTTCCACGACGTGGGTCTCGTCCGCCCACACCTTTGCCGATGCGGCCTGCAAGGGCAGCGGCAGTGGCGCGCCCGCATAGTTGCGCAGCTGCTTGATCTCGGCGATCACCTCGGCCCCGCTGGCGACAAAGCCAGAGCGCAGACCGGGCAGGTTGGAGCGTTTGCTCAGGCTGTGGAAAATCACCACGCGGTTCAGATCGGCGCCCATCTCATGCGCGACCTGCAATGCACCAACGGGGGGATCAAAGCGGTAGATCTCGGAATAGCATTCATCCGCGAAGATGCGGAAATCGTGCTTTTCCGCGAGGCGAATGAGGTCTTCCCAATACTCCCGGCTCGCCACCGCACCCTGCGGATTGGCCGGGGAGCAGATGTAGACGGCGGCCATGCGGTCGAGCGTTGCGGTGTCCACCGTCGAAAAATCGGGCAGGTGGCCGGTCCCCTCGGTGGCGTTGACCATGATCGGATCGCAGGCGCCCGATATCGCGGCGATCATGTAGACCTGATAGAACGGGTTTGGCATCGCGATGGCGGGGCGCTGGCCTTTCTTGGCCTCGGGGCACAGCGCGATCACGGCGTTATAAAGCCCCTCGCGGGTGCCGTTGAGCGCCATCACCTGCGTGTCCGCGTCCGTCGGCACGCCGTAGCGGCGCGTGATCCACGCGGCAATCGCTTCGCGCAGCTCAGGCGAGCCGTCGTTGGGCGGGTAGCTGTTGAAGCCTGCGGCGTTCTCGACAATCACATCCGTGACCCACGCCGGAAACGCGTGTTTCGGCTCACCAATCGTCATCTGGATCAGGGGGCCACCGCCCTCGTGGACGTCCAGCAAGGCGCGCAGGCGCGGCCACGCGTGCGCCGGTAGGTTCGAAAACCGCTCGGGAAACTTCATTACAACTGCCTCAGATCGGGATCATTATCGCCCCGTTTCGCCAAAGGTAGCTTATGGCCCCCTGCCCCGTCCAGCCGGTTTGACCGGGCGGGGCGGGGTTTGTGGCTTTTTCGTCGCTAGGAGCGGGCCGCCAGCGCGCGCTCTGCCGCAGCGCCCAGCCGCAACAGCGCGCGGTCCTGATCGGGGGCGGCCATCAGCATGACGCCGCAGCCGGGCGTACCCGTGGGCAGCGTCAACCCGCACAGGCCCATCAGGTTGCCGATGCGCGTGTTGCGCAGGGTCAGCAGGTTTTCGGTGACGTAATAGTCGCTGTCCTGGCTCAGCTTTTCGCGATCTGGCGGCACGTTGGCCGCCGTCGGGATAATCACCGCGTCAAAGCCTGCCGTGGCCGCATCGTAGGCCGCGCGATAGCCGCGCAGCTTGGCCCAGGCAGCGACGTAGTCGGGGCCGCTATGATCCTTTCCCAGACGGAAGCGGGTGAGGATTTCGTCGTACATCTTCTCGGGCGCCGCCTCGATCACGTCGCGCCACAAGCCATAAGCTTCGGCGGTGAACAGGCAGCCGGAGAGGCCGTGCGCCTGCGCGACCTCCGGCACGTCGATCCGGGTGACGTGCGCGCCCGCAGCCTCGAACGCCTCGACCGCGTGGTCGAACGCCGCGCGCGGCGCGTCGCGCAGATCGTCCATCGCGATGGTGTTGAGCACGGCCAGCTTGCGCCCTGCCAGATCGCTATCGGCCAGATCGGCGGGCTTTGTCCCCTCCATCACCGCCAACAGCAGCGCGGCATCCTCGACCGAGCGGCAAAGCGGGCCAACCGTGTCAAAACTCAGCACCAGCGGCACAACCCCTTCAAGCGGCAGCCGCCCGTGAGTGGTTTTCAGCCCCACCAGATCGTTCCACGCCGAGGGCACGCGGACCGAGCCGCCGGTGTCCGACCCGATGCTCGCCGCCGCCAGACCAAAAGCCACCGACGCGGCGGAACCTGAGGACGACCCACCCGGCACAGCGCCGTCGTCGTTGACATTGGGCGGTGTCGCGGTCGAAGGGTTATGGCCAAGGCCCGAAAACGCAAGCTCGCTCATATGCACCTTGCCCAGACAGACAAGCCCCGCCGCCGTGGCATTGGCCAGCACCAGCGCGTCGCGGTCAGGCACGCGCCCCTCCAGCAGCTTTGATCCCGCTTCGGTCGCGATGCCTGCGGTATCGAACAGATCCTTCCAGCTGATCGGCACCCCGTCGAGCGGCGACAGGCGCAGACCCGCGCGCGCCCGCTCCGCGGCGGCGCCCGCCTCTGCCAGCGCGCGATCGGCGGTGACGCGGGCGTAGATGCGATCACGGGCGGGGTGTGCGTCAATCGCGTCGAGGTATGTCTGGCAGAGCGCCACCGGGTCGATGTCTCCCGCGTCGATGCCACGTCCCAGATCCGCCGCGGTCATTGTCAGCCAGTCTTGCATGTCGTTCCCTTTTCGCTGTTGCCCCGGACGGTAGCGGCGTCAACGCGCATGGACAATCCCCGGCGGGGGCGCATATTGCGGGGCATGGATTTTAACACGGATATCGCCATCGTTGGCGGCGGATTGAACGGGGCGGCGCTGGCGCTTGGCCTCGCGCAGCTGGGCCTGCGGATCACGATCATCGATGCCAGCCCGCAAGCTGTGGCGCGCGACGCGGGCTTTGACGGGCGTTCTTACGCGATTGCTCTGACGTCCGGTCGGCTCTTGCAGGGTCTGGGTCTGTGGGATGCGCTGGAGGCGGACGCCCAGCCGATGCTGGATATCAAGGTGACAGACGGGCGTGCGGGCGACGGACCATCGCCGTTTTTCATGCATTTCGACCACACCGAAATCGACGAAGGGCCGCTGGGTCACCTGATCGAGGATCGGCACCTGCGCGCGGCCCTCGCCCACGCCGTCGCAGACAACCCCCAGATCTCCCTGCACAGTGGCGCGCGCGTCACCGGGCAGGTATCCGGCGCAGACGGGGTTACGCTGCACCTTGATGACGGCGCAACACTGCGCGCGCGGCTCTGCGTGGGCGCGGACGGTCGCGGCTCTGGTGTGGCGCAGCGGGCGGGCATCCGGCGCATCGGCTGGCGCTATGGACAGACAGCGCTCGTCTGCGCAATTGCGCATGAGCTGCCGCACGAGGGCGTCGCGCATCAGTTCTTCATGCCGCCCGGCCCGCTGGCGATCCTGCCGTTGACGGGCAACCGTTCGTCTATTGTGTGGTCCGAGACGGACGCGCAGGCCGCAGCAATCAACGCGCTGGACGATGACGCCTATCTCGACGTGCTGCGCCCCCGGTTCGGCGATTTCCTGGGGGAGATTTCATTGGCGGGCGCGCGCTATACCTATCCGCTGAGCCTATCGCTGACCCACAGCATGATCGCGCCGCGTGTGGCGCTGGTAGGCGATGCCGCCCACGGCGTGCACCCGATTGCCGGACAGGGACTGAATGCCGGGCTGCGCGATATTGCGGCACTTTGCGAGGTGATCGCCGATGCCACCCGGCGCGGGGAGGACTTTGCCGCGCCGCAGGTGCTGGAGCGCTATCAGGATTGGCGTCGTTTCGACAACGCCACGCTCGCGCTGGCGACGGATACGTTCAACAGGATGTTTTCGAACGACAATCCTCTGATCCGTGCCGCGCGGGATATCGGCATGGGCGCGATCAATGCACTTCCCGGCCTGCGCCGAGGTTTCATGCGCGAGGCCGCCGGCCTTACCGGAGAGCTGCCCCGTCTGCTGCGCGGACAGCCGCTTTAATCCAGCGTACGCGCCTCGTCCACCAACATGACCGGAATGCCATTTCGGATCGGGTAGGCAAGCCCCGCTGACTTCGATATCAACTCCTGCGCCTGCGCGTCGTAGCGCAGTGTGGTCTGGGTCCGCGGGCAGATCAGCGCTTCGAGCATGCGGCGGTCAAATCCGGTTTCGGCATCGCTCAATTCATCATCTCCCCGCCGTCACCGCCGCGCATGGCGTATTCGATCAGGGTCACCAGCGTTTCGCGCCGGGTACTGAGCGAGGGCGCCTCCAGCAGTGCCTGCTTATCCTCTTGATCGAAATCCAGCATCATCGACAGCGAATTGACCAACAACTCGTCATCGGCTTCCTTGAGGGTGTCCCAATCCGCCGACAGCCCTTTGGTATCGAAGAAACGCCCCAGCGTGACGAGGAATTTCTCCCGGTCGAAGCCGTTGTCCTTTTCCTCGGGCCCAAGGTCACGGTCGAACCCGTCCCACGCAACCTCGCAGCGGCGATAGGGCGCGAAGCCATCGACCTCCTGCACCACGCGAAAGCGCGACGTCCCCGCGAGCGTGACCATGTACCGGCCATCCTCCGTCTCGGAGAATTGGGTGATGCGCCCGGCGCAGCCGATGGTCTGCAGACCGGGCCCCTCTCGTCCCGGCACGACATTAGGTTGCACCATCCCGATCAAACGGGAGGGTGTTTTCAGCGAATCCTCGATCATCTGCAAATAGCGCGGCTCAAAGATATGCAGCGGCAATCGCGAGCGCGGGAGCAGAAGCGCACCGCCCAAGGGAAAGATCGGGATCGTGTCAGGCAAATCTGCTTGTTTTATCATGTGCTGGAGGTAGCGCCGTAAGGCCCTCAGGCAAATATCATGGAGCTTAGTTTTCGCCGTCCATTCAACACGATGGGATCGTTGGGTTTTAGCGCGTCAAAGATCGTGAAAAGCTGGGTTTTCGCCGCCCCGTCGTTCCATTCCTTGTCGCGTTTGAACAACTCCAGCAGATGATCCACGGCCGCTCCGGGATCGCCATTCGCATGCAGCGCCTGCGCCAGATCGAACCGCGCCTGATGATCCTCGGGATCAGCCTCGACAGCGGCTTGCAGCTCTGTCACCGGGCCTGCGTCCTGCGCCTGGCGGGCAAGTTCCAGCTGCGCGTGCGCGGCCTCAAGCTCCGGCGATTTCGAGATCTCGATGGGGGCGCCGTTCAGCAGCCCTTCGGCCTGATCCAACTCTCCCATCGCGATATGCGCGCGCACCATGCCGCCGTAGGCACCGGCATGCATCGGATCCTCTCCGAGGATCGCGGCAAAGGTCTCCGCCGCATCCGTGGCGGCCCCCTCGCCCAGCATTTCCTCGGCGGCCTCGACCGCGTCGTTGAGCGTATCGGTCGGCGCCTCGCCCCCGATGCCTTTACGACCCGATCAACGAACGCCTGAATCTCGGATTGCGGCACGGCACCCTGAAAACCGTCGATGGGCTGGCCCTTGTGAAAGGCATACACCGTTGGGATCGACTGGATTTGCAGCTGACCGGCGATCATCTGCGCCTCATCGACGTTGACCTTGACCATCTTGACCGCGCCCTTGGCAGCAACAACCGCCGCCTCAAGCTGGGGGCCGAGCGTTTTGCAAGGCCCGCACCAGGGCGCCCAGAAATCCACAATGATCGGCGTCGTTTGCGAGGCTTCGACCACATCGGCCATAAAGGTGGCTTCGGTCGTATCCTTGATCAGATCGGCATCGGGTGCGGCGGCAGAGAGGTTCAGTTCCATCGGTCAATCCATTCGGTTTGCGTTTGGGGAGCGCTATCACGCTTTATATGTGTTCCGGCGCGCGGAGTTCAAAGGTCGAAGCGGGCAAAAACCGGCGCGTGGTCAGAGGGTTTTTCCCAACCGCGCGCGGTGCGCAGCACCCGGCTGTCGCTGGCGGCAGTGGCAATATCGGCAGTGGCCCACACGTGATCGAGCCTGCGGCCCTTGTCGGCAGCATCCCAGTCCTTGGCACGGTAGGACCACCAGCTGTACAGCTTGCCGTCGGGAATATCGGCCCGGGTCACATCCGTCCAGCCACCGGCATCCTGCACCGCACCCAGCGCCTCGACCTCGACGGGCGTGTGGCTGACGACCTTCAACAGTTTCTTGTGATCCCAGACGTCATCCTCGCGCGGGGCAATGTTAAGATCGCCCACGAGGATCGCGCGTTCGGGCCGGTCGGCGTGGAATGTGTCGCGCATCTCGGCCAGATAATCGAGCTTCTGACCGAATTTCTCGTTGACCTCCCGGTCGGGCACATCGCCGCCCGCAGGCACGTAGAAATTATGCACCGTCACCCCGTTGGGCAAACGTGCCGCCACGTGGCGGGCGTGGCCGAGGCTGGCGAAATCGCGGCTGCCCGCCTCCTCAAGTGGGAGGCGCGACAGGATGGCGACGCCATTGTAGCCTTTTTGCCCCTGCGCGACCATGTGCGGGTAGCCGAGATCGGCAAAGGCCTGCAGCGGGATCTTGTCGACGGGGCTTTTGCACTCCTGCAGGCACAGCACGTCGGGCGCTTCCTCGGACAGCAGTTTGCTTACCAGTCCTTCGCGCAGGCGTACTGAGTTTATGTTCCAGGTGGCGAGGGTGAAGGACATGGGCGCGCTCCGCTTGTGGGTCGCGCGCAACCTATGCGGGGGCGGTAGCGGGACAAGCAATCAGTTGTCCGGCCGTCCCGCAATTGGACAAAAAAAGACCGGGCACAAAGGCCCGGCCAAGTCCAACAGGGAGGTAGAGTGGCACTTGGCCCGGCCACTCATCTTCGGGCTCAAACCGACGGAAAACTCATGAAAAAAATCCGTCGTCTTGTGAGGGTAACATCCACCGGGCTAATTTGGTTCCCAGGCGATGTCGAATTTATGCCATCAGACGGTAACCGCCTGATTCAGTTACCAAAAGACGCGCGTTCGAAGGATCGGGCTCGATCTTTTGGCGCAGGCGGTAGATATGCGTCTCAAGCGTGTGGGTCGTCACGCCGGCGTTGTAGCCCCAAACCTCGTGCAGCAGCGTATCGCGCGGCACGACACCATCGGTGGCGCGGTAGAGGAATTTGAGAATATTGGTTTCCTTCTCGGTCAGGCGCACTTTCTTGTCGTCCTCGGTGATGAGCATCTTCATCGAGGGTTTGAAGGTGTAGGGGCCAAGCTGGAAAATCGCGTCCTCCGATTGCTCGTGGGTGCGCATCTGGCTGCGGATCCGGGCCAGCAGAACCGGAAACTTGAACGGTTTGGACACATAGTCATTCGCACCCGCGTCCAGACCGAGGATTGTATCGGCGTCGCCATCGTGCCCTGTGAGCATCATGATCGGGCTCTTGATCCCCTGCTTGCGCATCAGGCGGCACAGCTCGCGGCCGTCGGTGTCGGGCAGGCCCACGTCGAGGATGATCAGATCATAGGGCATTTCCTTGGCCCGGCTCATCGCCTCGGTGCCATTGGCGGCCTCGAAGACGTCAAAATCCTCTGTCATGATCAGCTGCTCGCTGAGCGCCTCGCGCAGGTCCTCGTCATCGTCGACAAGCAGGATCTTTTTCAGCTGGGCCATGATCTCTCTCCGTTGTGTTGACTTCAAAATATGCCCCTTGCGACAATCAACAAGGCTTTGCGCGCCGTTCTCACGCGGGTGTGTCAGACGCACGGTCAAATGTTTCAATTCCGGCCTTTGCGGGGTAGGAGTCTTTCAGAAATCGAGTGGAGTTGTAACAATCCATGTCTTTTGCCCCCGATCCTGTCGAGATTACGGCGCGCGCGCGTGCCGATCTGCGCATGGGCGTACCCGTCGTGCTGGGCAATGCATTGGTTCTCGCAGCCGAGACGCTGGGGGCCGAACGGCTCCACGCACTGCACGCGCTGGAGGGCGCCCCGGTTCTGGTGCTGTCGGAGCGGCGGGCGCAAACGCTCAAAGCGCGGTGCTATGACGGGGATCTCGCGCGGATTTCCATACCCGAGGGCGCGAACCTGCGATGGATCCGGGCACTGGCGGATCCCAAGGACGATCTGAGCGTGCCGATGAAAGGGCCCCTGATCGCGGAGCGGGGCGGCGATGTGGATGTGCACCGCGCGGCACTGGCCCTCGTGAAATCCGCCCACCTGTTGCCGGCAGCGATCGTCAGCCCGATTCCCGCCGCGTCCGCCTTTGCCGCCAACACCCGCCTGACCTACGTCAGCCTGCCTGCCGCTCAAGAGGTGCTCAAGGCGCGCAGCCCGTTGCATCCGGTCGTACAGGCCCGACTGCCGATGGAAGCATCTGAAGCCGGACGGCTGCATATCTTTCGCCCCGATGACGGCGGAGAGGAGCATTACGCGATTGAAGTCGGCCGCCCGGATCGGACCCGCCCCGTGTTGAGCCGACTGCATTCGGCCTGTTTCACGGGCGACGTGCTGGGCAGTCTGAAATGCGACTGCGGCCCGCAGCTGCGCGCGGCGCTGGCACAGATGGGCGCCGAGGGCGAGGGCCTCTTTCTCTATCTCAATCAGGAAGGTCGCGGCATTGGGTTGGCGAACAAGATGCGCGCCTATTCTCTGCAAGATCAGGGTTTCGACACCGTGGAGGCGAATCACAGGTTGGGCTTTGAAGATGACGAGCGTGATTTCCGTTTGGGTGCGGATATTCTGTCTTCGCTGGGGTTCAGCGCGGTACGTCTGCTGACCAACAATCCACGCAAGGTCGAGATGATGCGCGCAAGCGGCATCGAGGTGACCGAGCGCGTGCCCCTCATTGTCGGGGAAAACCGCCACAACGCGGCCTATCTGGCCGTGAAGGCGCGCAAATCCGGTCACCTGTTATGAGCCCGGACGATCTGGTCCTCACGCCACGCGGCCTGCGGTTTCAGGGGCGGCTGTGGCCCTGCACTATCGGGAAAGGCGGGGTATCGGGGCGCAAACGCGAAGGCGACGGCGCTACGCCGCGCGGTGTACACAGAATTGTCGGCATGCTTTACCGGCCCGACCGGATGGTGGCACCAACTGATTGGGCGGTGCCCATCGGGCCGGGTGATCTGTGGTCGGATGACCCCACGGCCGAGGATTATAACACCATGGTCCGCGCCCCCTATTCACCCAGCCATGAGCGCTTGCGGCGGGCGGACCCGTTATATGACTTAGTGATTCTCACGGATTGGAACTGGCCCTATGCCGTGCCGGGGCGCGGATCGGCTATTTTCATTCATCAATGGCGGCGACCGGGCTATCCGACCGAAGGCTGCGTCGCCCTCCGGCGCGACCACCTGCACGCTATCGCGCGGCGCATACGCTTTCGGACACGCCTGATCGTGGCCTAGCCCGGCACACGTTCACCGAATATGGCGGAGCCTACACGCACGTGGGTGGCCCCCAACGCGATTGCGCGCTCGAAATCGCCGCTCATCCCCATGGACAGCCCGCTGAGGTCATTGCGTGCCGCGATCTTGGCCAGCAGTGCAAAATGCAACGCGGGTTCTTCCTCTACAGGGGGGATGCACATCAGGCCCGCGACGGGCAGGTCGAGGGCACGACACTCTGCGATGAAATCATCGGCTTGCGCGGGCATCACTCCCGCCTTCTGCTCTTCCTCCCCGGTGTTGACCTGAATGAAAAGCTCCGGGCACTGACCTATTTCCTGTGCGAGGCGGGCAAGGGTTTTTGCCAGCTTGGGCCGGTCGAGCGTATGGATGGATTGCGCCAGCTCCATCGCCTGCCTGGCCTTGTTGGTCTGCAACGGGCCGATGAGGTGCAGATCCACGCCCGCGAAACGCTCGCGAAAATCGGGCCACTTGCCCGCAGCCTCCTGCACGCGATTCTCGCCAAAGCAGCGGTGCCCCGCCTCCAGCACGGCTTCGACCCGCTCGTTGGGCTGTACCTTGCTGACCGCGATCAATTTGACGCTATCCTCAGCGCGATTTGCCGCCTGCGCGGCCTTTGCAATGCGGTCTTTGATCGTCTCAATGGTCATGCGGCGGTCTCCTTGTCCTGACTAGAAATAACAGCCGCGCACAAAAGAAAAGGGGCGCACCCGAAGGTACGCCCCAAATCGTCAGGTTGTTGCGGTCAACTTAGAAGTTGAAGCGAACACCCAGGTCGACCAGCTGCTCGTCACCGAGCGAACCGCCTGTTGTGATACCACCGCGCAGCGATGTACCGCCGCCCATGTCGTGGTTGAAGTCGATACCGAACGATGTGTCGTTCCACTGATCGGCGTCGGCAACGTAGGCTTCGATGTTGGTTGCGGCACCAACGTCAACGCGGCCTGCCAGAACGATGTGGTCGCCAGCTGTGCCGTTGTCGGCATAGGCCAGTGTCACGTCTGCGATACCGAAGGAACCACCAACCGAAGCAGCGAACTCAGTGTCAGCTGCGTTGTCGGAGTCCTGTGCACCCAGTGCGAATGTCCAGCCGTTCCATGTGTATGCTGCGTGTGCGGCAATACGGTCGTCTGTGTCGGAAGCCGAAACGTGCACGGAGAAGTCGCCTGCGGAGTACAGAACTTCAACGCCGTTGTCGCCGCCATCGCCCAGACCGCCGGAGGAGTATGCGTCGCCGCGGAAGTTGTACGCGGTGTAGTCATAGTTGTGACCGGTCAGACCGATGTCGATGGGGTACATGCCAGGCATGAATTCCAGGGCGCCGAAGATGTTGCCAACGCCGACTTCCAGACCGCCGGAGCGGGCGAAGTAACGAACGCCGTTGAACTGTGGGCGCTGACCTGCGGCTGCGTCACGCTCTTCGCCTTCGAGGCGAACGCGGGCACCAAATGTCACACCAGCGTCGGATTCAGCTGTTGTGTCGATCTGCAGGCGCCAGCGGCTTGTCAGGTTGGTGTCGCTGTTGCCCAGGCCATCGGCGTCGGACTGGTAGATGATACCAAAACGGCCGTAGCCGGAAAAGCTTACGTCTGCTGCGGCAACGGAAGCTGTTGCAACCAGAGCAGTCGTTGCGAAGAGAACTTTTTTCATGAGTTTTCCCTCGGTTTGAAATCAGTAGGACCCGACCGGGGAATTCCGATCTAGGTATGAGGGTCTTTTGCGCCGCCGCCCCTGTTTTGGCAAGCGAACCCGACAGGCCCGCAAAACTGCGCCGCGCGATGGTGCAGCTTTGCCACAGTTTCGCCATCGGTGCCTTAAATGCGCCGTCGGCCCCCGCGCGTGCGCACGTACATATACCTTGCCCCGCCCTGTTCGCTTGGGTATTCCATGGCCAACTTGCATAGAGGTGGCGGGCATGATGCGCAGACAGGTAGTGAATTTTGCGGTAATGGTGTTCGCCCTTGGCGTGCTGGTCGCCTGTGGTGGGCGACAGTTGGGCTCCCCCGCGACGGACCGGCCCGAATACTACAACAACCAGAACATCCCCTCGAACGTCGAGACGAATCCCGCCAACACCATCTGGTCAATCTTTCGCAACAACCGCACTGAAAGCACGGTTTTGGTGAACCGCTACCTGTGGTCCGCCTCTCTCGAAGTGCTGAATTTCCTGCCGGTGCAGTCGGTCGATCCTTTCACGGGTGTGATTGTGACCGGCTACGGCACCCCGCCGGGCGGCGGCCGTGCGTACCGTGCCACCGTTCTGATCGACGATCCCGCACTCGACGCGCGGTCGCTGAACGTCGCCCTGCAATCGCGCGGCGGTCCGGTCAGCGCGGCCACGTCCCGCGCGGTTGAGGATGCCATCCTGACCCGCGCCCGTGAACTACGGATCGCCGACAACCGGCTCTGAGCGTTCATATCTTTCCGAATTCTTCCAGCGCCGGGCTCGTGTGACATCCACATGTCCGGCGTTGTTGCGTAAAAAGGCATTCCCATGACCCGCTACACCCCCTCCGAGATCGAAGCCCGCTGGCAAGCCGCCTGGGATCAGCGCGAGATCTTCAAGGCGACCCGTGCCGCCGACAAACCCAAATACTACGTGCTTGAGATGTTTCCCTACCCGTCCGGGCGCATCCATATGGGCCACGTGCGCAACTACACCATGGGCGACGTCATCGCGCGCTACAAAAAGGCGAGCGGTTTCAACGTGCTGCACCCGATGGGCTGGGACGCCTTTGGCCTGGCCGCCGAAAACGCCGCCATGCAAAAGGGCATCCACCCCGGTGAGTGGACCTACCAGAACATCGAGGACATGAAGGGCCAGATGAAGCCGCTGGGCTTCTCGCTCGACTGGAGCCGCGAAATTGCGACGTGCCATCCCGAATACTACCGTCACCAGCAGGCCATGTTCATCGACATGATCGAGGCCGGGCTGATCTACCGCAAGAACGCGGTGGTCAACTGGGATCCGGTCGACATGACCGTGCTCGCCAACGAGCAGGTCGAACAGGGGCGCGGCTGGCGCTCGGGTGCATTGGTCGAACGCCGCGAGTTGACGCAGTGGTTCTTCAAGATCTCGGATTATTCCGAAGAACTGCTCAGCGCGCTGGACTCGCTTGAAAACTGGCCCGCCAAGGTACGGCTGATGCAGGAGAACTGGATCGGCAAATCGCGCGGTCTGCAATTCGCTTTCTCGACCGTGGATGCCCCCGACGGGCATGACCGCATCGAGGTCTACACAACGCGCCCCGACACGCTGCTGGGCGCCTCCTTTGTCGGCATCTCGCCCGATCACCCGCTGGCCAAGCTGCTGGAGGCCGGTGACCCCAAGGTAGCCGAATTTGTCGCGGAATGCCGCAAGGGCGGCACCACTGAGGAAGCCATCGAGACCGGCGAAAAGCTGGGCCTCGATACAGGGATCCGGGTGCGCCATCCCTTTGATACCGCGCACGAATTGCCCGTCTACATCGCGAATTTCATCCTTATGGAATACGGCACCGGCGCGATCTTTGGCTGCCCCGCACACGACCAGCGCGATTTCGAATTTGCCACCAAATACGGGCTGCCCATCATCTCGACCTACCTGCCGTCGGAGGACGCAAACCCCGAGCTGACCGAAGCCTACGTGCCCGCAAAGACGGAAAAAGTGTTCTACAACCGCGGCTTCGCCGGGGAGCCATGGCAGACGGGCCTTGAGGCCATCGATGCCGCCGTGACCTTCTGCGAGGACAAGGGCGTGGGTCAGGGCGTGACCAAGTACCGCCTGCGCGACTGGGGCCTGTCGCGCCAGCGCTACTGGGGGTGCCCGATCCCCGTGGTGCATTGCGACGCCTGCGGCGTGGTCCCCGAAAAGAAGGAAAACCTACCGGTTAAACTGCCCGAGGACGTGACATTCGAGACGCCCGGCAACCCGCTGGATCGCCATGACGCCTGGCGCAACGTGCCCTGCCCGTCCTGCGGGGCTGCGGCCCGCCGGGAAACCGACACGATGGACACCTTCGTCGATTCGTCGTGGTATTTCGCCCGCTTCACCGCTCCGCGCGCCGACACGCCGACGGTGATGGACGACGCGCAATACTGGATGAACGTGGATCAGTACATCGGCGGGGTCGAACACGCGATTCTTCACCTGCTCTACGCCCGTTTCTTTGCGCGCGCGATGCAGATGACGGGCCACCTGCCCGAGTCCGCGATCGAGCCTTTTGACGCGCTTTTCACCCAAGGGATGGTGACCCACGCGATCTACCGCAGCAAAGGCGCCGATGACCGTCCCGTGTTTCACTACCCCGAAGAGGTCGAGCTGCACGGCGACCGCGCCGTTCTGAAGGATGGTGGCGCGGAGGTCCAGATCATCCCGTCGGCCAAAATGTCGAAATCCAAGAACAACGTGGTTGATCCGCTCAACATCATCTCGTCCTACGGCGCCGACACTGCCCGCTGGTTCGTGCTGAGCGATTCGCCCCCGGAACGGGACGTGGAATGGACCGCCTCAGGTGCGGAGGCCGCGTATAAGCATCTGTCGCGCGTGTGGAACATCAGCGACCGGATCGCCGGGATGGACGAGGGCGCGCCGGGTGAGGGTGACGATGATCTGCGCCGCGAGATACACAAGACCATCAATGACGTCTCGCTCGCCATCGACAGCTTTGGCTTCAACGCGGCGATTGCCAAGCTTTACGGCTTTACCGCCGTGTTGCAGAAATCCAAGGCAGGGCAGGCCGCACAACGCGAGGCGGTGATGACGCTGGCACAGCTTATGGCGCCGATGACGCCGCACCTGGCCGAAGACATCTGGGCCACGCAGGGGGGCGAAGGGCTGATCGCCACCGCCGATTGGCCGGTGGCCGACGAGGCGATGCTGGTCTCTGACACCGTGACCCTGCCCATTCAGGTCAACGGCAAACGCCGGGCAGAAATCGAGGTGCCCGCCGATATGGACAAGGCCGAGGTTGAAAAGCTGGCCCTTGCCCATGAGGCGGTGATCCGTACACTCGACGGCGCAACCCCGAAAAAGGTGATCGTCGTGCCCGGCCGGATCGTGAATGTCGTTGCTTGAGCGGCGCAGGAATACGCCATCGTTCAATCGCCGTGCCCTCCTGCTCGGCGCCCTTGGCCTTGGCGCCTGCGGGTTCACGCCCGTCTACGGCCCGGACGGTGCGGGCACCGCCCTGCGGGGCCGGGTCGAGGTGCAGGCCCCGACGACCGAAAGCGGCTATCTGATGACCCGCCAGCTGGAGCAGCGCCTTGGCCGCGCCGCCACCCCGCGCTTTGCGCTGGATATGGGGCTGTCGACCTCTTCCGAAGGGCTGGCCGTGAATACCGAGGGCGATATCGAACGGTTCAACCTCATCGGTGCCGCCGCCTATTCCCTGCGCGATCTGGAAACGGGTGCGGTCGTGACCTCGGGCGAGGTCAACCAATTCACCGCCTATTCCGCCACCGGCACCACCGTCGCAACCCTCGCCGCCGAGCGGGACGCGCTGGAGCGGTTGATGGTGATCCTTGCCGATCAGATCGTCGCGCGGCTGTTCACCTCAGACATTCCCGCATGAAGCTGTCGATGCGCGAGGCCGCCGGGCTGATCGCCAAGCCCCGCGCGACGCACTCGGGCTTTTGGTGTTCGGCGCCGATGCCATGCGCGTGGCGATCAAGCGGCAGGATTATCTCAAGGCGCTGCTGGGACCGCAGGCCGAGGAGGAAATGCGCCTGACCCGCCTGCCAGCCGGTGATCTGCGGCGCGAGCCCGCGCTCTTGAACGACGCCATCAAGGCCGTCGGATTCTTTCCGGGCCCCCGCGCCGCCTTTGTCGAGGGCGCGACCGAGCAGTTCGCCAAACCGATCCTCGACACCCTTGCCGACTGGCAACCGGGCGACGCCCAGATCGTGATCAGCGCGGGTGATCTGAAAAAGACCTCGAAACTGCGCAAGGCGTTCGAGAGCCACCCCAACGCCTACGCCCTTGCCATCTACGACAATCCGCCCACCCGGGCCGAGATCGAGGCTATGCTCACCGATGCGAAACTCACCGTCGACGGCACCGCCATGGGCGCGCTCGAAGAGCTGGCGCGCGCGCTGGATCCCGGTGATTTTCGTCAGACGCTGGAAAAACTCGCGCTCTACAAACTCAGCGATCCCGACGCACCCATCACGCTCGACGATATTGCCGCCTGCGCCCCTGCCTCGGTCGAAGCGGGAGTGGATGATATCCTCAACGTCGTGGCTGAGGCGCAATCGGCGCAGATCGGCCCGTTGATGCGGCGCCTGCAAAGCCAGGGTGTGAATGCCGTCACGCTCAGCATCATGGCGATGCGCCATTTTCGCACGTTGCACCGCATCGCCTGCAACCCCGGCGCACCGGTCTACGGCGTGCGCGACCGCGACCGGGTGAGTCGTCAGGCGCGCGACTGGGGGGCGGTAAAGCTGGAAGAGGCGCTAGAGATGTTGACGGATACCGACCTCAAGCTTCGCTCCGCCGGGCAGACCGCCCCGGCGTTGGCGATTGTGGAGCGGTTGTTCATCCGTCTGGCGATGTTTCGCGGCAGGTAATTCAAGGGAGAGACAGACATGTACACGGTAATCGGCACGGTGAAATCGCGGGCGTTCCGCGTGATGTGGATGCTCGAAGAGCTGGGGCAAAGCTATGATCTGATCCCCGCCGGGCCACGGTCCGACGAGGCAAAGCAGTACAACCCCTCCGGCAAGATCCCGGCGCTGAAGGACGGCGAGGATGTGTTGACGGATTCGGTTGCGATCATGCAGTACCTCGCCGACAAGCACGGCGCGCTGACCGCCCCTGCAGGCACCCCCGCCCGCGCGCGTCAGGACGCGATGCTGTTCTGGCTGATCGACGAATTCGATGCGATCCTATGGGCGGCGGCCAAACATTCCTTTGTCTTTCCCGAGGAGGCCCGCGTGCCCGCGATCAAGGACAGCCTCAAGGCAGAGTTCGCCCGCTCGGCCAAGGCGCTGTCAGACCGGCTCGATGGGCCGTTCCTGATGGGGGATGCGATTACCGTGCCGGACCTGCTGGCGGTGCATTGTCTGAACTGGTCGATCGGTGCGGGGTTTGATCCGGTCGACGATAAACTCGGCGCCTGGGCGGGTGAGCTGCGCAAGCGCGACGCGTTCAAGGCCGTGCGCGCCCGCGACAGTTAGGCGCCCGCCGCCAGACGGGCTGCCGCCGCGCGCCCCGCGTGCAGGCCGGTGGCCAGACAGGCGGTGATCAGATAACCGCCCGTCGGTGCCTCCCAATCAATCATCTCTCCGGCGGCGTACACGCCGGGGAGTGCTTTGATCTCCAGATCTTCCGTCAGCCCGTCCCACACAATACCTCCTGCGGTCGAGATCGCCTCGTCCATCGGACGCAGGGTGGCGTCGCTCACCGGCAACGCCTTGACGACGGCGGCGAGCACACCGGGATCCTGTGGCAAGGGGCGCGCCAGTTCCTGCAAGAGCGCGCGTTTCACCGGATCCAGCTTCAGCCGTTTGCGCAGGTGATTGGAAAACGACGCTTTGCCGCGCGGGCCGCTGAGCCGCGCCGCGATCGCGTCGGCCGTCAGATCCGGCGCGAGGTCCAGTGTCAGCGGATGGCCCTCGCGCAGCCCCCGACTGACGCTATAGATCCCGCCGCCCTCCAGCCCGTACGCCGACAGGATCGCCTCGCCGCGGCTGCTGTAGGGGCCGCAGCGCAGGCCGATCGCCTTGAGCGGTGTGCCGAAATGTGCTGCCATATGCGCGGACCACGGGCGCGCCACGGCAGCGTTTGCCGGGGCAAAAGGCGCAAGCGGCACACCGCGCGCGGCCAGCGTGTTGGCCCATCCGCCATCCGACCCAAGACGGCGCCAACTTGCCCCGCCCAGCGCCAGTATCGTCACATCGGCATCAAGGGTCTGCGCACCATCGGGCGTGTCGAACGCCAGCGCACCGCCCTCCCACCCGGTCCAGCGCCAGCGGGTACGCAGAGTGGCCCCATCCTGCATCAGCCGCCCGAGCCACGCGCGCAGCAGTGGCGAGGCTTTCATCGCCTCAGGAAAAACCCTGCCGCTTGTGCCAGTGAACACCGGTTGATCCAACCCGCGCGCCCAGTCCATCACCCCTTGCGGGCCCAATGCCGCCAGCATCGGGCGCAGACGCGGGCTCGCCTCTGCGTAGGTGTCGGCAAAGG
The DNA here is from genome assembly GCF_018200035.1 of Sulfitobacter albidus. Lineage (NCBI taxonomy): Bacteria > Pseudomonadati > Pseudomonadota > Alphaproteobacteria > Rhodobacterales > Roseobacteraceae > Sulfitobacter > Sulfitobacter albidus. Next base: position 3,379,120 of record NZ_CP073581.1, on the reverse strand, counting down.
TTTCCGGCGCCTCGTCCTTGGTCAGGTTCAGCCCGGATTTCCCGGCCATGAGAAACTTGCGCCCCGCCGATGGTTTCGCCTCGGCAATCGTGACGCGGTGGCCCGCCTGCGTCAGCGCCTGCGCCGCCATCAGCCCGGCGGGGCCGCTGCCGATGACGACCGCCCGGCTCACGCGGAATCGGCGCCGGGCAACCCGCCTTTGATCTCCACCACGCGCTGGGGATAGGGGATTGTGATCCCGGCATCGCGCAGCGCGTTCCAGATCAGGAACAGCACGTCGGAGGTGTATTTGTTCGGCCCGTCATCCAGCCCGTTCACCCAGAACTCCACCGCGAAATCGATGCCGTTCTCGCCAAAGCCGCGCAGCTCGCAATCGGGGGGTAGGGCTCATCCAGCACTTCGGGATGGGTGGCCACCGCCGCTTCGATCAGGGCGGGCACCTCGTTGATGTCGGTGTCGTAGCTGACGGAAAACGGCGCCTCGTAGCGGTTGGCGGACCCGCTGTCGGAATAATTGACCACCCGTGTGGTGATGAAATCCTCGTTGGGCACCACGATCCAGCGGCCATCGTAGGTCTCAAGGATCGCGGCGCGGGCGGTCATCTTGACGATCGTGCCCGCCTCACCGCCGTCAAGCTCCACGAAATCGCCGACGGTCGCCTGCCCCTCGACCAGCAGGATCACGCCCGAGATAAAATTCGACGCGATCTTTTGCAGGCCAAAACCAAGACCCACACCGATCGCCCCCCCAGCACCGCAAGGGCACCGAGATTGATCCCCATGATGTTCATCAGCAGGATGAAAGCCACGCCAAAGATCGTGAATTCCACCAGCTTGATCAGCAGCTGACGGATCGAGGGGCGCATCTCTTGCTGCTTTTCGATGGCGGCGGCGGTCTGCTGGTTGGACCATTGCCCCAGCCAGAAAAGCAGCGATCCCGCGATGATGCCGCGTACGATGGAAATCAGCGAAAACCGGATGTTGCCCACGCCCACAACCGTTTCGGTCAGCTGCAGGATGACCGTATCCAGCAGACCAACGGCATAAAGCGCGGCGATGGGCAGCAGGATAAACCGGCCCAGCACCGACAGGAACGGATCGCCCAGAATATCGCGCACAAAGGCGCGCGCCGCGAGGAACAGGAACACCCGCTTGCCAAAGGCAATCACCGCACCGCTGTCAAAGACCGAGCGGATCACCTGCTCTCCGATACCGGTAAGCGCATAGGCCAGCAGCGGCAGGATCAACGGCAAAAACCGCAGGATGAACTGGCGCGGCGCCGTGAACATATTCTGCTTTTCGCCCGGGTCGATCAGATTGCTGAGCGCCGGGCGCAGCCGCCGCGCGATCAGCACCGCCAGCACATAGGCCGCGACCAGCACCGCGAATTGCGACCAGGCGGCCGGGCTCAGCAGCCAGCCCAGCGCCAGCTCGTAGCCCTGCACGCCGTAGCCTGCGATCTGCCCTACGATGGGCGGATAGTCGTCCAAGTCAAAATTCACGCGCATCCCCTTGCCGGCCGGGCAATCAGTTACATTCTCTTGGCGCAGCACCTCGACAGGATCAACCCGTGGCCCGCACCCTCGACATTCACACCGACGATCCGATCTGCCCGCTCTGCCTGCGACCGATCCCGAAAGGTGTTCCGCAAAGCCTGCATCATCTGATCCCCAAGCTGAAAGGGGGAAAAGGCGGGCCAACGGTCCTGATGCACCACATCTGCCACCGCGAGGTGCACGCCAGCCTCTCCGAGGCCGAGCTTGCACGCGACTACAACACGCCAGAAGCGCTGCGCAGCCACCCGAGGCTGGCCAAATTCGCGGCCTGGGTGAGCAAACGACCGCCGTCGTTCAAATCAAAGGTGCCAGGGGGCATGCGCAAGCGATGACGCTGTGTTACGGCTACGCCAAGAGCATACACCAGCCTACAGGAACAGACCCATGCAGAAACTTGCCCTCTTTGCCGCCCTTCTGACACTCGCCGCCTGCGACGTGCCCTTCGTGCCGCTGATCTAACGGCACATCCGCTTGATGCCCTGCGCGATTTCGGGCGATGCCGCAACGGTATCGGCGCACAGCGCGTGGGCGGCATCCAGCAGCGCATCCGCCTCCACGATCCGGTCAATCAGGCCCATCGCCAATGCTTCGTCGGCGAGGATCTTCTGCCCGCCCATCAGGATCAGCTTGGCGCGTGCCGGACCGACCAGCGTCGCCAGACGCCCCGGATCGGAGTGCTGGGGCAGAAATCCCAGCTTCATCACCGGGTAGAAGAATTTTGCCGACGCGACGCTGATCCGCAGATCGCAGGCCAACGCCATGCCCATCGCGCCCCCCGCAAGCGTGCCGTTGAGGGCGGCGATGCTCAGCCCCGGCAGATCCGCGATCGCGCCCGACAACCGCTCCCACAGCGGCGATGTGGCAAGACCCGCGCGCGCGGCCTCCAGATCGGCCCCGGCGCTAAAGATCTTGCCGCGCCCCGTCAAAACGAACGCGCGCGCGTCACCCGCGCCTTCGGCAATCTCGCACAGTTCGATCAGCATCGCCTCGGTCAGCGCATTGGCCTTATCGGGCCGGTTGAGCGTGACCGTGGTGATGCCGTCCTGCGCGCGGTGCTCGATCATATGAGACCCACCGCCCGCCGGATGTCTTCGTCGCGGAGCGAGATCTCGTCCCCGCAAAAACGGTCTGCCTCGGCGCTGCACATCCAAAGCAGGCATTTCGCGGGCCAGTCGGCGGGGATGTGCGTTTCCCAATCAAGTTGGCTGACGGGATTTATGCCAGACGCCTTGATCGTGCGCTGCATCTGCGTGGCGACAGTACCGGGCGACAGGCCGATGGCACGGATGCCGTTGGCGGCCTCCTCATTGTGCAGCGCCCGGTTGAACATGTTGACCGCCGCCTTGGAGGAGCAATAGGCGCTCCACCCCTCGATCGCGCTATGCGCCGCGCCGGAGCTGATGGTCAGCACCGATCCACCGCCCTGCCTGAGCGCGGGCAGCGCCGCGTGCACGCCATAATAGACGCCCTTGAGGTTGATATCGATCAGCTGGCCCCATGCTTCGGGATCGGTGTCGCCGATGTGGCCGATGGGATCGACCACGCCCGCATTGTTGATCAGCACGTCCAGCCCGCCGAATGCCTGCACGGTCGTTTCCACCGCCGCCGTCATTTCGGCGTAGCGCGCGACATTGCAGGGGATGGCGATGGCACTTTGACCAATCTCGCCCGCGATTTCGGCGATGTCATCCTGCGAGCGGGCGAGCAGTGCCACATTGGCGCCCGCCTCGGCAAAAATCCGCGCGGCCGAAGCACCGATCCCTCGGCTGGCGCCCGTGATCATCACCGTCTTGCCGTTCATATCCATGCTATTCCCTTTCGATTGGGCGCACCAAGCACCCGGATTGCCCCAGAACTAGCAATTCACACGCCGGGCTGCCACCCCACCCTTGACGCCTCGCCACGATTCCCCGACCCTGCGTAGAGCATTTAGAGACGAGGATTTTTCCATGACCACACACATCGTTCCCCTTATCGGGTCCGCCTTCGGGCTGGGCTTGATCGCCACCTCCGCCGCGGCGGATCTGACCGCCGCCGAGGTTTGGGGGGACTGGCAGGGCTATCTCTCTGGCATGGGCTACGGTGTCGAGGCGACAGAGAGCACATCGGGCAACACGCTGACTGTCTCTGACATCACGATGAACCTTGCGGGCGGCCCCGATATCGAGACGATGCAGATCAGCATCGGATCGCTGTCGTTTGTGGAAAACGGCGATGGCACCGTCGATGTGGTCATGCCTGACACGATGCCGATCACCCTTGAGATCGAGCCCAAGAGCACCGATGAAGCCGCGAATATCGTGCTGACCTACAGTCAGGCAGGCCAGCGCATGACAGCAAGCGGCAGCGCGGACGCGTTACGCTATGACTACACCGCCGACAGCTTTGGTTTCAGTGTCGCAGGCGTGGTTGTCGATGGTGTCGATATGGGCGAGGCGATGCGCGTCAATCTGTCGGGCGAAAATCTCCAGTCGCAGACCGACGTCAGCGTCGGTGAGACGCGCAGCTATGATCAGACCTACTCCGCCAGCAACCTCGTCTACGACATCGCCTTCAAGGATCCGGCAGGCGACGATGGCGGCTCCGTGACCATGCGCGCGCAGACCGTGGGTTTCGAGGGGACAACCGCGCTGCCCGTCGATGCCGTGGCCAGCGCGGCGGACATGAATGCACTAATGCAGGCGGGATTTGCCTTTGACGGTGTGTTCACCACGGGCAACGGTGAGACCCTGATCGACATTACCAGCGCCGATGGCACCACCCGGATCAAAACCGGATCAGTCGCCGGGGACTACCGCATCAAGATGGACGCCGACGGGCTGCGCTATGATCTTGGGGCCACCGACATGCTGATCGGGGCGCAGATTGCGGGCCTGCCGATCCCGCTCTCAGCGCAGATGGCCAGCGCCGGGCTTGAGCTGGCCGCGCCGGTCGTGAAATCGGACACGCCGCAGGATTTTGCGCTGGGTTTCAACCTCACTGAATTTTCGATGTCGGATGTCATCTGGGGCCTTTTCGATCCCTCTGCCCAGCTTCCCCGCGATCCCGCCACCGTGGTGCTGGACTTGAGCGGCAAGGCAAAGCTGTTGTTCGACATGCTGGACCCTGCAGCGGCGGCACAGCTCGCTCCTGGTACGGCGCCGGGTGAGATCGACGCGCTCAAGATCAACACCTTGACGGTGGATGCCGTGGGGGCGCGGCTGGATGCGACCGGCGATGTGGCCTTTGACAATACCGACAAGACGACGCTGCCGGGCTTTCCCAAGCCCGTTGGCGCCGTCACCGTCGATCTTGCTGGGGCCAACGGGCTGATCGACAAGCTGATGGCGATGGGCCTGCTGCCTCAGGAACAAGCCATGGGCGCACGTATGATGATGGGTCTGTTCGCGGTGCCGGGCCAGGGCGAGGACACGCTGACCTCGACCATCGAGTTCAACGACGCGGGTCAGATCCTGGCCAACGGGCAACGTCTGAAATAGGCAAGCTGACGCTGCGCAGGGGGCGGTTCGGGCACACCGGGCCGCCCTTTTTCTTTTGGCGCCTGCCCTTGCTAGGATGCGGGCGGGCGGCTACCTGTCGTGCGATGCCACAGCCCCGGAGATTTGCATGACCAACCCCCTTGAGGCGCTGACCGCGCAGATGCTGGAGGCAGCGCAGCGCGCGGGTGCGGATGCGGCGGACGCCATGGCCACGCGCGGCACGTCGCTTTCGGTGGATGTGCGTGGCGGTGCGCTGGAAGAAGCGCAACGCGAGGAAAGCACCGATATCGGCCTGCGGGTGTTTGTGGGGCAGCGGCTGGCAATTGTCTCGGCCTCCGACACAGCCACGCGCACGATTGACGAGATGGCGGCGCGCGCCGTCGCCATGGCCCGCGAGGCGCCCGAAGACGCATACGCGGGCCTCGCCGATCCCGACATGCTCGCGCAGGGCGCGGATGCAGAGGCGTTGCAGCTTGCCGATCCGACCGATGAGCCCACGCCTGCGGCCCTGCAGGACGACGCTGCCCGCGCCGAGGCCGCCGCCTTGGAGGTGCCGGGCGTTGCGCAGGTGCAATCGGCCAGTGCGGGCTACAGCGCCGACCAGATCCATCTCGCCGCCAGCAACGGCTTTTCTGGCGGCTATCGCCGCACCAGCCGGGGTCTGAGCTGTCTTGCGATCGCGGGCACCGGGACGGGGATGGAGCGGGACTATGACGGTGACAGCCGCATCTTCCAGGCCGATCTGCGCGCGCCGGAAGAGATCGGCACCCGCGCTGCTGCCCGCGCGGTCGAACGGCTCGACGCGCGCAAGCCGCCCACGGGACGCTACCCGGTGCTGTTTGACGAGCGGATTGCGAGCAGCCTTATCGGCCATCTGCTGGGCGCGGTGAACGGATCCTCCATCGCGCGCGGCGCATCCTTTCTGCGCGACGATCTGGGCAAGCGGATCCTGCCCGCGCATCTGTCGCTGGTGGAAGAACCACACCGCCCCGCGTGCCCGGCTCACGCCCTTTCGATGCCGAAGGCCTGGCCACGGCAAACCGAACTATCGTGGCCGATGGCGTGTTGCAGGGCTGGACGCTGGATCTGGCGACCGCGCGTCAACTGGGGCAGCGCTCAACCGCGAATGCGGCGCGCGGCACCGGCAGCGGCCCCTCACCCGCCACGTGGAACGTGCGGCTGGCGGGCGCGCAGGCCACGCGCGCGGATCTGTTGGCGCAGATGGGCACCGGGCTGCTCGTGACCTCGATGATCGGATCGACGATCAATCCCAACACCGGCGATTATTCCCGCGGTGCTGCCGGTTTCTGGATCGAGAACGGGGAAATCACCTATCCCGTCAACGAATGCACGATCGCGGGCAATCTGCGTGACATGCTGGGCGCCATGGTGCCCGCCGACGACGCGCGCGACTGGCTGAGCCGGGTGGTCCCGTCGATCCTCGTGCCGGGGATGACCCTTGCCGGGAGCTGACCTGCCGCTCTTGATCGACGCTGCCCGCATGGCCGGGCGCATCGCGACCAGCTTTTCCGGCGCGCGGGCGCAGCGTTGGGACAAGCCCGACGGCGCCGGCCCGGTGACCGAGGCCGATCTGGCCGTCGACCGCGCCCTGCACCGGACGCTGACCCTCGCGCGCCCCGATTACGGCTGGCTGTCGGAGGAGTCCGAGGATGATACCGAACGCCTGTCGCGCGAGCACGTGTTCATCATCGATCCCATCGACGGCACGCGCAGCTTTACCGAAGGGGCAAACACCTGGGCCCATGCCCTCGCCGTGGCCGAGCGGGGAGAGATCACCGCCGCCGTCATCTACCTGCCGCTGCGCGATCTGCTGTATTCTGCGCGCAGGGGGGGCGGTGCCTATCTGAACGGGGTGCGCGTGCACGCATCCCCGGTTGCGGCGATGGAGGACGCGACGATCCTGGCGGCCAAACCCGCGCTCGCGGCATCCCTGTGGCGGGCGGGCGCCTGTCCTGCCTTCAAACGCGCCTACCGGCCCTCGCTCGCTTACCGGCTGGGGCTGGTGGCGCAGGGGCGGTTCGACGCGATGCTCACCCTGCGGCCCAGCTGGGAATGGGACATCGCCGCAGGGGCGCTGATCGTGGCGGAGGCCGGCGGCCGCTGCTCGGATCGCCACGGGCGCGACCTGGTGTTCAACAACGCCGACCCGCGCCTCGACGGGGTGGTGGCGGGCGGATGCCCGATTCACGACGCGGTTATTGACGCGCTCGATCCGGTCGCCACGCGCTGATCCGCTTGACGCCACCCGGCGCGCGCGTACACACAAGATCGAGCCCGAACCAAAGGAGTGCCCCATGGTCCAACGACTTCACCTCGTTTTCGGCGGAGAGCTGGTAACGCCCAGCGAAAACGTCTTCAAGAACGTCGATGATCTGCACGTCGTCGGCATCTTCCCGAATTACGACGCGGCCTATGATGCGTGGAAAAACGAGGCACAGCGCACCGTGGATAACGCACATATGCGCTATTACATCGCCCATCTGCACCGGCTGCGGGACGAGGAAACACCCGTCTCGCCCACCGAAGAGCTGGGCTGACCGCGCGGCCGTGGCCCGCTCACTGGGATTGCGCGCCTACCGGGCGCTCGCGCGGCGCACGCAGGCGGGGGCGGTCGATACCGGCACGCCCCGCCCTGCCGGAGAGCTGTTGTGGCTGCACTGCGCCCGCGATGCCGATTTTCTGGCCACCGTGGATCTGGCCGCGCAGCAGATTGCCTTGCGCGAAGGACTGTCGGTGCTGGTGACCCTGCCCGCGCCCCTGCGCGATGGCCACAAGCGCGCCGTCGCGCACCACTACGCTATTCACTTGCGCCCGCTGCCCGGCGACCATCCCGATGCATGCACGGCCTTTATCGACCACTGGCGCCCCGATTGCGGGATCTGGATCTGGGGGGCGCTACAGCCAAATCTGATCCTTGCCGCTGACGACAGTGGCGTGCCCTTGATTTTGCTCGCCGCGCATGAAGCCGGGTTCGAGCAGCGCCGCGACCGCTGGTTGCCGGACGTGCTGCGCACATTATTGCCGCTGTTCATGACCGTCCTCGCGGCCTCCCCCGCCGCCGTCGGCAAGCTGACACAAACAGGCCTCGACCGCTCGCAGATCGAACTTGCCTCGGCCCTGTTGGCAGGCGGGCGGGCACTGCCGTGCAACCCCGACGACGAGACCGAACTGACGGCGGCCTGCGTGGGCCGTCCGGTCTGGTTTGCCAACGGGGTGGAGGCCGAAGAGTTGGGCACTGTCCTGGCCGCGCACCGCCGTGCCTTGCGCCTGTCGCACCGTTTGTTGCTGGTGCTGCGACCCGCCAAAGCGCTCCCTGCCGCCGACGCCATGGCCGAATGTCGCCAGCAGGATTTTCGCGCCTGTGATTGGGATAATGGAGAGTTTCCCGACGAAAGTACGCAGGTTTTGCATTTTCAGGACCCCCGCGAGATTGGGCTGTTCTACCGGCTGGCCCCGGTCTCCTTTCTGGGTGGTTCCCTGGGCCAGGGCACACAAAGCTGCGATCCGATGGAAGCCGCGGCGCTGGGATCGGCCATCCTGTACGGGCCGCGGGTGGGCCCGTATCTTGAAAGCTATACGCGGCTGGCCAATGAAGGCGCGGCGCGCATCGTGAACGACAGTACCGCGCTGGGAACGGCCGTGACGCAGTTGGTGGCGCCGGACCAGGCCGCGCTGATGGCCCGGGCCGGTTGGCGCGTTGTGAGTGAGGGCGCGGCGCTTTTCGACCGGATCAGCGATCTGATTCAGGATACACTCGACACACAAGCGGGCACCCGCTGATGCGCCCGCCCGCGTTCTGGGATCGCCCCCGCCCCGGCCTGCGCGCGCGCGCGCTGCAACCGCTCGGCTCGCTCTATGCCGCAGCTACCGCACGGCGGCTGGCGCGGGGAACGCCCCGGCGCCTTCAGGTGCCCGTGATCTGTGTTGGCAACATCAACGCAGGCGGCACCGGCAAAACGCCCACGGTGATCGCCGTGCTTGAGCGTCTGCGCGATCTTTACCTTGAGCCCCATGTCGTCAGTCGTGGCTACGGCGGGACACTGACCGCGCCCACCCGCGTCGATCCCGCTCGCCACAGCGCGGCCGAGGTCGGGGACGAGCCGCTGTTGCTCTCGGCATTTGCCGAAGTGTGGGTGGCGCGCGACCGCGCGGCAGGAGCGGCAGCCGCGGTGGCCGCCGGGGCGGAAGTGATCGTGCTGGACGATGGATTTCAAAACCCCGCCCTTGCCTACGATCTGAGCCTTGTGGTGGTCGATGCGCAGCGGGGGTTCGGCAACGGGTTGTGCCTGCCTGCCGGGCCTTTACGCGAACCCGCAACGGTCGGGTTGGCGCGAGCCGATATGCTACTGTCGATCGGGGACGATGCGGCGCAGGCCGAGTTTGACACGCGCGCCGCAGGGCATGTGCCGGACGGCCTGCCCCACCTGCGCGCAACGTTGAGCCCCTTGCAAACCGGGATGGACTGGACGGATACACCGCTACTGGCCTTTGCCGGGATCGGGCATCCGGAGAAATTCTTTGCCACGCTGCGCGGTCTTGGCGCCACGCTGGTGCACGCCGAAGCGCTTGACGATCATCAACGTCTCAGCGCGGCGTTGTTGGGCCGGCTGGAGGCCGATGCACGCGCCGCCGGTGCGCAACTGGTCACGACAGAAAAGGACGCGGTCCGCCTGCCGCCAGAATTCCGCCATCGGGTCATCACCCTGCCGGTCCGACTGGTGTTCTCAGACGACAGCGGCCTGATCGCAGCCCTGAAACGCATCACCACACCGGCCACGTGAGCGGAATTTTCCAAAAATTCCGGCCCGAATTTTTCGAAAAATTCGGATTCCCGGGGAGAGGTCAGTCATCCTCACCGAGTTTCGGCGCGGGGCGGTGCAGCGCCAACTCGGCGCCGGAAAATTTGAACGGGGAGTTGATGCTGGGAATGCCGTCGATCTCCAACTGCATGCCGCGCGCCTTGACTTGCGGGTCCTCGAACACATCCGCCATGTCGTTGATTGGGCCGGCCGGCACATTGTGCGCCTCACAGGCGGCCAGCAGTGCGTCGCGGGTGAAACGCCGGGCCGCCTCCTGAATCCGTCTGTTCATCTCGGGGCGATTGGCCACACGGTCGGCATTGCTGGCATAGTCAGTATCGCTTGCCATATCGTCGAGGCCCAGCAGGCGGCACAGCCGCTGGAATTGCCCGTCGTTGCCGGTTGCAAGAATGGCGTGACCATCGGAGGTCTCGAACACTTCGTAGGGGGTCAGATTGGGATGGGCATTGCCCAGCCGGACCGGCGCCGTGCCCGTCGTCAGATAGTTCATCGCCTGATTACCGGTAATCGCCACCGCGCAATCCATCAGCGCCATGTCGATCTGTTGGCCCACGCCGGTTTGCGCACGCTGGTGCACCGCTGCAAGGATCGCCGTCGTCGCGTAAATCCCGGTGAAGATATCCGTGATCGCCATGCCATGCTTTTGCGGCTGGCGGTCAGGCTCCCCGGTGATGCTCATCAGGCCCGACATGCCCTGGATGATGAAATCATAGCCCGCGCGATGCGCATAGGGGCCGGTCTGCCCGAAACCGGTGATCGAGCAATAGATCAGCCGGGGGAACCGCGCCGACAGGGTCGCGTAATCCATCCCGTATTTGGCAAGCCCGCCGGTCTTGAAATTCTCGATCAGGATGTCGGCATCTTCGAGCAGTGCGTGCATCTTCTCGCGCCCCGCATCGGTGCGCAGATCCACCGTGACCGACGCCTTTCCCCGATTGGCCGAATGGAAATAGGAGGCCGAGCGATCGCCCTCCCGCTCCACAAAGGGCGGTCCCCACTGCCGGGTATCATCGCCCTGCGGGCTTTCGACCTTGATGACCTCTGCACCCAGATCAGACAGGGTCTGACCGGCCCATGGGCCCGCCAGAACCCGCGCGAGTTCGATGACTTTCAATCCGGCAAGGGGCGCCGCCATCAGCTTTCCAACGCCTCGTCGATGATCTGCTTCATCTGGCTGTAGGCCATGTTGGAGTATTTCGTGCCGTTGATGACAAAGCTCGGTGTGCTGTCGATGTCGTCTTTTTCGGCGTTCTGCTGGTACCACGCCACCAGCGTCTGCGCTTGATCGCCGTCCTGCAGGCAGGCCTCGATGGTTTCGGTGTCCATGCCTGCGAGGCGCCCGATCTTGCGCAGCTCTTCGACAATCGCCGCCGGGTCGCCCGCGCGGGTCCATTCGGACTGCCCGGCGTAGATCAGATCCGTGATGCCAAAGAACCGCTCGGCCCCGCCGCAGCGCGCAACCAGCGACGCCCACAGGCCGAAGCGATCAAAATAGACCTCGCGGTAGACAAACCGGATCTTGCCGGTGTCGATGTAATCGGCCTTGAGCTGTTTGTAGGGGCCTGCGTGGAAGGTTGCACAATGCGGGCACGTAAAGGACGCGTATTCGATGATCTCGACGGGGGCGTCGGGATTGCCCGCGACCATTTCCTCGATCCCCGAGATGTCGATGTCGCCCGCGCTGGTCTGCGCATTGGCGGCCCCCGGCAGCGCCAGATCGGGCGCGCCCGCCGTGCCGGAAGGGCGCGGCGTGGTCAGATACCAGCCACCAAGGCCAAGGGCGGCAAAGGCGCCAAGCAAAAGATTTCTGCGGTTCATCTGTTCGTTCCTCTATTGAGTGTGCGTAGCGACGTGACGCTCAGCCCCGTCGCGGTGTGTTTGTTCTGGTCAGTACATTCTCGGCCAGCCGCGCGAGCGCTTCGCGCAGGCCCGCGTCACCCACATCCGCTGCAGTCTGCTGCGCGCGGGCGCGCAGGGCGGGGTCGGGCGTGGCGGCGGTCTTTTTCGGCGCGTGTTCAAATGCGACCTTGCCTTCGGAAAAGCCGGTAGCGGCGGTTTGCGTCACACGGATGCGTGCAATGGCGTTGTAGCCGTAGACGGCATTGACCCGCGCGCGCAGCTGTTCCTTTTGCATCTCAAGCAAGGGCGCCTGCGCGCCGGTGGTCAGCAGCGTCAGCGTCGCCCCCATGCCGCCACGCCCGTAGGATACCTCGACCGGGCGCGACATCGCTGCCGTCTCTTCGCCCACGACTTCGGCCCAGTTGGTCAACAGACGCGACTGCGCAAAGCCACGCGATTCCGACGCCTGCCGGATCCGCTGCGTCAGCAGATTGGACGTGCGGGCGAACCCCTTTGTCGTGGCGCGGCGTTTTGGCATCGGTCGGGTGGGTGCCTTTTCATTGCGGTCGGTGCGGCCTATCACGGTCTGCACCCTATGTGGGACAGCAGCGATGATAGCGCAAGCCTGACCCGTTCACACCCTGCCATATCAAACCGAGATCATAAACTGTGCGTGACAAAGATAACATGTCTGTAATCCTGCTGGAGTGGTACGACCGCCACGCTCGTGAGATGCCGTGGCGTGTTTCTCCGCAGGCGCGCAAGGGCGGCACGCTGCCCGACCCCTACGCCGTCTGGATGAGCGAGATCATGCTGCAACAGACGACCGTTGCCACGGTAAAGGATTACTTCATCCGCTTCATCACCCGCTGGCCGACCGTCGCCGATCTGGCCGCGGCCGAGGATGCGGCGGTGATGGCCGAATGGGCCGGGCTGGGATACTACGCGCGGGCGCGCAACCTGCTGAAGTGCGCGCGCGCGGTGGTGGCCGATCACGGCGGCGCCTTTCCCGCCGATCACGCCGCGCTGCTCAAGCTTCCGGGGATCGGCCCCTATACCGCCGCTGCCGTCTCCTCCATCGCGTTTGATCTGCCGCACGCCGTGCTCGACGGGAATGTGGAACGGGTGATGGCGCGGCTGCACGACATTCACACGCCTCTCCCCACGGCCAAGCCCGAATTGATGGCCCGCGCCGAGGCTCTGACGCCAGCCACACGGCCCGGAGATTACGCCCAAGCCGTGATGGACCTCGGCGCCACGATCTGCACCCCGCGCAACCCGGCCTGCGGGATCTGCCCGTGGCGCGATCCCTGCGCGGCGCGCGTGGCGGGCACGGCGGCGGATCTGCCGCGCAAATTGCCCAAGAAGGCCAAGCCAACCCGCTACGGCACCGTCTACCTCGGGCGCCGCGCCGATGGCGCATGGCTGCTTGAGACGCGGCCCGAGCGGGGGCTGTTGGGCGGCATGCTGGGCTGGCCCGGATCGGAATGGGCCGAAGGGGACGCCCCCGAAGCCACGCCGCCCGCCCCCGGCGACTGGACAGAATTGCCCGGCGAGGTGCGCCATACCTTCACGCATTTCCACCTGATCCTGCGCGTCATGCGCGCCGATCTTCCTGCGGACTGTACCCCCACCCGTGGCAGCTTTCGCACGCGGGCCGAATTCGGCCCCGCCGATCTGCCCACCGTGATGCGCAAGGCCTTTGATCTGGCGCAGTGACGCAGCGCCACATATTGCAGGGTGCAAATCTGTGCTATGGCTGCGTCTGTAGCCAACGACGGACGACCCCATGACTGACGCGACCACGCCCCTTGCCCCCGCAGAGCTTTCGAAGTTCAGCCGCGCCTTGCCGTTCTGGCTATCGCTGGGGCTGGTGCCGCTGGCGTGGATCGCCGCCCTCTACGGCGGGTGGGCGATTGCAATCGTGCCGGTCGTGACGTGGTATCTGTTCACCGCGCTGGATGCGGCATTGGGGCTGAACACCGAAAACGCGGATCTCTCGGCGACCGAAGATGATCTGTTTTGGTATCGCGCCATCACGACAATCTGGGTGCCCGTGCAATTCGCGCTGCTGATCAGCCTGCTGTGGTACGTGCCGCAGGCGGCCCATCTGATCGGATGGGAGAAGGTCGGCGTCTTCTTCGGCGTCGGTGTGATCACCGGCACGGTGGGCATCAACTATTCCCACGAGCTGATGCACCAGCGCAACAAGATGGAGCGGTGGTTTGCCGATATCCTGCTGGCGATGGTGCTGTATTCGCATTTCCGGTCCGAACATCTGTTGGTGCATCACCGCTATGTCGCCACGCCGCGCGATCCGGTGACGGCGCGCTATAACGAGGGGTTCCACCGGTTCTACCCCCGCGTTCTGCGCCAATGCTGGCAATCCGCCTTTGACGCCGAGGCCGCGATGCTGGCGCGCAAGAACAAGCCTTGGACCGACCGCAGCAATCCCTTCTGGCGCTACTGGGCGCTGCAAGCGGCGTTCTTTGTGATTGCGTTCTCCCTTGGCGGCTGGACGGGTGTCGGGCTGTTTCTGGTGCAGGCCGGCGTCGCGATCTGGCAGCTGGAGCTGGTCAACTACATCGAACACTACGGGCTGACCCGCAAACATCTGGGCGACGGCAAATACGAACACGTGCTGCCCCGCCATTCGTGGAACGCCGCGCAAAAGGCCTCGAACTGGCTGCTGATCAATCTGCAGCGCCATTCCGATCACCACTACAAACCCGACCGCCGTTTCGCCGTGCTGCAGACCTACGGCCCCGATGAGGCGCCGCAGCTGCCCCACGGCTATCCGGTGATGACGATGCTGGCGTTGGTGCCCCCGCTGTGGCGGCGGGTGATGAACCCGCGTGTGCGCGAATGGCGCAAGCGTTACTACCCCGAGATCAGCGATTGGAGCGCCTACAACGCGGCCGCCAATCCGCCTCCGCGCTAAACACTTCTTAACGTGCGTGGGGCATAGGAGTGGCATGTCGAGGTGAGGGAGACCGCATGCAACACCAGACCCACCAACAGACCCGAACACTTGATCCGACTTGCCTGATCGTCGAGGACAGCCGATTCGATCAGCTGATGATGACCCGTGTGATCGCCAAATCTGCCCAGCGCATGGGCGTGAAGGTCGCCGCAACGCTGCAATCCGCGCGCGAGGCATTGGCCGAGGGGCAGATCAGCCTCATCCTGCTCGACAACAACCTGCCCGACGGCATCGGCGCGAATTTCGCGCTTGAGCTGGCGTCAGACCCCCGGTTGGCGCAGATCCCCGTGATCATGGTCAGCGACTGGCCCACCCCCTTCATGTGGGAGAAGGCGGCAAGCGCGGGTGTGCTCTATGTCGTGAACAAATCGGAATTCGGGACACAATACGTGCAACAGGCGATGCAGCGCCGCCCGAAACGCCGCCCACGCATCAGTTGACGCAAAAAAAAAGGGCCCCGCCAAAAAGGCGGGGCCAAGGTGAGTGTCATCGATGCGGTCCCTCATGTGGAGGGCGCAGTGACACTGGCGGTGTTCGAATGTCGGTGGGGATCAGTTCTGCATCTCGGCCCTGATTTGCTGGCGCAGAACGTCGATGGGCACGCGTTTGCCTTCTTTCTTATAGCACCAGTAGGTCCAGCCGTTGCAGCTTGGCGCGCCTTCGAGGGCGGCACCGACCTGGTGGATCGATCCTTTCACATCGTCGCCGATCAGCGTGCCATCGGCACGGACCTTCGCCTTGTGGCGGTTGTTCATCGAATAGAGGTTTTCGCCCGGGCGCAGCATGCCGCGTTCGACCAGCTGGCCAAAAGGCACGCGCGGCTCTGCGCGTTTCGAGGTTGTGGTTTGCAGCGCCTCGCTATCGAATTTGCGGGTGTCGGCGATGCGCTTGGTGGCAACCTTGCGGTAGGCTTCCTCACGCTCGATCCCGATCCAGTCGCGGCCCAGCATCTTGGCCACGGCACCCGTAGTGCCGGTACCAAAGAATGGGTCGAGCACGACATCACCGGGGTTGGTCGATCCGACCAGCACCCGGTGCAGCAGGCTCACGGGTTTTTGCGTCGGGTGCGCCTTGTCGCCATGCTCGTCCTTGAGTCGCTCGTGGCCGTTGCAGATCGGGAGAACCCAGTCACTGCGCATCTGGATGCCTTCGTTCAGCGCCTTGAGCGCTTCGTAGTTGAAGGTGTATTTGCTCGACTCGTCCTTACCCGCCCAGATCATCGTCTCATGGGCATTGGTAAAGCGCTTGCCACGAAAATTCGGCATCGGGTTCGATTTGCGCCAGACCACGTCGTTGAGGATCCAGAACCCCTGATCCTGCAATGCGGCACCGACGCGAAAGATGTTGTGATAGCTGCCGATCACCCAGATCGCGCCGTTGGGTTTCAAGAGCCGCCGGGCGGCCTTGAGCCAGGCGCGGGTAAAATCATCGTAGGCCTTGAAGCTGGAGAACTGATCCCAGTCGTTGTCGACGGCGTCGACCTTGGAGTTGTCGGGACGATGCAGATCGCCGCGCAGCTGCAAGTTATAGGGCGGATCGGCGAAGATCAGATCAACGCTTGCCTCCGGCAGACTGTTCATCGCTTCGATACAATCGCCGCTCAGGATCGTGTTCAGGGGCAGCGTTTCCGCTGCGCTCGTCTTGGTCTTCATGCTCTGCCTCTGCCCCGGTGCATTTGTGCACTCATTGGTTGACGACCAAGATGACCGGGGGGTGATTCCCGGTCAATTCGTTTTTTGAAACAGAAATTTAGTAATTATTCTTGCCACAAGATATTGTGGATGGGCCTGAAGCTACGTCTATGGTGTGGGGTCACGCCAAGATTTTGCAGCGCAGACATGTGGCTTTTTGATCCATAACCCATGTTGGTGTCCCAGCCGTAGCCGGGGTGCTGTTGCGCAAGGGACAACATGACACAATCGCGCCGTATTTTGGCCATAATTGAGGCCGCCGAAATGGACACCGACCGCGCATCGCCCTTCACGATTGTTTCCGCCGGAAGGGATAATCCCCGGGGGATCATATTGCCGTCGATCAGCACGTAGTCTGGCGGCGTGGCCAGACCTTGAATCGCGCGCACCATGGCGATGTGGCTGGCACGCAGGATGTTGTGCGCGTCGATCTCTTCGACGCTGGCATGGGCGACGCTGACGTCCGCCAGCGCGAGGATCTGCTCATACAGCGCCTCGCGCCGCCGCTTGGTCAGTTTCTTACTGTCGTTGAGGCCTTCGGGGATGCGCGCCGGATCCAGCACAACGGCGGCGGCGGTGACGGGACCGGCCAGTGGCCCGCGCCCCACCTCATCCACGCCGGCGATGCGCAGATAGCCCTGGGCCCGGGCGGCGGCCTCGAATGAGTAATCAGGTGTCATGCCCCTGAAAAACCGGATCGACCGGCACAGCACAAGCGAAAAGGGGGAAGCGCCCGAACGCCTCCCCCTCCCCTGATGGACCGCGACAGGGACATGCCGCGGCCCGCCGGCGCCGGGGTGGTGATACCCCCGTTGGCGCCGGATCCCTCAGCCCCGTGCGAGGCTGTATCCGTTGCGGCGCAGGCAGCGCGCGTTGTAGCCGCGGCGTTTACCGTCGTAGGTGCGGATGCGCTGGGCGCAGGCCTGCGGCAGGCGGTTCACGAACTGATAGGACCGTTCAAGGCAGCGGCGCCCGAACATATAGGCCGTGCCCTGCCGGGTGTCGTAGCTGCGAAAGCAATGCTTGGGCAGTTGCTTGCGGTCCACGCGACGCGGCAAAGGGCGCGGCTTGGGCTGGTGCGAGCGATGCGAGTGCCGCACCTGCCCGTCGTGATGGCGATGGGTGAGATGCCCGTGGCGGTGCGTATGCGCCTGCGGCTTGTAGACCTGCTGGCGCGCCTTGCGCTTCTCTTTGTCATCCTTGCGCTCGTCGTGGATGATCTTCCCCACGATGGCGAGGCCAAGGATCGTGGCGAGTGCCCGTGCCGTGCGGTCGTCATCGGCATAGGCCGGCGCGGCGGTAAAGGCGGTCAGGGCCAGCGCCGTCGCGGCAAGTGTGCTGAGAAAGCGGGAGGAGAGGGCAAGTCGCATGGGTCTGATCCTTTTTCTGTGGGCGCCGACCCGGGCACAGACACCGGGCAGCAAGATGGGATCAGGATGGGCATCGGTCTGCGAGACAGGCAATAACAGCGCGGTGCTATCGGATAACAGCCACGCCGCGCGGCGTGGGATATTGAATATCCCCGCGTCCCAACGCATCAAGGGGACATGAAACACCTTCTTCTTTCCCTCACGCTGATCGGCACGCTGGCCCTGCCCGCGCAGGCGGCCGATTGCTACGCCGACTATAAGGCGAAACAGGACAATCCGCTGCGGCTGCACTACGGTGTGGCCGAGCTGCGCGGCGACTGCTCACGCAATGCCGCGCGGGACGAGTTGGCGCGCCGTCTGGGCGCGCGCGGCTGGACGCTGCTGAATGTCGTGTCGGTCTTTGGCCCCGAAGGTCTTGAGCAAAGGAGAGACAGTGCCGGATCAAATTTCCTCCGCTTCTGATATCCGCCGCTCGGGCGGGCGGATCGTGGGCGTCGGGATCGGCGCCGTGGTTGCCCTGTTGCTGGTGGGCGCAGTCGTGATGTTTCTGGCCCTGCCCGACGCCAATGCGTTCAATGCGCGGGTCGAACGGATCTTTATCGAAAACGACGATCTGACCTCCGCCGCCGAGATCAAGCTCCTGGAGATCCTGGCGCAATCGGGCACCGCGTTTTCCGACACGCTGACGAATTACCGGCTTCTGGTCACTGTTTTGCTGGTCTTTGCCGCGGCTATGCTGGTGGCGGCGGTCGTGTTTCTGGTGATGCTGATCGGCTTTAACCGCCGCATGGCGCAGATTGAACGCGCGGGGATACAGGTGAACTCCCTTCTGATCAGCCGCGAGGAGAACAAGGTTTACCTCAACAACCTTGGCTTCAAACTGACCGATGCGGCGATGGAGACGCTGGCGGTTTTGGCCGAGGCGCGCATGGACGATGACGTGATGTCGGGCAGCGAGATCGAAGCGGTGATCTCCGGCCGCGCGGCAGTGGATTGCGAGGAGGCCGCAGGGGCGACACGCATCAAACGCCTGCGCGATACTTTGGGCAATCAGATCGTGGCGGAATTGCTGGTCAAGAACATCGCGCGGCGCGGCTATATGCTGGCCATCGACAAAGACGTGATCAAGGTGCTGTGAGATGAGGCGCCGCAGCTTTCTTGCCGGTTTGGGGGCGCTGGCGGGCAGCGCACTGGTGCCGTTCGCACGGGTGCGTGCGGCGGCGGTCGCGGCACCGGCGATCCCGCCCACGGCGCGGGCCTGGGCCACGCTGATCGTGCGGGCGCAGGGGCGGTCAAGCCCCGCGATGCTGGCGCGGCATCTGGGTCTGACACCGGCGCAGGCCAACGCGCTTTTCTCTTCGCTGCTGCGTGAGGGAGTCGTGCAGGCGCCCGGCGCTGCGGGCATCGCACGGGCGACGGCCCCGCTGCAAACCACAGGCCGCACGGCGACCCGTGCCGCCGCCCTGCGCGCCCGGCTCGCCCGCGCCGCCACGGCCACACAAGCACTGGTCAAAGACGCGCCCGTGGCGCAAAGTCCCGTCGAACAGGACGAGGACCAGACCCATGCCGGCACCGATCAACCCCTTCAAGAAAGCGCTCGCTGACGGCGAGATTCAATTCGGCTGCTGGCTCGGCATCCCGACCGGTTTCACGACCGAGCTGATGGGCCACGCCGGTTTCGACTGGCTGGTCATCGACGGAGAACACGGGCCGCAGGATTACCGCGCCACGCTCAACGCACTGCAAGTGCTGGCAGGCACACCCGCGCACCCGGTGGTGCGCGTGCCCGTGGGCGATACGGTCATCATCAAACAAATGCTCGATCTGGGCGCGCAGACGCTGCTGGTGCCCATGGTGGAAAGCGCCGCACAGGCCGAACAGCTGGTGCGCGACGTCACCTACCCGCCCCACGGCGTGCGCGGTGTCGGCTTTGCGCTGAGCCGCGCGGCAGGGTTCAGCACCATCGCCGACTACGGCAAGACGGCGGACGCGCAGATCTGCCTTCTGGTGCAGGTCGAAAATCGCGCGGGGCTGGCCGCGCTGGATGAGATCCTTGCCGTCGAGGGCGTGCACGGCGTCTTTATCGGCCCTTCCGATCTGGCCGCCGACATGGGCCACATGAGCAATCCCGAACACCCCGACGTACAGGCCGCAATCATGGACGCGATCACCCGGATCCGCGCGGCGGGCAAGGCGCCCGGCATCCTGTCGACCCGCGATCCGATGACCAACGCCGCGCTTGAGGCGGGCGCGCAATTCGTGGCCGTTGGCGCGGACGTGCTGTTGCTGGGCACCGCCGCCCGCGGCCTTGCGGCCAAATGGCAGGCCACGCGCGGGTGAACGCGGGCCTTGCCCTGCTGGCCTTTGCCTATGTGCTCAGCCAGTTCTTTCGCGCCTTTCTGGCGGTGCTCAGCCCGTTCCTGCAAAGCGATCTGGGTGCCACGCCGCAGGATCTCGCCTTTGCCTCGGGGCTGTGGTTCATCGCCTTTGCCGCGTTGCAGCCGCCCATCGGCTGGGCGCTGGATACCCACGGACCCCGCCGGACCGCCGCCGGGTTGATGCTGCTGGGCGCGGGTGGCGGATCGGCGGTGTTCGCGCTGGCGAGCAGCCCGCTGCATATCTCGGTCGCGATGACACTGATCGGCGTGGGCTGCGCGCCCGTACTGATGGCAAGCTATTACATATTTGCGCTGGATCACCCGACGGATCGCTTTGCCTTTCTTGCCGCCCTCATGGTCGGGATCGGCACGCTGGGTAATCTCGTCGCCTCCTACCCCATGACGCTCGCCGCCGAGACGATTGGCTGGCGCGCGGCGATGTGGGCGCTCTGTGCCGCGTCTTCGGCCACCGCGCTGGGGATTCTCGTGCTGGTGCGTGACCCGGTGAAGGGCCCGCAGACCGAGGTCGGCAGTTTTGCCGCCGTGCTGCGCATCCGCGCGCTTTGGTTCATCTTTCCGCTGATGCTGGTCAGCTACGCCGAGGTCGGCGCGCTGCGCGGCCTGTGGATCGGCCCCTATCTGGCCGAGGTCTTTGCCGCCCCGCCCCGCGTGATCGGGCAGGCCAGCCTTGCCATGGGTCTGGCGATGGTCGTGGGGCCGATGGCCTATTCCGCCGCCGACCGCATCATCCCCAGCCGCAAATGGATCATCTTTGGCGGCTCTGCGCTGCTGCTGATATCGACGCTGGCGCTGATCGGCGCGCCGGACCGCTCGATCCTGTATGTCGCGGCGATCATGTGCCTGATAGGCTTTTTTGGCTCGACCTATCCCGCGATCATGGCCCACGGGCGCAGCTTCCTGCCGCCGCATCTGGTCGGGCGCGGGGTCACGATGCTGAACCTGTGCTCCATCGGGGGTGTGGGCATCGCGCAATTCGCGACCGGGCGAATCTACAGCGGCGTTGACCCTGCGGCCGGTGCGGTCGCGCCCTATTGGATGATCCTGATCTTCTTTGCCGCGCTGCTGACGCTGGGGCTTGCGGTGTATCTGTTTTCCCGCGACGCGCCAACGTGAGCGCCGCGCCCCTTTCCAACCGGGGCAATCGCGTATAACAGGCGCGCACTACCCACCCTAATTGGAGAGAAAAAATGGGTTATCGCGTCGTCATCGCGGGTGCCACCGGAAACGTGGGCCGTGAAATGCTGAACATCCTGGCCGAGCGCCAGTTCCCCGTGGATGAAATCACGGTCCTTGCCAGCCGCAAATCGCTGGGCACGGAAGTCAGCTTTGGTGACAAGACACTCAAGACGAAAGACCTCGATACCTTCGACTTTGCGGGTTGGGATATGGCCCTGTTTGCCGTCGGCTCCGAGGCGACAAAGAAATACGCGCCCAAGGCCGCCGCGGCAGGCTGCGTGGTGATCGACAACTCATCGCTCTACCGCTACGACAGCGAGATTCCGTTGATCGTGCCCGAAGTGAACCCGCAGGCCATCCACGGCTATTCCAAGAAGAACATCATCGCCAATCCCAACTGCTCGACCGCGCAGATGGTGGTGGCGCTCAAGCCCCTGCACGACCGCGCGCGCATCAAGCGCGTCGTGGTCAGCACCTATCAATCCGTCTCCGGCGCGGGCAAGGAAGGCGCGGACGAGCTGTGGGATCAGACCAAATCCATCTACAATCCGACGTCCGACGTGCCCCCGTCGAAGTTCACCAAGCAGATCGCGTTCAACGTGATCCCGCATATCGACGTGTTCATGGACAGCGGCGAGACCAAGGAAGAATGGAAGATGGTCGCCGAAACCAAAAAGATCGTCGATCCGTCGATCAAGGTCACGGCCACTTGCGTGCGCGTGCCGGTCTTTGTCGGCCATTCCGAGGCGATCAACATCGAGTTCGAAGACCACCTTGACGAGAACGAAGCGCGCGACATCCTGCGCGAGGCGCCCGGTGTCATGGTGATCGACAAGCGCGAGGATGGCGGATACGTCACGCCCATCGAATGCGTGGGCGATTTTGCGACCTTCATCAGCCGCATTCGCCAGGACAGCACTATCGACAACGGCCTGAACATGTGGTGCGTCAGCGACAACCTGCGCAAGGGGGCAGCCCTGAACGCCGTGCAGATCGCAGAGCTTCTGGGCCGCGAAGTGCTCAAGAAGGGCTGAAACCCGCCGAAACGAACAATTGCGGAAGGGGTGCCCCACGGCGCCCCTTTTTCTTTGGCACGCGGCGGGGCATGTTTGATCCAACACACAGGAGACCCGCCATGCGCCTCGCCCTCACCGCTTTGCTGATCCTCACCGGTCCGGCCCTTGCCGAAACCTACACGGCCACCTCCGCGCCGACATCCGTGACAGTCTATCCCGGTTTTGCTACCGTGACCCGACAGATCGACGTGGCGGTAGCAGCGGGCGCGCATGAAATCATCCTGCCCGACCTGCCGCGCGGGATTGACCCCGCACGGCTGCGCGTCACGGTCGATGGCGCCACCCTACGCAGCACTCGCCTGCGCCAGAATGCGTTGCCCCCCGCCCCCGACGCAGACACCCCCGAGATCACCGCCGCCCGTGCGGAGGTGGAGCAGGCGGAGGAGGATTTGCGCCAACTTGACGACCGCATCGAGGACGCGCGCCTCGTTGCCAGCGCCGCTGAAGCGCGCGTGACGTTTCTGTCGGGCCTTTGGTCAAGCAAGACACTGCCCTCGGACCCGGATGCGCTCGCGAATGTGGCAAGGATGATCGAGGCACAGACGCTGAGCGGCACACAGGCCCGCGTTGCCGCCGAGCGATCGGCCCGCGAGATCAGCGCACAGCGCCCTGATCTCGAGGAGGCGCTCAGCGACGCCCGCGCGGCCCTCGCAGCCCTCACACCGCCTGCCGATCCCGGTGCACTGCTGGTGCTGTCGATCTCCGTCCCCGACGCGGGCGAGGTCACTGTCAGCACGCAATACCCCGTCTCTGCCTCCTGGCAGCCGACATACGATCTGTTTCTTGATCGTGAGACCGAAACGCTTGCCTTGCGGCGCGGCGCCACCGTTTTTCAAAACAGCGCCGAAAGCTGGCGTGACGTGCGCGTCACACTCTCGACGCTCAGCCCATCGGGGCAGGTCAGCCCCTCGACCCTTTTCCCGCCACTGCTGCGCTTTGAGGAACCCGGTCGGGCGCAGCTTCAATCCCGCGCGGCGGCAAGTGATTTCGCCGCCGCCGTTGAACCCGTCATGGCGGAAAGCGGGGCGGTAGCCGCGAATTTCGACGGACCGGGGGTGAGCTATCCCGTACCGGAGAGCATCGATATCGCCCCCGGCGCCGATGGCGCGCGCGTTGCCCTCGATACATTGCGCTTTGACGCGCGGCTGTTCGCCCGCGCGGTACCTGCCTTCGATACCACCGCCTTTCTGATGGCCGAGGCCGTTAATTCCAGCGCCGAGCCGTTGCTTGCCGCCCCCGTGGCACAGCTCTTCGTCGACGGTGGTCTTGTCGGGCAAACCGCGTTTGCGGCCGTTGCCGCAGGTGCCTCGATCACGCAGGCCTTTGGCCCGATCGAGGATCTGCGCCTGACGCGCACCGTGCTCGATCGCAGCGACGGGGATCGCGGCATTATCAACCGCAGCAACCAGCGACTGCAATTTACCCGTCTGGAGATCGAAAACCTTGGTCAGGAGAGCTGGGAAGTTGAGCTGCGTGAGGCCGTGCCCTACAGCGAACAGGACGATCTGACGGTCAACTGGGCCGCTGATCCAGCCCCGACCACAGCGAATGTCGATGACACCCGCGGGTTGCTGGAATGGTCATTTACGCTTGGCGCTGGCGGGGAGCGGGCAATCACGCTCGAGCAGGACATCCGCTGGCCCGAAGGCACCAATCTGCGATAGTTGTCGGCATACGTCCGCCACTGCGGGAGGCAATCGACCGGAGGCGCGGCGCGCAGCAAACGGGATCCGCGCTTTGTCCGCGCGAATTTGCCATGATTGGCCACGCACAGCGGCGCCCATACCATCAATTTGATCAGACCCGCTTTTTTCTCAGGCCGGGGGCGCCATGTGGCCCTAGGTTCGTGTCGCGGTCAGCGGAGCCCCTGCGATATCGCCGCCCCTCTCTGGCAAGGGTTCACCAAACCGTGCAATCAGCGCATCATAGGACGCGCCAATCGCATCCGTGTTGCACAGATGCCGACCAGTCGATCTGACGTATATCCCCAGACCCGCGCCCAGCGCGCGCATCTCCATCCCCTCGCGGGCAAGGCGCGCAATCAGATCAGGCCAGCAGGTGGCGGCGGCGAGCTGCGCGCTCAGTAACCCATGGCGGCGGTCGTCCAGCTTGCCGGCGGGCATAACGCCGCGGTGTGTCATCGCGTGTGTGTGCTCCGGCATCGGGCCGCCGAAACGGCGCACCAGATCGCCGTATTCCATCCCCAGATCGGACGCTTTGCAGACACGTGTACCGCAGCTCAGCTTGCGCACGATCAGCTCGCCCGCGGCGAGGCGCAGCGCATAGCCATGCGGGCGCAATCGCACGGCCAGATCCTCCCAATCCCGCGCGGCGGCCATATCCGTGGCGAGGAGCGCCTGAAGGGCCGCGATAAGCCGTGGGTCCGGGGGCACCTTTGGGGTATTCAGCTGCCGGTCGACCTCACGCTTGAGAAGGACGCGTACCAAATGCCCGATGGTGACATCCTGCGCCGTCGCAACCCGCTGCGCCCCCGAC
Organism: Sulfitobacter albidus; assembly: GCF_018200035.1. Lineage (NCBI taxonomy): Bacteria > Pseudomonadati > Pseudomonadota > Alphaproteobacteria > Rhodobacterales > Roseobacteraceae > Sulfitobacter > Sulfitobacter albidus. The sequence continues at coordinate 3,354,215 of NZ_CP073581.1, read as the reverse complement.
AACAGCTCCCGCGGGAGCTTGAGCATGACCGATTCCAATTCCATGCCCCAGCCTGCGCGGTGCATGGTTAACGGCGCGTTAACGGTTCAGAACCGCTCCGCCCGCAGCACGTCGCAATCGACAACACTGACCACGCCGATGTGCCGCTCGACCACCGCAAAAGCGGCATCCAGCAGAGCATCCAGCCTGTCGGGGCGAATGATGCACACGACCTGCACCATCCCCTGCGCGCGGCTGACCTGCCCGGCACGTGTCCATGCGCCGGATCGACCCGACCCACCGAGAACGGGCAGGATGGAATAACCGGTCACGCCCGCCCCCTCCAGCGCGTTCGTCAGCCGCGACTGCATCACGTTCTCGATGGTGATTTCCACACGTTTAGCCTTGTGAGTCTGCATCGGATCAGCCTCCGGTCATTGCCATGGCGACACCCACGTAAAGGGGGATGCCGACGGTCAGGTTAAAAGGAAATGTTACGCCCAGCGATAGCGTCAGGTACAGCGACGGGTTCGCCTCGGGCAATGCGACCCGCATCGCCGCGGGCACCGCAATGTAGGACGCCGAGGCCGACAGCACCATCATCAGCGCCACACCGCCCGAGCTAAGCCCCAGCAAAAGCCCCGCACCGAGCCCGAAGGCCGACCCGATCAGGGGCATCAGCACGCCGAAGGCCAGCACGCCGGGCGTCAGCACCTTGCCGCCCCCGCGCAGCCCACGCCCCGCAACAAGCCCCATATCGAGCAGGAAAAGGCACAGCACACCCTTGAACGGATTGACGATAAAACTCGAGATTTCGGCCAGCCCCCGCTCCCCCGTGGCCCAGCCGATAAAGAAACTGCCGACCAGCAGCACGATGGATCCGTTCAGCATGATCTCGCGGATCAGCGCGCTATCCATCCCCTTTGCCGCATCCCCGCCCCCGCGCGAGATGAGCCATAGCGCCGACAGGATCGCGGGCGCTTCCATCGCGGCGGCGACAGCGACCATATAGCCCTCGGACTCCACCCCGCGCCCTTCGAGAACCGATGTCGCGGCAACAAAAGTCACGATCGAAATGGAGCCGTAATGCGCAGCCACCGCAGCCGCATCGAGGCGGCTCATCCCCGTCATCACCTTGAGCAGCGCAAAGGCAATGAGTGGCAGCAGCGCCGACAGGATCACCCCCGCCAGCAGCGAAAATCCCAGCCGCGCGTCCAGCCCGTAGGAGGCAACACTCGCCCCGCCCTTGAAGCCGATGGCAAACAGCAGATAGATCGACATGCCCTTGGCGACCGCTTCGGGGATGCTCAGATCCGACCGGGCCAGCGACGCCGCGAGACCAAGAACAAAACTGAGAATGATCGGCGACAGAAGATTCTGGCCCGCGAGGCTCAATAGATCGGACATGCTGCGCCTTTCTTTGCTTTCCCGCCACGCGGGTAAAGCGGGGTTACACTGCCCGGAACCGGGCCTCTTGCGTGTCGTAAAATTCCAGCGTCCCGGCGCTGATGTCGACCCATAGCCCGTGCAGGGTCAAGGTATCCTCCGCAACCTTGTCGGCAAGCCACGGGAAGGACATCAGGTTTTCCAGCGACATCATCACCGATGATTTTTCAAGCGCCCGCAGCTGCGTATCCTCATCGCCGATATCCTTCACGTCATCGTATTTGGGCCGCAGGATGTCCATCCAGCGCCCGACAAAGCTGTGGTTGCCTTCCAACTCGGGCGCATCGCCCCGGCACATGTTCAAACAGCCCTGAACGCCGCCGCAATTGGAATGGCCCAGCACGATCAGATGCGCGACCTTGAGAACCTGTACCGCGTATTCAATCGCCGCCGATGTGCCGTGCTCCTTCCCGTCGGGCTGATAGGGCGGCACCAAATTGGCGATATTGCGGTGGATAAACAGTTCACCCTGCTCGGCGCCGAACATGGAAATGACGTTTACCCGGCTGTCACAGCACGAAATCACCATGGCACGGGGGTGCTGCCCGTCCGTCGCCAGCTTCTGGTACCACGCACGGTTTTCGGCGTAACTTGTAACTTTCCAACCCTGGTAGCGTTGCACCAGGTAGGAGGGCAATGGTTTTGCCTCATGCATGGGTCATGGGTCCTCTTGTCGCAGTTAGCCCCAATTAGACCGAAATCCGCCCAATTTCGAGCGTTAATCCGCCCGGCCGCGAAAGGATTTCTAAAACTCCGGCCCCCATAAGGCTCGGCAGCCGTGGGGGCGCGTGAAGGGAAGTATCATGGGTGTTGTCGAGCAATTGCGACTTGTCGAGCAGGTCGAACTGGATCAGGTGCGTCTGGGCGCGCTCTATACGCAGCTGGGGGAGCAGAACGCGGAAAGCGTCGTTGCCCGTGCGATGGAGGAACTTGCATCGCGGCTCGCTCAATGCCGCGCGCAGTGGAACGGCGGAAAGACCGCGCAGTTGCGCAAGAACAGCCGCTCACTGATCGCCATTTCCGAACAGATCGGCATGTACCGGCTGGCGCAGGTCGCGGCAGACGTGACCAGCTCCATCGACGCGCGCGACGATGTGGCGGTGGCGGCAACGCTCGCGCGCCTGATGCGCACCGGGGAGCGGTCCCTGTCGGCGGTCTGGAAGATGGAGGACCAACGCCTTTAGAGGCGGTGGCTTGCGGCGGCGCGGGAACGGGCTACTCTGCCCGTCGACCTATTTGCCGGAGCCTTGCCCTATGCCGCCGCGTTTTGCGACCGATCCCGCCGCCGCCATTGCGACCCATGTCATCGCCAGTGACGACCTCGAAAGCTGGCTTTCCGATCAACCCGAACGGGTGCGCACCTGGGTGGGTGCCAGCGGCTTCACCGGCGCGCTGGGGCAATCGCTGACCCTGCCCGGCGAGGATGGCGCGATCGCCGCCGCCCTCATCGGCTACGGGACCGACGCACGCCGCAAGCGGGGGCGCTTTGCCCTCGCACAGGCGGCGCCGCGCCTGCCCAAGGGCAGCTACAGGATCGACAGCGGCCTGCCGGAGGACGTGGCGGAGATCGAAGCGCTGGGTTGGCTGCTCTCCGCCTACCGCTTTGACCGGTACAAGGATAAATCCCCCATGAACGCGCAGCTGATCGCGCCCGGCGGCGTCGATGCCGCGCGGATCGAAGCGATCGCCGAGGGTGAATATCTGACCCGTGATCTCATCAACACACCCGCTTCCGACATGGGCCCCCCGGATCTTGAAAAGGCGGCGCGCGATCTGGCTCAGGAACACGGCGCTGACATTTCGGTCATCACCGGCGAGGCGCTGCTGGAGGCCAATCTACCAATGATCCACACCGTTGGCCGCGCCGCCGACCGGGCGCCGCGCCTCGTTGACATGCGCTGGGGCGACGCCGGGCCGACGCTGACGCTGGTGGGCAAGGGCGTGTGTTTTGACACCGGCGGGCTGAACCTGAAACCGGCCGCGTCCATGGGCCTGATGAAAAAGGACATGGGCGGCGCCGCCGCCGTGCTGGGCCTGGCGCATATGCTCATGGCCACGGGCGCAAGGTTGCGCCTGCGCGTGCTGATCCCGGCGGTCGAAAACTCAGTGTCGGGCAATGCGTTCCGTCCGCAGGACGTGCTGACCTCGCGCAAGGGGCTGACGGTCGAGATCAACAATACCGATGCCGAGGGGCGGCTGGTGCTGGCCGACGCACTGGCGCTGGCGGATGAGGAGAAGCCGGACCAGATCATCTCGATGGCGACGCTGACGGGGGCCGCGCGCGTGGCCGTAGGCCCCGACCTTGCGCCCTATTTCAGCGATGATCCGCTGTTTGTCACGGCGCTTGAAGCCGCCGCCGCCGGTGTCGCCGATCCCGTCTGGCGCCTGCCGTTCCACGACCCCTACGAGAGCATGATCGAACCCGATGTGGCCGATCTGGACAACGCGCCCAAGGGTGGCTTTGCCGGGACAATCACCGCGGCCCTGTTCCTGCGCCGGTTTGTCACCGACAGCCGCTACGCGCATTTCGACATCTACGGCTGGCAGCCCAGCGCCGCACCCGCGCGGGCCAAGGGAGGTGTCGGGCAAGGCACCCGCGCGCTGCTGGAGGCACTCCCCGGGATCCTCTCGCGGTGAGCGATCCGCGACTGACCCCCGATCCCGCACGGATGATGCAATCCGAGCCTGCGCAGGTCTGTGTGCCGCTCACCGATCTGATGCGCCAACCTGGCGGTCCACGCGACCGGCAACTGCTGTTGGGCGCGGATGTGACGCTAATGGATGCGCAAGGCTCCTGGGCCTACGTGCAGGCGCAGGCCGACGGCTATTGCGGCTATGTCGAGCGGCACCACCTCGCGGCGGCCCTTGCGATCACCCACCGGATCATCGCCCCCGCGACGCACGCCTATCTTGACGCGGACATCAAATCGGCGGACCGCACCAGCCTCAGCCATGGCAGCCGTGTGGCCGCCACAGGGCAAAGCGATGGCTTCATCGAAACCGCCCATGGCCATATCCCCCGTCAGCACCTCGCCCCCGTTGACAGCCTTCACGACGATCCGGCCGAGGTTGCGGCATTGTTCATCGGCACGCCGTACCTGTGGGGCGGCAACAGCCGTTGGGGCATCGACTGCTCTGGTCTGGTACAGGCGGCGTGTGCAGCCTGCGGCCTGATCTGCCCCGGCGACAGCGATCTGCAAGAGGGCGCGCTTGGGTCCGAAGTGACGGACGACAGCCCACCCCAGCGCAATGATCTGCTGTTTTGGAAAGGGCACGTGGCGCTTGTCTATGACGCGCAGACGCTGATCCACGCCAATGCGCACGCCATGGCCACCGTGTTCGAGCCGCTTCAGGACGCCATAGACCGCATCGCACAGGCGGACGGACCGGTGACAAGCCACCGTCGTCTCGCGGTCAGTCCACCGCGCGGATAAGCTTGCGCTCAAGCACGCGCAAAACTGTCTTCAGGTCGTTCCCGCGCTTGAGGATCTGGCCGTTCAGCCCGATCACCGCGTACTGCCCCTGTTTGCCACGCAGGCGGGGCCGCTTTTCTATGCGGTACATCGGCATTTCCGCCGTGCGGCGGAATACCGAAAAAACGGCGACATCGCGCAGGCACGAAATCCCGTAATCCCGCCACTCGCCCGCAGCGACCATGCGCCCGTAAAGCGACAGGATCACCGAAAGTTCGGTGCGGTGAAAAGCGACCTGATCGGGCGCCCGCGTCGCGGCGACGCCCATTCCGGTCTGGGGAGGGGGTGGAAAGCTCATACCGATACAATTGCCCTGCGCCCCCCGATTATCAAGGGGGATCCCGCACCTGACCGCCTGCTTGACAGACTTACAATTTGCTTGATCGCGTTACATCTATGTGCAGAATATCGAAAGCAATGAAACGTATTGGCACAGTATGACACCGCAAGACCGCGCCCAAAGGGCGGCCAAGACAATGATGGCCAACGACCGCGCCAGCCGCGCGCTGGGCATGCAGCTGACCACCATCGCGCCGGGCGAGGCGACGATGACGATGCAGGTCACCGGCGATATGCTCAACGGGCACGGTATCTGCCACGGCGGCTATATCTTTACACTCGCCGACAGTGCCTTCGCGTTCGCCTGCAACAGCTACAACCGCCTCACGGTCGCGCAACAGAACCAGATCACCTATATCACACCGGGCAAACCCGGCGAGACACTGACCGCCACGGCACGCGAGACAGCTCTTGCCGGTCGCTCCGGCGTCTACGATGTTGAGGTGACAGGCGACGATGGCCGCACGGTCGCCACCTTCCGCGGCCTGTCCCGCACGATCAAAGGCCAGCATTTCCCCGAAGACGGAGCGTCCGCATGAAAGATCTCACCCCCGACCGCGCCAGCCTTGATCCGATCGAGATCGCCAGCCGCGACGAGATCGAGGCGCTGCAACTCGACCGGCTGAAATGGTCGCTGCGCCACGCCTACGATAACGTGCCGTTCTACCGGAAATCCTTTGACGCGGCGGGCGTGCACCCGGACGATCTGCACACGCTCAGCGATCTGGCCAAATTCCCCTTCACCGTGAAAACCGACCTGCGCGACAATTATCCCTTTGATATGTTCGCCGTGCCGCGCGATCAGCTGCGGCGCATCCATGCTTCATCCGGCACCACGGGCCAGCCAACTGTCGTGGGGTACACCCAGAACGATCTGACGAATTGGGGCAATGTGGTCGCGCGCAGCCTGCGTGCGGCGGGCATGCGGCCCGGTGACATGCTGCACAACGCCTACGGCTACGGGTTGTTTACCGGTGGTCTGGGCATCCATCTGGGCGCAGACGCGCTGGGGCTGGCCACGATCCCGATTTCGGGCGGCATGACCCCGCGCCAGGTCCGTCTGATCACCGATTTCCAACCCAAGGGCATCACCGTGACGCCCTCCTATGCACTTTCCGTACTCGATGAATTCGCCGCGCAAGGGATCGATCCGCGCAGCTCCTCGCTTGAGGTCGGCATTTTCGGCGCCGAACCCTGGACCAACGCCATGCGCCGCGAGATCGAGCAGGCCTTTGATATGCACGCCGTCGACATCTATGGCCTGTCCGAAGTCATGGGCCCCGGCGTGTCGATGGAATGTGTGGAAAGCAAGGACGGCCTGCACATCTGGGAGGACCACTTCTACCCCGAGATCATCAATCCCGAGACCGGCCAACCCGTCGCCGATGGCGAGCGCGGCGAGCTGGTATTCACCTCTCTCACGAAAGAGGCGTTTCCGATCATCCGCTACCGCACCCGCGATCTGACGCGGCTTCTGGCAGGCACCGCGCGGACCATGCGCCGGATGGAGAAAGTCACCGGGCGCAGCGACGACATGATCATCCTGCGCGGCGTGAACGTCTTTCCCACCCAGATCGAAGAGCTGTTGATGCAGACCCCGGCGCTCGCCCCGCATTTTCAGATCGAATTGACCCAAGAGGGCCGCATGGATCGTATGCGCGTGCTCTGCGAAGCCTCTGACGCCGGGGTCGACGCACACACCCGTGAGGCTGCGGGGGCGGCCCTGTCGGCGGCGATCAAGCAGACGGTGGGCATCAGCGTCGCCATCACCGTGGGCGACGTCGGCGCCGTCCCGCGCTCGGAAGGAAAGGCCGTGCGCATCCTGGATGCTCGGCCAAAAGGTTGATCAGCCGCAGCTCACCGACACAATGACGTCCGTTTCATCAAGCAGGACGTTTACCCGTTCGGGCACCAAATCCTGCGTCACGGCCTCATCCGTGCGGTAGACCCGCTTGGGCTCCGGCACGATCAACGCGGCGGCGGCATCCTGCCCGATCAGCCCCTGCTGTGCGGCGGCGCCGCAGGTGTCAGGGCCGCCCGCCGGGGCGCCACCGCCCGCAGGGGGCACCACCGCGCCGCATCCGGCGACCAAAACTGCGGTCAATATCGCGTATCTCATGTGCCGTACCTCGCTAGAAAAACCTCGACCGCGCTGTCGACAACCCGGTCGATCTCGGTCGCGCTGACCCTATCGATAACCCCAAACGTCAGCTGCATCCAGACCTGCGCCTTGCACAGTTCCCCAAATTGATCCGCGGCCAACAGATCATCCGCAATCCGCAACTCACCCCGCGCCCTTGCCTCGCCGAAGTATTCCGCGATCTCCTGACGCATGACTGCCGGACCAGACTCGTAGAACGCGCGCCCCAGTTCGGGGAATCGCTCCGCCTCCGCCACACAGATCCGAAAGATCCGCTGCCCGAATTCAGTCGTGATGAAGCTCAAAAAATGCCGCCCGGTCTGGCCAAGCACCTCCCGCGGCGGCGCGGTCTTGTCGATGCTGTCCATGGCGGCACTGGCTTGACGCTGGCACTCGCTGTTCACGACTTCGATGAACAGGATCCGCTTGTCGGGGAAATACTTGTAAAGCGTCGCTTTCGACACCCCGGCAACCCGTGCGATCTCGTCCACGCTGGCGCCCTCAAACCCGTCCGACAGGAACACCTGCCGCGCGCCCGCCAGCACCTGCGCGTATTTGCGCCCGCGGTGCACCGGGGTATCGGCGTGTGTGACTGTCTGATCCATAGAGGCTCCAACTAGGGCGGAACGGCAGGATATAAACAGATCGGTTCAGTTCCAAGCCGCATTCGCCCGCGATTTACGCTAGCGCGACCGTCCGGCGCGCGTTATCGAGAGGGCATGCTTGCGATCTTCCTCAAAACGCTCCCGTTTTTTGCCATCATCGGGGTCGGCTACTGGGCAGGTCGCAGCCGCTTTTTCTCCGAAGAAGCGACCGCCTACCTCACCAAATTCGTCTTCTACTTCGCGCTCTCCGCGATGCTGTTCCGCTTTTCCGCAAATCTCAGCCTCGCGGACGTCTGGAACGGGCGCATGGTCGCCGCGTATCTCTGGGGCACGGCCTTTGTCTACGGGATTGCCACCATCGTGGCCTACCTGCGTGGGCTCAGCATCGAACACACCGCGATCGAGGCGCAATGCGCCGTCATCGGCAATGTGGGCTTTCTCGGCGTGCCGATGCTGACCCTTCTACTGGGCCCCGAAGCCATCGGCCCCGTGATGATGGCCCTCGCCGTCGATCTCATCGTGTTTTCCTCGCTGATCGTGATCCTGATCACCGGCTCGCGGGACGGACGCATGAGCCTCGGCATCCTGAAAACCGTGGGCCTCGGCCTGATCAAGAATCCGATGATCGTTGCCATCGTCGCGGGGCTGGCGTGGTCCGGCCTGAAAATCCCGATCCCCACACCCGTCAATGAATTCGTGACGATCCTCGGCGGTGCGGCCACTCCCGGCGCGCTTTTCGCCATCGGCGCCTCGCTCGCTTCCAAATCGGCAGAGCGTATTTCGGTCGCGGGCTGGCTCACCTTTTGCAAACTGGTGCTGCACCCGCTCTTTGTCGGGTTCGCCTGCCTCGTGCTGTTCCACGTAGAGCCCTATCAGGCGACGGTCATCATCGCTGCCGCTGCGCTGCCGGTTGCAGGCAACGTCTACATCCTCGCCCAACACTACGGTGTCGCTCCGCAACGGGTCTCGGCTGCGATCCTCGTTTCCACCGCCGTCAGCATCCTCACCGTCAGCCTCTGCATCGCCTGGCTGACAGGCTAGGCACCGTCCTGCCCCTGCACCCTTTTCCAAATACCTGACTCCCGCCCTTGCCGCACGCGCCGCCCCCGCGTACCCAATGACAAACAGATCAAGGAGCGCCAGATGCAAACCCTCTCTTCGAATGCCAGCTTTGGCGGCATACAGCACGTCATCCAGCACCCCTCCACAAGCTGCAACTGCGACATGACCTTCGGCCTCTTTCTCCCCGAAGAAGCCCGAGACGGCCCCGTCCCCGTCCTGTGGTTCCTCGCGGGCCTGACCTGCACCCATGAGAACGCGATGACCAAGGCAGGCGCACAGGCGTGGGCGGCGGAACAGGGCATCGCGCTGGTCTTCCCCGACACGTCCCCCCGCGGCGACAGCGTTGCCGACGACGATGCCTACGATCTTGGCAAGGGGGCGGGATTCTACGTCGATGCGACCCAGGAACCATGGGCCGCAAATTTTCAGATGTGGCAGTATCTCAGCCAGGAGCTCCCCGATCTGCTCGCCGCGCATTTCCCGCTCGATATGGCGCGTCAGGCGATCACCGGGCATTCCATGGGCGGGCACGGCGCGCTGACGCTGGCGATGCGGCTGCCGGGGCGCTTTGCGTCCGTGTCGGCCTTTGCCCCCATCGCGCACCCCACGGCAAGCGATTGGGGCCGCAAACAGCTTACCGCCTATCTCGGCACGAACGAGGCATCGTGGCAGCCCCATGACGCGACGCTGCTCATGCGCGAGGCGGGCTTTGACGGGCCAGTCCTCATCGATCAGGGCACCGACGATCAGTTCCTCGATCTGCTGATGCCCGAAGCGCTGAGCGAGGCGATGGCCAAGCGCCGCCAGCCGGGCAGCTTCCGGATGCAGCCGGGTTATGACCACAGCTATTTCTTCATTGCGAGCTTCATGGAAGAGCACGTGAATTTTCACGCCGACGCGCTCTGGTCGATATGACCGCCGTCTACGTCGACGCCGACGCCTGCCCCGTGAAGGCCGAAGCAGAGCGGGTGGCCACCCGTCACAAGCTCCGTCTCTTTATCGTCTCGAACGGCGGGCTGCGCCCTTCGCCAAACCCATTGGTCGAGACGGTGATCGTGCCCGACGGCCCCGATATCGCCGACATGTGGATCGCCGAACGCGCGGGGCCGGGCGATGTGGTCGTGACGGGTGACATCCCGCTGGCCGCCAAATGCGTCGAGGCCGGCGCACGGGTGATCAAACACAACGGCGAGGCGCTGACACAGGCCAATATCGGCAACGTGCTGGCAACCCGCGATCTGATGACCGATCTGCGCGCCGCAGATCCCTTTCGCCAGGGCGGCGGCAAAGGCTTTACAAAAGCGGATCGTTCCCGCTTTCTGGAGGCATTGGAGCGTGAAATCCGGGCGGCACAACGGCCAGCCTAGCCCGAGTTTTTCGAAAAAATCGATCCCCGCAGAGAGGTAGAACATGACACCCAAGGCCGTGATCTTTGATATCGGGAACGTGCTGATCGAATGGCAGCCTGAACGGTTCTTTGACGGCGTCATCGGCGAAGAACGCCGCCGCGCTTTCTTTGGCGCGATCGATCTGCACACCATGAACGACCGCGTCGACAGTGGTGAGAATTTTCATGCCGTTCTGGCAGAGACAGCCGCCGCGCACCCCGATTTTGCCGAAGAATTGGCGATCTGGCAGGACCGCTGGCTCGACATGGCCGCCCCCGCTATCGACCATTCCGCACGGCTTATGGCCGCGCTTCAGGCACGCAATGTGCCGGTCTTTTCGCTCACCAATTTCGGGATCGAAACGTATGAGATAGCGCGGACCAAATACCCCTTCCTCAGCGCCTTTGATCGCGACTTCATCTCGGGGCACATGGGCGTGATCAAACCCGATCCTCAAATATACCAAATGCTTGAGGACGCGACGGGCCTCTCCGGTGCCGATCTGCTGTTTGCAGATGACCGCGCCGACAACATCGCGGCGGCTAAGGCACGCGGCTGGCAGACGCATCTGTTCACCGATCCGCAAGGCTGGGCCGATAGGCTGGTGGCCGCGGGGCTTCTCACCGCGCAAGAGGCCGCATGACCGAAATCCCCTTCATCCCCTTCGAGGCAGGTGAGCGTCTGCTGGACTGGATCGCCTTGACTGACGCGCTCGCCGCCGGGCACGCGCTGCCCAAGGCCGAGATCGGCGATACCTTCCTCTACCGTGACCCCGATACGCTGCTCAGCCGCGCCGCGTGGATCGACGGGATGGGCATGGCGGTCAAGACGGCGACGATCTTTCCCGGCAATACCGACCGCCCGTCGATCAACGGCGGCGTGAACCTTTATTCCGACACCGACGGCACGCTTGAGGCAATCATCGACTTTCATCTCGTGACCAAGTGGAAAACCGCCGGTGACAGCCTGCTTGCCGCGCGCCGCCTTGCCCGTCCCGACAGTCGGCGCATCCTGCTGGTAGGGGCAGGCACCGTCGCCGCCTCACTACACGCGGCCTACAGCGCGGCGTTTCCCGATGCGTCCTTCACCATCTGGAACCGCACCGCATCGCGCGCCGAGGCTTTGGCCGCGCGCCTGCCAAACCTCACCGTCGCCCCCGACCTGCAAAGCGCCATCGCCGACGCCGACATCATCGGCTGCGCCACGATGAGCACCGAACCAATCATCAAGGGCGACTGGCTGCGCCCCGGTCAGCACCTCGATCTGATCGGCGCCTACCGCCCCGACATGCGCGAGGTCGACGATACCGCGCTCCTGCGGGCGCGGCTCTTCGTTGACAGCTACGACACCACCTGCGGCCACATCGGCGAGATCAAGATCCCGCTTGAGGCGGGCACCCTCACCCGCGACCACATTCTCGCCGACTATTACACGCTTGATGCCATCACCCGCACCGACGACGACCAGATCACCATCGCGAAAAACGGCGGCGGCGCGCATCTGGATCTGATGACCAGCCGCTATATCCTCGACCAATGGCGCAAGCGGGCGTGACCGCGCTTTTGCTCATCTGCCTGCTCTGCGCCGGGGGCGGCTGGCCCTTTTATACCGAACACCGCCGCACGGTCATGACCGATGGGCATCGAGGTGCCGCGCCGGGCAAATTTGCCGAGCTGTCGCAAGGCGTGACCCACTACCATTTCAGCGGCCCGGTTGACGGCCCCCTTGTGGTCCTCGTGCACGGGCTGACCACGCCCAGCTTTGTCTGGACCCCGATCGCGCGCGCGCTGGCCGCCCGAGGGTTTCGCGTGCTGGCCTACGATCTCTACGGGCGCGGCTTTTCCGACCGGCCACACGGACCACAGGACAAGGCCTTCTTTCTCACCCAACTCGACGATCTGCTGGCCCATCTCGGGATCGAGAAATCGTTTTGCCTGATCGGCTACTCCATGGGCGGCGCCATCGCAGCAGGGTTTGCCGCCGCCGCCCCGCAACTTGTGGAGCGTTTGATCCTCATCGCGCCCGCCGGAATGGGCCTCCCGGACAGCCGAACGCTGTCTTTCATACGGGATCGCGGGTTCTTGGGCGTATGGGCCATGCTCGCCCTCTATCCGCGTCAGTTCCGACAAGGCATCAGGGCTGAAGCCGGTCAGCCCAGCGCCGTGCCCGATATCGCCGAATTACAGCTGGGGCAGCTTGACTATCGCGGCTTCGTGCCCGCGGTTCTGGCAAGTCTGCGCGGTATCCTGGCCCGTCCTCTCGAAGGGGAACATCTGGCGCTCAAGAACGAAGCGCTGCCCATCCTCGCCATCTGGGGAGAGGACGACGATGTCATTCCCGCCAGCGCCATGGGCACGCTTGCCGCGTGGAACCGGGCCGTGCGCCATGAAGTCATCGCGGACGCGGCTCACGGACTGCCCTATACGCACAGCGCGCAGGTGATCGATCACATCACGCGGTTTCTGCCGCTGCCCCCGCCACGCGATTAGCGGAAGCGTCCCAGGCACGCGCCCGAGGTCGTGCTGATCTTGCAGGCGCGGCGCATGTAGGTCTCGTACCGCGCCTCGCTCTTGCCACGGAAACCGCCGCGCCGGTATTCCTGCGCGGTCATGTAGCAGCCCCAGGGGTGCCCCTCGTCGCACATCCGCGAAAAGGTGCGGAACTGGCACGCGGGCGTCGCGGCGGCGGCGGGCTTTCCCCCGCTCCAGCTGGTATTCTTGATCGTGGCCCCGGCGTTCACGCAGGCGTTGCCATCCCCCAGCGCGCAGCCCCGCATGTACAGCGGATAGGTCGCGAGGTTGTCGTCGGGGTTCTGCGACACCTCGACGATCTGTGCCGCGTCGAAACAGGCCTTCCGATTGCCGGCCTTGCATTGGCTCAGGCACTGGCGCGGGTTGGTCGTGCAATCGGCAACCGGACCGGGCCGGTTCGCACCCGTCTTGTATACCGCCGTCTGACACGCCTGCGGAAAGGCGCGCAGCACCGGGTCGGCCGCGACAAAGCCGATCATCGCACGCGCCTTGCTGTCGCGCGCGTTGTCGCCGCCGCTGCTGCCGGGGGTTTCATCACAGGCCGCCAGACCCAGCACCATCAGGATCGCGAAAAATATTCTCATATCCGCAGCTTGCGCGAAGCCGACCCGCGCGGTCAAGCCGGTTGCAGCCCCACGCGCCGCTCCCGCACCGGCAGGTGCACGATGGCGCTGAACGCGCCCACGGCCACGCCAATCCACCACACGGTCGTATAGGTGCCATACGCATCATACATCCGCCCACCTAGCCAGACGCCGACAAAGCTGCCCAACTGGTGGCTGAAAAAGATGATCCCGTAGAGCGTCCCCATGTAGCGCAGCCCGTAGATATGCGCGATCAATCCGGACGTCAGCGGCACCGTCGCCAGCCAGAGCGATCCCATCAACACCGAGAACACGATCACCGACACCGGCGTGATCGGCAACAGGATGAACACTGCCGCAACCACCGTGCGCCCGGTATAGATCCCCGCCAAAAGATACTTTTTCGAATACCGCTTGCCCGCCCAACCGGCCAGCAGCGTGCCCGCGATATTCGCCAGTCCAATCAGCGAGATCGCCACCGCCCCCAGCGCCGAGGTTGTCGTGATCCCGATATTATGCAGCACGCCACCCGCGAGGATCGGGCCACACATCTCGGTCACGAAGGCCGGGAAATGCGCGGTGATGAAGGCCAGTTGATACCCGCAGGAAAAGAAACCGAGAAATATCAGCGTATAGCTTGGATCGCGGAAGGCGCGCAGCAGGATCGTGCCCATGCTCTCTTCAAGCTCCGCCCGACCTGCCTGCACCGGGGCGCGCATGAAAGGCAGCGTAACCAGCACGGCGAGAATCGCCCCGGCGAACACCGTGAACACCATCTGCCAGCTCATCATCCCCAGCAGCCATTCCGCCACCGGCGCGCCGAATACCTGCCCCGCGCTGCCCGCTGCCGTCACCACCGCCAGCGCCATGGATCTGTTGTCGTCGCTCGCCGCGCGTCCTACCACCGCAAGGATCACGCCAAAGCCTGTGCCCGCGATGCCAAACCCCACCAGCCAGGCGTAGGTCTGATGCGCGATCGGCGTGTCAGATCCCGCCGACAGCACCAGCCCCAGCGCATAGATCACCGCCCCCGCAATGATCGCCTTTCGATCCCCGATCTTTTCGGCGAGCGCGCCAAAGATCGGCTGCCCGATCCCCCACGCTAGGTTCTGGATCGCGATGGCCAGCGAAAATTCGGTCCGCAGCCAGCCGTATTCCTCGGCGATGGGGATCTGGAACACGCCAAAGGACGCGCGGATCGCAAAGCTGACGACGATGATCACGCAGCCAACGATCAGGACGGGCGAGAAGAGAGGGGATTTTTCCATGGGTGTCGCTCGGGTTATGGCGACACCACGTTGCGCACCCATGCCCGCGACGTCAATCGCACGATTGTGTGGGTACACTTCCCCTCGGACCGCCATCGCGCTACGCAAGGGGCATGAGCATACGCGCAACATACGACCGGCTGGTGGCCGAGGGCACCCTGAAACACGACCCCGCGCAGGAAGCCGTGATGGCCGAATTCGACCGCATCCGCGAAGGACTGGCGCAGCCCGTCAAACGCGGATTGTTCCGCCGCGCGCCCGACCCTGTGCGGGGCCTGTACCTGTGGGGGGGCGTCGGGCGCGGCAAATCCATGTTGATGGATCTCTTTGTCGATGGTCTTGGCGATATCCCCGCACGCCGCGTGCATTTCCACGCCTTCATGCAGGAAATCCATACCGCCCTGCACGCCGCGCGCAAACAAGGCGTCGATGACGCCATCGCCCCCGTGGCCGCCGATGTCGTGGCCTCGGTCCGCCTGCTGGCCTTCGACGAGATGCAGATCACCGACATCACCGACGCCATGATCGTGGGTCGCCTGTTCGAGGCGCTGTTTGCCGGCGGTGTGACCGTCATCACCACCTCGAACCGGATCCCCGATGATCTGTACAAAGATGGGCTGAACCGCCAGATCTTTTTGCCCTTCATCGAGTTGATCAAGGACCGCATGGTCGTGCATGAGCTGGCCTCCCCCACCGACTACCGTCAGGACCGTTTGTCGGGCAGCCCGGTCTATTTCACCCCCGTCGACGCAGAGGCGCGCGCCACGATGCAGGCCGTGTGGACGGATCTGGCGGGCGGGGATGCCACCCCGCTGACCCTGCATGTGAAGGGCCGCGAAGTGACGCTGCCACGCTTTCGCAACGGTGTGGGGCGCGTGGGGTTTCACGCGCTGTGTGGCCTGCCGCTGGGTGCGGCGGATTATCTGGCCGTGGCCGACGCGGTCAAGGTTCTGATGATCGACGACATCCCAACCCTCGGGCGCAGCAATTTCAACGAGGCAAAACGTTTCGTCACCCTGATCGACGCGCTCTACGAGGCGCGCGTGCGGCTCATCTGCTCGGCGGCGGCGGCGCCAGAGATGCTGTACCTCGAAGGGGAAGGCACATTTGAATTCGAACGCACGGCCTCACGCCTGCGCGAAATGATGAGCGCCGACTGGGGCCGTTAATCGAGCGCGGCAATACCGCCCGCGTCACGGCTGACGTCCTGCAGCTCGAACGTGCCGCTCTCCGACATCTCGGCGGGGTGGTACGGCGCCATATCTGACCAGAGCGTCCAGACGCCCGCGCCCATCACGCACAACGCCACGCCGCAGACGATCATCTGGCGAAGGACGATATTCCTGGGGTGCGCAGCCAATCGCTGCGGTGCTTTTTCGGTGTTCATGCTCAAATCCTCGGGGTCGGTCTGCCCTTAACGACGGGCGATCCATACTCTTATTTGTACGAGTCTGCGGATGCTGTGCCCCAGCGTCAAGCTGACCCCCGATGAGTTGAAAAATCGTTACCCGTTTGTGCGCAGGATGTTGCCCGCAAGATACAGCGAGCCGCAGATGAGGATCCGGGCGTTGGGTGTCGTGCGGACGATTTCCTCCACCGCAGCGCCTACATCCGACGCCTCCGTCGCGGTCAGCCCCGCATCGCGCGCCGCCTGCGCTGTTTCAGCTGCGGGCAGGGTCGCGGCCTCACCGGGGATTGAAACGGCGTGCAGGCTTTGCGCCACGTCGGCCAGCGGGCGCAGGTAGCCACCGATATCCTTGGTGTTGAGCATGCCGCAAATCAGATACGTGGGCGCGGGCGGCAGGCTGCGCAGCAGATCGGCAATCGCCTCTCCCGCCGCCGGGTTGTGCCCCCCGTCGAGCCACAGCTGCGCCGTACCCGCCGCTTCCACCAATGGTCCGGTTTTCAAACGCTGCATCCGCGCGGGCCATTCGGCGCGGGCGGTGGCGGCGGCGCAGGCGTCTTCACCGTATCCCAGCGCACGCAGGGTGGCGATGGCGATGCCCGCGTTCTGGACCTGATGGGCACCGGGCAGCGCGGGCATCGGCAGATCCAGCAATCCGCCTTCATCTTCGAACACCAGCCGCCCCGCCTCGGCCCGCACGTGCCAGTGCTCACCGTAAACCGACAGGGGTGCGCCCAGCCGCGCGGCCTGCCGTTCGATCACCTCAAGGCCCGCGTCGTCCTGCGGACCGACAATGCAGGGCATACCGCGCTTGAGGATTCCCGCCTTTTCGCCCGCAATCTGCGCTAGCGTGTCCCCCAGAAACTGCTGATGGTCGATCGAGACGGGCGTGATGACCGTCGCCGCCGGTGCCTCGATCACATTGGTCGCGTCCAGACGACCGCCCAGACCAACCTCAAGCAAGGTATAGTCTGCGGGCGTGCGCGCAAAAGCCAGCAGCGCCGCCGCCGTCGTAATCTCGAAATAGGTGATGTTGCCACCATCGTTCGCGGCATAACATTCGTCCAGAACCGCGCTGAGCGCGTCCTCGTCGATCAGTGTTCCGGCCAGCCGGATCCGCTCATGGAAGCGCGCCAGATGCGGGGAGGTATAGGCGTGCACGGACCGCCCCGCCCCTTCGAGCCCCGCGCGGATCATCGCCTGAGTCGATCCTTTGCCATTGGTGCCCGCGATATGGATCACCGGCGGCAGATCGTTCTGCGGATTGCCAAGCGCCTCCAGCAGCCGCCACATCCGGTCCAGCGTCAGGTCAATGATCTTGGGGTGCAGCGCCATCATGCGCGCAAGGATCACGTCAGAGGAGGTATCGCGCATGGCTTTGCCCCTTCTCAGGGTTTGGGGGTCTCATCCTCGGCATCCGAAAGCCCATGCGGCAGCTCGGCGGGGGCGGGCAGATCTCCCTTCACCGCAGGCGGCAGCCCCATCAGCATGCGCGTGATCGTAATCAGCTCGTCCCGCATCTGCGGACGCGGCGTCACACGGTCCAACATGCCATGCTCCAGCAGATATTCCGCACGCTGAAACCCCTCGGGCAGCTTTTCGCGGATCGTCTGTTCGATCACCCGCGGCCCGGCAAAGCAGATCAGTGCGTTCGGCTCCGAGATATGTACGTCGCCCAGCATCGCATAGCTGGCCGTCACGCCGCCGGTCGTCGGATGGGTGAGCACAACGATATAGGGAAGGTCCGCTTCCTTGAGCATCTGCACGGCCACCGTCGTGCGCGGCATCTGCATCAGGCTCAGGATGCCTTCCTGCATGCGGGCGCCCCCGGCAGCGGAAAACAGGATCAGCGGGCGCTTGAGCTTTACCGCCTCTTCGGCGGCAGCGATGATCGCGTTGCCCACGTACATCCCCATGGATCCAGCCATGAAGCTGAAGTCCTGCGCGCAGGCGACGACAGGTGTGCGCCCGATCTCACCACTGGCGACCAGCATTGCCTCGCTCTCGCCGGTGTCCTTCTGCGCCGCGCGCAGGCGGTCGGGGTATTTCTTCTGATCGCGGAAATGCAGCGGATCCGGGGTCGGCGCCGGAACCTTGATCTCACTGAACACGCCCCCGTCGAACAACGCGACAAACCGCTCGCGCGGAGAGATATGCATGTGATGGCCGCAATTGGTGCAGACGTTCAGATTGTCGCTCACCTCGCGGTGAAACAGCATCGTGCCGCACTCGTCGCATTTGGTCCAAAGGTTCTCGGGCGTCTCCCGGCGCGAGAAGATCGAATTGATGCGGGGCCGGACGTAGTTGTTGATCCAGTTCATAGCGCCGAAGATCCTGACGTTGAGTTCACGCTCATCTAAGCGGGTGGGCGCGGAATTGCAATCAACGCCGCAACGCGAGCCGTGCCACCAGCCACATGCACAGGATCGACACGAAATCGACCGGCAGCCACGCGCGCAGAGCCTCCGCATCGTCCAGACCGAACGGCGTATGGTAGAGCGCGAGACCGCCAAGGGTGTCGGGCAGCGATGTGACCAGCAGGGCAAAGACGTTGTTGATGAAATGGATCGCCAGCGCGGGGCCCAGACTGCCAGACCGGGCCGTCAGATCCGCCATCAACAGGCCAAAGATCCCGGCCCAGACAACCAAAAGCACTGCATTCTCGCCCGCCGCTCCGGGCTGATAATGCCCGATGGCAAACAGGAACGAGGGCACCCCCATCCAGATCAGCGGCGAACGGAAACGCACCGCCATCTGCTGTTGCAGATAACCGCGAAACAAAAGCTCTTCGGCGCTGATCTGCACGAATACCGCGACGAGCCCCAGCGGCAGCAGCACCAGCCACAGCACGACGCCCAGATTGGGCACCAGTATCCCGCCCATCCCCCAGGGCGGCAGCACCGCTACTGCCGCCATGAATACCAAAAGCGCCCCCGTCACCCGCATGAACTGCGACAGCGCCAATTGCGCGGGTCCGAACAGCGTCGAGGTGCCGCGCGCGTGCATCATCTTGACCACCAGTGCCACACTCAGGCTGATCAGCGCAAAGTTGAACAGGATCACGAAGACCGCCAGCGGCGATGTTCCATCCTCGATAGTGTCGGTCAGGGCGGATGCACCGGCAAAGAGATTGAAAATCGCCTGCTGATAGAACAGCGACAACAGGATATACATCACTGTCATCGCCACCAGTGCGACGACCGTGCGCCACAACTCCGGCCGCGTCTCGGCCGGTTTGATGTGCAGGATATGGGCGTCGTAATCCGGGCGCAGCAACCACATCAGCGCGTTTCCTCTTCGACCGGCCGGCTTGGCCCCAACTCCCGCGGCAGCTCGATCCCCGCGTTGCGGATCACCTCACCCACGTTGTTGAGATGCCCCGACACCGTTCTGAGCAGGCTCATCATCACCGCCGTGTCATTTTCGATGACAGAGCGCAGCTCTTCGGCACCCAAACGCAGGAAGCGCGTGTCACTGCGCGTCGTCAGGCTGACCGTGCGCGGCTCATTGATGATCACCGCCAGATCCCCGATCACGCGGCCCGGCTCCACGGTCGAGATGTGCTGCTCCGCGCCGTCGTCGTCGGTAAAGGTGATCTCGGCTATCCCCTCAAGACACAGGTAGGCGGCATCCGGCGGCTCTCCGACGCTAAAGATCCGCGTATCGGCAGGCGCCTCGTACCACTGCGCGGCAAAGGCCAGAAGGCGCTGTGCGCGCGGTTGCAGATCGCCGAACAGATCATTGCGCTGGATGATCGCCAGCTTGCGGCGCAGATCGTCCGAGACGTCCTCGCTCTGCGCGGCGGGGCGTGGTGCCTCCACCCCGTCGATACGGCCGTGGTTGATCTCAACGAACATATCGTAGCTTTCGGGCAGATCGAACCGGTCGGAAATAAAGATTTGCGTGGTCTCGGGCATCAGATCACGCAACCGCGCACGCGTCGCCGCCTTGTCCTTGCCGATCAGCGACTGCTCGAACACCAGCAGGTCGGGGCGTTTGATGCCTGCCCGGGTAAAGGCCGCGCGTTCGTGAATGGATTGCGGCAGGTTGGTGCCGCCGATGGTCGTAGGCACGTCGAATACGTTGGTCGCCACCTGCTGACGCAGATTGTTACGGCTCAGCACATCGACAACCACATCCATGACCAGATCGCTTTGCAGACCCGCCATCGCTGAAATCCGCCCGTACAGAAGGTTATC
Source organism: Sulfitobacter albidus (assembly GCF_018200035.1). Classification (NCBI taxonomy): domain Bacteria; kingdom Pseudomonadati; phylum Pseudomonadota; class Alphaproteobacteria; order Rhodobacterales; family Roseobacteraceae; genus Sulfitobacter; species Sulfitobacter albidus. The sequence continues at coordinate 3,333,796 of NZ_CP073581.1, read as the reverse complement.
GAGAAGCGTCAGTCGCGGCAGGTAATTCTCCGGCGCAATCGGGACAAACATGTCCGACGCGCGTTCGCGCAGGGCGGCGCCCTGGGTCTTGCGGATGCTCAGGATCTCTTTCTTGAAGGCTTCGGGAAAGGCCGGGCCGATCTGCTCGGCGGTGAAGGCAAAGGGCACCGTCAGCAGCAGCGCAAATTCATCCTCACTCAGCGCACCATCGCCGCTTTCGCGGCGCCGGGCCGCGATGTCCACCAACTGCTCATAGAGCTCTTCTTCGATTCCCAACGCGGTGAACAGCGGATGGTCCGTCCCGTCGCGGCCAAAGGTCTGGTGCAGCGTCTCGACCAGCGTTTGCGAGATCGCGATAGCCTGTTCCGCCAGCCCCTGCTCGGCGATCATGCCCAGCAGGACCTTTTCGGCGGCCAGACCCTTTTGGCTGATGTCGCGCTTTGGCGCGGCGAACATCAGATTGCCCCCCAGCGGGATCGCCGGGTTGAAGCTGTCGGCATCAAACCGGTGCACCGCGCCGTCAAGGTTGCGCTTTTTCAACTCCTCGTGGATCTCTTCGCGCAGCGGGACAAGCCGCGCGGCCAGATCGCTGTGCTTGTCCACATCCATGCGCGAGCGCAACATTCCGCGCAGGATCGCATCATCAGTGTTCAGCACGCGGCTCAGCTCGAACCACCAGGCATTGACGTCCTGCTGTGTCTCCAGCCCGGCAAGTCCGGGGTCGAGCCAATCCGCCTCAAGGCTGTCAAGACTGTTGCCCGCGCGCTTTGCCTCGATCCCTTTGCGGTCGCGCCGCTTGGGGTCCCACAGCACCGTCTTGGGCGAAGTGCGCAGCGACATCAGCAGGTTATCCCCGATGGTCCCGTTGAACAGATACGGCTGCGCCTGAACGTATCCCACACGCGCGGCAATGACCGACTGGTGCAACGTCGCCAGATCATGCCCCCCGATCACCACCTTCCCGCGTGTCGGCAGAACCTCGCGCGTCAACAGCTCTGCCAGCGCACGCCGTTCGGTTTGCGTCTGTGCCTTGATCGCGATCTGCGCGCCCTTCGGGATGGTCAGATTCAACTCCTCCAGCACCGGCGTACCGTCGCCACTGCGCACCAGCACATTGCTGATCTCGATCTCGCCCCTGAGGTGCGGGATCTCGTCCGGCGCGCCTTCAAACAGCGCCTCGTCGATCATGTCGCGCGGCGCAAAGCGTTCGGTCACGATGTCCCAGCGCAGCGCCATATCCTGCGTCTGGTTGTAATAGGCCAGCAGCTCTTTCCACGGGCTGCTCAGATCCTTGTAGGCGGCCAGCGCCGCTACCAGCGCGCCCACTGTAATCTCGCCTCGAATGACAAGGATACCGCCCACCAGGTAGAAAAAGAACGGCGTCAGTTGGGTGATGAAGTTGTTGAGGAACTTCATGAAGAACTTTTTCTGAAAGATCCGGAAGCGGATCCGGAAAAGCTCACCCAGCCGGTCGGTGAAGCCCGCCAGTCGGAAGCGCCACCCCCCGTTGGTGCGCAGATCGGTGATGCCCGCCGCGGTCTCGCCAATCTCGGCCGACAACAGGCGCACCTGCGCGATACGGTCCTTGTTGAGCAGGTTGATCTGCCGCTGCAACATCGGGATCACATAGGCCTGCAAAGGGATCAGCGCGACGCCCGCAAGCCCGAACCAGAACGATTGCAGAAACAGGAACACGACGATGATCAGCATCTGCCCGGCCTGAAACGCGGGCTGTGCAATGAAATCCCCCATCAGGCCGCCCATCGGCTCCGCCTCGGAGGTGATCATGCTCACCAATTCACCCTGGCTTGTGCTTTGGTAATACCGCTTGGGAAAGCGCATCATCCTTGAGATCAGCGTGAAGCGGAACCGCCGCAGCATCCGCTCGGACAGCACGCCTTTCATGGTGTTGAGCCGCATCTTCAGCAGCCCGTGCACCACCACGGCCGCCAGATACGCCAGACACAGGGCGATCAGAAACTGGATCTGCCCGATTTCATTGCCAAAAACGTCAACCGTCGCACTTTCGGCGCCGATAGCGTCGTTGATGATCCGCTTGGGCAGCTCAAGCGTCGCGTAGAGGAAGGGAAACGTAAAGATCGTAAAGGCCAACAGGCCGATCTGCTCGCGTTTGGAGTATTTCCAGATGAAGGCGAACAGGCTGCGTTCCATGGGCGGGCTTTCTGCAAGGCGCGGTGCGGCTAACCTAGGACGCGCCGCGCGCAGTTACAACGCACGCCGCCATGGGGCGCGTGCCAATATGAGGCGCCAACGCCCGCGCAGGGGATCGAAAAATTCGAATTTTTCGGCCCGGAATTTTCGAAAATTCCGGCACCTGTGGCAAGGGCTGCGCCCTCAGGCTTTCTTGCGCCAGCTTGCAAACCAGGCACTGATCCCGTTTGACGTCTCGGCCAGATCATCCTCGATCGCCTCAAGCGTCGGATCGATCCGCGCCCGCCGGAACCGGCGCCAACGCACCCAGATCGCCCAGACAATCGCAAAAAACAGCGTCAGGATGATGATGTTGGTCCAGGGGATTCCCTTTGCCGCATCCGGCCCCGCCACCGGACGCACCGAAATCGCGTTGGGAAAGATCGTCAGGAATTCGTTGCGCCAGCCATAATGTTTGAGCGCGACATAGCGCGCGTCCGCCTCCAGAGACCGCAGATCGCTCGCCTCCGCCTGCAGGTTGGACGTATCGAATTTGAAATAGGGCGGCCAGCCCCAGCCGGTATCCTCGTTGCGGTAGACCATCACATCCCCACCCGCGCGCCGCGTCTGGATAAAGAACACATCACGGTTCGCCAGCGTCCCGTCCGTTCCGACATCCGCCTGCGCCCAGAAGATCGAATTCTCCCCAAAATCCTGCCGCTTCTCATAGGTATCGGTGATCCGCACGATATCGACCTGCGGCAGCGTGTAGTGAAAGAACGCGGCCACGATCACCCAGATGGTGATCCAGAACGTCCAGCGTAGCAGTCCAAGCATTGCGCGCTCCTCAGGCGAAATTCGTCAGGTAGATGATCAACGAGACCAGAATGACAGGTATCACATAGACCGACAGGATCAATCGCCGCCGCAGCGAGCTGTCGTATTCCTCCAGCCCTTCCTCAAGAAACTGCTCCAGCGGGACGTCCTGCGGGCCCTCGTACCATTCCGCGCGCAGCTTGCCCTTGCGCACCGAACGCGAATAGAGCGACAGGCAGACGTAAACGATCGTCAGCACGATGAATCCGATGACCATCAGACGGGCGAGTGCGAACATCCTATCTTCTCCTCACGGCGCCCCAGGGGCCGACGTCCGCTATGCGGTCGGGCACGGGGGGTGGTTTCTTTTTCTGCCGCGGCAGACCGGTCTTGGGCAGCGGCGGCGGGGCGGGTGGCGCCATCGACGCCTCATGGCCAAAGAGTGCGTCGCGCACGCCCGCCTTGTCCACCTGATACTCCCGCGTCAGGAAATCCACGACATAGCCCTTTTTGGCGTCAGGCCAGCGCGCGTAGGTGCGATAAAACAGATCCTTGTGGCAGATATACAGCTGGCGGATATCCTTGGGCGCCAGTTCGGCCAGCAGCATGTTCACCAGCTCTGCGTCGGGCGTATCGGCGGCGCGCAGGGTGTAGAAATAGACCGGATCATCGCTGTCGATCCGTGGGAAGCGCCCACCGTTCTCGGCCCAGTTCACCAGCTGCCCGAGGCTGTGAAACTCCGGCGGCAGCTTGTCCGCGTGGCGCCGCGCCAGGCGCCGCAGATCGGCGCGGGTCAGGCCGCCCAGATCCACGCCCTCATCCGCCACCGCGTCGATGAGGATGAAATCCATTCGCTGGCGCAGGATCGCGGCGGAGTTAATCCCCCGCGCCTCCACAATCGTTTCGACCAACCCGTTGAGTCGCAGGAAATGCGCGATCTGGTTGGGCTGCGTGGCGTCAAAGGCATAGTCCACCGGCAATCCATCCGGCGCGCCACCGGGGGCGATCACCGCCGGATGCTCCACGTCCTGAAATACGTAGAGGCCGCCGAAATGCGCCGTCCAGAAATTGCGCTGCTCAAACGACATCTGCTTAAGCCGCACGGGGTTGCGCACCACATCGCCCGTCTTGCCCGCAAGCTCGATCATTTCCGCAATCAGCACGTCATCGTACCATCCCTCGGGCGTATCGCGAAACCGGCTGACCATCTCGCCCAACCGCTCGGCATCGCGCACGGTGCCGCCGGTCGTGTCGGCCTCCACCCGCACGGTGCGAATGTCGAACAGGCGCGCGGGGGTCGAGACGTCATAAACACTGTTGACCAGCTCCCCTGCGACCGCATCCTTCGCGGTAAGCGCGAACAACGCCGCCTCGTTCTCCGCGATGAACCGTTGCAGGATCCCCTTTGAGGTCGAGAATTTGGTGTTGAGCAACGGCGCCGTGCGCTGCTCCACGCTCAGCAGGATAAACTGCCGGTTCACGCCCGCATGGTTGAGATAGGCATCGTCCCCCAACTCTTCGCCCACCTCGGGCGAATAGCCGGAGATATCGACGTAGAAATCAGTGAGCTTGGTCGTCTGCCCCGTCAGGTGTTTCAGCGCGCGGTTATACCGCTCCACCAGCGCCGGAGAGGCGACATGAAAGAGGTTGCCGAACATCAGGCCCGCACGGATCAATCGCTGCATGATTCCCCCTCGCGGCCTTGCGACCGGCACATACGTTGGCCGGTCATCATGGGCACACCGTCGTGGCGATTGTCGTGGGCCCATCCGCATCGTGACGGATCAACTCCGGCTTGATGGGGCAGCCCGCCACATTGCGAATGCCGATCACATTGCGCGCGTAATACGCCGCGTCGAGCCGCGCGCGATCCCGGTTCGACGCGCCTTGCGCACGGTACGTCGGCGGATCGCCGTCGATCTGCTGCACCTTCACACCAAACCCATTCACCTGAGTGAAAGACGCAGGCGTCTCTACGGCACAGGCCGACAGCGCCGCCACCGGAAGGATCCACCAAAACCTACGCATCCCGCGACCCCAAATACCGCTTCTTCGCCTCTTCCATGCGACCCATCTCGCGCACGGCATTCTCGATTGCCACCTCGTCCGACTTGTCGGCATAGCGGAATTCCGAATCGGCGTAGCGGTTCACCTCCTGGATGACCATCTCCACCGTGATCGGCTGGCGCATGTCCTCGATCATCGCTTTCTTTTCGACGTAGGGTTTGAACAGGAACAGGTCCGGCTCGAACATCCACTCATCGGGCAGCTCGAAATCCATCGCGCGGACCTTCACCGCGTCGGTGATGTTCTTGATCGCGCGACCGGTGAAGCGCGGGTCGGCCTCCTGGATCCCCTTCAGGTAGGTGCCGATCTTGTTGATCGTGTCCAGCTCGCCCACGCGGGCGCGCACGTCGTCGTAGACCGCCAGCAGCCCCGTCTCGTGCGGTTTGCCATGGCTCTCAAAGGACGCGGCCACCGCGCGCTTGATCTCCTGCGCCTCGAACACCGTATGCTCGCCCAGCGGAATATCGTGGTTCTTGCCCATCAGCAGGTACAGGATATCGACGTAATCCTCCCGCGTTTGCGGCCCGTCCACCAGAAACCGCGCGCCCGCCCGCTGGCGCAGGGCGTCGTCGACGTTTTCGGGGTAGTTCGAGAACATGCCGAACGTGCAATTCCCGCGCACGACCGTGTTGGCGCCCGCAAAGCTTTCCATCAGCACCGCCGTGATCTCCAGCTGGCCCGCGCTTGACTGACGGTCGCCGCGTTTCCCCGCCAGCTGGTCGATGTCGTCGATAGTGCCGAACCCGATCACCGAGGGGTCGATCACATTGTTGATGAACGCCTTGGCGTTCTGGCCCGACTTGCCCTGATAGCTGTCGATGTTGTCGGTGCTCAGGTTCTGGTAGCGGAACGGATAACCCGCGACCTGACAATATTCGTTGATCAACCCGGCCATCATCTGAATAAGCGTCGTCTTGCCCGTACCCGGCGCGCCGTCGCCCATGAAGGTAAAGATGAAGCCGCCCAATTCGGCAAACGGATTGAGCCTGCGGTCAAAGTCATAGGCCATCAGCATCTTGGCGAGCTTCATCGCCTGATATTTGGCAATGTGGTTGCCGACGACCTCGTTGGGTTTCTTGAAGGTCATCGTCAGCGTGGTCGATTTCGCCTTGGACGCAGGCGAAAAACCGGCGACCGTGAAATCATCCGCCGCCACGTGCCAGGCGGCGGCCTCGAACGGCTCAAGCCGCGGTGCCGTGCTGGCACGCAGGGCGACCTTTTCCATGAGGCTTTCGGCAAAGGCGGCAACGGTCGCCGTGAGCCGCGCGTCATCGCTGGCGTGTTTGGCGATGTCGCGGTCCAGCTCCCACAGCGCGCCGTGCAGGGCGGTCTGGCCGTTGTCGGTCAGCACCTCCTCGACCTCACCCACATCCACCGTCACCTCGGGTAGATGCGCCGACAAAAGATAGGCCAGCGCGTTGCCGAAGGTATACAGCGTCACCAAGGCCTCGGCGGCCAGCAGCTCCTGAAATTCAGCCTTGCGCGCGCCGGGCAGCGACCCTTCGAGGTTGGCGCGTTTCAGATCGCCCAGCCCCGATTGCTCTGCCACGTTTTCGGCAATGGCGAGTGCGATCGCGATGGCGCGGCGGATCGCGTGCAGCACGGTCGCCTGCACCGGCGACATCAGCGCGTCATCGCCATCCGCCCCCTCAACCCGCGCGATCAGCTGCACCGCGCCCGAAGGCGTGCGCCGCTGCGTCACCAACCCCGGCGTGGTCGAGCGGAACCGCCGCCGCGTGCCGATCCCGCTGGAGCGTTCCTGCGCGGGCGCATCCGCCGCCTTGCCAATGCGCGGCGCGTGATCGAACCCCTCGATCAGCGATTGCGCCATCGCTACGTGGGCCGCGATGTCTTCCTCGCGCAATTCCATCCGATCCGACATATCCGTTCTCCCTCGTTGGCGCAGCGCCTAGTACCGCAGAACCCGGCCCGCATCACTCACGACAAATTTCCGTACCCCGGCAAATCCCGCCGGGTTCTTTTCCTCGAGCACCTGATAGGGGCGCTGCGGCAGGATGATGCTGCGCATGGTATGCGTCGCCCCCATGTCAGGCAGCGCCGCCCCGAAGGGATCGAGCGCAAAGATCTGCCGCTCCACGGTCGAAAACCAGCCCGCGCGCTCGGTGACCGTGCGCTCGGCCAGCAGCTCTTCCTCGGTCCAGACCATGGCCCAATCCTGCCCGGCGGGCGCGCGCGCCTCAGCCAGCACATCGCGCAACGGTCCGCTTTGCCGCGTGAAGGCGTGGCTGTAGAGCGGGCCAAGGTGGAAACGGCGCAGCCGCTTGGGGTGCAGATCGCTGAAATCCTCATCAAACCCGCGCGCGATGGTTACGAGTTTCAGCCCGCCCAGCGCCTGCGCGCTCAGATGCGCCTGCACCTCGGGCCAGCGGCGCGCGTCGCGGGGGAGCAATTCGCGGCCCGAATCCTCCAACTCCATGAGATAGATGACGGGAAGGTTCACTTCGCTGTCGTAGGTCGCCCAATGCAGCCGGTACCGGCGGCGGCCGCCGTCCTCGCCCATCCATTCGGCCTGCGCATCGTTGCGCACCCAGAACAGATCGCCCTTCGCCAGCTCTTCGTAATACAGCCGTTGCGACAGCCCGAATTGCAGCTTGGTCGGGACTTTCCGCTCGCTGAGGATGGCGCGCACCATCGCGTCCTTCATCTCCTCCACGCTATCCATTCCGCGCAGATGCTGCGCGGCCTGCAACGCGTCATTGGCCATCGTCATCAGCTCTGACGAGACGGGAAAGCCGCTTTCGATGCCATCCACGGTGAGCGAGCCGAAGAACCGCCCGGTCTCGCGCCCGACCAGCAGATATTTCCAGCCAAGCGCGCGAAAACTATGCGTCAGCATGGCCGCGTAGCGTGTCAGGATCGTCGTTTCCGCCCGCTCCAGACGCCCCTCGGCCTCCATCACGCCCGCAACTTTCAGCATGTGCTGAAAGATGCGCTCGAACTTGGCGAAATAGCGGCGACTGGCGAAGGTGTCCTTGAGATCGTAATGCGCAGCGTCGGGGGTCATGGCGTTGCCTGCCTAGCCACCGTAGGCATTGCTGTCATGCTTTTCGATGATCTTGGCAAAACGGCGGGCAAAGCGTTCGTCGGCCTTGGCCTTTTGCTCCAATACCTCGCGGGCAAACACCATGTGATCCTCGTGTTTCTCCATCATCTCGGCCATGCGCGCGTTGGTGGCCGCGCCGATGCCCGCCATGGCCGACTGCGCCTCCTGATCGGTTTTCACGCCGATCTCGTTGATGCGGTGGGCCACGTCCTGTTGTTGCGCGGTCTTGAGCGATTTGGTCAGGGCATCATAGAGCACCACGCGCTGCTTGGTGTCCGTCTGCAACTTGTTGATCAACACCATCTGCGTGGCCGCCTGGTTTTGCAGACTGTCGACCCAGGTCTTGCCCTTGTCGATGTAGCGCTCCAGCGTCTGGGACTTGGCCAGCTTGACCTGCTCCTCCTGCACCATGGCGTTGTAGCGGCTGTTGGCCTGCGCCAACTCCGTCTCAAGCGCGGTGCGTTTGGCCGCGTCGGTTTCCGAGGCGATGGCGTTCTCCAACTTGATGATCTCGGGATCCATCGCGCCGATCTCATCGCGCAACGTCTCAAGCTCCGCGACGGTCGCCTCGCGCACATCCAGCGTCTCCGTCAGGTTCACCTCGACCCTTTCGCGCTGCTCTTCGAGCACGGCAAGCTGGCCCTCGAGCAGTTGCACGATCGTGTCTGATTTGGCGATCAGATCCTGCAGCTTGTCGTCGATCGAGGCGGTACGGATCCGCTCCTGCCGCATGCTGTCGGATTTCGCGGAAGAGAAGATGCCGATGACGCTCTCCCATCCGGTCTTTGACCGCATCTCGTCGAATTCCTTGGAAAAACCGGAGGTGACGTCATCCAGCCCCATGATCAGCTCGGCGATATTGGCGTTCATCACTTCCGTATGGGCGTGCACCTCGTCGAGCGAGGCATTTTCGATGTCCATCTCGGCGGCTTCGCCCGCGTTCAGCTTGGCCCGCGCCGTCTCGATGCGGCTGGTCAGCTCCGCGATCTTGCTCTGCGCCTCGGCGACCTGCGCCTGCGATTCACGGACTTGCGTATCTAGATTGGCCATCTGAGCCTCCCCTCCTTTAATTTCTTATGTTCAATATAGGCTATGTAAATCAAATTAACATAACCAAAGCGGTATTTCTTTGATCCTTGCAAAAGCTCCGGGCAAAGGAAAGTCAGAACAACCTTACCTCGGACGCCGCAAAGTTTCGCAGAAACTTTGGGCCCAAAAATTCTGCGAATTTTTGCCCGCGCTACGACAGCAACGCGGCGAGCAGATCGCTTTCAGGATCCTCCAGCGCGTCAATCACGTCGAAATGATGCCGCTCCTCGACCAGATGGCAGCGCGCGCCCCAGCCGCGCCCCAATGCCTGCGCCTGCTCCACAAACACCGGGCGCTCGTCGGCCCCGACCCAGACCGACACCTGCAACCCGTGCGGCGGCTGCATGTTGACGGGGCTCTCAGCCGCAGCCTCGGCCGCATCTATCCGCAAGGTCTCGTTCATGCTGGTTTGCATCAGGGGCGCCAGATCCGCCACCGGAGAGATCGGCGCCAGCGCCGTGATGCGCCCGCGCGTCTCGGCATCCAGCACCAGCGGATCGGTCATCCGGCACACCAGATGCCCGCCCGCCGAATGGCCCGCGAGCGCCAGCGGCCCCATGCTGCGCAGCGCTATTGCCTGCACCGCCAGCGCGATCTGCGCCGTAATCTCGGAAATCCGCACATTCGGACACAGATCATAGCCGGGCATTGCCACAGCCCATCCCTTGGCCAGTGCGCCCGCCGCCAGATGCGACCAGCTGCTCTGGTCAAAGGCCTTCCAATAGCCGCCGTGCACAAAGATCAACGTGCCGCGCGCAACACCCTCGGGCTGAAAGATATCAAAGGTTTGGCGCGATGACGGCCCATAAGACACCCCCACCTGCGCCCGCGCGCCCAACGCGTCCCGAAACGCCGCCGCCTGCGCGGCCCAGCGCGGTGGATAGGCCTCCGCACCGTCGATATGAGCCCCGTTGGCGAAGGCATCGTCGTTTTGCATCGTGAACTCCCGTCAAAAAAGCGAACTGGACAAACATACGCAGAGTTGGTTTGCAGACCACAACCAAATTCACACCCCGGAGAGACCCATGACCGAGTCGACCACAGATCTCAAATCCATCCTCAACGATCCCAGCCTGCTGGAAACCCGCGCCTATATTGGCGGCCAGTGGGTCGATGGCGACGACGGGACCTTTGACGTCATCAACCCCGCCCGCGGCGATGTCGTCGCGAAAGTCGCCAATCTTAGCCGCGCGCAGATCGCCGATGCCGTGGCTCAGGCCGAGACCGCGCAAAAGGAGTGGGCCAGCTGGACGGGCAAAGAGCGCGCAGGCGTGCTGCGCAAGTGGTTCGATTTGATGATGGCCAACCAGGACGACCTTGGCGCGATCCTCACGGCCGAGCAGGGCAAGCCCCTGGCCGAAGCAAAGGGTGAGATCGGCTATGGCGCCTCCTTTATCGAATTCTTCGGCGAAGAGGCAAAACGTGTCTACGGCGAGACGATCCCCGGGCACCAGCGCGACAAACGCATCACTGTGATCAAGCAGCCCATCGGCGTCGCCGCCTCGATCACACCCTGGAACTTTCCCAACGCGATGATCACGCGCAAGGCCGCGCCCGCACTGGCCGCCGGCTGCGCCTTTGTCGCGCGCCCCGCTACCGAAACACCGCTGAGCGCGATCGTCATGGGCGTGCTGGCCGAACGCGCGGGCATCCCCGCAGGCGTGTTCAACGTGGTGCCCACGTCGTCATCCTCCGAGGCGGGCAAGGAATTCTGCGAAAACCCTGCCGTGCGCAAGCTGACCTTCACCGGCTCTACCGAAGTGGGGCGCATCCTGCTCAAACAGGCCGCCGATCAGGTCATGAAATGCTCGATGGAGCTGGGCGGCAACGCCCCCTTCATCGTCTTTGACGACGCCGATCTCGACGCCGCCGTCGAAGGCGCGATCCTGTGCAAATTCCGCAACAACGGCCAGACCTGCGTCTGCGCCAACCGCATCTACGTGCAGGCCGGCGTCTACGACACCTTCGCCGAAAAGCTTAAAGCGCGCGTGCAGGAGATGAAGATCGGCGACGGTTTTGAGGAGGGCGTCGAGCTTGGCCCTCTCATCAACGAAGACGCGGGCAAGAAGGTCCGCGAGCATATTGCGGACGCCAAAGCCAAGGGCGCCACAGTCATTCTGGGCGACAATGGCGATATGGAGGGCAATTTCCTCGCGCCGACCATCGTCACCGGTGTGACGCAGGACATGCAGGTCGCCACGGACGAGACATTCGGCCCGCTGGCCCCGCTGTTCAAATTCGACGATGTGGATGACGTGATCGCAATGGCCAATGACACGATCTTTGGCCTTGCGTCCTATTTCTACGCCAACGACCTCAGCCGCGTCTATAAAGTGGCCGAAGCGCTGGAATACGGTATCGTCGGCGTGAACACCGGCATCATCTCGACCGAAGTGGCGCCGTTCGGCGGGGTCAAGCAATCAGGCCTCGGCCGCGAAGGCTCGCACCACGGGATCGAGGACTACCTTGAGATGAAATACATCTGCATGAGCGTCTGAACGACCGTCCGGCGCCCCGCACCCGGGGCGCCGGATCCCTAGACCTTGTAGGACGGCAGGCTGTCCAGCGCCTCTTTCAACGCCTCGCCCCAGCCCGACGAAATCGTCTGATAAAGCGGATCATCCGCTTCGATCCGCGTGGTGACGGCGCCGTCGAAATCATCTGTCTCATACAGCTGAACGTCGAACGGCGGGCCGACCGAAAGGTTCGATTTCACCGTCGAATCGAACGAGACCAACAGCAGCTTGAGCGCATCGCCAAACTCAAGATCAGGCTCGAAGGCGCGCACGAGGATCGGCTTGCCGTATTTCGTCTCGCCAATCTGGAAAAACGGCGTGTCCTGCGACACTTCGATGAAATTCCCCTCCGGGTAGATCATAAAGATCGTAGGCTCCCCGCCCTTGATCTGGCCACCCACGATGATCGAGGCGCCAAAGGCATCCGCACTGCGCTGCCCGTCGGGCGCGCTGTAGGAAATCACCTCACGCAGGGTCGATCCGACCAGCCGCGCCACCTGAAACATCGTCGGTTGCGTCAGGATATCGGGGTCCCGGTCATCTGCCGCATGGGTGCGTTCGCGCAGCAGGCTGATCAGCGCCTGCGTCGTTGCCAGATTGCCCGCGGTCATCAGGGTGATATTCCGCTCCCCCGGAACGTTGAAATCGAACATCTTCCGCGTCGAGGCAAAATTGTCGACGCCCGCGTTGGTGCGCGTATCGGACATGAAAACAAGGCCCCGGTTCAACCGAAGGCCGACACAGTAGGTCATTGCGAATCATCCATTGTGAATGGTCCCGGCTTACTGCTGCACCTGTAAAGATACAATGAGCTGCTCATCCCCCGATCCCATCCGCAGCCCGGAAATCGGCGCTGCCTCCTGCGCATCCCGCCCCACGGCCAGACGCACGTAGCGTGGATCGGGCGAGATCCCGTTGGAGACGTCAAAGCCAACCCAGCCAAGATCATCCACATGCACCTCGGCCCAGGCGTGGCTCGCCTCCTGATCCACCCGGTCGTCCATGTACAGATAGCCACTGACATAGCGTGCGGGCATCCCCAGCTTGCGCGCGCCGGAGACAAAGATATTGGCGTGGTCCTGGCAGACGCCGCTGCGCTGGATCACCGCCTGCTCTGCCGTTGTCTCGACACCGGTCTGGTTCAGCACGTAAGGCACCCGCGCGATGATCGCCGCCGACAGCGCGTGTAGCGTGTCGATCTCATTGGCCTGATGCTCGAGCCCGTCGATCAGGGCGGTAATCTGCGTGCCCGCCTCGGTCAGCGCCGTTGGCTGGCGCCAGTACCATAGCGGCGCACGGCCATAAACCTTGCCCAGCGTGCCTGCCCGGTCGTGGGTATCCACCTCACCCGCAACGGTAATGCTCAGCGATTGTGTTCCCGCGTCCGCGCTCAACAGATCGACCCGATTGCCGTGGTGATCGCTATACCCGGTCTCGACCCGCCCTCCTTCGACGGTAACGCGCCAATCCGCCACCGTCTGCAACGCAGAATTCGACGGGCGCAGCCGGATACGTTGCAGCGCGTAAGAGACCGGCGTCTCGTAGCTATACGTCGTGCGGTGAGAGATCGAGATACGCATCTAACGCCAAAACCTGTATTGCTGCTCGATCTGCATGCCAATCGCGGCAAGGTCGATAATCGACTGGCTGACATATTCGTGCAGCCCCTGCTCAAAGATATCCGAAATCGTGTTCCCGTCGATACGCGCCTGAAACGCTTGCGCGGCGGTCAGGCAGGCGCTGTCGTCGCCGTAGGCCTTGTGCAACAGCGTGAGGTTCTCGTTGATCCGCTGGGCGCAGAAGGCCAGCGATCGCGGGAAACGCTCGTCAAGGATCAGGAACTCTGCGATGTTGGCTGCATTGAAATCATCCTCGACCGCGTGGCGAAAAGACCGATGCGCCGACACCGACCGCAGGATCATCTCCCACTGCACATTATCCAGCCTGCTGCCGACCGAGGCATGCGAGGGCAACAGCGCGTGATACTTCACGTCGATCAGCCGCGCAGTACTGTCCGCGCGTTCGATAAACGTGCCCAGACGACAGAAGTTATAGACATCGTTGCGCAGCATCGTGCCGTAAAGCGCGCCGCGCACCAGGCCCGATTGCTGGCGGATCGTATCGAGGATCAGCGGCAGCTCGGCTTCGGTCAGACTGTCCTTGAGCATCTCGGTAAGGACCATCCATGTCTCATTCACCGCGACCCAGACCTCACTGGTCAGCGCCGTTCGCACCATGCGCGCGTTGTCACGCGCCGCCTTGATGACCGAGAGGACCGAACTGGGGTTATCCAGATCCCGCAGCAGGAAATTACTGACCGTGCGGCTGGTATAGGCATCGTATTTCGCCTCGAACGCCGCCTGCTGGGCCGAGGTGGCAATGACCGATCGCCAGTCGGAAGCCGGATCGGTCGACCGCGTAAGCGCGATGCGAAAGCCCGCGTCGATCAGGCGCGCGGTATGCTCGGCCCTCTCAAGCCCGCGAAACATCCAGTAAAGACCACCTGCGGTTTTGCCCAGCATATCAGCGCTCCAACACCCAGGTATCCTTGGTCCCGCCGCCCTGGCTTGAATTCACCACCAGACTGCCTTCGGTCAGCGCCACGCGGGTCAGCCCGCCCGGCACGATGCTGATCTCATGCGGGGACGCCAGCGCAAAGGGGCGCAGATCGACATGCCGGGGCGCCAATCCCTGCTCGGTAAAGATCGGCACAGTCGACAGGCTCAGCGTCGGCTGCGCGATGTAGTTGCCGGGCCGCGCCTTGAGCTTCTCGCGGAAGCGCGCGATCTCGTCCTTGCTCGCCGCCGGGCCGACCAGCATCCCGTAGCCGCCCGAGCCGTGTACTTCCTTGACCACCAGTTCCGCCAGATTGTCGAGCACGTATTTCAGGCTGTCGGGGTCAGAGCAGCGGTGCGTTTCCACGTTCTTCAGGATCGCCCGCTCGCCGGTATAGAATTCCACGATCTGCGGCATGTAGCTATAGATCGCCTTGTCATCCGCGACGCCGGTGCCGGGCGCGTTGGCAATGGTAATATTGCCCGCACGGTAGACGTCCATGATCCCTGGCACACCCAGCATCGACTGCGGATTGAACGTGAGCGGATCCAGAAACGCGTCATCCACCCGGCGGTAGATCACATCGACCCTGCGATATCCCCGCGTGGTCCGCACCGCGATATGCCCGTCCACCACGCGCAGATCATGCCCCTCGACCAGCTCAACCCCCATCTGATCGGCGAGGAAGCTGTGCTCGAAATAGGCCGAGTTGTGGATGCCGGGGGTCAGCACCACCACAAACGGGCGCCCCTCACAGTTGGTTGGCGCCGACGCCTCAAGCGAGGCGCGCAGGTTCTTGGGATAATCGCTGACCCGCTGCACTTTGATCTGGCTGAAAAGCTCCGGAAACATCTGCAACATCGTCTCGCGATTTTCGAGCATGTAGCTGACGCCCGAGGGCGTGCGCGCGTTGTCCTCCAGCACAAAGAATTCATCATCCCCCGTGCGCACGATATCTGTGCCCACAATATGCGTATAGACCCCGCCCGGCGGCGTGAAATCCATCATCTGCGGCAAGAACGCGTCGTTGCGGGCGATCAATTCGGTCGGCACGATACCCGCGCGCAGGATTTCCTGACGGTTGTAGATGTCGTGCAGAAAGGCGTTGATCGCGCGGACCCTCTGTTCGACCCCGCGCGACAACGTGCTCCACTCCGCGTTCGACAGAATGCGCGGCACCAGATCGAAAGGGATCAATCGCTCTTCCGCATCGGCCTGCCCGTAGACGTTGAAAGTGATGCCCGTGCGGCGAAAGAATTGCTCTGCCTCGCGCGATTTCTGCGCCAACCGCGCAACATCCTGCTGACCAAACCACGCATCGTAGTCCGCATAAGGCGCCCGCGCGCCCGAAGCCGCCCGCATCTCGTCGAAAAATGCATCTTTGTTGCTCATGGGGTAGAATTGCGGCTAAGGACGGCGCTGACAACACCTCAATCGCGTTTCCGGTGACCGCAGGACCGGGCGCACAATCTTTAGGCCAAACTTCCCGGCAAATTCCCGCATGGGTAGCAGCTTTCCCGCGCAACGCTGCCCACTCCGGCCTCAATCGCGGGCTACCCTCCGCCAAACACCTTCGCTAGAGTTCCACCATGACACACGCGGACGCCCCAGACTCCCTCATCGTGATCGGCGGCTCCGCCGGTGCGCAGCAGCCCGTTCAGGAAATGCTGGCTGCGCTGCCGAACCCGCTTGCCGCGCCGATAATCATCGCTCTGCATTCTGTCCCGATGTCAAAGCTGACCGAGCTTTTGCAACGCAACTCCCACCATGATATTCGCCGGGTCGAGGATGGCGATACGCCAGAGGCCGGTGTGATCCACATCGTTCCCGGCGGGCGGCACGCGTTTCTGCGCGCGGGCAAGATCCGCCTTTCGGATGAGGTCGAGGACAGCGGCTTTCGCCCCTCTATCGACATGCTGTTCATGACAGCGGCCGCGCAATACGGGCCCGGCGCCATCGGCGTGATCCTGTCGGGCATGCTCAAGGACGGGATGCGCGGCTGTCAGGTGATCTACGATCTCGGTGGGCGCAGCATCGTGCAAAACCCCGACGATGCGCTTTACGACAGTATGCCCGCCGCCGTTATCCGCGCGGATCATCCCCGCGCGATCCTTTCCGCCAGCGAATTGAGCGAATGGCTGATCTCAAAGGTCGGCACGATCGAGACATAGAAAAAAGGCCCGGCGCTTGCGCACCGGGCCCCTGTTTCGGCTTGCCAGAAAGGCTCAGTTCACCTTTTCGGCGTCCACGACATCCTTGGCGATGGCGTTGCGGTCCGACTGGATCGCGATCTGACGGGGCTTCAGCGCATCGGGCACCTGACGCTCCAGCGTGATGTGCAGCATGCCATCGGCGTGCGACGCGCCGGTCACGATCACGTGGTCCGCAAGGTGGAAGCGACGCTCGAACGCGCGGGTCGCGATGCCACGGTGCAGATAGGTCTTGCCCTCGTCCTCTTCGGCCTTCCGGGCCGACACGATCAGCGCGCGCTCGCGCACTTCGACGCTCAGATCCGCCTCGGCAAAGCCTGCGACGGCGATGGTGATGCGGTACGCATCATCCTCAAGCTTTTCGATGTTATAGGGGGATAGCTCGGCTGGCTGGTTTCGGCGGTCAGCACGCGGTCCATCAGATTGGCGATCTGGTCGAAACCAACGGTGGAACGGTAGAGCGGAGCAAAATCAAAATTACGCATGGGTCATCCTCATGTTTGAGCGATTGATGTCTGGACCTTCCCAACGGACAGGCCCGGTCGTTTTGTCTCCGAAGCCTGCTGTGCAGCGCCCCGGATGACAGACATTTGGGAATTGCGCCGCGGGTTTCAAGGGGTCGGGCGCGAAATCCGTGCACCCCCCTCAAACCCCTTCAATTACTGATAAATTTCGCCCCACCGGAGGGTCTTTCACCCACCCCAATCCGCCGGATCGTCGGTACAACGCGCGGTTTTTCCGCGATCATGCGCGCCTGTAGGCGCCGGACCGTGGCGGGCAGTGCCATGCCGGTCGTGCGGCGCACGCCATCGAAGCGGGCCGAACCCGACACGATCGAGGCAATGCGAAACCGCTCCCCATCCCGGCGAAACACCGGCGCGCCGGAGGAGCCGAAGGTCGTGTCGCAATCCATCACCACCACGTCGCGCATCTGCCCCAACACCCCGCAGGTCAGCTGCAGCGACGGCAGCGCATCGCGCCCTTGCCCGTAGGAGACCACGCTGACCTCCCCGCCGTTCAGCGCCCGTGGCTCGATCGCGAAGGGCGCGATGACGTGGCTGGCAATCGGGCGTTCCAGCCGCAAAAGCGCCACATCCGCCGCGATGCGGTTCAGCGTCTTGGGGCCGGTGTGCTCGAACCCTTCGGCCCGAACGATCTGCGTGACCCGACGCTCCGCCTCGGCCGCAGATCCACGCAAACCGGCACGAAAGGTCACGATACCGGCGGCAAAGGGGGCGCCCGCCGCGTCATAGGTGCAATGCGCCGCCGTCAGCACGGTGTCGGGTGCGATGAGCGTGCCGGTGCAGTACCCTTGGTTGGCGATCTCCACCTTGCCTACCGCGCGCCAGGGGCGCAGCCGCTCGTCCCGGTCCAGCCCCACAAGCGCCTCCTGCGCCCAGACAGGCGCCGCGCAGAGCAATAGCACCGCGAGGATGGCCTTAAGGTTTGACAAATTTTGCCCCGATGTCGCGGCTCTCGCCGACCCGGATGCGCGCCTTGGCGCTATTGCCGTTCAGATAGACACCGCGCCCGGCCACCAATTCGGCCTGCAATTCCGCCAGCGGTTGGCCCAGCGCCGTCCCGAGGGAGACCGCCTCGCCTCGCACCTCCGCCTTGGCCGATACGACCGAGACAATCTGCGCCTCGCCGTCCTGCACGACAAAGATCGGCGCGCCGCTCGATCCGAAATCGACCGAACAGGACGTCACCAGCACCCCTCCTGACGCGACAGAACTTCGCAGACATCCTGCAACGAAGGTGCCTCTGCCCGGTCCATCGCATAGCTGACAACCCCGACACGATCCCCCTGCGCGGACGCGCGGCGGTGCGGAAAGGTTTGATGGTGGTGTTGTTGATCGGGCGCACTAGCTCCAGCAGCGCCAGATCGTTGCGGACCCGCGTCGATGACAGCTTTTCGGAGTATTCATAGTCTGGATGCACCACCGCGCGGGCCACATCACGATAGGCGCCCGCACGCCCGTTGCGCCATCCGGCCAGAAATTCGATCCGGCCCGCGCCCAGCGCGTCGCCGGTATCGCGATCGAACAGGCAATGCGCGGCGGTCAGCACCAATTTGGGCGCGATCAACGCCCCGGTGCAAAAGCCCGTGCCGTTGATATCGAGACGCCCCACCGCTTCCCACGCCTTGGCATCGTCCCCGGTGTCCAGCCGTTTGAGCGGCCCGTCCTGCGCCACCGCACCCGACGCAAGGCAGGCGCAAAGAAACAAAAATGCCGTGATCCGCCGATAAAACATCGTGCCCCGTTTTCCCCAAGTGCAGATCTAGGGGATATTCTGCACTTGGGGCAAAATTAGGGCAAGCCTACCGCAGTTTCGGAATTTCGGGCTCGGATGTGTCGCGCGACAAGGCGGGCGGTTTGGGTCCGCCCCACGCCCAATCGAGCAGTTCCACCGAATGCACCACCGGCACCCCGGTGCCCGAGCCGATTTGCATCATGCACCCGATGTTGCCGGCCGCAATGATGTCGGGGTTCTTGGCCTCCAGCGTACGGACCTTGCGCGCCTTCAGCTTGCCCGAGATTTCCGGCTGCATCAGGTTGTACGTGCCCGCAGAGCCGCAGCACAGATGCGGATCGGAAGGCTCCACAATGGTGAAACCGGCCTTTTTCAACAGCGTTTTGGGATGCGTCTTGATCTGCTGGCCGTGCTGCAACGAACAGGCTGCGTGATAGGCGACCACGGTGCCCTCGGCGGGGCGCTCGGGTGCCGTGCGCGCGTCGGTGCCCGCGATCCATTCCTTCGCGGGCTGCCATGCCGTGCCGTCGGGGGCATCGCCGGTCAGCTCCATGACCACCTCGGACACGTCGCGCGCGATGCCCGCCACGCGCGCGGCATCCTCCGCCAGCGGATCGTTGCGGAACATGTGGCCGTAGTCCTTCACCGTCGTACCGCAGCCCGAAGTGTTGATGACAATCGCGTCCAGCCCACCGTTGTCGATTTCCGTGCACCACGCGCGGATATTGGCCGCGGCACTGGCGTGGCTCTCATCCGCCTTGCCCATGTGATGGGTCAGCGCCCCGCAGCATCCCGCGCCCTCGGCCACGACCACCTCGGCGCCCAGCCGCGTCAGCAGGCGGATCGTTGCATCATTGATATCGGTGTTCAGCGCCTTTTGCGCGCAGCCCGTCATCAACGCCACCCGCATCCGCCTTGTCCCCTGCGGAGCAAAGCTTTGCGGATCATCGTTGCGGCTGACCGGCGGGATCTCCTTTGGCGCCATCTCGAGCATGGCGCGCAGCCGCGCGTCGGGCATCAGCCGGGCAAAGGGGCGGCCCAGCTTGGCGCCCAGCAAGGCCACCCGGAACCGCATCGGATGCGGCAGGATCCGCGCGAGGATCCAGCGCAGCGCGCGGTCGCTGAAGGGGCGTTTGTAGTTCTGCTCGATATAATCGCGCGCGTGATCGACCAGATGCATGTAGTGCACGCCCGAGGGGCAGGTCGTCATGCAGGCCAGGCAGCTCAGGCAGCGGTCGATATGTTTGACCGTCTTTTCGTCCGGCACGCGCTCGTTCTCGAGCATGTCCTTGATGAGGTAGATACGCCCGCGCGGGCTGTCCAATTCGTCGCCCAGCACCTGATAGGTCGGGCATGTCGCCGTGCAAAATCCGCAGTGCACGCAGGCGCGCAGGATCTCGTTGCTGCGCGCGGTGCCGGGATCTTTCAGCTGTTCTTCGGTGAATGTCGTCTGCATCTTTGTCCCCTACCCCGCAATCATGCTGGCACTCGCCAGGCCGAACCACGGCACCGTGGTGCCCACCGCGCCCATTACCGCCGTCCAGCGGCGCATCCGCAGCCCCGGATCGACCCGGCGCAACGCCTGCGCGCCGTAGGCCAGCACACCGATCCAGCCGCCCCAGATGAATGCCATGCCCGCGCCCGTCACCAACAGGTTCTGCCCCCACAGCTCCGCCATCCCATAGCGCAGCGTCAGTCCCGTCGCGGCACACAGCGCCGTAAACAGCGCCAGCCGCCGAAACGCCCGGGGTGATGGACCCGATGCCGTCAGCGCGCGAAACGCCAGCGGACCGCCGATAAAAACAAGCGCAAAGAGGACGATGTAGGTCATCCCATCAGCCCCGCGTTCAGGATCCCGCGCGGATCAAATCGCGCGCGCAATCCCTTGCTCAGCGCCGCAACGCCCGCCGCCTCCGGCTCGAACCGGGGATGCGCGTTGCCGCGCACCAGCGTCGCGTGCCCGTCGTAGCGGCCCAGCGCGGCGCGCAGGTCGTGCCCGGCCGCCGTGCGCAGCCACAACAGCCCGCCGCCCCAGTCATAAAACACGCCCTCCGCCCCGGATTTGGCGGCCAGCGCCGGACCGTCGGAGGGCTTACAGGACACCCGCCACACGTCGTCGCCGTCCTGTGCAAATCCGTGCACATCACGCCACGCAGCCCAGCGCTGCGTCGTCTCCTCCGCATCAAGCGTCGAGACCTCGCGCGCGCCAAGACGTTCGGTCAGGCTCTGGATCCGGTAGGCGACCGAAGCCTCAAACCCCTCCACCCGCAGCGCCGTCACACCGGCCGCGGGATCATGCACCGCGCCGCTTGTCTCGAACGGGCTGCCCAGCGCGCGCGACATCGCCTGCACCGCCTGTGCATCCGACAGGCCGTGCAGCAGGAGTGTCGCCTGCGTTTCGGGGCGCGGCAGCGTCTTGAACGACACCTCAGTCAACACCCCCAGCGTGCCATGCGCACCCGACATCAGCTTGACCAGATCATAGCCGGTGACGTTCTTCATCACGCGACCGCCGTTCTTGACCACCGCCCCGGCCCCGTCGACAAATCGCACGCCCAGCAGGAAATCCCGCGCCGCACCCACCGAAATCCGCCGGGGGCCTGAGGCATTGGCCGCCATCACGCCGCCGATTGTCGGCGTACCGTCCGTGCCCATCAGTACCCGCGCATCCATCGGCTCAAACGCGAGGCGCTGGTTTTCGGCGGCAAGCGTCGCCTCGATCTCCGACACCGGTGTGCCCGCCTGTGCGACCATCGTCATCGCGCCGGGCTCGTACAGCGTCACCTCGCGCAGCCCGGCGACGCTGAGCGCATCCCCCGCAACCGCGATACCGCGCGTGCCGCCACCCGCAATCGCCAGCGGACCCCCGGCACCCTTTATAATCTCGGCGACCGCCGTCTCTGTCTGTGGAGTATGCATGATCTGCCTTTGCGTTTATTCAGCGGCCATCGCCCGCGCGCGCCGCGCGTCGGAGGCGTCGAGCGGAAAGACCTTGGCCGGGTTCAGAAGCCACTGCGGATCGAACACGTCCTTCACGGCCATCTGCGCCTCAAGGTCGGCGGGCGCGTATTGCACGTGCATCAGATCGCGTTTTTCGATGCCCACGCCATGCTCGCCGGTCAGGCAGCCGCCAACCTCGACGCACAGGCGCAGAATATCCGCGCCGAACGCCTCGCAAAGCTCCAGATCGCCGGGCTTGTTGGCATCAAACAGGATCAGCGGGTGCATATTGCCGTCGCCCGCGTGGAAAACGTTGCCCACCTTGAGCCCGTATTCCTTCGACATCTCCCCGATGCGTCCCAGCACATGCGGCAGGCTCGACACCGGGATCGTGCCGTCGAGACACATGTAATCGTTGATCTGCCCCATTGCGCCAAACGCGCTCTTGCGGCCCAGCCAGATTGCGGCGCTTTCCTCGGCAGAGCGACTCTCGCGCAGCTCGACCGGGTCGTGACGCCGCGCAATCTCCATGATCAGGCTCAGCTGGTGATCGATTTCCGCGTCCGATCCTTCGACCTCCACGATCAGCAGCGCCTCGCACATGGGATAACCCGCGTGGGCGAATGCTTCCGTCGCCTCGATGCACGGGCGGTCCATGAATTCGATGGCGACGGGCAGCACACCCGCCTTGATAATGTCGCTGACACAGGCCCCGGCGACAACCGGATCGTCAAAGCCCATGAGCACGGGCCGCGCGCCTTCCGGCTTGTGCAGAATGCGCAGCGTGGCTTCGGTCACGACGCCCAGCTGCCCTTCGGAGCCGCAGATCAGCCCCAGCAGGTCCAACCCGCCCGCATCCAGATGCCCGCCACCGATCTCAACCACCTCGCCGTCCATCATCACCATGGTGACGCCCATCAGGTTGTTAGTCGTCACCCCGTATTTCAGGCAATGCGCCCCGCCCGAATTCATCGCGATGTTGCCCGCAATGGCGCAGGCCAACTGGCTCGACGGGTCAGGCGCGTAGAAAAATCCGTCTTCCTCGACCGCGCCGGTGACGCTGAGGTTGGTGCGGCCGGTCTGCACACGGATGATGCGGTTGTCGTAATCCGTCTCGATCACGTCATTCATGCGCGCCACGCCAAGGATGACGCAATCCGCCGTGGGCAGCGCCCCTCCGGCCAGCGACGTGCCGGAGCCGCGCGGCACGACGGGCACACCTTCCTCGTGGCAAATGCGCAGGGCGGCGGCGACCTCCTGCGTGCTGGCGGGCAGCACCGCCGCCATCGGCGGGCAGCGATAGGCCGTCAGCGCGTCACATTCGTAGGCGCGGGTTTCGGCCACATCGTCAATGACCGCATCCGCAGGGAGTACCGATCGCAACCGCGCGACGACCCGCGCCTTGCGCGACAGAATAACGGGATTTGGGGCAGGCATTTCCATGGGGCGTCCTCCGCTCGCAGTATTGGTAAAATAATATGACCAATTTCACCCCAGCACAAGCATCAACCCTTGGGGGCGCCTCAATGCCGCAACGGCGGATCTGTCCTCGGGCGCGCCAGCGCCAGATCTTCGGGCGGCCACTGCGTCGCCAGGTTGCGCTGCTCGGCGGCCAGGAACCGCTTGATCAGCTCCAGCCGAAACCGCACCTCATGGGCGTGGGCGATGATCCGGCGCGCGAATTCCGGTGCCAGCGTGCGCGCGTCCAGCAGCCCCGCGTCAGAAGCTTCGCACAGATCCAGCAGCGGCAGACCCACGTCACACAGAATGTCCAGCGCACACCGATCCGGAAGATCCGCCACGGGCTCCGACATGCCCATATGCGGCTGAAACGCCCGCTGCACACTGCCCACGACCATCCGGAAGCGAAAGATCACCATGCGGCTGCCGTCCTCTTCGGGCTTGCGCACCATCAGATGCACGCCGCCCAGCACAAGCCCGTCGATCTGGATCACCAAATCCGGCAGCGCCAACACCTTGTCATCCGCGCTGAGCCGCGACAGGCAGCCGTGCAGCGCCGCCGCCAGCCGCGCCTCGAACACCGCGTCGATCGCCGAAAGCTCCGTGAACGATGTCCGGTGCCGCACGTGGCGCCCCTGAACCTCGCAGGAGCGGACCATCGGCGCGCCTCCCGGCGTGCTCAACACGTTGACCACGAACCTCTGTTGAGGGGCAGCCGCTGCCGGTGGTGTATCGAGAGTGCACATTTCCATTTGAATACCCGTAAACTTGAACGCTATTCCTTTGGAGATAGGCAAAAGAGATTTACACCCGGTAAACGCAGCACGCCTCTGGATCCGCGCGAAAACAGCGGCGCAGTCACTGCTAATTACTTGCGAGTTTTCAAAAAATCCCGCTAAGATAGAAGCCTGTGGCGGACCGACGCCGCCCGTACAATTGGAAATTTTCCCGTGTCCAGCAGCGAAAATCAGGATCTGACCATCATCGCCATCGGCTCTTCGGCCGGTGGGCTTGAGGCCATTCGCGAGCTGGTGACCGCCCTGCCCACCGATCTTCCGGTCAGCTACGTGGTGGTGCAGCACATGTCGCCGCACCACAAAAGCCTAATGACAGAGCTTGTCGCGCGCCAGACCAGCCTCGCGGTGCGGGATGTCGTCGACGGCATGGTGCCCGAGCGCAACGTGATCCACGTCACCCCGCCCCGCACGGATATCCTGTTTGAAGCCGGTAAGTTACGCCTTGTCGATCCCAGCCCCGAACCGGCTTCACCGAAACCCTCGGTCGACCGTTTCCTGACCAGCCTCGCCGATGAATACGGCGAGAAAACCGTGGCGATCATCCTCTCGGGCACGGGCAGCGACGGCTCCTACGGGATCCAGGCCGTGCGCGAGGCGGGCGGCATCACCATCGCCCAAGACAACGAATCGGCCAAATACGACGGGATGCCGCACAACGCGGTGCAGACCGGTTGCATCGACCTGATCCTGCCCCCCGCCGACATCGGCACACACCTGCAGAAAATCCTGTCCTCGCCCCGCGACTTCGGCGAATTCCGCAAGAAGGAACTGCTCGAAAGCCCGGTCTCGGATCTGTTGCAGATCCTGCTGGCGCGCACCCGTGTGGATTTCCGCGAATACAAGCAGGCCACCATCAACCGGCGGATCGAACGCCGGATGGTCGCCCTCGGCATTGAGACACAGGAAGAATACACTCAATTCTGCCGCACCAACCCTTCCGCCCTGGATGCGCTGTTCAAGGATCTGCTGATTTCGGTCACGCGCTTTTTCCGCGACAAGGACGAATTCGAAGAACTACGCCAGCTCCTGCCGCAGCTTGTCTCCTCACGCAACGGCGCGCCGCTGCGCGTCTGGATCGCGGGCTGCGCCACGGGGGAGGAAGCCTATTCCATCGCCATGCTGCTCTCTGAGGCGCTCGGCGGCAATGAGGTGCAGCTGAAAAACCACGTCCAGATCTTTGCCACCGACATCGACAAGGACGCGTTGCAAGTCGCGCGGCGCGGGGTCTACGGGCTTTCGGCACTCAACGAGATACCCAAGGATCTGGCCGACAAATACCTCATCCGGCAAAGCGACGGCGTGCGTGTCGTCGACAGTCTGCGCAACGCGATCCTGTTTTCCGATCACAACGTCTGCCAGGATCCGCCCTTCCAGAAAATCGACCTTTTGTGCTGTCGCAACCTGCTGATCTATTTCGGCAACCCGTTGCAACACAAGGTCATGTCGCGCTTTCACTATTCGCTGGCCAGCGACGGTCTGCTGTTTCTGGGCACCGCCGAATCCGTGGCCGGGGCCGACGACATGTTCACCCCCGAACGGCAGGCCTCTCACATCTTCCGCAAACGCACCCTGCGCGGCCAGAACCGCAATAGCTATCCCGGTCCCCGCAACACCCCGGTGCTCAGCCGTCGGCAGGTCGAACAGACCAAAACCGAACACTCCACCGAACGCCACCTCTTTGAGGCGCTGGCAAGCTCGCTGGGTGACGATTCGATCCTCGTGACCGAGGATTACGCCATCGCGCGGGTTTACGGCGACATCAGCAAATATATCGAGATCACGGCGAGCAGTTCTCTGCGTATGCACCTCGATCTGCTGCGCTCCCCCCTGCGGGAGGAGGCGCGCAGCCTTGTGACCATCGCCATGCGCAACAACGCTCACCGCGCGGGCGTGCGCCACCTCCTCGGTGACGGTGACGAAACGGAAACCCGCATCGACGTCTATCCGATCATCGCCAAGGACATAAACGAGAACGCGGCGCTTGTGGTTTTCTCGAAACTGCCCGTCGACCACACTCGCCTGAGCCGCCAAAAAAAGATATCCGAAGAATCCGGTGCCGATTCTTCCGAACGCATCCAGGCCCTCGAAAGCGAGATCGCCACCACCCGCGAGGCGCTGCAGCAAACCATCGAAGAGCTCGAGACCTCCAACGAGGAGCTGCAATCGCTCAACGAGGAACTGCAATCCACCAACGAGGAATTGCAGGCCACCAACGAAGAGCTCGAAACCTCCAACGAAGAGCTGCAATCGACCAACGAAGAGCTCATCACCGTCAACGAAGAGCTGCAGGTGACCGCCGCCGAACTGTCGGGCCGCACCGGGGAGCTGACCAGCGTGATCGAAAGCACCCCGCTCGCCGTGGTGGTCATGGATAACGCGCTCCAGATCAGTCAGGCGACCAATGCGGCGGCCAACCGCTTCCAGATCCGGCGCCCGATCTCGAATCCGCACATCAGCCAATGCGTCCTGCCCGAAGGGTATCCCAGCCTCGCGCCCATCTGCTCCGAGGCGCTCAAGGTCGGTGAAACCGTCTCGTCCGAGTTCAACTCGAACGACACGCGCGTGCTGCTGACCTGCTCGCCCTATTTCAACGTGCATGGCCAGATCCTCGGCGTGACGATGGTCATCACCGAATTCCCCGGCCTCGCGCGCGAGATGGAATTGCTGCTCAACAACTCCAAGGTCTACGTCACCCACCAGACCATCGACGGCACGATCCTGCGGATTTCCGAAAGCGCTGCAAAACTGCTGGGGAAGGCCCGCGATGCCGCGCTGGGTCTCAATCTCTACGATCTGCTCCCCGAGGAAACCGCCACGGAGCTGCGCCAGGTCGACCGCGAACTGCTGTACAATCGCAAGGGCTCTACCCGCGCCGTCTACCGCATCCCGCGCGAGGATCAGCCCGATCTGTGGCTCAGCGAAGACAAGGTCATCTACCAGCACCCCGCGCAGGAGGACGATTCGATCTATTCCGTCGCCGTGGACGTGACCGAGATGATGCAGGCCCGCACCGAGGCAGAGCAGCTGATCAAGCAGCTGACGCTCCTTCAGGACATGGCGCACGTCGGCTACTGGTCCGTCGATCTCGATGGCGAAAAGGTGCATTGGTCGCAGGAGGTTTACCGCATCCACGGCGTCGATCCGTCAGAGGCGGAGCCGCCACTGGCCGACGCGATTGATTTCTACCACCCCGACGACCGCGCCGATGTCAGCGCCGCCGTCGAAAAAGCCATCTCAGACGGGGGCGAATTCGAGTTCACCAAGCGTATCGTGCAAAAGGACGGCACGGAGGTCGAAGTGCTCAGCCACGGCATCGCGATCACCGACGCGGACGGGCGGGTCAACCGCCTGATCGGGGTGTTCAAGCAGCTTTAACATCGTCGCCCGCTTGTCTATGCAGCGGACATGACTTGGACCGACCTTGCCCCGCTCCGCGCCCTTGGTGCGCTTGATCTGCTCGCCGT
This sequence comes from Sulfitobacter albidus, assembly GCF_018200035.1. Taxonomy (NCBI): domain Bacteria; kingdom Pseudomonadati; phylum Pseudomonadota; class Alphaproteobacteria; order Rhodobacterales; family Roseobacteraceae; genus Sulfitobacter; species Sulfitobacter albidus. The sequence goes on along the minus strand of NZ_CP073581.1, from coordinate 3,306,409 downwards.
TGCCCTGCTGGTGATCCCCTGGGCGCTAATCGGCTGGCGCATAGATCACGCGACGGCGAAACGCCCCTCGGTGTCGATGATCATGGCCAACTACCGCCGCGAGTGGATGCACCGGATGATCGCCCGCGATGTGCGGATCTTTGACGCTCAGGTGATCGCCACCCTGCGGCAGGGCACGTCCTTTTTCGCCTCCACCAGCGTGATCGCCATCGGCGGGGTGCTGGCGCTGCTTGGCAATGCCGACCGGGTGGCGGGGCTGGCCGAGGATCTGACCGCCACGCGCGATCCCGCCATCCTGTGGGAGATCAAGCTGCTGCTGATCGTTGTATTCCTGACAAATGGATTTCTGAAATTCGTCTGGTCGAACCGTCTTTTTGGCTATTGCTCCGTCATCATGGCCGCCGTGCCCAATGATGTGACCGACCCCGCAGGCCCCGAGTACGCCAGAAAAGCGGGTGAATTGAATGTCACCGCCGCGCGCAGCTTTAATCGCGGCCTGCGCTCGATCTACATGGCACTCGCCTCTGTCGCGTGGCTTGCCGGGCCTTTTGCCCTCATTGTTGCAAGCTTTGTGACATGCGTGATCATCTGGCGGCGGGAATTCGCCTCCCAATCGCGCGCCGCCCTCTTGGATGACGGCGGAAAGCCCCTTATTTAGGGGATGTTAATCGGCGCATTTCCGCGCTCCACTGGATCCATTATGAAAAAACTGATTCCCCTCGCTTTCGCCCTGCTCGCAATGCCTGCCCTTGCAGACGATGCAAAGGTACAAAGCGTCAGCATGTCCAACTCCGGTGGCAGCTATACGTTCAGCGTCACCATCAGCCACCCCGATACCGGCTGGGACCATTACGTCGATGCGTGGCGTGTGGTGGCCCCCGACGGCACCGTGCTTGGCATGCGCAAGCTCGCGCATCCCCACGTCGACGAACAGCCCTTCACGCGCTCGCTTTCCGGTGTGTCGATCCCCGAAGGGATCACATCGGTCGTGATCGAGGCGCATGACAACGTCGACGGGTGGAGCCCGAACACCAAGACGGTAACACTGCGCTGACGTCTAGGCGCGGTGGTAGGGTCCACCGCTCAGAATGGTGGCCGCGCGGTACAACTGCTCGGCCAGCATGACGCGCACCAGCATGTGCGGCCAGACCATGGACCCAAACGACAGCAAATGGTCCGCCCGGTCGCGCAGCGCCGGGTCGATCCCGTCCGCGCCCCCGATCACAAAACTCACATCTGATTGCCCCGCATCGCGCCACCCGGCCAACCGTTTGGCAAAATCTGGTGAACTCTCGATCCGCCCGCGTTCATCCAGCGCGCAGAGCACGGCGCCCGACGGGATCGCCCGCTCCAGCAGCGCGGCCTCACCGGCCATACCACCGCCCTTGCGGTCATCCACTTCCGACACGACAACAGGGCCGAGGGACAGCCCCCGACCCGTGCGGTCAAACCGTTTGAGATAATCGTCGATCAGCGTCTTTTCCGGCCCGGCACGCAACCGACCGACGGCACAGATCTGTACCTTCATCTACCGGATCAGGAGGCAGCGTCGCCTTGCGGCAGCCACATCTTCTCCAGCTGATAAAACTCGCGCACTTCGGGGCGGAACACGTGCACGATGATATCGCCCGTGTCGATCAGAACCCAATCGCCGGAGTCCTTGCCCTCGGTGCGCGCGGTCAGACCGTATTCATCCTTGATCCGCTGCGCCAGCTTCTCCGAGATGGCCGCGACCTGACGCGTCGACCGACCCGAGCAGATGACCATGTGGTCGCCAATCTCGGTCTTGCCGCGCAGATCAATCTGCACGATCTCTTCGGCTTTATCGTCGTTGAGTGAGGAAAGTACGGTTTCCAACAGCAGTTCGCTGGTGGCTGTTTTCTGGCCCGCCATCACGGCAGCGCCCGGGTTCCCCGCCTGCGCGGAGCTGGTTTGCATAGACAGGACATTGCCCTCCTTAGATTGCGCCGCCTGAATCCCCGGCGCTGGGATAGTCTATAGTAACTACCCCAACGCGAGATTTCAACGATGCTGCGATGCGGCGCAGATCACCAGCCTTCTTCGGTGACGATCTTGTCCTCATCCGCGCCAAGCGCACGGAGCGCGTCACGAATATCATCCACAAACGCCTGCGGGCCACAGATATAGAATGTCTGGCCAAAATCGCTGACATGCGCCTTGAGGAAGTCCTGATCGACGACCTGTGTCTCGACACCTGCGTCCTTCTGGTCGGTGACGGTAAAGACTGTGCGCAGCCCCTCCATACGCTTCCATTTGTCGCGCAGGATGATGTCCTTCTCCGTCTCGTTGGTAAAGATCAGGGTGCAGTCCATCTGCCCCTTGGCGTCGTGCGACTCGAGAATCGGGATGAACGGCGTGATGCCCGCGCCTGCCGCGATGAACACGCCGGGGCCGTGATCGGTGATCGCGCCGAAGGGCTCGGTGATCTCCACCTCGTCGCCCGGCTCCATCATCGCCATTTGCTCGGTCACGCCGTCGTGGTCGGGATAGCTCTTGATCACGAATTCCAGCGCGTTCTCATCGGGCAGCGAGGTAAAGGTGAACGGACGCCCCTCGTCCTTCCAGCCCTCTTTCAGCAGTGTCAGCTCCGTCGCCTGTCCGGGTTTGAAATCCAGATTGGCGGGCCGCTCGAACACATAGCGGTGGGTGTCGGGGGTCAGTTGTTCCTTGGCTTTCAGCTTCAGTGTATGGGTCATTGGGATCTCCTTTGAGGGGACAACCCCGCCCGGCACTCAACCGTTCCCGTCCTCCAGCATCCGCACCTCGCGCTGCGGGAAGGGGATCGAGATGCCGTGCTCCTGAAACGCATCCCACAGCGCCAGATAGACGTTGCCGCGAATGTTGGTCAGCCCGCCGGTGGGATCGCGGATCCAGAAGCGCAGGATGTAATCGACGCTGCTGTCGCCAAAGCCCACGATATGACACACCGGCAGCTTGGGATGGTTCAGCACCCGGTCCACGCCCGCCGCCGCATCAATCGCCAGCTTGCGTACCTTGTGCGGATCGTCGCCGTAGGCCGTACCGAAAAAGATATCGAGCCGCACAAAATCGTTTGAGTGGGACCAGTTCACCACCTGCCCGGTAATCAGGTCCTCGTTCGGGATCAGGTATTCCTTCCCGTCCCGCGTGACCACGGAGGCATAGCGCGCGCCCAGCGTCTGGATCCAGCCGAACGTCTCGCCAAGCGAGATCACGTCGCCCGGCTTGATCGACTTGTCGAGCAGGATGATCACCCCCGACACAAGGTTCGACACCACCTTTTGCAGACCAAAACCAAGGCCCACACCGATCGCACCCGACAGTACCGCAAGCCCGGTAAGGTCGATCCCCACCGCCTTCACGCCCAGATAAAAGGCGATCCCGTACATCGCCAGCTGCACGCCCTTGACCGCCAGCACCTGCATCGAGGGGCTGATATCCTCGTTGCGGCGGATCGTGCTGGCCGTTGCCTGGCTGGCAAAGCGCGCCAGCGTGATCAACAGCCCGATCACCACGATCGCGGTGATCAGCGTCAGCAGCGACAGCCGGAAATCCCCCAGCTCCAGCGCAAGCCCGTCCATGAACGCCGCCACATCGTCAGAGACATTCAGGAAGTAAAGCGTGGCATAGATCCACAGCGCCCAGGTCACGATCCGCCGCAACGGACGGTTGCGCACCAGCTGCGCGGCAAAGGCGATACAGACCCAGACAAACGCCAGCGTCGCCGCCAACCCAATGAGATACGACCGCGACGGCCAGGTAATCTCCTGCATGATCGCATAGACGATGCCCGCCAGCGCCGCGAACCACATCAGCCCCAGCCGCCGCTTGAGCTGCACGATGACCCGCAGCTGCCACTTGGCCCAGCCCTCGCGCGAGCGTACCCAGCGCTGCAACAGATTACCGCTCGACCGGTGCAAACCCCAGCTGACAATCGCCAGCGCCAGAACGATCAACACCTGATTCTGCCGCCAGCCGGGTTCGATCACCCCGGAAAAGAACGCGGTGGCATTCGTCCACAGCGCCTGAAGGGTCACCAGAAACTCGGCAAAGGGGTCGACGGGATCTTCCATAGGTGCTCCTTGCATCTGCGCGACACCATAGCGCGCACGCGGCTTGCGGCAAACGGTCATCCGCTGTATTCACCGGCCCATGACCCATGTCTTTGATCAGACCGACCGCGCCCGCCTGCCGGACCGCTTTTTCGGCGCCACGCACAGCGTGCTGGCCCGGCTAGTCGGCTGACCCGCCCGCATCCGCGCGCGCCCCGTTTCCAAACAGATACCACATATCCAAATAGGGAGAGGACCAGCCATGTCCCCCAAAACGCTCTACGATAAAATCTGGGATGCCCATGTCGCGCACGAGGCCGACGACGGCACCTGCCTTCTGTATATCGACCGCCATCTGGTGCACGAAGTCACCTCGCCTCAGGCCTTCGAAGGGCTGCGCATGACGGGCCGCACCGTGCGCGCCCCCGACAAGACAATCGCCGTGCCAGACCACAACGTGCCGACCACACCGGGCCGTGACGACCCCAAGAACATGACCGAGGATTCGGCCATTCAGGTCGCCGCCCTCGACACGAACGCCAAGGAATTCGGCATCCACTACTACCCCGTGTCCGACGTGCGCCAAGGCATCGTGCACATCGTCGGCCCTGAGCAGGGCTGGACCCTGCCGGGCATGACCGTGGTCTGCGGCGACAGCCATACCGCCACTCACGGTGCCTTTGGCGCGCTGGCTCACGGCATCGGCACGTCCGAGGTCGAGCATGTGCTGGCCACGCAAACGCTGATCCAGAAGAAATCCAAGAACATGAAGGTCGAGATCACCGGCAAGCTGGCGCCGGGTGTGACGGCCAAGGATATCGTGCTGACCATCATCGGCGCGACCGGCACCGCCGGCGGCACCGGCTACGTCATCGAATACTGCGGCGAGGCGATCCGCGATCTGTCGATGGAAGGCCGCATGACCATCTGCAACATGGCGATCGAGGGGGGCGCACGTGCGGGCCTGATCGCGCCGGACGAAACGACATTCCAGTACTGCAAGGGCCGCCCCCACGCGCCCAAGGGCGCCCAGTGGGAAGCCGCGCTCAACTGGTGGAAAACCCTCTATTCCGACGATGATGCGGCATGGGACAAGGTGCTGACCATCCGCGCCGAGGACATAGCACCCACCGTCACCTGGGGCACCTCGCCCGAGGACGTTCTGCCGATCACCGCCAGTGTGCCCGCCGCCGACAGCTTTACCGGTGGCAAGGTGGGCGCCGCCCAGCGCGCGCTCGACTACATGGGCCTGACCGCGGGCACACCCCTGCGCGACGTCGAAATCGACACCGTGTTCATCGGGTCGTGCACCAATGGCCGCATCGAGGATCTGCGCGCCGCCGCCGCGATCCTGAAGGGCAAGAAGATCGCCGTGAAACGCGCGATGATCGTGCCGGGCTCCGGCCTCGTGCGCGCGCAAGCCGAAGAGGAAGGTCTGGCGGACATCTTCAAGGAGGCCGGTTTTGAATGGCGCCTTGCGGGCTGTTCGATGTGTCTGGCGATGAACCCCGATCAGCTGGCGCCGGGAGAGCGCTGCGCGGCCACGTCCAACCGCAACTTCGAGGGCCGTCAGGGCCGCGGCGGGCGCACCCACCTGATGAGCCCCGCAATGGCCGCCGCCGCCGCCGTCACCGGCAAGCTCACGGATGTACGCGAACTGATGTAGGGCCACGCCGGTCCCCTCGCCCGCCCGCACGGGCAGGGGGCCGATCACATATCGTATGCACGTGCGGTGCACATCCTGTGCACGGCGATCATACCCCAGATACCGGAGTTTCCGACCATGGAAAAATTCACCACCCTCAGCGGCATCGCCGCCCCCATGCCCCTGATCAACATCGACACGGACATGATCATCCCCAAGCAGTTCCTCAAGACGATCAAACGCTCGGGCCTTGGCGTTAACCTCTTTGACGAGATGCGCTATGACGACGACGGCAACGAAATCCCCGATTTCGTGCTGAACAAACCCGCCTACCGGGACGCCCAGATCATCGTCGCGGGCGACAATTTCGGCTGCGGCTCCAGCCGCGAACATGCGCCTTGGGCCATCGCCGATTTCGGCATCCGCTGCGTGATCTCCACCAGCTTTGCCGACATCTTCTACAACAACTGTTTCAAGAACGGCATCCTGCCCATCGTGCTCCCCGCCGAGCAGGTCGAGGCGCTGATGAAGGACGCCGAAAAAGGCGCCAACGCCCGCATCGAGGTGGATCTGGAAAAACAGGAAGTCACCTCCTCCGAGGGCGAAACCTATAGCTTCGAGCTGGACGCCTTCAAAAAGCACTGCCTGCTCAACGGTCTCGACGATATCGGTCTGACCATGGAAAAGGTCGCGTCCATCGACACATTCGAGGCAGAAGCCGCGCAAAGCCGCCCCTGGATCTGATCCAGCCGGCAAAAACACCCAAGGGGTCGGCCCGGCGCCGGCCCTTTTTTCGTGCGCACGCGCCGTTTGTGGTTAACCCCACCACACACACAACATCTTGCAGCCGCCGCATTTTTGCCCGCGAAATGATGCAAGTTCGCACCACCCCCTCCCTCAAAATGCCCGGCCAATCCGGTTCAGTCACTTTACGGACTTGAGCAATAAGGCGAAAGAAGGCACGATTGTGACAGCAATGAGGCAGGCCTTCCCACCCCGAAGGCATCAAGTTGGAACAAGCACGCGGCACTGTATCGCGGCTGGCCAGTTTGAAGGGAATAGAATGTGATTACTCGTATGGCGAGCGCCGCACTGCGCGGCGTTTTTGTGGCCTTGATGATCCTGACGCCGGCGCTCACGCTGCCCGGGATGGCAAGCGATTCGACGCAGATCGTGATCCTCGTGGCCCTGCTGGCCGCCGTGCTGACCTTTGTCGAATACAACTCCGTCTTTCCCAGCATCGTCGAATTCCGCGACGCGGCCCCGTTCAACCGCCTGCGTTTCTTTGCCCTTTTCTTTACCGTCCTGCTGGTCAGCCTGATCCTCAAGGGCATGACCGATCCGACACCGCTGACAAATGCCCTGACCAATTTCGGCAAGATGATTGGCAACGCGATTGATTTCCCCTTCTCGCCCGTGCGGCTGATGGTGCTGATGCTGCCCGACGACGCGCCCGCGCAGACGGTCGAATTCATGCGCACCGCCGCCGGGCTGGCCTATGTAATCTCGCTCTTTGCGATGGCGCAGTTCCTGATCCTCGTGCGCATCCTCAACTGGCCCGCCAAATCCGGTGCGTTCAATGTCTGGGTCAACCTGCCCCTTTTTGACCCCACCGCAGGCGGTGACGTGCTCGAGCGTCTGCAACGCGATGCACGCGTGAATATCGCGCTGGGTTTCCTGCTGCCGTTCCTTGTGCCCGCAGTGGTCAAGATGGCGTCGGATCTGCTAGACCCGATCACACTCGCAAATCCGCAAACCCTTATCTGGACAATGGCAGCATGGGCCTTTCTTCCCGCCAGCATCATCATGCGCGGCATCGCCATGGGCAAGATTGCCGACATGATCGAGCAAAAGCGCCGTCAGGCCTATGCCGACGCGGAAGAGATCGGCTTGCAGCCGGCCTGATCGCCGCCTTCCTGACGGGTGCCGCCAATGCAGAGCCGCTGCGCATCGCCACCTTCAACGCCGAACTGTCGCGCAAGGGTCCGGGCCTTCTGCTGCGCGACACATTGCGCGGACAGGACGCACAGATCACCGCCGTTCTGGCCCTGATCGCCCAAGCCGCCCCCGACATCATCGCCCTGCAAGGCATCGACTTTGACGCCGAGATGCGCGCGCTGACCGCGCTGCGCGATGCGCTGGCCGCACGGGGGCACGACATGCCCCACGCCTATGCCCTGCCCTCTAACGCGGGGCTGGCCAGCGGCCTTGATCTCAACGGCAACGGGCGGTTGGGCGACGCAGACGACAACCACGGCTACGGGCGCTTTACCGGCGCGGGCGCCATGGCGCTGCTGTCACGCCACCCCATCGACCGCGACGCCGTGCAGGATTTCACGCCGATGCTCTGGCGCGATCTGCCCGGGCACCTCTACCCAACCGACGGCAACACCCCCTTCGCGGGCACCCGCGCCTTTGCCGCGCACCGCCTGTCATCCAAAGGGCACTGGAGCGTGCCCGTCGACACCCCCCAGGGGCCGGTTACCCTCTGGACATGGCACGCCACGCCGCCGGTCTTTGACGGCCCCGAAGACCGCAACGGTCGCCGCAACCACGACGAGGCGGCATTCTGGCTGTCCCGTCTGGGTACCACCGACGCGCCATTGGTCCTGCTGGGCACGGCCAACATCGACCCCGACCGCGGCGAGGGGCGTCCCGCCGCGATCACCTCCCTGCTGACCCACCCGCGCCTGCAAGACGCCCACGGCCCGGCCCCCACCGCCGATTTCCGCGATCCGTCGCCGGGTGATCTGCGCGTCGATTACCTGCTGCCCTCGACCCACTGGCGCATCACCGATCACGGGCGGCTCACCGATCCCGAGGCCAGCCGCCACGACCTGTTGTGGGTCGATCTGGAGCCCGCCGATCCTTGACCGCCCGGCCCACGCGCGCTACGCCGCGAGGGACATTTTTCAAGGAGCATCCGCATGGCCAATCCCACCCTTCTGATCCTCGCCGGCGACGGCATCGGCCCCGAGGTCATGGGCCAGGTCACCCGCGTCATCGACTGGTTTGGCGCCAAGCGCGATCTTGCCTTCGACGTCGAACACGACCTCGTGGGCGGCGCGGCCTACGACGCGCACGGCACCCCCCTGCACGACGACACGATGGCCAAGGCGCTGGCGGCGGATGCCGTGCTGCTCGGCGCCGTGGGCGGGCCGAAATACGACGACCTCGATTTCTCCGTCAAACCTGAACGCGGCCTGCTGCGCCTGCGCAAGGAGATGGACCTGTTTTCAAACCTGCGCCCGGCGCAGTGCTTTGACGCGCTGGCCGATTTCTCATCGCTGAAGAAAGACCTCATCGCCGGGCTCGACATCATGATCGTGCGCGAGCTGACCTCGGGCGTCTATTTCGGCGAGCCGCGCGGCATCCATATCGAAGACAACATGCGCGTGGGCATCAACACCCAACGCTACACCGAAGCCGAGATCGAGCGTGTCGCACGCTCCGCGTTTGAGCTCGCCCGCCGTCGCAGCAACAAGGTCTGCTCGATGGAGAAGGCCAACGTGATGGAAAGCGGCATCCTGTGGCGCGACGTCGTGAACGAAGTGCACCAGGCGGACTACGCCGATGTTGAGCTGAGCCATATGTACGCCGACAACGGCGCCATGCAGCTGGTGCGCGCGCCCAAGCAGTTCGACGTGATCCTTACCGACAACCTCTTTGGCGACATCCTCAGCGACTGCGCGGCGATGCTCACCGGCTCGCTGGGCATGCTGCCCTCGGCGTCGCTCGGTGCGCCGGATGCCAACGGACGACCCAAGGCGCTGTACGAGCCCGTGCACGGCTCCGCCCCGATATCACCGGGCAGGGCAAGGCGAACCCGATCGCCTGTATCCTCAGCTTTGCCATGGCGCTGCGCTATTCCTTCGATCAGGGCGACGAGGCCGCGCGCCTTGAGGCCGCGATTGAAAAAGTGCTCGCCGATGGTGCCCGCACCGCCGATCTGATGGGCGCGGAAGGCGGCACGCCGATCTCGACCACCGACATGGGCGACGCGATCCTCGCCGCCCTCGACGCAAGCCTCTGACCCGCGCCCCCCGCGCCGGATCTGCCCAAATGCCGGGCGGTCCGGCGCGGAACATCCATTTTGCGTGCCTGCCGCGCCACGCTCCCTTAGGCTCACCGCATGAGCGATCCCACGACCCCTCCCGCCGCAAAACCCCTTCAGGGCATCCTGATGGGGCTGTTGGCCTTTGCCGTCTACGCCACACATGACGCGGCGATCAAAACCCTCGGCGGGGTCTACGCGCCGTTCCAGATCATCTTTTTCGTGGTGCTGTTCAGCTTTCCCTTCGTCACGCTGATGCTGTTGCGCAGCGATACAAAAGACACGCTGCGCCCGCACCTGCCCCTCTGGACGGGGGTCCGCACCGCCGCCGTGGTCATCGGCGGCTTTTGCGCCTTCTACAGCTTTTCGGTGCTGCCGCTCACGCAGACCTACGCGATCCTCTTTGCCACGCCGCTGATGATTACCCTGCTGTCGATCCCGATCCTGGGCGAAGTCGTACGCCTGCACCGCTGGTTTGCCGTGCTCTTGGGGCTTGCGGGCGTGATGGTGGTGCTGCAACCCGGCTCGGCTGTATTCGGGCTGGGCCATTTGGCAGCTCTTGTGGCCGCCTTCTGCGGCGCGCTCAGCGGCGTGGTCATGCGCAAGATCGGCGGGGTCGAGCGGCGCGAGGTGCTGCTGCTCTACCCGCTGCTGGCGAATTTCGCCCTTATGCTGTGCATCCTGCCATTCGTCTACGTGCCCATGCCCCTGCGCGATCTGGCGCTGGTGCTGTTTGTCGCCGTGCTGGCCGTGGTCGCCATGTCGCTGCTCATCCGCGCCTACGCGCTTGCCGACGCGGCCATCGTCGCACCCATGCAATACAGCCAGATCCTCTGGGCCGCGTTTTTTGGCTGGCTGCTGTTCGATACGGTCTCAACCGCGACGACCTTTATCGGGGCGGGCATCATCATCGCCTCGGGCGCCTATATCGTGCTGCGCGAGACCCGAGGCAAGTCGTCCAATCAGCCCGTTCTGCGCACCCTCAACCGGCGCCCCGAAATGGGCGGCGCACCCCGCGTGGGACTGGTGATGGACGCCGATCCGGTTGAGCCCGCGCGCGAATGATGGCACCGTCCCCGCGACCCCAGCGCGGAGACACCCATGCCCCAGCCCCCTCTCGCGGAATTCCTGCTGCCCACAGACGAGCTGCGCGATGATCTGCCATTCTTCACCAAAACGCTCGGCATGCGGCTTGAGACGATTTTTCCCGCCGATGATCCGTCGGTCGCCAGCTTTTCCGGTCATGGCATCCGCCTGCGCATCGAAAAAGGCGCCGATGCCGCCCCCGGCCACCTGCGCATCCTCACCGACGATCCCGACAGCTTTGCCGGCGGCGCGCGGGAGCTGACCGCTCCAAACGGCACCCGCATCACCCTCGCCCCGCTGACCCCGCAGGTCGCGCGGATCGAGACACAGCACGAATTCGCCGTGCGCCGCCTCGCGGACGAGGCGCCTTGGGTCATCGGGCGCGCGGGCATGCATTACCGCGATCTGATCCCCTCGCGGCTGGGCGGCTCGATCATCGCCAGCCACATCCGCATCCCCGACGGCGGCCCGGTGCCCGACATGGTACATTACCACACGGTCGGGTTTCAGCTGATCTTTTGCTATCGCGGTTGGGTCGACGTCCTGTACGAAGATCAGGGCGACGTGATGCGCCTGCACGCCGGCGATTGCGTGACCCAGCCGCCCGGCATCCGCCACCGCGTCGTCGAAGCCTCCCCCAACATCGAGGTGATCGAGATCGGCGTGCCGGCCGAACATGTCACCACCATCGACCATGATTTCACGCTGCCCAACGGGGTGGGCGATCCCAACCGCGAATGGGACGGCCAGACCTTCGTGCACCACACCAAGGACGCGGCGACCTGGACGCCCTTCCGCCTCCCGGGCTTCACCGCCCGCGACACCGGCATCACCAAGGGCACCAAGGGCATCGCGGGCATTCAGGTCGTCCGCCGGGCCGAGGGCGAAACCCGGCCCTTCACCCACGACGCGGATATCCATTTTACCTTTGTGATGGAGGGCACGATGACCCTGCACGCCGACGGCCACGCGCCCCGCACGCTCGAGGCCGGGGATGGATTCGTGATCCCACCGGGGCTGCAGGCCGCCTACCGCGACGCCTCCGCTGATCTGGAACTGCTCGAGGTCGCGCTGCGCGGCGACTATACCACCACGCTGCGCTAACTGCGCGCCAGCGTCAGCCGGGCGGCCACGCCGCTGGCGGTATCCTCAAACGACAGGCTGCCGCCGTGCAGCTCCGCAATGGTCGCCACGATGGTCAGTCCAAGGCCGTAGCCCTCGACCGTCGCCGTGTTCTCGCCGCGCTGGAATGGCGCCATCAGCGCCTCGATCTGCGCGGCGGAGGTCTCCGCCCCTCGTCCTCTACCACAATCGTGGCCGTGCGCGCGTCCGTCTCCAGCGCCACCGTGGCGCGGCGCCCGTATTTGAGCGCATTGTCGATAAGGTTGCTCATCGCGCGCTCCAGCGCGACGGGGCGGCCCATCACCGTCACCTCCCCCTCGCGGGCGAGCGTCGCCTGCCCCTGCCGCGACATGAACACCGACGCACCGCCCCGCACCACCACCTGCGCAGGCGCGCGGAACGTCACCGGGCGGCCCACATCGGCGTAATTGGCGATCACCGCGTCGATCAGCGCCGACAGCGACAGCCGCCGGGGCGCTTCGGAGTTCATCTCGGCCCTTGTGTAGGTCAGCACGCTTTCGATCATGCCGGTCATGCTGTCGATATCGGCCTCCAGCTTGGCGCGCAGCTCTGCATCCTCGATCAGCGCCGCGCGCAGGCGCAGCCGCGTGGCGGGCGTGCCCAGATCATGGCTCACCCCCGACAGGATCGCCGCACGACGGGCGAGTGCTGCGCGCTCGTCCTCCAGCTGGGTGTTCACCGCCGTGACGATCTGCTGCAATTCGCGCGGGCCGGGGGAGGTATAGCGCTCCGGCCCCCCCAACCGCCGCCGGTTGCGCAGTGCGTCGGCAAAGCTGGTGAAATCCGCCGCGAGGTTCATCAGCAACGTGACCAGCACCGCCAGCCCCACCGCCGCCAGCACCGCCGCAGGCAGGCGCAGATCGGCGGGGCGGCGTCACAGCCCCAGACAGCAGCGGCCTCGACCCGCACCCACGGGCCGCGCCCCAGCTGCGCGATCACCACCGGATCAGAGCAATAGGAGGCCAGCGTGCGAAACACCGCCCCCGTCGTCTCTGCCGCTGTCTGGCCCGCGCGGTTGGGCAGATCGGCCAGTGGATAGACCAGATCGGGCGACAGGATCACCATCGTCAGCGGCGCGCCCGTGCGGGCGTTCGCGGCATCCGCCAGCACCGGCACAAAGGTTTCGCGCGCCGCGCGCGGCACGCCCGAGATGTCGCGAAACCGCCCCGCCCGCGCCAGCGCGCGATCCGCATCGGACAACAGCGCAACCGATACACCCTTGGCCTGCGCCGTGCCGTTCTGCAAACCGGTGTAGAACAGCACACCGGCGTTGTAGGCACGCGCCTGATGGGCACGCCACTCGGCATTGGACTGCATCCAGATCCAAACGACCGCCCCGCCCAGCAGCGCAGCGGCAAAGGCGAGCGTCTGCGTCCACACCCGCAGGCTCAGCGGCCTTGCGATCATGCCTCCGACACCGTCACGTCAGTGGCAAAGACATAGCCGACCCCGCGCTCGGTGCGCAGGATCTGCGGGTCGCGCGGGTTGACCTCGATCTTGGCGCGCAACCGGCCTACCAGCACGTCGATGGCGCGGCCCTGCTGCTCTGCCCCCTGCCCGCCTCCGTCCCCGTCGAGGGTCACGGCGATCTCTTCGCGCGTCAGCGGGATGCGCGGATTGGCCAGCAATGTGCGCAGCAGCGCCGTCTCGCGCCGCGACAGCGTCACCAGCACATCCGACGGCGACAGAACCTCGTCACGCTTGGCGTCATAGGTCCAGCCAGCGAAACGGTAGGTGCGCGTCGCCCGCCGGTGCACCAGCGACGAAGCCCGCCGCGCCCGCGCCAGCACCGCCTTGATCCGGGCCAGCAACAGATCGGGGTTGAATGGCTTGGCGATGTAATCATCCGCGCCGACCTCATAGCCCCGCATCCGCTGCGCGTCCGCCGACAGGGCCGACACCATGATAATCGGCACGTCCTGCTCGGCCCTCAGCCGCGCGCAGATCTGCAATCCGTCCTCATCGCCCAGCATCACGTCGAGCAGGATACAATCCACCCGCCCCTCAGCCAGATGCGCGTCCACCTCCGCCCCGCTGGCCGCAGGCAGCGCAATCGCCCCATTGCGGCGCAGATATTGCGTCAGCATCTGCCGCACGTCAGAATCGTCATCGACAACAAGGATACGGGGGATCGCCACGGTCGCGGGCTCCTCAGCGGCTCGGTCCGCGCAGTATGTAACATCCTGCAACAGAATCGAGACCTTTGTAACAAGCTGTAACGGGACGCCCGATTTTATCCCTGCACCCGGCGCAACCCCGCTCTGCGCCCCTTGCAGGGCGCGGGTACAATCGTTGAGGGTATTGCCACCGGTCCCACAAAAGAGGGGACCACTTTCTGGGAGGAAACCACATGAAAACCTACATCCTCAGCGCCGTCTCCGGGCTCGCGCTTGTTGCCGCATCTGCGGCCATTGCAGACCCCGAAGCCGAAGTGCTGCACTATTGGACATCCGGCGGTGAGGCAAAATCCGTCGCCGTCCTGCAAGAAGAATTCGCCGCCAATGGCGGCACCTGGACCGATATGCCCGTCGCAGGCGGCGGCGGTGACGCGGCCATGACCGCCCTGCGCGCCCGCGTTCTGTCGGGCAACGCGCCCACTGCCGTACAGCTCAAGGGCCCCGCGATTCAGGAATGGTACGAGGAAGGCGTGCTCGCCGATATCTCTTCGGTGGCCGAGGCGAACAATTGGGACGCCGTGCTGCCCGCCTCCATCGCCGGTCACATGAAATGCGAAGGCACATGGTGCGCCGCCCCGGTCAACGTGCACCGCGTCGACTGGATCTGGGCCAACGCCTCCGTGCTCGAAGCCAACGGGATCGAGATGCCGACCACATGGGATGAATTCAACGCCGCCGCCGAAAAGCTGCAGGCGGCCGGCATCATCCCGCTGGCCCACGGCGGGCAGGCCTGGCAGGACGCGACCGTGTTCGAAGCCGTAGCGCTCGGCATCCTTGGCCCCGACGGGTATCGCAAGGCATTCGTCGATCTCGACATGGACACGATCAAATCCGACGAGATGAAAGCCGTCTTTGACCAGATGCGCACCATGCGCGGCTTTGTCGATGACAACTTCTCGGGCCGCGACTGGAACCTGGCCACCGCCATGGTGATGAACGGCGAAGCGGCGTTTCAGATCATGGGCGACTGGGCCAAGGGCGAATTCATGGCCGCGGGCAAAGCGCCGGGAGAGGATTTCCTCTGCGCCTCCACCCCCGGTGACGGCTTCCTTTATAACGTCGACAGCTTTGCGATGTTCAACGTCGACGGCGAGGACAAGAAAGCCGGTCAGGAACTGCTGGCCAAGCTGGTCGTGGGCGAGAACTTCCAGGAGGTATTCAACCTCAACAAAGGCTCGATCCCCGCACGCACCGACGTGTCGCTCGATGCGTTCGACCAATGCGCAACCCTGTCGGCGTCAGACATGAACGCCAGCTCCGAAGGCGGCTCCCTGCTGCCAAGCTATGCCCACGGCATGGCCCTGCGCGGCGCACAGGCCGGTGCGATTACCGACACGGTCACGGCGCATTTCAACTCCGACATGAGCGCGGATGACGCGGTCAACATGCTGGCGGACGCAATCGCCAACAGCATGTAAGACCCCCTTCCTCCCCCGTGCACCCGCGGGGGAGGAAACCCCTTCTTCGGAGAACTCCCGTGCTCAAATGGCTAGAGACCCACACCCCCAAAATGGTGCTGGCCCCGTCGTTCATCGCCGTGCTCATCTTTGTATACGGCTTCATTGCGTGGACGGGCTGGGTCTCGCTGACCCGCTCGCGGCTGCTGCCAAAGTACGAGATCGACGGACTCATCCAATACGACCGCCTCTTTGCCTCCCCCCGTTGGGATACCGCATTCGGCAATCTGTTCATCTTTGGCGCGCTGTTTATCGTGATCGCCATGGTGCTGGGGCTGGTCCTCGCGATCCTGCTCGATCAGAACATCCGCACCGAAGGCGCGCTGCGCACGATCTACCTCTATCCCATGGCGCTTTCTATGATCGTCACCGGCACCGCGTGGAAATGGATTCTCAACCCCGGTCTGGGCCTTGAGGCCACCGTGCAGGGCTGGGGGTTTGAGACCTTCTCCTTCGACTGGCTCGTGGACCCCGACATGGCGATCTACACCGTGGTCATCGCCGCGATCTGGCAAAGCTCGGGCTTTGTGATGGCGCTGTTCCTCGCCGGTCTGCGCTCGGTCGATACCGAAATCATCCGCGCCGCACAGGTCGATGGCATCCCCACGTGGCGCGTCTATACCGCGATCATCCTGCCCTCGATGGCACCGATCTTTCTGTCGGCCTTCATCGTGCTGAGCCACCTTGCGATCAAAAGCTTTGATCTGGTGATCGCGCTGACCGGCGGCGGCCCCGGCTATGCCACCGATCTGCCCGCTACCTACATGTACGCCATGGCGTTTTCACGCGGCGATCTTGGCCAAGCGGCCTCTTCGGCGATGGTGATGATGCTCGTCGTGTTCGCCATCGTGGTCCCTTATCTTTATTCCGAGCTGAGGTCCAAGGATGGCTGATATCTCCACCCCCGCCCCGCGCTCCGGCACCGGCGCCCGCATCGCCCTGCGCTGGACGCTCTATCTGCTGCTGTGCCTGTTCGCGCTGTTCTATCTGATGCCGCTCTTCGTGATGATCACGACCTCGATCAAAAGCCTCGACGAAATCCGCACCGGCGACCTGATCGCTTTGCCGCGCGAGGTCACATTCGACGCCTGGCGCACCGCGTGGTCGGGGGCCTGCACCGGCATCCAATGCGAAGGCGTGCGGCCCTTTTTCTGGAACTCCGTGCTGATCGCGATCCCGGCAGTGGCGATCTCGACCCTGATCGGCGCGCTCAACGGCTATGTCGTGGCGCAGTGGCGCTTTCGCGGGGCCAACCTGTTCTTTTCGCTGATGCTGTTCGGCTGCTTCATCCCGTTTCAGGTGGTGCTGCTGCCCATGGCGCGGGTGCTGGGGATCATGGGCATCGCGGGTACCATCCCCGGCCTGATCTTCGTGCACGTCATCTATGGGCTGGGGTTCACCACGCTGTTTTTCCGCAACTACTACGTCACCATCCCGGCCGAGCTGACCCGCGCGGCCAAGGTCGACGGCGCGGGGTTCTTCCGCATCTTCTGGTCGATCTTCCTGCCGCTGTCGCTGCCGATCATCGTGGTGACGGTCATCTGGCAATTCACCCAGATCTGGAACGATTTTCTGTTCGGTGTGTCGTTCTCGCAGGCAGGCACCCAGCCCGTCACCGTGGCGCTCAACAACATCGTGAACTCCACCACGGGGGTGAAGGAATACAACGTCGACATGGCCGCCGCCATCATCGCCGCCCTACCCACCCTGCTGGTGTATGTGGTGGCCGGCAAATATTTCGTGCGTGGTCTCACGGCCGGCAGTGTGAAGGGGTGAGCCATGTCTTTTGCCCGCAAAAGTGAAAGGCGCCAGTGGCGCGTTTCAAATAGCGAACGCGGCGGGCAACTGCCCGTCGCCGGGGTCCGCTACACCGCCCCACCCCATACCGCGCCTGCCACGCCTCACTGCGATCAAGGCCCCACCTAATGCCCGCAATCCCGCGCACACCCCAGAAATCTCCCGCCATGTCCCCGCCAAAAAGGACCGCCCCGATGCCCCCAATCCTCGACATCCAGAACCTCTACAAAAGCTACGGCGCCACCGAGATCCTCAAGGACATCAATGTGGCGATCGATCCGGGCGATTTCCTCGTGCTCGTCGGCCCGTCGGGCTGCGGCAAGTCCACGCTGCTGAACTGCATCGCCGGGCTGGAGCCCATTTCCGGCGGGCGGATGAGCATCGACGGACGCGACATGACCCACGTCAGCCCCAAGGACCGCGATATCGCGATGGTGTTCCAGTCCTACGCGCTTTACCCGACGATGACGGTGGCCAAGAATATCACGTTTGGCATGAAGGTGCGCGGCGTCGATGCCGCCACCCAGGCGGAAAAGCTCGCCTACGTCGCCCAGCAGCTCCAGATCGAACCGCTGCTGAACCGCAAGCCGGGTCAGCTGTCGGGCGGGCAGCGCCAGCGGGTCGCCATGGGCCGCGCGCTGGTGCGCGACCCAAAGCTGTTCCTTTTTGACGAGCCGCTCAGCAACCTCGACGCAAAACTGCGCGTCGAGATGCGGACCGAGATCAAGGCCCTGCACCAGCGCCTCGGCGCGTCGATGGTCTATGTGACCCACGACCAGATCGAGGCGATGACCCTTGCCACCAAGATCGTCGTGATGAAGGGCGGCGTGATCCAGCAGATCGGCACCCCGGCGCAGATCTACAACACGCCCGCGAACCTCTTTGTCGCGGATTTCATGGGCAGCCCCGCGATGAACCTCATCCCCGCCACGACCCGCGCCAACGGCAACGGCACCCACATCGAAATCGCACGGCCCGGCGCCGATCCGGTCGTGCTGGTCGACGCTCAGGCCCGCGATCTGCCGCGCGACGTGATCGTGGGCGTGCGCCCCGAAGACATCGCCGACGCCGCCAGCACCCGCACCGGCGCGGACGCACAGGAGGCCGAGTGCCTGATCGACATCGTCGAGCCTGCGGGCGCCGACACCTACGCCGTGCTGCAACTGGGCGGCAAACACGTCACCGCACGGCTGCATTCGGAAACCACGGCAAAACCGGGGGCGCCGCAACGGCTCGCCTTTGATCTGGGCAAGGTTTCGTACTTCTCACCCGACACCGGCCTGCGGCTGAACTGAATGGCGCGGCTGGTTGCGGATGTCGGTGGCACAAACACGCGAGTGGCGCTTGGCACGGCGGCCCCGCGCAGCTTTCGCAATGCCAATTGGCCCGATCTTTATGCACTGCTTGGCACCTTTCTGGACGGGCAGGACGCACCGGATGAAATCGTCATCGCCGTCGCGGGCCCGGTCCGCGGCACGCAGGCCCGGCTGACCAACCGTGATTGGCGGATCGACTCGGGCGCGCTCTGCGGCCGCTTTGGCGCCCCACGCGCGCATCTGCTCAACGATCTTGCCGCCCTCGGCCACGCGCTGCCCGGCCTGCCGCCCGCCGCGCTGCACGCCATCGACGGCGGCACGCGGCCCACCGCCGACATGCAGGCGCTCGTCGTGGGCATTGGCACCGGCTTCAACGTCAGCCCCTGCATTGTTCAGGCCGGACACGTCACCTGCCCCCCGGTCGAGGCGGGCCATGTCTCGCTTCCCGCGGGCATCCACGCTGCGCTCGGCATCGACCCGGCCCCGTTTCCCACGGTCGAATCCCTGTTTTCCGGCGCTGGCTTCACCCGCTTTTGCCGCGCGCATCTGCAAGATCCCGACATCGACGGCAAGCGCGTGATAGCGGGCGTGGCAGACCCCGATCTGGGCGCCGTAGCAGAGCATTACGCCACTCTGCTGGGCCACCTTCTGCGCGATCTGTCACTCGCCTACCTCCCCCGGGATGGGCTGTTCCTCGCGGGGAGCGTGGCGCGCGCGCTGATGAATGTGGCAAGCACGCCCTGCCGCGACGCCCTGCACCAACCCATCTCGCTTGAAGGCTTCGCTGCGCCACCGCTCTGGACAATCACCGATGATAGCGCCGCATTACGCGGCTGTGCATCCTTCCAATTCTCTCCCAGCTAGCCACGCCACGGGAAAATTGTTGACATAAAGCGGCGCCTCCGTAATCTCATTAGCATACTAATGATATTGTGAGAGCCGCGCCCCGTGTCCTATCACCGCCCCCACGCCCTTGCCGACGCCCTCGACATCGCGGCCACGCCTGCCATTACGGTCGTGGCGGGCGGCACCGATGTGTATCCGGCCGCACGGCAGGGCCGCCCCTTTGGCACGATCCTCGACATCACGCGGGTGCAAGGGCTGACGGGTATCACCCAGGACGACGGCGGCACCCGCATCGGCGCCGCCACCTCCTGGAGCGATCTTGTGCGCGCCGATCTGCCACCCGCCTTCGACGGGTTGAAATGCGCGGCGCGACAGGTGGGCAGCGTGCAGATCCAGAACGCCGCGACGCTCGCAGGCAACCTGTGTAACGCCTCCCCCGCCGCCGACGGCGTGCCGCCGCTGCTCACCCTCGACGCGTCCGTCGAAGTGGCAAGCGCCGCGCGCGGGTCGCGCCGCATTCCGCTGGGCGATTTCATCCGCGGCGTGCGCCAGACCGCGCTCGCCCCGGACGAGTTGCTCACCGCGATCCACATCCCCCAACCACCCGAAGGCGCGGGATCGTGTTTCGAGAAACTCGGCAGCCGCCGCTATCTGGTGATCTCCATCGCCATGGTCTCGGCGCTTGTGGCGGTCGATGGCAATGGCCGGATCACCCACGCCCGCATCGCCGCAGGCTCCTGCTCGGCCGTGGCGCAGCGTTTGCCCGCGCTCGAGGCCGCCTGCCTTGGTCAGCGCCCCCACGACATCACCGTTAATTCCGATCACCTCGCGCCGCTTTCGCCCATCGACGACGTGCGCGGCTCCGCCGCCTACCGGCGCGACGCCGTGGCGACCCTGTGCCAGCGCGCCATTGCCCGGAGCGTTCCCGCATGAACAAGATCACCACCATCCCGCAGCTCACGTTCACGCTCAACGGCGCGCCCGTCACCGCCGCTCCCGTACCGGGCGAACGCCTGTCGGAAACCCTGCGCGAAACCTGCGGCGCGCGGGACGTCAAGATCGGCTGCAACGCGGGCGATTGCGGCGCCTGCACCGTACTGATCGACGGCGCGCCCGTCTGTGCCTGCCTGACCCCCACCCATCAGGCCGAGGGAGCACGGATCGAAACCCTCACCGGCCTGCACGCGGATGACCCCACGGCACAGGCGCTTGCCGCGCGGTTTGCCGATCACGGCGCCGCGCAATGCGGGGTCTGCACGCCGGGCATGATGGTCTCGGCCACGGCGCTGCTGCGCGAGATGCCACAGCCGACCGAGGCCCAGGTGCAGGACGCGCTCGGCGGGGTGCTGTGCCGCTGCACGGGCTATCGCAAGATCATCGACGCGATCATGGACCGCCCCGCCATCACGAGCATGGACGGCGCCGTGGGCCAGCCCCTGCGCCGCGTCGACGGCACCGACAAGATCAACGGCAGCGAACGCTTCAGCGACGACATTGCCCCGCCCGGCACGCTCGAAATCTTTGTGCTCCGCAGCCCGCACGCCTGCGCGTCCTTCATCTTGGGCGATCTCGACGCCTTTGTCGCCGCCACGCCGGGGATCGAGGCGACGCTGACCGCCGCCGACATTCCGGGCCGCAACCTGCACGGCGTCATCCCGCAGTTTGTCGATCAACCCGTGTTCGCCGTGTCCGAGACGCGCTTTCGTGGCGAAGCCGCAGCCGCCGTGATCGGCACCCCCGAGGCGATCCGCGCCTTTGACCCCGATAGCTTTCCGCTGACTTGGACCGAACTCCCCGCCGCCTGCGACATTCACAGCGCCCGCACGCCTGAAGCCGCGACCCTGCACGAGGGCCGCGCGGGCAACGTCATGTGCGGCGGCCGGGTGCAATGTGGCGACGCCGACGCGGCACTGGCCGCCGCCGATGTCACCGTCGAGGGGCATTTCACCAGCGGCTTTGTCGAGCATGGCTATATCGAGCCCGAGGCAGGCTTTGCCCGGATGGTCGGCGACCGGATCGAGCTGCACGTCGGCACGCAGGCCCCGGTGATGAACCTCGACAGCCTCGTGGACATCCTCGCCATCGACCGCGCGCGCATCCGCATCGTGCCCACCGCCGTCGGCGGCGGCTTTGGCTCCAAACTCGATATCTCGCTGCACCCCTACCTCGCGCTCGGCACGCTGAAAACCGGCAAGCCGGTGCGCCTGACGTATACCCGCACCGCCTCGATGCAGAGCACGACCAAACGCCACCCGTCCGACATCCGCCTGCGCATCGGCGCCACGGCAGAGGGGCGGATCAGCGGCTTTGCCTTTGACGGCGATTTCGACACGGGGGCGTATGCCAGCTGGGGCCCGACCGTGGCTAACCGCGTGCCGGTGCATGCCTCCGGCCCCTACCGCATTGCCGACTACCGGGCCAACTCCACCGGTGTGCACACCAACAACCCGCCGGCCGGCGCCTTTCGCGGCTTTGGCGTGCCGCAATCGGCGCTGGCGCAGGAGCAGCTCTTTGACGTGCTGGCCGACAAGCTCGGCATCGACCCGCTGGAGTTCCGCCTCATCAACGCGCTCGACAACGGCACGCCCACGGTCTGCGGGCAGGTGTTCGATCAGGGCGTCGGCATCCGCGCCTGCCTTGAGGCCTTGCGCCCCGCGTGGCAGACTGAGAATGCCGCAGCGGAAGCCTTCAACGCCGCCAACGACACCCTGAAACGGGGCGTGGGCATCGCGGGCGGCTGGTACGGCTGCGGGAACACCTCGCTGCCCAACCCCTCGACCATCAAATGCGGCGTGCGCGCCGATGGCACGCTGGTGCTGCATCAGGGCGCGATGGACATCGGGCAGGGGTCGAACACCGTCATCAGCCAGATCTTTGCCCAGGCGCTTGGCGTGGCGGTCGGCGATATCGCCCGCATCGGCCCCGATACGGATGTGACCCCCGACGCGGGCAAAACCTCCGCCTCGCGGCAGACCTTCGTGACGGGTGCCGCCGCCCTGCGCGCCGCGCAAAGCCTGCGCGCGCAGATCCTCAAACGCATGAACGCCGCCGATGACGCCACGCTGCGCGTGGCCGCCGGGCGCATCATCGCCACCGATGCAGCAGGCGACAAAACGCTGGACCTCGCCCCCTGCCCACGGATGCCGACGGCTACGCCTTCACCGCAACGGAATCCTACGATCCGCCAACCCTGCCCATGGATGAAAACGGTCAGGGCAGCCCCTACGCGCAATTCGGCTACGCCGCCCATCTGGCTGTGGTCGAGGTCGATACCGCGCTCGGCACCGTTACTCCGCTGAAGTTCACCGCCGCGCATGACGTAGGTCAGGCCATCAACCCGCTGCTTGTCGAAGGGCAGGTGCACGGCGGCATCGCGCAGGGCCTCGGCATGGCGCTGATGGAGGAATACCTGCCCGGGCGCACCGAGAACCTGCACGATTACCTCATCCCCACCATCGGAGACATCCCGCCCATCGAGACCCTCATCATCGAAGAACCCGACGCCCACGGCCCCTTTGGCGCCAAGGGGCTGGGCGAGCATGTGCTGATCCCCACCGCCCCCGCGCTGCTCAACGCCATCGCGCGGGCGACGGGCGCGCGCATCGCTGACGTGCCCGCAACCCCGGCCCGCGTGCGCGCCGCAATCAAGGCGCTTCACTCATGAACGAAATGCCAAAGCCCGAAAAGATCCGCTGTGACGCCTGCCCGGTGATGTGCTTTATCGCCGAGGGCAAATCGGGCGCCTGCGACCGCTACGCCAACCACGGCGGCGATCTGGTGCGCCTCGACGCGCTCACGATCCTTGAGGCCGAAGGCCAGCGCATGGTCCCCTTCCTCAAGGACGGCGGCACCGAAAACTGGGACGGCGATATCGTCAAGGGCGACCGCCCCTTTGTCACCGCCGTGGGCGCCGGCACCACCTACCCCGATTACAAACCCGCCCCCTTCATCGTCAGCCAGGAAATCGAGGGCGTCGATATGGTCACGGTCGTGACCGAGGGGATCTTTTCCTACTGCGGCGTGAAGGTGAAAATCGACACCGACCGCCACATCGGCCACGAACGCGATGTTGTGCGCGTCGATGGCGAACCCATCGGCCATGTGATGACGTCCGAGTATGGCTCAAAAATGCTGTCGCTCGGCGGGGTCGAACACCTCACCGGCGGGACCAAGAAAGAGGGCCGCGTGACCTGTGACGCCCTGCTGAAACTGTGCAACCGCGAACCGGTCGCGATGACCATCGGCGCGGAAGGGCACACCACCGACCTCACCGTGCAGGCGGGCCGTGCGCCCATCATCAACGGCGCGCCCGAGCGTCTGATGCGCGTCGGCTGCGGCTCCGCCACGATCGGGATGTTCGCGAAACAATGGATGGGCCACGCCGACGACGTGGTGGTCGTGGACGATCACATCACCGGCGTGCTCTCCGAACACGAGGCCGGCAAACAGCTCGACGTGCCGCCCACGGGGATCAAGATCAAGGGCCGCCGCTCCACCCCCGGGCGGTATTTTCAGGTGGCAGAGCCGGGCACCGGCTGGGGCGGCACGGATGTGGATGACCCGCTCACCATCCTCGGCCCGTTCAATCCCAAAATCGCGTGGGAGGGGCTGCGCCTGCTGATGGTCTCCACCACCGGGGAGCAATTCGCCTACTACGAGCTGGACGCCGATCTGGTGCCGCAGCCGCACGACATGCCCACAGCCCTCAAACGCTCCACCGATATCATTGCGGAGAATTGCGAGCCTTCGGTCTGCTCGGTCCTCTTCATGGGTGGCGCGGGCGGCAGCCTGCGCGCCGGTGTCACGGAAAACCCCGTGCGCCTTACCCGCTCGGTCAAGGATAGCCTGACCCATGTGTCCTGCGGCGGGGCCGAGGCCTATGTCTGGCCCGGTGGCGGCATCACCGTGATGGTCGATGTGATGGACATGCCCACGAACTCCTTCGGCTACGTGCCCACCCCGGCCCTTGTGGCCCCATCGAATTCACCCTGCGCACCAGCGACTACGGCACGCTGGGCGGCCACATGGACGAGGTGCGCGCCGTCACCGATCTGGGCACCGCCGAGACCCGCAAACTGCGCCGCAGCGCGCAGGAGCATGACCCGATGGACCCGCAACACTACCGCTGGTCAAAAAGCTGATGCAGGCGACGGCGGCCCTCCTGCCCTGCGGCCAACGCCTGCACCTGCACCACGGCCCGATTGATCTGATTATCGGCGCCGAGGGCGACCGCGCGCGCGCTTTTGAGGCGGCACAGGCGCGCTTTGCCAGCGTCCTGACCGAACTTATGGCAGAGCTGCCCCTGCTGCGCACCGCCACCTCCGCGCCCCGCGCGCGCGGCGCCATCGCCCGGCGCATGCAAACCGCCGTCGCCCCGCTGGCGCCTTTCGAGCCCGTCACCCCCATGGCCGCCGTCGCGGGCAGCGTCGCCGAGGAGATCCTCGCCGCCATGACCACCGCCGCCGACCTCACCCGCGCCTACGTCAACAACGGCGGCGATATCGCGATCCATCTGACCCCGGACGCGCAATTCACCATGGCCATGGCCGCCCACGACGGCGCGGGTCTGGGCCGCATCCGGATCACCCACGCCGATCCCGTGCGCGGCATCGCCACCAGCGGGCGGCACGGGCGCAGCCACAGCCTTGGCATCGCCGATAGCGTCACAGTGCTGGCCGCCACCGCAAGCGTCGCTGACGCCGCCGCCACCCTCATCGCCAACGCCGTCGATCTGCCGGGCCACCCGGCGATCCGGCGCACTCCCGCCAACCAGCTCACCGACGACAGCGATCTGGGCACCCGCCCGGTCGTGACCGGCTGCGGTGCTCTGACCCCCGCCGAGATCGACCGCGCACTCACCAATGGCGCCGCCCGCGCGCGCGCCATCCCCCATATCGCCGCCGCCAGCTTGCATCTGGCCGGTCAGTCCCGCACCATCGGGGCGCGCGCCCTTATTCATCAAGAAAGCCCGGAACATGCCTGACACCCAGCTGCGCAAGACCATCCTCACCGTCGAGGAGGTCTTTCACGAAAACGGCCCCGCCCCCGAAGCACCGCTCCTGCGGGGCGCCATCGTGGCCGTGATCAAAAACCCCTACGCGGGCGCCTATGTGGCGGACATCCAGCCCTTCATGGACGATCTCAAACCGCTGGGCCTGCTGATGGCGACCAAACTCGCCACAGCCCTCGGCGGGGCAGACCGCATCGAAGGCTACGGCAAAGGCGCAATCGTCGGCGAGGCCGGGGAGATCGAGCATGGCGCGCTCTGGCACGCGCCGGGCGGCTACGCCATGCGCGAGCTGCTGGGCGATGCCCGCGCCATCGTGCCCTCGACCAAGAAGGTCGGCGGCGTTGGCGCCCGGCTCGACGTGCCGATCACGCATATCAATGCTTCTTACGTGCGCGGACATTTCGACGCGATGGAGGTCGGCTGCAACGACGCGCCGCGTGCCGATGAAATGGCCGTGGTGCTGGTGATGACCACCGGCGCGCGCATCCACAACCGCGCGGGCGGTCTGGACGCCGCCGACATTACGGGCGAGGATGGCCTGAGATGAAAGCACAGATCCGCAAAATCGCCGTCACGGTCGAGGAAACCCATATCGAGATGGGCCGCCCCGTCACGCCGCCCACGCGCAAGGCCGTGGCCGTGGCCGTCATCGCCAATCCCTTCGCGGGCAGCTACGCCGAAGACCTCACGGACCTCATGGACATCGGCGCCGAGCTGGGCGCGCTGCTGGGCGAGCGCTGCGTGCAGGCGCTGGGGATCACGCCCGCGCAGGCCCAAAGCTACGGCAAATCCGCGATGGTGGGCGAGCGCGGCGAGCTTGAGCACGCCGCCGCCATCCTGCACCCCAAACTGGGCGCCCCCCTGCGCGCGGCGGTCGAAAAGGGCGCGGCCCTCGTCGCGTCCTCGAAAAAGATGGGCAGCCCGGGTCAGGTGCTCGACGTGCCGCTGGGCCATAAGGATGCGGCCTATGTGCGCAGCCATTTCGACGGGATCGAAGTCCAGCTCAACGATGCCCCCCGCGCGTCCGAGATCATGGTCGCCGTCGCCGTCACCGACAGCGGCCGCCCCCTGCCGCGCGTCGGCGGTCTGACCCACGAAGAGGCGCAGGGCACGGACGGTCTGCGCTGATGGACGGGACGCGGCCACACGGCGACTACCGGCTCGACGATCAGATCGGGTTCCTGCTGCGGCTGGCCAGCCAGCGCCACGGGATCATCTTTCAACGGCTGATGCGTGACGGGCTGACGCCCACACAATTCACCACCCTCATCCGCGTCTCGGAAGAGGGCGAGATCTCGCAAAATCATCTGGGCCGTCTGGCGGCAATGGACGTGGCAACGATCAAGGGCGTCGTTGACCGGCTCAAACGCAAGGGCCTGCTGCAAACCCGTCAGGATCCCGGCGACAAGCGCCGCACCTCGATCTCGCTGACCCAAGCGGGCCAAAGCCTCATCGCAGAGCTGACCGCCATCGGCCACAGCATCAGCGATGAAACCCTCGATCCGCTCACCGCGCAGGAACGCGCAACGCTCGTGGCGCTCCTGCGCAAGATTACCTAGACGACTTCGGGAAACCGCATCGCGGGCGGCGTGTTGCGGCTGCGGGTGCTGGTCACCCTGCCGTCGATGATGGTCATGCCGACGCCGGGCAGGTTCCCCTGCGCGACCGATTCCAGCATGGTCTTGCCGGGGCTGTGCTGCGCCTGATCCAGCAGCACAAAATCCGCCGCCATCCCCGCTTCGATCAACCCGGTATCCAGATTGCGCTGCCGTGCGGTGTTGCCGTTGCCAAAGCAGAACGCCTGCTCGGCCTTCACATTGCCAAAGGCGGCGACCATCGCGATCATCCGCAAGATCCCCAAGGGTTGCACCCCCGATCCCGCAGGCCCGTCGGTGCCCAGAATGACCTGATCCAGCTTGCCCAGCTCGCGCGCGGTATTCACACACAGGATCGCCGCGCGCTCGTTGCCGTTGTGCACAATCTCAAACGCCGAAGAACACCCCTCGCACAAACAGACGATCTGATCGTCGGGCAGTGCCGTATGCCCGCCGTTGATGTGGCCGATCACGTCCGTGCCCGTCTCCATCACCATATCCGCGTCGATCAACCCCGATCCGGGGATCGACGGGCCGCCGGTGTGGATCGTGCTCTGGATGCCGTATTTGCGCGCCCAGCTGACCATCTGCTGCGCGGTCTTGCCGTCCTTGACCGAGCCTAGCCCGACCTCGCCCAAAAGCGTCACGCCCGCGTCGGCCAGATCCTTGAAATCCTGCTCTTCCATCCCCGTCTCGATCACCGGGGCGCCGGCGTGGACCTTCACGCCAGAGGGGCGGAAATTCTCGTACCAACGCTGCGAGGCAATCGCCATCGCCTTGAGCCCGACGATATCCTTGGGCCGCCCCGGCATATGCACCTCCCCGGCGGAGATCAGCGTGGTAACCCCCCGTGCAGCGTGCTGTCGATCCAGTGCAGCTGTTGCTGGCGTGGGGTGTAATCGCCCACGACAGGATGCACGTGGCTGTCGATCAGACCGGGGGCGAGCGTCACGCCCTTGGCATCCACCACCGTCGCGGCCCCCTCGCAATCGAGATCCTTCTCATAGCCCCATTCGGTGATCTTGCCCTCCACCGCAATCAGGCAATTGCCGTCGAAAATCGGCTCCTCGAATTTGCCCGACAGGATCATGCCGATATTCTTGATGACCAGTTTGTCGCTCATGGTGTTCAGTCCTCTTTGATATCAGGCCGCAAGATACGCATCGCGCACCTCCGGCTGGGCGTTCAATTCGGCAAGCGTGCCTTCAAACATCGCCTCGCCACTTTCGATAATCACGGCACGGTCGGCCACGGCCTGCGCAAAATGCAGGTTCTGCTCAGAGAGCAATACCGTCAGCCCCTCGGATTTCAGCTGTTTGATCACCCGCGCCATCTGCTCCACGATCACCGGAGCGACCCCCTCGCTCGGCTCATCGAGCAGCACGAACAGCGGGTTGCCCATCAGCGTGCGTGCAATCGTCAGCATTTGCTGCTCGCCCCCCGACAGGGCCTTGCCCCGGTTGCCGCGCCGCTCGGCGAGGTTGGGGAACAGATCAAACAGCATGTCCTGCGTCCATGTCACGGCGCCCTCGCGCGGGGGCTGCTGGCCCACGATCAGGTTTTCCATCACCGTCAGATCCGTGAACACGCGCCGGTCCTCGGGCACGTATCCCAGCCCCATCTTGGCCACCTTGTGCGAGGGAAGACCGATCAGCTGCTCCCCCTGAAAGGTGATGCTGCCCGAGGCCGGGCGCACCAGCTGCATGATGGATTTCATCGTGGTGGATTTGCCGGCCCCGTTGCGCCCCAGCAGCGCCACCACCTGCCCCCGCGCCACCGGAAACGCCAGATCGCGCAGCACATGCGCCTTGCCGTAAAGCGTGTTGATCCCGCTGACCTCAAGCATGGGCCGTCTCCCCCTCACCAAAGACGCTGCCGCCGCCCAGATAGACCTCCTGCACCATCGGGTTGGCGCGGATCTCCTCCGCGTTGCCCTCGGCAATCAGCTCCCCGCGGTTTAGCACCATGATCCGGTGCGAATGGGCAAAGACGACATCCATGTCATGCTCGGTGAACAGAACGCTCACGCCCCGGTCGCGCACGATATCCGCCGTCAGCTGCATCAGCGCGACGCGCTCTTTCGGGGCCATGCCTGCCGTCGGCTCGTCCATCAGCAACAGCGTCGGATCATGCGCCAGCGCAATCGCCAGCTCCATCCGTTTGAGATCGCCGTAGGCCAGCACCGCGCAGTGGCGGTCCGCCTGCGCGGCCATGCCCACCGTGTCCAGCAGCGCAATCGCCGCCGCGCGGTGTTGCTGATGCGCGTAGGGGCGGATGCGGTAGATCTCGCGGTGATGCGACATCAGCGCCATCTGCACGTTCTCCACCACCGTCATCGAGGAATAGGTCGCCGTGATCTGAAACGTGCGGCCGACCCCGCGCCGCCAGACCTCGCGCGGTTTCAGCCCCTTGATGCTCTGCCCTTCCAGCAGCACATCGCCAGAGGTGGGCGGCAACTGCCCCATCAGCATGTTGAAACACGTGCTCTTGCCCGCACCATTGGGGCCGATCAGCGCCAAAAGCTCGCCCTTTTTCAGCTGGAACGACACGTCATTGACCGCCACGATGGCGCCAAAATGGCGGGTCAGCCCGCGTGTTTCCAGAACGGCGCTCATGACTGATCTCCTGTTTTCAGCAGGCCGATGCGCTCGGCCCCCTTGCGCAGGGATCCCACGATCCCTTCCGGTGCGGCGATCACCACAAAGATGATCAGCAGACCCATTACCAGCCGCCAGTATTCAAAGCGCAACAACACCTCTTCGATCCCCTTGAAAAAGCCTGCGCCCACAACACCCCCTGCCAGCGTTTTCACCCCACCAAGAAAGACCACGATCAACGCGTCGAAACTGCGCGCGATCTCCAGCTCGTTGGGAAACACGCTGCCCTTCGAGAACACAAACAGCGCGCCCGCCAGCCCGCCCATCAACCCGGCAAAGCCAAAGGCGATCAGCTGCACGCGCCGGGTGTCGATGCCCGTCGCCTCCGCCTGCCGCTTGCTGTCGCGCGCCGCGCGCAGGGCGTAGCCGAACGGCGAATGCGCCACGTGCCGCAGCATTACGATGCCCGACACGGCAAAGATCAGCGTGAAATAGAAATAGACCGACGTATCCTTGAGCCATTCCGCAGGCCAGATGTTGACCAGCCCGTCGTCGCCCCCCGTCACGTCACCCCACTGGAACACAAGGCTCCAGATCAGCTGCGCAAAGGCGAGCGTGAGCATCGCAAAATACACCCCCGTCAGCCGCAGACAGACCCAGCCGATCGCCAGTGCGGCCAGACCGGCCCCCAGCGGCGCGAGCAGAAACGCCACCTCCATCGACGATCCCGCGTGCGTGACCAGCAGGGCCGCCACATAGGCGCCGCCGCCGTAATAGGCCGCGTGCCCGAAGCTCACCATCCCGCCAAGCCCCAGCAGGAAATGCAGCGAGGCCGCGAACAGGCAGAAGATCATCACGTCCGTCGCCAGCACCATCGAAAAGCTACTGCCATAAAGCGGCAGCAATGCCAGCAGCACCAGCCCCGCGATGACAACCGCGCGCACCCGGTTCGACGCAGGCTTGATCGGGCGCTCAGGCTCGCCCACCTGCCCGTGCTCCCCCGCGACTTCCTCCCGGCCGAACAGGCCGTAGGGCCGGATCATCAGCACCACGATCATCACGATGAACATCAGCACCAGCGTCGATTGCGGCAGGTAGGTCACGCCGAATACGTTGAGCACCGAAATGATGATCGCCGCCACATAGGCGCCCGGCAGCGATCCCATGCCGCCGATGACGACGACAACGAACACCGGCGTCAGAATGTTGAAATCCATCAGCAGATCGGCACCGCCCTTGGGCAGCTGCAACGCACCGCCCAGACCCGCCAGCGCCGAGCCCAGCGCAAACACGCCGGTAAACAGCCACGCCTGATTGACGCCCAGCGCGCCGACCATCTCGCGGTCCTGCGTGGCGGCACGCACCAGAATGCCCACCCGTGTCTGGGTGATCAGATACCACAGGGCGGCGGCGATGAACGGCGTGATGATCAACAGCACGATGTCGTATTTCGGGATCGGCTCACCCATGATGCGGAACACGCCGCGCAGCCCCGGCGCGCGCGGCCCCAGCAGATCCTCCGGCCCCAGATGATCAGCGCCAGATCCTGAATGACAAGGATCACGCCAAAGGTCGCGACCAGCTGGAACAGCTCGGGCGCGCGGTAGACCGGGCGCAGCACCAGCATCTCGATCAGCATCCCGATCAGGCCCACGGCCACCGCCGCCAGCAGGATCGACCCCCAGAACCCAAAATGCCCCGGCAGCACCTGCATCAGCGAATAGCCCACGTAGGCGCCCAGCATGTAGAGGCTCCCGTGTGCAAAATTCACGATCCGCGTGACGCCAAAAAT
This sequence comes from Sulfitobacter albidus, assembly GCF_018200035.1. Lineage (NCBI taxonomy): Bacteria > Pseudomonadati > Pseudomonadota > Alphaproteobacteria > Rhodobacterales > Roseobacteraceae > Sulfitobacter > Sulfitobacter albidus. Next base: position 3,274,842 of record NZ_CP073581.1, on the reverse strand, counting down.
CAGCGACAGGCCACAGGCGACCAGAAACAACGACGAGGCGTTTGCCAGTCCCGTCAGGATTTGGGCAACGAAAAATTCCATCAGGAATGTCCTAATTCAGGGGGTGTGCACTGAGAAGAAACCGGCGGCGGAGCGATCCCCGCCGCCGCGACAAATCACTCCGACGGGCGGAGCTTTTTGACTTCTTCGTCCGACGGCAGATAGTTCGCGCCGTCCTTGTACTCCCAATCGACCATGATGCCGCCGCCATCGCGCAGCGCGGTCGTGCCGACGTAGGCGCCGGCAGTCGATTGGTTGTCGATCTCGCGGAAGGTGATCTCACCCATCGGTGTGCTCACATCCAGCCCCTCAAAGGCCGCGCGGATCGCTTCGCTTTCGGTCGATCCGGCACGCTCCAGCGCCGCGACGATGGATTGCACCGTCATGTAGCCGACCAGCGAGCCGACGCGCGGATAGTCGTTATAGGCCGCCTGATACGCCTTCACGAACGCGCCCTCGGGACCATCCGTCAGATCGTACCAGGGATAGCCCGTCACGATCCAGCCTTCGGGCGCTTCATCGCCCAGCGGGTCCAGATACTCCGGCTCGCCCGACAAAAGGCCAAAGATCTGGCGCCCGTCGAAAAGCCCCCGATCACCGCCCTCGCGCACGAATTTCGCGAGATCAGGCCCGAACGTCACGTTGTAGATCGCGTCGGGCTTGGCCCGCTCCAGCGCCTGCACCTCCGCGCCTGCGTCGATCTTGAACACGCCCGGCCACTGCTCGGCCACGAATTCCACCTCGGGCTTGAGGCGCGTCAGGTTCTCCTTGAACGCCGCGACCGCATCCTTGCCGTAGGCATAGTTCGGGGCAATCGTGGCGTAGGTCACGGCGTCGGTCTTGGCCGCCGCCTCCGCCAGCATCGCGGCCTGCATGTAAGTCGAGGCGCGCAGACGGAAGGTATAGGGATTGCCCGCTCCCCAGACGATGCTGTCCGCCAAAGGCTCCGACGCGAGGTAGACATAGCCCTTCTCGCCCGCGAAGCTTGAGATCGCGAGGCCCACGTTCGACAGGATCGTGCCCGTCAGCATTACGGCACCCTCACGCGTCATCAGCTCTTCGGCGATCTTGATCGCCTCGCCGGGCTCGCCCTGATCGTCGCGAAAGATGAACTCAAGCGGTTTGCCCAGCACACCGCCTGCCTCATTGACCTCTTCGATGGCCAGCTCGATGCCCAGCTTGTAGGGGCCGGCAAAGGCCGCGAGGCGTTTGTAATGGTTGATTTCGCCAATCTTGATCGTGTCTTCGGCGGCGGCCGTCAGCGGCAGCGCGGCAAAGGCCGTGGCGGCGATCAACCCTTTCAGGAATGTCTTGCGTTTCATGGGATCTCTCTCTGTTGGCTGGTCATTGTTATCAATCGTGCTGGACGAATACCGGCGAGACCGGCTCCCCCAGATCTTCGATGGCTTCCGCTTCGACCAATTCGCGGATGCGCTTGCGGTAAACGGTGGGTCCCTTGTCGATGGCGATGCGGATGGGGCGGCGGGTCTGCGGGCGTTGTTCCTCTTCGTGTACCGCCTCCAGAATCGCCTTATCCTCGCCAAACGCAACCTCGAACATCGCGTCCATCTTGCCCGAGGCCGCGTCATCCCCTGCGCGGTATTACGCAGGTGCATCCAGTGATCGACGGTCTGGTTTTCGTTCACCGGCGTGACGAAGTGGATGGCAAAGATGCGCACGCCGCGGTCGCGTTCGTCCTCGGGACACGCGAGCGCCGTGTCCACCGACCCGAAATCAATCACCGCCGTCGAGGGCAGATGCAGGTCATAGTAGTGCCAGCGGTCCACATTGCCGTCGAACCCGCCGAACTGCTGGAAAAACCCGATGGGCGGCGCATCCCTTATCCAGCGCCACGCGCGGATCACCTTGCCGGAGGTCGACACATGCACCGGCACATCCTCTGACGCTGCATTGCCCAGCGTGGTGGGATGCACAAAGCTGACGTGCGCCGGGTCCACAAGGTTCTCGGCGACGTTCAGATAATGCGCCGTGATCTCCAGATGCCCGCCGTGATGCGCGTGCCAATCGGGGTCCGAGAACTCCGGAAGATCGAATATCGCGCTCTCGTCCGCCAGCGCCGCGTCACCCATCCAGATCCAGACGATCCCGTGCCGCTCCACCACAGGGAACGCCCGCACATAGGCGCTGCGCGGGGTGTTGTCCTGGCCGGGGACGCGCACGCAGGTGCCTTCCCCGTTAAACGTCATCCCGTGATAGCCGCATTGGATCGTGTCCCCGATACGCTTGCCCCTGGACAGCGGCAGCAACCGGTGCGGGCAGCGATCCTCCAGCGCCTTCACCGCGCCTGTGCTGTCGCGGAACATCACCAGCCGCTGCGCGGTGATCTCCAGCGCGCTCAACGCCTCGCCAAAATCACGCGACCATCCGGCGACATACCACGCGTTACGAACGAAACTCAAAGCGGCCTCCTGCGTCAATTCGCCTTTATTGAGCGCCGACCGACCCCGGCCTGTCAAATGAAAATTCATTAGTACACCAATAATTTTTCCATCGCACCGCCTTGTGCACAACGGGCAAGCACGCCGCAGGCGCCCCATCAGCCTTGCCAGCGCGCGCCCGCTCGCCTATCGAGAAACCAAGCAAGATCAGGGAGCAAACCGATGTCCAGCAACCAGCGTTTCGACAAATCCAAACTGCCCAGCCGTCACGTGACCGAAGGCCCCGCGCGCGCGCCGCACCGGTCGTATTACTACGCGATGGGCATGACCGAGGAAGAGATCCACCAACCCCTCGTCGGCGTCGCAACCTGCTGGAACGAAGCCGCGCCGTGCAACATCGCGCTCTCGCGTCAGGCGCAGGCCGTCAAGGTCGGCGTCAAGGAAGAGCAGGGCACACCGCGCGAATTCACCACCATCACCGTGACCGACGGCATCGCCATGGGCCACGAGGGCATGCGGTCTTCGCTCGCCTCGCGCGAGGCCATCGCCGACACGGTCGAGCTGACCATGCGCGGTCACTGCTACGACGCCATCGTCGGTCTGGCCGGCTGCGACAAATCCCTGCCCGGCATGATGATGGCGATGCTGCGGCTCAACGTGCCGTCGGTATTCCTTTACGGCGGCTCGATCCTGCCGGGCAAGGCGCCCAAGGGCGCGGACATCCCGCAAAGCTTTGCCGAGCGTGATCTGACCGTTCAGGACATGTTCGAGGCCGTCGGCAACTACCAATCCGGCACCATGACCGAGGCCGAGCTTGAGATTCTCGAACGCATCGCCTGCCCGTCGGCGGGGGCCTGCGGCGGCCAGTTCACCGCCAACACCATGGCCTGCGTGTCAGAGGCGATCGGCCTCGCACTGCCCAACTCCTCGGGCATGCCCGCCCCTACAAGGACCGCGACGCATACGGCCGCGCGTCGGGCGCCGCCGTCATGCACCTGATCGAGAAAAACATCCGCGCCCGCGACATCTGCACCCGCGAAGCGTTCGAGAACGCCGCGCGCATCGTCGCCTGCACCGGCGGCTCGACCAACGCGGGCCTGCACCTGCCCGCCATGGCCCACGAATGTGGCATCGACTTCTTCCTCGATGACGTCTGCGAGATCTTCCGCGACACGCCGCATTTCGTCGATATGAAGCCCGGCGGCGCCTATGTGGCCAAAGATCTCTACGAGGCGGGTGGCGTGCCTGTCGTGATGAACGAGCTGCGCAAGGCGGGCCTCATCCACCTCGACTGCATGACCGCCACGGGCGAGAGCATGGGCGAGGTGCTTGATAAGGTCACCCGCGAGGCGGACGGCAAGGTGATCCACGCGATCTCCAACCCGATCTCCACCACCGGCGGCGTCGTGGGCCTCAAGGGTAACCTCGCCCCCGAAGGCGCCATCGTGAAAATCGCCGGCATGGCCGAGGAGGACATCCTGTTTACCGGCCCCGCGCTGGTGTTCGAATGCGAACAGGACGCCTTCGAAGCCGTGCAAAACCGCACCTACTCCGAAGGCGACGTCTTCGTGATCCGCAACGAAGGGCCGCGCGGCGGTCCGGGTATGCGCGAAATGCTGGCGACGACGGCGGCGCTATCGGGGCAGGGCATGGGCAAAAAGGTCGCCCTCATCACCGATGGCCGCTTCTCGGGCGCCACGCGCGGCTTTTGTGTGGGCCACGTCGGGCCGGAGGCCGCGATGGGTGGCCCCATCGGCCTGCTGCAAAACGGCGACATGATCACCATCGACGCCATGAAGGGCACGATTTCCGTGGACCTGACCGACGACGAGCTGGCGACACGCAAAAAAGCATGGGAAGGCCCGCGCGAGACGATCTATGCCTCCGGCGCGCTGTGGAAATACGCCCAGCTTGTCGGGCCCACGTACCTCGGCGCGGTCACGCACCCCGGCGGCAAGATGGAAAAGCATGACTACATGGATCTCTAGGGTCGCAGCCCTCGTGCTCTGCGGCGCGCTGGCGGGGTGCGATGCCCTGCCGGACGCCTCGGGCGTTCTGTCGGGCATCGCGGGCGATCAGGCGCCACCCCTCACGCAGGCAAAGATGATGCGCGGGGCGGTCACGCTGGTGCCGCCCACCGGGTTCTGCATCGATCCCAAAACCCTCAACGAAAGCTTTGCGCTGATGGCGCGTTGCGACACGCTCGGCGCCACCACGGGCAGCCGCGGCGCGCCGCTGGGCCTGATGAGCGTCAGCTTCACCCGCACCGGTGCTGACGCCCCCCTGCCCACGCCGCAGGACATCGCCAGCGCCACGGGCACCAGCGCCCCGAACGGGTGCGCAACCGCGGCGATCACGTGATATTCGCCACCACCGGGGATCCGCCCCTGCCCGCGATGGACGATCTGCACTGGCGCGCCACCGCGCGGGTGGGCGCGTTCACCATGGGCGCCAGCCTCTTTGGCCCGAAAGACAAACGCGCCGTCTCCATCGAAGGGGCGGGCCTGCTCGAAGAGATGATCCGCCGCTCCATCGACACCACGCTGGCGGGGTAGCGTACACGGGCGCTTGCGCGACCGGGGGCAAAAATGGCACTCTGCGCCAAACGCACACCCGTTCAGGCGAACGCAAGGAATGTGCGGCACAAAGGTGCGTGCAGTTGGGATACGACAGATGGCAAAGATCGGCGAAAATTTCCTCGATGCGGCGTTCTACAGCCGGGCAATCGCCAAATGGGCGCGCAACGCCCGCATGGCGCGCAAGGCCGATCTGGCCGGGCTGCGGCGCCAGCGCCTCAAGGCCCGCCAGCTCAAGGCGCACCTGGATGAGCTGATCCACGTCGCCGACGAACGGCTCGCCCTGCCACTCATCGGCTCCACCAGCTTTCCCAAACCGCATAACGCCGATTGGGCATGGCGGCCCGAGTTGTGGCGCGGCCCGCTGCCGCAACCCGGCCTCAGCTCCGTGCAGACCCGCGCAATGCTCGGCAACGAGGTGACGCTGTTCCACGATTGCACCATCTCCGAGCTGACCCTGCGCCAGCTGCGCAACCTGCGCGAGGAAGACCTCGCCCCCTACGGTCTGCGCATGGATGTCTTCCGCTTTGACGGGTCGTTCCTGTCGCTGGTCGTCGACCTGCCCGAAGAGGGCTACACGGGCCTCAAACGCACCCACCTTCTACGCATGGACATGATCGTCGAGCTGGAAAAACCGATCGAAATCTTCGCCCGCCTCAACATCAAGAACGGCCCCAACACCGAACAGATCGTACGCGAGATCGACTTTACCGAGGATCAGATCGTCGTCGAATTCGACCTCGCCTATTCCAAGATGAACGAACGCCGGGTCGAAGGCGCATGGATCGACCTGATCTTTGAAGGCCCGGAGATGAACCAGGTCGTGCTGCGCGATCTAACCTTCTCGCGCCGCCCGCGCGCGCAGATCTGACGAGGGATGCGATGACCAACCTGACCCTGACCAAAACCAAATTCCAGCAGGGCGTCTGGGAGGGGCTGCTGAGCGGCTCCGGCGGCGCGCTGCCCAAGGTCGACGTGACCCATCAAGGCACATCCGTCGCAGACGTCACCGTCGAAGTGATCCCCGACCGCACCGGCTTTGCCCTGCGCGTGCCGATCCCGCCCGAGGCGATTGCCGACGGGATGCAAACCCTGCTGATTGCCGACGCCGATACCGACGAACAGATCGGCACCATCACCCTGATGGCCGGCGAAGCGCTCGCCGACGACATGCGCGTCGAGGTGGACCTCTTGCGCGCCGAGCTGGACATGCTCAAACGCGCCTTCCGCCGCCACTGCCTGGAGACCGGGTGAGCGAAGGTAGCGTCCGCGTGGCCCTCCGACACGGTGAATGACCGGTTCGAGCCCATTGTGGAGAATGCTGCACGCTACATGAATGACTACTTTTCTGAAAGACTTGGATTAAACGGTCTAGTAATCGACATGTTGAAATCTCAAGGTTTTCCGAAGACAAGGACTTCTGGTATTGGCACGACGGGTTCACAGTCCACCAATAGTAACTAAGCCGCTACTTGGCGAGCGTCCGAGTTGGTGGTCGAAATTCACTGGCATTAGATGCCCAAACTGTAGTCGCCCTCAGTCTCCAGGAAGAATGGGTGCTACTAATCCATACCGGGGTCACAATCGTATCGATTTCCACATGTGCGGCGGTTGTGGCTGTTTTCTCTATCTGACTGGCGCGCGACGTCTTAGGCGATTTTTCCTTTTACAGCTCCCAGTATTTTTTGGGATTGGAATGATGGGCTTTTCGGTTCTCCGGAATATTGAAGGTCTCAACATTTATCGTGAGGCGCGGGAAGCCTATGAACCAAACTTTTTGGGTTTCCTTCTTTTTTGCGTCGCAATCTACATCGCTCTAAACTTTACGGGTCGATTTGAAGTTGTTGGTATCGCTACATCTCCCGAAGTGGAGAAACTTCATGCCCAAGGCGATCAAGAGAGCTGATCTACCTGCACTTCGCGTCATTAATGAAGCTGCTGAAGCGCACAGGCATTCATTTGGTGATCTACCATGCAGTTATTTGCGCAAACGCAGCGAATTGTCGCTGCATCGCGCACAGCGGACCTAAACCAAGCCTGCCAAAACAATGGCCGCCTCACCTCCCTTTGATTGACGCGGATCAGTCAAATCGGCGGACAGCGCCACCGTCCCCACCCCCCGGATATCAGCCCCCCAAACGAAAAAGGGCCGCCCCACAGGACGGCCCCTTTCCGCAATCTCAGCGCAGGCTTACTCGTCGCGCGCATCCAGCGCCGACAGACCCTTGAGGATGTCGATGGCATAGGCCAGCTGGTAATCCTCCTCGCGCAGCTCGGCGGCTTTCTCGACCTTCTCGCGGTCGGCCTCGATCTGCTCGATCTGGTCCTCGGTCAGGCTGTCGTTGTCGAGGCTGCCGCGCAGATCCGCTTCCGAGCGGGAGAAGACCGCCGCCGCGCCTTCGGCTTCCTCATCCTCGGCCTCGGGGCGACGCGGCGGCTGGGCCACGATGATGTCGGGCGACACGCCCAGCGCCTGGATCGACCGGCCCGACGGGGTGTAATAGCGCGCCGTCGTCAGGCGCATCGCACCCTGGCTGCGCAGTGGCATCACCGTCTGCACCGATCCCTTGCCGAAACTCTTGGTCCCGATGACCACGGCCCGGCGGTGATCCTGCAACGCGCCTGCCACGATCTCGGACGCGGAGGCAGAGCCGCCGTTGATCAGCACCACGATGGGCTTGCCCTCGGCCAGATCACCGGCCTGCGCGTTATAGCGGTCGCCGTCGGCGGCCTCCCGGCCCCGCGTGCTGACGATCTCCCCTTCCTCAAGGAAGGCATCCGACACCCGGATCGCCTGCGTCAGCAGACCGCCGGGGTTGTTGCGCATGTCGATCACAAAGCCATTGACGTTCTCCATACCGCCCAGCTGCTCGACCCGCTCGGCCAGTTGCTCGGCCATCTTGGGATAGGTCTGCTCGTTGAAGGTGGTGAGGCGCAGCACGACCGTCTCGCCTTCGGTGCGCGAGCGCACGACCGTCAGCTCGATGGTGTCGCGGATGATCGACACGTCGAACGGCTCCTGCTCCCCCTCGCGCACGACCGTGATGACGATCTCCGATCCGACCGGGCCGCGCATCATCTCCACCGCCTCGTCCAGCACGAGGCCCAGCAGGCTCTCGCCGTTGACGTGGGTGATGAAATCGCCGGCCTCGATCCCGGCCTCATCGGCGGGGGTGCCGTCGATGGGCGAGACGACCTTGACGAAACCGTCCTCCTGCGTGACCTCGATGCCAAGGCCGCCAAATTCCCCGCGCGTCTGCTCACGCATCTTGGCGGCGTCCTTGGGCGACAGGTAGCTCGAATGTGGATCGAGCGATGTCAGCATCCCGTCAATCGCCGCCTCGATCAGCTCGCCGCTGTCGACCTCGGTGACATACTGCGCGCGGATCCGCTCGAAGATGTCGCCAAACAGATCCAGCTGCTCGTACACGTTTTCGGTCTTGGCCGCTTCCTGCGCCAGCAGGGGGCCGCGATCTGGGTCGTGGCGATCACGCCCGCGACAATGCCGCCCGCGGCAGCCATCATAAATTTCTTCATCTACTCACCATCCTTGTCAGTTCTGAACCACGCCTCTGGGTCCTGCGGAACATTATCCTGTCTTACTTCCATATAGAGCGTTTCCGAGCGCGCGGCGCCAGTGCCCTCACCATCTGTTGACAATTCCCCGCCGAGTGTCGCGGCAGGGCCGCCCATCAATCCAATCGGCGCACCGGCGGCGATCACCTCGCCCGCGCTGCCATACACCGTCTCAAGCCCCGCAAGCACAAACAGCGTATCCGCCCGCGGCTCAAGGATCATGACGTTGCCAAGATCCAATAGAGGGCCGGTGTAGCGGATCGTGGCCGCCGTGGGCGATGTGACAATCGCACGCGGGCGCGTCGCGATCAGCACGCCGGGCCGTGCCACCCCCGCCGCGTCCGGCTCGTTCATCGCGCGCAGCACCAGACCCTGCACCGGCAGGGGCAAGCTGCCGATCTCCGCCTCGATGGCCGTGGGGGCGCGCACGTTCAGGTCTTCTTCCGCCACGATCTGCGACAGGCCCGAGGCAAAGCCCGACAGCGTCTCGGTCGAGGCGATCAGGATCGCGGTCGACACCGGATCCTCGACAAAGCGGCGCGGCAGATCCGTGCGCTCCGCCATCGCCTGATTGAGCGCCGTGCGCGCGCCCTGCACCGCCGTCAGGCTCTCGCGCAGCCGCGCCGCCGCGTCCGTCTGCAACACGCGCAGCGTCTGCACATCCTCCAGATCACGCCGCAACCGGTCGGCCCGCGCGTTCAACGCCGGCGTCAGATCGGCCAGCAGCAGGCCCGCCCGCGCCGTGCCCGTGGGCCCGTCGGGGTGCAGCAATGCCGTGGGCGTGCGCGGTGTGCCGATGCTCTGCAGCGCGGCGATCAGCTGCGCCACTTCCGTCTCCCGCGCCGCCAACCGCTGCGTCAGCTGCGCCTCGCGAATCGCCGCCTCGCGCAGGCCGGTACGCATCGCGGCCAGCCCGTCCTCGAAGGCCTGAATGGTCTCGGTCAAAGCGCGGATGCGGTTGCGCGCGCTTTGCGCCTCATCCAGCTGCGCCAGCGCGCCCTCCAGCTGCGTCAATGCCGCGCGCGCCTGCGCTGCCGCACCGTCCTGCGCCGACGCAGGCCCGGCCAAAGCCGCACACAGGAGGGCCGCGCGCCACATCATGCGATCAGGCTCTCCCCGGTCATCTCGGGCGGTGTATCCAGCCCCATCAGCCTCAACACCGTGGGCGCCAGATCCGCCAGCCGCCCGTCGCGCAGGCTTGCCCCCTCGGGCCCCCGACCAGAATAACCGGCACGGGGTTCAGCGTATGCGCCGTGTGCGGACCGCCCGTCTCTGGGTCGATCATCATTTCGCAATTGCCGTGATCGGCGGTCACGATCATCGCACCGCCCACGCGCCTCAACGCCGCCAGCGCCTGAGCCAGACCCGCATCCACGGCCTCGCACGCCGCCATCGCGGCCGCCAGATCGCCGGTATGGCCGACCATATCGGGGTTCGCAAAATTCACGACAATCAGATCATAGCGCTGCTCGATCGCCTGCACGAGCTGCGCGGTCACATCGCCCGCCGACATCTCGGGTTGCAGATCATAGGTCGCCACCTTTGGCGACAGGGGCATGTGGCGGTCCTCTCCGGGCTCCGGAGTTTCCTGCCCACCGTTCAGAAAGAACGTCACATGCGGGTATTTCTCGGTCTCCGCCAGCCGGAACTGCCGCAACCCCTTGGCCGCGACCCACGCGCCCAGCGTGTTCGGGATCTCGGGTTTGGGATAAAGCGTGCGCATATAGGCGTCATGCGCGTCCGAGTAAGGCGCCATGCCCAGCACATCGGCCCAAGCCACCGGTGTCCCCCGGTCGAACGCATCAAAGTCCGGCGCCGCCAGCGCCGCCATGATCTCCCGCGCGCGGTCGGCGCGAAAATTGAGGCAGAAAAACCCGTCGCCGTCCCGCGCGCCCGCGTAGCCGTCGATCACCCGTGGTTCGATAAATTCATCGCCGGTGTCCGCTGCATGGGCGTCCGCCACCACAGTGGCCGCATCCGGGGCCGCCTCCGCGTCTCCGTGCAGGATCGCCCCCGCCGCGCGGGCCACCCGATCCCACCGCTGATCGCGATCCATCGCGAAATAGCGTCCGCAGACGGTGGCGATGCGCACCCCCTCGGGCAGCGCCTGCGCCAGCCGGTCGATATCCTCGCCCGCCGCGCGCGGCGCCACGTCGCGCCCGTCGGTCAGCGCGTGGATCACCACCGGCACGCCTGCGGCAGCAATCACCCGCGCCGCTTCGATCATATGGCTGATATGCCCGTGCACGCCCCCGTCCGATGCCAGCCCCATCAGATGCGCCGTCCCGCCGGAGGACTTCAGCGCATCGATGAACGCGCGCAACGGCGCCTCCTGCGCAAAGCGTCCCTCCTCGATCGCCAGATCGATCTGTCCCAGATCCATGGCCACCACCCGGCCCGCGCCGATATTCGTGTGGCCCACTTCCGAATTGCCCATCTGCCCGCGCGGCAACCCCACATCGGGGCCGAACGTCGTGAGCGTGGCATTGGGGCAGTCAGCCATCAGCCGGTCCATCGTCGGGGTGCTGGCCAGTGCAGGCGCATTGCCCGCATCGGTCGCACCAATACCCCAGCCATCAAGGATACACAGGACAACGGGTTTCGGGGCAGACATGCGGGCATCCATTCGACAACGGCAAGGTTCGCGAGTGTTGTACCGACCGCAGGGAGTGACGGAAACCCGTTAAAGCTATACAGAAATGTGAGGGGAGGAATGGGCCCCCGGAGGTGTCAGCGAACTGACCGAAGCATCCTGTCCGGCGATCCGTAAAACCACGGCGTAATATGCCGCTGTCCTTGGCCCGGCGCAGGCGCCCGACCGGTCGGATCCCCTTCGAAAACACCTCTCCCCCGGGGTTATAAGGAAGCGGAAAACTGAAAGACTTGAGTGTTACCGTATCGAAGTATGCCCTCAGCATGGCCGACCCGGGAGGCCGTGATCAACCTCTTCTTGACCCTGGGGCAACCGATTACGGCAAAAAATGGACCGTTCAATCAAATTTTCCGTAGCCGTATCCCAAATGGGGTATGCCCCGCGCCACAGGCGGGGGCACTGAACGGCCCCGACAGGCGCTATTCACCCGCGAATCCCCCCCCAAACGAATCGCCTTCCCGCCCCTTGCTGGCAAACGCCGCATTCGCCATAAGGAAGGCCACAGCATACCGCGCTCCGTACACGAGGTTCCGCCAATGACAGCCCAAACGCCCGAAACCCGCATCGTTGACAGCTATCGCATCGCCTGCGACGGCGGCGAAGGCGCGTTGGGCCATCCGCGCGTCTGGTATCAGATCCCGGCGGACAAGGGCTGGGTCGAATGTGGCTATTGCGATTGCAAGTTCATCCACCGCGATTTCGAGGGCAAAGTCTGAGGGCGGCACTTCTCGCCGTTCTGGCCCTGCCCGCGATTTACCTGATCGCGGCGGTTCTGGGCGGCGCGGTTGCGTCGCTGCCCGCCTCCAACTCGAACACCCGCCCGCACGCGATTTATCTGGCCAAAGGGCCGATCCACTATGATTTTGTCCTGCCGCTGGATGCGCGGGTACGCGCAGCGTTTGGGAATCTTGTACCTCAGAACGCCGCCGCGCGGCATCTGATCGTGGGCTATGGCGGGCGGCATTCTACACCACCGTCGGCGACTATACCGACGTGACGGTCGGCACCGTGGTGCGTAGCGTGGTCGGAGACAGCGCCGTGCTGCGCATCGACATCGCGGGCGCGCTACCAGACAACCACAGCCTGCGCAGCCTGCTGCTCAGCGATGCGCAATACGCGGCCCTTCTGGCCGGGATCACCGCCGAACTGACTGCACGCGACCCGGTGCTGCGTGCGGGGTTCACGCCCACCGATGCGTTCTATCCCGCCCACGGCCGCTTTCATCTGCTGCGCACCTGCAACGTCTGGCTGGGGGAAAAGCTGCGCGCCGCCGGCGTGCGCTTTGGCCTCTGGACGCCGCTGCCGCTCTCGGTTTCCGTGTCGCACGGGCTCTACCACTGACCCCCTAGCAGCCCCGCCGCCCCCGTGGCAAAAGGGACGCCACACATGGAGGAGCGCACAATGGCATTCGGCAAGGGACACCACCTGCATCTGATCGACGGATCGGCGTTCATCTTCCGCGCCTACCACGCGCTGCCCCCGCTCACGCGCAAATCCGACGGTCTGCCCATCGGCGCGGTGTCGGGCTTTTGCAACATGCTGCAACGCTACGTCGAAGGGAACGCGGGCGGCGACGTCACCCATATCGCCGTGATCTTTGACAAGGGCAGCCATACCTTCCGCAACGACATGTACGACCAGTACAAGGCTAACCGCGAGGCCATGCCCGAAGACCTGCGCCCGCAGATCCCCCTGACGCGCGAGGCCACCCACGCCTTCAACATCGCCTGCGAAGAGATGGAGGGATACGAGGCCGACGACATCATCGCCACCCTCGCCGTGCAGGCCCGCAACGCCGGCGGGCGCTGTACCATCATCAGCTCGGACAAGGATCTGATGCAACTGGTCGGCGGCGGCGTGGAAATGTTCGACGCGATGAAGAACAACACAATCGACGTCGAAGGTGTGGAGGCGAAATTCGGCGTCGGCCCCGACCGCGTGGTCGACGTGCAGGCGCTCGCGGGCGATTCGGTCGACAACGTGCCGGGTGCGCCCGGCATCGGCATCAAAACCGCCGCCCTGCTTATCAATGAATACGGCGATCTCGAAACCCTGCTCGACCGCGCCGAAGAGATCAAACAGCCCAAGCGCCGCCAGACCCTCATCGACAACCGCGCCCAGATCGAGCTGTCCAAGCGCCTCGTGCAGCTGGATGAGAACACGCCGCTGACCTTCACCCTCGACGATCTGGAAATCCGCGACCCCGATCCGCAGAAACTCCTCGATTTCCTGACGCGGATGGAGTTCCGCACCCTCACCAAACGCATCGCCGACGCGCTCAAGGTCGAAGCACCCACAATCCCCGATCCCGCCCCCGCCGAGGACGCGCCACAGATCGAGGCGCCCGATTTCGACAAATCCACCTACACGCAAGTCGGCACCGCCGAAGAGCTGCAAACATGGATCGATAAAATCTACGCCCGCGGCTACGTCGCCGTAGATACCGAAACCACCGGCCTGAATGAAATGACCGCCGATCTCGTCGGCATCTCGCTCTGTGTCGAGGCCGGGGAGGCGTGCTATATCCCGCTTATCCACAAGGCCAATCGCGGCGACGATCTTTTTGGCTCCGACGATCTGGCCGAGGGACAGATGCCACTCGACGACGCGCTGAAAATGCTCACGCCCGTGCTGGAGGATCCCGGCATCCTCAAGATCGGGCAGAACATGAAATACGACGCCAAGATCTTTGCCCAGATCGGCATCACGCTGGCCCCCTTCGACGACACGATGCTGATGTCCTACGCCATGCACGCGGGCCTGCACGGTCATGGCATGGACACGCTGAGTGAACGCTACCTCAACCACACCCCGCTGCCGATCAAGCCGCTGCTGGGGTCCGGCAAATCCGCGATCACCTTCGACAAGGTGCCGCTTGCCGATGCCGTCCCCTACGCCGCCGAGGATGCCGACATCACCCTGCGCCTGTGGCAGCTGTTCAAACCGCAGCTGCACCGCGCGCAAACCACCCGCGTCTACGAAACACTCGAACGCCCGCTCGTCCCCGTTCTGGCACAGATGGAGCGTCACGGCGTCAAGGTCGACCGCGACACCCTCAGCCGCATGTCCAACGCCTTTGCCCAGAAAATGGGCGCGCTCGAGGCCGAGATCCACGAACTCGCCGGGCGCAGCTTCAACGTCGGCTCGCCCAAGCAACTGGGCGAAATCCTGTTCGACGAAATGGGCCTTGAGGGCGGCAAGAAGGGCAAGACGGGCGCCTACGCCACCGGCGCCGACGTGCTCGAAGACCTCGCCACCGAACATGACCTGCCCGCCCGCGTGCTCGACTGGCGGCAACTGTCAAAGCTTAAATCCACCTACACCGACGCGCTGCAGGACCACATCAACCCCGACACGGGCCGCGTGCATACGTCCTATTCCATCACCGGCGCTTCCACCGGGCGCCTCGCCTCCACCGATCCCAACCTGCAAAACATCCCCATCCGCACCGAAGAAGGCCGCCGCATCCGCGAGGCGTTCGTCGCCGAAGAGGGCAAGACGCTGGTCGCCCTCGACTATTCCCAGATCGAATTGCGCCTGCTGGCCCACATCGCCGACATCCCCGAGCTGAAACAGGCCTTTGCCGACGGGCACGACATCCACGCCATGACCGCGTCCGAGATGTTCAATGTCCCGATGGACGAAATGACGTCAGACGTGCGCCGTCAGGCCAAGGCGATCAATTTCGGCGTCATCTACGGCATCTCGGGCTTTGGCCTTGCGCGCAATCTGCGCATCCCGCGGGCCGAGGCGCAGGGATTCATCGACCGCTATTTCGAACGCTTCCCCGGCATCCGCAAATACATGGACGACACCAAATCCTTCGCCAGGGAACACGGGTTCGTGCAAACCCTCTTTGGCCGCAAAATCCACACGCCCGAAATCGCCTCCAAGGGTCCGCGCGCAGGCTTCGCCGCCCGCGCCGCGATCAACGCGCCCATTCAGGGCACCGCCGCCGACGTCATCCGCCGCGCGATGATCCGCATGCCCGACGCCATCGCGGGACAGCCGGCCAAGATGCTGCTGCAAGTACACGACGAATTGCTGTTCGAGGTCGATCAAGGCGCCGAAGACACGCTGATCGACACTGCCCGCAAAGTGATGGAAGCCGCGTCCGACCCGGTCGTCAAACTCGACGTGTCCCTCTCGGTCGACGCGGGCACCGGCAGCAACTGGGCCGAGGCGCATTAGCCACAGCAGCAAAATCTTTGCCGCCGTTTACCACGCGTTCAGAAATCCAACCGCACGCCCCGGTAACACATCGCCGCAACACCCGCGCCCGCACACCGCCGGTGCACGCGCGGTGTACGCCCGGTGCACAGACTGTGCCCCGATTCGCCCATAGCCCGCCGAGCCGTTAACCTTTTGGCCCCTGCGCCACCAACCGCGCGACCAATCTGCGCGTCATCGGCGCCACGAACAGCACCGTCGGAAAGGCGACGACCCAGCTGAACAGCCACGCGCCCAGCCACGCCGCCCCCACGCCCTCGACCAGCCCCATCGCCCGAAACGTGGCGATGCCCGAGACGATGCACGACATCAGCCCCGACAGGATCAGGCCAAAAAGGACCGGCGCAAATCGGGCGGGGATCACAGCGCTTTCACCCAATCAAGGGTCTTTTCCGTGGCCCCGCCAGGCGTGTATTCCCCCGCCACATAGCCGCGATATTTCGCCGCCCGCAGCGCCGCAAACAGCCCGGCAAAATCCACGCTGCCCTGCCCCGGCGGCACCCGTCCCGGCGCATCGCCCAATTGCACGTGACGGATGATATCCGCGAATTTCTCATAGATCGCGACCGCATCCCCGTGGATCATCTGCGCATGGTAGCTGTCGAACTGCAGCCCCAGATCAGGCGCGCCCACCGCCGCGATAATCTCTGCCGCCGCATTGTAATCATTCAGGAAATAGCCCGGCGCCGACTCGGCACACAAAGGCTCGATCGTCAGCGTGATGCCCTTGGGTGCCGCCGCACAGGCGCGCGTCAGGTTGTCGATCATCGCCGCGCGCGCCTCCTCTCCGGCGCCCTCCCCGGCCATCACATGGATCACGCCCACGCCCAGCGCCTGCGCGTAGCGAAACGCCCGGCGCATGTCATGGTCAAACCGCGCCTCGCTCCCCGGCACGGCGGCAAATCCCCGCTCCCCACCGGTGTAATTGGGCGGCGGCGCGTTGATCAGCACCATGCGCAAACCGTTCCGCCCCAGTGCCTGCTGCACCTCGCGCGCGGGCAGCTCGTAGGGAAACAGCATCTCGACCGCCGCAAACCCCGCAGCCCCCGCCGCGTCGAAGCGGTCCATCACCGGAAGCTCCTGCCACAGGTGGCTGAGGTTGGCGGCGGGGATCACCGCCTAGCTCTCCGGCAGCTCGTCCGACGGGATGATGCCAAAGAACGTCCCCCCCGACCAAACGCCGAACCAGCCATCGTAATGCACCCCCAAATCCACCAATCGATAGAAGGACTTACGATCAATCAACGCCTCCAGATTGCGGCGCACCCGAACGTAGGGCGACGGCTCCCCGGTCTCGGGATCCCGCTCTACCCTCATCGGCGCATCGGCCCCCGCGACGGTCACATCGTCAAGGTTGGTGGTAAAGCGCAGCACTTGATCCGCGCCCTCCCCCTCGGCGTCGAAATCCACCGCGACAAAGGGCGCGTCCTGCACCCGGATGCCCACTTTCTCCACCGGCGTGACCAGAAAATAGGCATCGTCCTCGCGGATCAGGATCGAGGCAAACAGCTTGACCAATCCGGGCCGCCCAATGGGCGTACCCTCATAAAACCAGGTACCATCGCGCCGAATCTCCATGTCGATGTCACCACAGAACGGCGGATTCCATTTCTCCACCGGCGGCAATCCGCGCGTGCCTGTGGCCTTGATAGACGCGGCGAGGCTCTCCGCCGAGGGTGTCACGGTTTTTTGTCCACTCATTGCTTTTGCCATTCCCACAGATCGCGATACATTCATGGCAGATATAACCCCCACGGCGGAGAAGTCATGACCCAGGCAGACCAAACCGCAGCCGAAGACATGGTTGCACAGATCGAAGCACTTGGGGACAAGCTGGCCGAAGCCCGCAAATCCATCACCGCCCGTTTCATCGGGCAGGAACGGGTGGTTGAACTGACGCTCACCGCGCTTTTGTGTGGCGGGCATGGCCTGCTGATCGGCCTTCCGGGCCTTGGCAAAACCCGTCTGGTCGAAACCCTCAGCACCGTCATGGGCATGGATGGCAAGCGGGTGCAGTTCACCCCCGATCTGATGCCCGCCGACATCCTCGGCTCCGAAGTGCTCGACACCGCCGCCGACGGCTCCCGCGCGTTCCGCTTTGTCGAGGGGCCGGTGTTTTGTCAGCTGCTGATGGCCGATGAAATCAACCGCGCCAGCCCGCGCACGCAATCCGCGCTGCTACAGGCGATGCAGGAAAAAACAGTCACTGTTGCGGGCCAATCGCGCCCGCTGGGCCTGCCGTTCCACGTGCTGGCCACGCAAAACCCGATCGAGCAGGAAGGCACCTATCCCCTGCCCGAAGCGCAGCTTGACCGTTTCCTCGTGCAGATCGACGTGCCCTATCCCAACCGGAATACCGAACGCGATATCCTCATCGCCACCACCGGCGAAGCCGAGGCGCAGGCGGTCGCGGTCTTTACCGCAGGGGAGTTGTTGGACGCCCAGCGCCTGCTGCGCCGGATGCCCGTCGGCGAGTCCGTGGTCGAGATGATCCTGGATCTGGTGCGTGCCTTCCGTCCCGAAGAGGACGGCGTGAGCGCGCGGGTCCGCGAGACCGTTGCATGGGGCCCCGGCCCCCGTGCCGCGCAGGCGTTGATGCTGGCCGTGCGCGCGCGGGCCTTGTTGCAGGGGCGTCTGGCCCCTTCGGCGGAGGATGTGATCGACATGGCCCGCCCGGTGCTCACGCACCGCATGGCGCTGAATTTTGCCGCACGCGCACGCGGCGACAGCCTGAAATCCCTCATCGATGAGACCGCCGCAAGCCTCGCACCCGGCAAGGCCGCCGTGGCGTGAGCGACCCCGTCACCCTGCGCGCACGATCCGAGGCAGAGGCCGCCCGCTTCCCCGCGCTGCTTGCGCGGGCGGAGCATCTGGCGGGTGCGGTTCTGCTGGGCGCGCACGGGCGCAGGCGGGCGGGCGCTGGTGACGATTTCTGGCAGTACCGCCCGGCGCAGATGGGCGACAGCCGCCGCGCCATCGACCACCGCCGCTCGGCCATGGGCGACACGGAATTCGTGCGCGAACGCGAATGGCAAATCGCGCAATCGGTGATGATGTGGGTCGATCAGGGCGCGTCAATGCGGTTCACCTCCGATCCAGCGCACCCCGAGAAAATCGACCGCGCCCGCTTGCTGGGTCTGGCGCTGGCGATCCTGATGCAGCGCGGTGGCGAGCGCGTGGGGCTGACCGGCACCGCCCTGCCGCCCCGTGCGGGCCGCGCGCAGGTCATGGCGCTGGCCGAGATGTTCAGCCGCGATGACGACGCCGATTTCGCCCCGCCCGAACACCGCGCGATGATCCCGCACGCCCGCGCCGTGTTCATCTCTGATTTCATGGGCGAGATCGACGGCGTGCGCACCGCGCTGACCAAGGCCGCAGATCGCGGCGTGCGCGGTGTTCTGTGCCATATCCTCGACCCGTCGGAGGAAGCATTCCCCTTCTCCGGGCGCACCATTTTCGAGAGCGTCGGCGGCACGCTCAGCCACGAGACGCTCAAGGCGAACGACCTGCGCGACCGCTATCTTGAACGCCTCGCCGCGCGCAAGGCAGAGCTTGCAGCGCTGTGCCAGCTGACCGGCTGGCACTACGGCGTGCATCACACCGACAGCACCGCGCAGGCCGGTTTGCTGTGGCTATACGGCGCGCTCGACGCGCGGGGAGCGGCGGCATGACGGTACTCGGCGGCATCGGTTTCACGGCACCCTGGCTCCTGCTCGCGCTTACGGCCCTGCCGATCCTGTGGCTTTTGCTGCGCGCCGTGCCCCCCGCGCCGATCCGTCGCCGCTTTCCCGGTGTGGCGCTGCTGCTGGGTCTCAAGGACGACGAAACCGTCTCCGACCGCACGCCGTGGTGGCTGTTGCTGCTGCGCATGCTGGCCGTCGCCGCGATTATCGTGGGGCTCGCCGGCCCCGTGCTGAACCCCGAGGCAGAGCAGACCGAGGGCAACGGCCCGCTTCTCTTCGTGCTCGACGGCACATGGGCAGGCGCCACCCGCTGGCCGCAGCAGCAAGAGGCGATATCGGCCCAGCTGACCCGCGCCGCGCGGCAGGATCGCACCGTCGCCTTTCTCACCCTCACGCGGCCTGAGGCGCCGGTGTTTCAAGCCGCTGACGTCTGGCAAAACCGTCTGGCTGGGCTGGCCCCCGCCCCCTGGCAGCCCAACGCCGAGATGATCGCGCAGGCGCAGGCCGCCGTCGCCGATATCGGCGCCTTTGACACGCTGTGGTTCAGCGACACGCTCGCCTACGACGGGCGCGACGATCTGCTGGCGACCTTCGAGGATCGCGGCACGGTCGAGGCCTATCAGACCGCCATCAACGTGTTGGCCATCGCGCCCGCCACCTACGCCGACGGCGCCGTGCAACTGCGCGTGCTGCGCGCCGCGCCGGGGCCGGAACGAGAGGTCATCATTCAAGCGCTCGGCCGCGATCCGGCGGGCAACGGGCGCACCCTCGCCTCTGCCCCCGCGACATTTGCCGAAGGCGAGACCGAGGCCGAGACCGCCATCGTGCTGCCGTCAGAGCTGCGCGCGCGCATTACGCGGTTCGACATCGCGGGCCAACGCTCTGCCGGGGCGAGCACGCTGACGGACGACGGGCTACGGCGGCGTGAGGTCGCGCTGATCTCATCGCGCGAAAACCGCGAAGCGTTGGAGCTTCTCTCACCCCTGCACTACATCGAACAGGCGCTGGCACCGACCGCCGATCTGATCGACGGATCGCTCAGCGACGTGCTGCCCGCCAACCCCGACGTGATCGTGCTGGCCGATGTGGCGACGCTGGCCGAAGCCGAGGCCGCCCCGCTCACCGAATGGATCGAGGGCGGCGGCATGCTCGTACGCTTTGCCGGGCCGCGCATCGCCGCCAGCGACATCTCCCGCCGGGACGAAGACCCGCTTATGCCCGTGCGCCTGCGCGAGGGTGGCCGCAGCGTCGGCGGCGCTATGAGCTGGGGCGAGCCAAAGGCGCTGGCGCCCTTCTCCCAGGGCTCGCCGTTCTTTGGCCTCACCGTGCCGGACGACGTCACCGTCACCGCGCAGGTCGTGGCGCAACCCGATCCCACGCTGGCCGAGCGGTCCATCGCCGCGCTCACCGACGGCACGCCGCTGGTAACGCGCAAGACTGTGGGCCAGGGCCAGATCGTTCTGTTCCACGTCACCGCCACCGCCGAGTGGTCGTCGCTCCCGCTGTCGGGTCTGTTTGTCGAAATGATGGAGCGTCTTGCCACCTCCTCCAGCGCGGCCACCGCCGATGCCGATGCGATGGAAGGCACCACCTGGACGCCGCAGCGCACCCTCAACGGGTTTGGCCTGCTCGAAGATGCCGGCACCCTGCCCGGTGTTGACGGGGCGGCGCTGATCTCTGCGCCCACCGGCCCCGCGCTGCAACCGGGGCTCTATGCGTCGGGCGACCGACGCATGGCGCGCAACGTGCTCACGCCCGACACGGTGCTGACCCCCGCCAGCTGGCCCGCGCGCATTCCCGTGCGCGGCCTCGCTGTCGCCCCCGAGCAACCCATCGCGGGCTGGCTCTTGAGCCTCGCTGTGCTGATCCTGCTGGCCGATGTGGTGGCGTCGCTGGCGCTCTCCGGCCGCCTTCTGGGGCGCAGCAATGCCACCGCCGCAGCACTTCTGGCGCTTCTGCTGCTGCCTGCCCCCGCCGATGCGCAGAGCGATGCGGATGATCTGGCCCTCACCGCCACATCCGAGCTGGTGCTGGCCCATGTCATCACCGGTGACCCTCAGGTCGACGAGATCGCGCTGGCGGGCCTCACCGGCCTCAGCGACACGCTGTTTTTCCGCACCTCGGTCGAACCCGCCACCCCGCTGGGCGTCGATCTTGAGACTGACGAGCTGGCGTTCTTCCCCATCCTCTACTGGCCCGTGACGACCAGCCAACCCACGCCGTCGTCAGAGGCCTACGCCAAGCTCAACGCCTATCTGCGGTCGGGTGGGCTGATCCTGTTTGATACGCGCGACGCGGACACCGCGCGCTTTGGCGCATCCAGCCCGAACGGGCGCAAGCTGCAGGCGTTGGCCGCCCCGCTCGACATTCCCGCGCTGGAGCCGGTGCCCGCCGATCACGTCCTCACCCGCACTTTCTATTTGCTGCAAGACTTCCCCGGCCGCCACAACAGCCGCGATGTCTGGGTTGAGGCATCGGATCCCGCCGCCGAAGAGGTCGAAGGCATGCCGTTCCGCGATCTCAACGACGGGGTGACGCCGGTGGTCATCGGCGGCAACGATTGGGCGTCGGCCTGGGCCGTGAACAGTGGCGGTGGACCGCTTTTGCCCGTGGGGCGGGGGTTCAGCGGCGAGCGGCAGCGCGAGATCGCGTACCGCTTTGGCGTCAATCTGGTGATGCACGTGCTCACCGGGAATTATAAATCCGATCAGGTGCACGTGCCTGCGCTGCTGGACAGGTTGGGCCAATGACCTCTTCGATCGTCTTCGACCCGCTTGTGCCGTGGCCGCTGCTGGTCATGGTTGCCGTGATCGCCTCCATCGGCGTGATGTTGGCGCTGCTGCGCGGCCTGCGCGGCTGGGGCTTTCGCGGGTTGGCTGGGCTGGTCGTGCTCGCCGCCCTCTCCGGCCCCTCGCTGCTGCAAGAGGACCGCGCGCCGCTCAGCGATATCGTGATCCTGCTGGAAGACGAAAGCGCCAGCCAGCGCCTGTCGGACCGCGCCGATCAGACCGCGCAGGCCGCCGACAGCCTCGCCGCCACCATCGAGGCGCGCGAGAATACAGAGCTGCGCCGCATCACCGTGCCCGACGGCGCCAATGACGCCGGGACCGAGCTGATGAGCGCGCTGTCAGAGGCGCTCGCCGAAGAGCCGCGCGCGCGGATCGCCGGGGTGATCGCGCTGACCGACGGGCGGGCGCATGACGCCGATCTGCCCGTCGACGTGCCCGCCCCCTTCCACGTCCTGCTCAGCGGGCGGGAGGAGGATTGGGACCGCCGCCTCACCGTTCTGGGCGCCCCCGCCTTTGCGATCATCGGGGAGCCTGTGACCCTCACCCTGCGCATCGACGATCTGGGGGCCGCCCCGGCAGGTGTGACCCAGACCGAGCTCGACATCTCCATCGACGCAGACCCCGCACAGCGCTTTACCGTGCCCATCGGCGAGGATCTTGAGCTGCCCATCACCCTGCCCCACGGCGGGCGCAACGTGATCCGCTTCTCCCTGCCGGAGGCCGAGGGCGAGCTGACCGACCGCAACAATGCCGCCGTGATCCAGATGAACGGCGTACGGGATCGTCTGCGCGTCCTACTGGTGAGTGGGGAGCCGCACGCGGGCGGGCGCACGTGGCGCAACCTGCTGAAATCCGACAGCTCCGTCGATCTGGTGCATTTCACCATCCTGCGCCCGCCCGAGAAACAGGATGGCGTGCCGGTGGACGAGCTGTCGCTCATCGCCTTCCCCACGCGCGAGCTTTTCATGGAAAAGATCGAGGATTTCGATCTGATCATCTTTGACCGTTACAAACGGCGGGGCATCCTGCCGTCGCTCTACCTTGAGAACATCGCGCAATACGTGCGCGGCGGCGGCGCAGTTCTGGTCTCTGCCGGGCCGGATTTTGCCAGCGCCGACAGCCTGTTCCGCACGCCCCTGGGCGATGTGGTGCCCGCCACCCCCTCCGCCCGCGTGCTCGAAGAACCCTATCTGCCGGTCGTGCCCGAATTGGGCGAACGCCACCCCGTGACCCAGGGCCTGCCGCAGAACGGCGACTGGGGCCGCTGGCTGCGCCAGATCGAGGTGACGGCAACCTCGGGCGATACCGTAATGACCGGGATCGACGACCGCCCCCTGCTGGTGCTTGACCGTGTGGGCGAGGGGCGCGTGGCGCTGCTGGCCTCCGATCACGCGTGGCTGTGGAACCGCGGCTACGAAGGGGGCGGCCCGCAGTTGGAATTGCTGCGCCGTCTGGCCCATTGGATGATGGGCGAACCGGAGTTGGAGGAAGAAGCCCTGACCGCCACCGCCGAAGGGCAGACCATGCGCATCCAGCGCCGCACGCTCAGCGCCGAGGTGCCGCCGCTCACGATCACCGGCCCCGACGGCACCGTGACCGAGCTAACGCTGGACGAAGCCGCGCCGGGCCGGTTCGAGACCGTGTTCACCGGGCCTGAAATCGGCCTCTACCGGCTTGAGAACGGCGATCAGACCAGTGTGATCGGCCTTGGCCCCGCCGCCCCGCGCGAATTTGTCGACACCATCGCCAGCGCCGAGCCATTGGCGTCGCAGGTCGCGTCACTGCGCGGCGGGGCGCTCACCCTCACCGACGGTGTCCCCCGGATCCGCAATGTGAACGCCGGTCGCCCCGCCGCCGGGCGCGGCTGGATCGGCCTCACCCGCCGCGATGCCTACGAGACACTCGATGTGCGGCAGACGCCACTGCTGCCCGGCTGGCTTGTCCTGTTGCTGAGCGCGGGGCTCATCACTGCGGCGTGGCTGCGCGAGGGGCGGCGCTGAGCCAGGTGACGGTGCGCGCGCTGACACCGGACGACCACGCTGCGGCTTTGACCGTGTAGCACTGTGCGCTGGCGGCCCCGCCCGCTAAAGCAGCAGCGCCGCCCAGATCGGCAGGCACAGCATCGACAGCACCACCTGCCAAGTCATCACATCGGCATACAGCTCGGCATCCGCGCCCATCTGCTTGGCGATGATATAGCCGTTTGACGCGGCCGGTGCCGCGAACACCAGAACCCCGGCAAATAGCTGCATCGCGGGCAGACCCCACAGCGTCCCCAGCCCGGCAAACAGCACCGGCCCGATCACGGGCCGCAAAAGAACGCTCACACCCACGCGTGCGTCAAGCGTCGCAAGCCGCCGCAGGCTGATACCGGCCCCGATGGCCATCAGCCCCACCGCCAGCGCTCCGCGCGCGATCATGTCGAGCGCGCTGGCAACGCTCTCGGGCAGCGTGACCCCCGACAGGTTCAGCGCCAGCCCGATGGCGCAGGCGATCACCAGCGGGTTGCGCGACACGGTCCGCGCGATCTGCCCCGGACCCGCCTGCGCCGGGCCAAGGGCCGCCAGCACCACAATGCAGGCCACGTTGATTGTCGGGATCAGCAGTGCAATCGCAATCGCGAGCACCGCGATGCCATCGGCCAGAAACACATCCGCCGCCGCCAGCGCGACAAAGGCATTCCAGCGCACCGACAGCTGAAAAACCGATCCGGCGCTGGCCCGGCTCATCCCCGTCAGCCGCCAGACCACCAGCGCCAGCCCGCCCAGACAGGCCAGAACCCCCAGCAACACCACCGCAAACCCGCCGTAGCGCGCCACCGACAGATCGGTCTGCGCGATGGCCAGCACCAGCATCGCCGGGATCAACGCGCGAAACGATAGCGCCTCGATCCCGCCCCAGTTCTCGCGCGGGATCAGCCCTGATTTGCCAAGGCCGTAGCCTGCGGCAATCACAAAGATCAGCGGAAGAACGGAAAACGCCAGCGACATGACCGCACTTTGACCGCGCCCGCAGGCTCAGTCCAGCCGGATCCGCACCGACGCGCTGCGCCCCGCCGCGTCAATGACCGAAATACGGGTATAACCGGGGGTATCGAGGTCCAGCAAAATCTCGCGGCTGCGCACATCCGTCAGCACCGGGCGGCCGTCGACCAGAACCGCCATCGGGAACGCGCCCCGCGCCAGTTTAAGCGGCACACCAAAGCCACTGCGCGCCAGCGTCGCATCGGCGGGTGGAAAGGTAACAACCGGGCGGTCGGGATCCTCCGCCATGCCCGCCCCGCGACTGCGGAATTCCCGCAGCGGAAGCGGCAGATCGGCAGTACCCACGATCAGCGTCTCTGGCGGTGGCGGGGCAAGGGGCGCGCGCATGGCGCTAATCCGACCAAAAGCCTCGAACAGGATCGGGGCCGCCAACGCGCCGCCGAAAGCCCCCGGCACCGGGGTGCCATCGGGCCGTCCCAGCCAGACACCGACCACATGCGCCCCGTCAAACCCCACCGCCCAGGCATCGCGGTGCCCGTAGGACGTGCCGGTCTTATACGCGATCTCGCCCCCGTGCGCGGCGCGCCCCGCCGGCGGCGCGATCTGCGACAGGATCTGCCCCACGTGCCACGCTGCGGCGGGGGAGACGATCCGATCTGGCGTGACCATCTCCGCCCCGCCACTGCGCAACGTCACCGCCTGCCCGCCCTGCGCAAGCCCGGCGAAGATCTGAACCAGATCGCGCAGGCTGATCCCGACACCGCCCAGCGCCACCGCCAGGCCCGGTTGCCCGGAAGGGATCACGGCCTGCGCCCCAGCCCGACGCATCGCGGCCATCAGATGCGCGGGCCCCACCGCATCCAGCAGCAGCACGGGCGGGATGTTCAGCGACTGCTCCAGCGCCGCGCGCGCGGTCACCATGCCCCGAAACCGCCCGTCAAAATTCTGCGGTGCATAGACGCCGAACTGAACCGGCGCATCGTTGATCAACGTCTCGGGATGCGCCAGCCCCCGGTCGAACGCCAGCGCATAGACCAGCGGTTTCAGCGTCGACCCCGGTGAGCGGAGCGCACGCCCCATATCGACAAATCCTGCACCCCCCTCCGGCGCGTAGGCAGGGCCGCCGACATGGGCCAGGATTTCACCACTGCGATGATCCGCAACCACGATCGCCGCCGATACCCCCGGCGCCTGCCCCGAAACCGCCCGGCGGGCCAGCGCCTGCATGCGCGTTTGCACATCCAGATCGAGGGTCGTGCGGTGATGACGCCGCGCCGGATCGCGCGCGCGCAGGGTATCGGCCAGATGTGGCGCCGCACGGGGCAGGGAGCGCTGCGCGCGGGGCACCCCGGCGTGGCGCGGATCGGGCGCCAACCCCACCCGCTGCAAAACCCGCGCACGCGCCACCCGTGCAGCCTGCGGATGCCGGTCGGGCCTGCGCGCCTCGGGCGCCTGCGGCAGCGCCACCAGCAGTGCGGCTTCGGCATCGGTCAGCCGCGCGGGCTCCTTCCCGAACCAGCTAAGCGTCGCCGCGCGCACCCCCTCGATCCGCCCACCGTAGGGCGCATGCAGCAGATAGAGCGCGAGGATCTCGGATTTGCCCAGCCGCCGCTCCAGCGCCAGTGCGACGCGGATCTGCCGCAGTTTGCCGCCCGCCGATCCGGTGCCCGAATTCTCCAGCAATCGCGCGACCTGCATGCTCAACGTCGATCCTCCGGACACTATTTTCCCGTGCCACAGCATTTGCCCGCCGGCCCGCAGCAACGCGCGCAGGTCCACGCCCGCGTGTTCGTAAAATCGCTTGTCCTCATAGGCGATCAGCATCTCGATAAATCGCGGATCGACTTGCCTCGCCCCCACGGCAAGGCGCAGACGACCGTTCTCAACCGGATAGGCACGCATCAGGCGCCCGTCGCGGTCGCTGACCTCGACGCTTGTCTCGGCGATGAGCGGCGGCAGCACCGTGCGCGCCACCCAATGGTCGACCCCGTCCCGCGCCGCGGCCCCCACCCACAGCGCAAGGGCGCAAAGCAGCAGCGCCCGGCTCACGGTGTCACGATGACCCGCCCGGTGCCTGTCGTGGCGCGCGAGGCCGGCCGGTACATGTCGGTGACCAGCGCCGCCGGGTGATGGTAGCTGCCCGGCGTCACCGCGCGCACGACATAGGCCAGCTGCACCGGGTCGGCATCGCGCCGGTCAATCGCCGCAAGGAACCGGTCAGCACGGAACTCCACGTGGCGCGGGGTGGCGGCTGTGATCCAGTCGAATTGCGCAATATCGCCCGACCGCAACAGGTTCGGATTGTCGATCTCAAAGCCGCCGGGCAGGGGGTCGTCGATCATCAATCGCGCGCCGGTGCTCTCGAAGGGTTGCAGATCCAGCACCACGATCAGCCGCGCGCCCGAAGGGACCGGGCCGCTGACAGGCTCTCCCTGCAGGGTATAGAGCGTTCGGCGCAGGGCATACCCCGTCCCGCCCGCCTCTGGCGGCACCTCCGGCACGCCAAGGGTGGTGACGGTCACATCGACAGGGGTGTCGCCCGCGTTGGTAAGCCTGTGGCTTTGCGGCGCGGTGTCGCGCAGGATCTTGATCGCCGTGCCCTGCACCGGGGCGCCATCAAGGCGCAGATCACTGGGCGCCCCCTGCAATGCCCGCGCGGCCAGCGCCACATGGGCGGCCTCCTGCGTGGACAAGGCCCGCGTCACGCGGCCCAGATCCCCGGCCAGCGCGTCGCGGTCGACCGCCTCGCTTCCCGCTTCCGCCGCGAGATGCAGCACCGCCGCCCGGTCGCGCAGATCGCTGCCGAAGTCATCGCGCCAGCGGGACGGATCCCCGCGCCGCGCCAGCAACGACGCCGCCCGCGTAAACATCGCATCCGCCCGCGTCGGATCCCCGTAGGATGCCAGCGCCGCGCCCAGCTGCGCTGCTGCCATCGGCGTGGCGAATTGCGTGGCCTTCGCATCGGCGTAGTAGCGCAGATCCCCGATCTGCGCTGCACCCGCCCGCGCGAGGACCAGCAACGCATAGGCGATCCCTTCGCCGCCCAGATCAAAGTCCGGCGCAAAATTCACGCCGTTGCGCAGGTTATCCAGCGCCCGACTGCGCACGCGCGCGGGCACGCTCACGCCACCGTCCGCCGCGCGGGTCAGAAAATCGGTGACATAGGCATCGAGCCACAGGTTCCCCGATCCTGCCCCCCACAGGCCAAATCCGCCGTTGCCCGACTGCCGCGCGGCCAGCAGGTCCACCGCCTCACGCAGCCGTGCGGGCGCGTCGATCCCGCTTTGCCCCGCCAGATCGCCCATCGCCAGCAGCGGCAGCGCCGCCGATGTCACCTGTTCCGAGCAGCCGTAAGGGTAGCGGTCGAGCTGGCGCAGCAGCCCCGGCACATCCAGCCGCGCCAACGGACCCGCCGTCAGCGTGGCCGAGGCCGTGCCCGCCCTCAGATCGGCAAAGACCGCGCTGTCAAAGGTAAAGCTTTCGCCCGCCCCAAGGCTAAATCGTTGCGTCACCGCCGTCGCCGGATCATTGTTGCGCACCGGCAGCGTGTAGCGGCGGGTCAGCGGATCGCCCTCCGGCGGGGTCAGCGTGACAATCACCTCATGATCGCCGGGTTCGCGCCCGCGCAAATCCACAGGCACGCGCACGGTCTGGCCCGCCAGCACCTCGATCCGTTCGGGCACGGCGCCGACGGCCACGCCTGCATCGGCCAGCACCCGCAGCGCCATCGGCCCCGTATCGCCCCGCGTGTGGGTGAATTCCAGCAGCAGGCGGCTTTCATCCCCCGGCGCGAGCAGGCGCGGCAGGCTTGCGGTCAGCACAACCGGATCACGCGCGACCACATCGCTTACCGCATGGCCCACGCCACTGTCGCTCCACGCGACCGCCATCAGGCGGATCGTCCCGTTGAAGGCCGGGCGCGCGATCTCGATCGTCGCGCGGCCCTGCGCGTCCACTGTGACCGGCCCGCTAAACCGCGCCATAAGCGCCTCGGTCGGCGGGGGTGCCTGCGCGCCCGGTGCCGTGACGGCATCGCCGCCCGACCGCACCTGCCCCATCGCCCCGTTCAGCCCGTCGATCAGCCGCCCGTAGAGGTCGCGCATCCCGACACCCAAACGGCGCTGACCAAAGTAATGCGCGCCCGGATCGGGGGGCTCGAATGCGGTGAGGTTCAAAATCCCCACATCCACTGCCGCGAGTGTGAGATGCGCAGTCTCCCCCGCCGCGATCCCGTCGATCTGCACCGGCACACGCAGGATGCCTGCCTGCCCGTCAACCTCCGCCGGCGCGTCCAACGTCACGTCCAACACCTTGCCCACGGGTGCTACCCGCACATGGGCCAGCCCCAGACGGCGCGCGGGATTGCGCCCCGCCGCCCGGTCCATCGGTGTGATCAGCGTGGCGGTAACATAGGCGCTGTGGCCCCATTCCTGCGTCACTGTCAGCGGGATCGCCACATCGCCCGCCGTCACCGGCACGCTGCGCTGCGCGATGACCCGGTTCGACAGCACCGACACCAGCGCGACCCCGTCCGCCTCCGCCTCGAACCGCATTGTCGCGGTCTCCCCCACGGCATAGCTTTCGCGGTCAAGCGTCACCGGCAGCGCGTCAGGCGTATCACGGGCGCCATCGCCCCCCCAGCCTGAAGTAAACAGGATCGAGCTTGCCACTTGCGGCGCTGCCACGCTTTGCACGACCACCTCATATTGCCCCCAGTCTGTCGGCAGGCGCAGCGGCACCGGCGCTCCGGACAGCGTCACCTCATCGGTCTGCACACGCACGCGCCGGGTGATCGGCTCCCAACTCCAACGCCCGCCGCTGCGGAACCACTGATAGCGCGTCTCGACCCGGTTGAAGGTCACCTGCGCGGGCATCTCACCGCCGGTTGCGATCAGCTCAAACGCCGCCTCGCCTCCCTGCGGCAACGGCCCGTCGAACACCGGGCGGATGCCGATCATCGGGCCGTCCGGCACGATCACGCGCGTCTGCTCGCGCTCCACCGCGCGGCCCGATCCTTCGGCCACGCGCAGCCGCACCACGGCCTCAAGCGGCGTCGCGGGCGGCGGTGTCACCTGTGGCAGGCGCAGATCAACGATTGCTTGGCCCTGCGCATCGGTCTGTGTGGCGCCAATCGCCGCCGTCGCCGTGTCGAACTGCGCGTCGTGGCGGCCGAAGAATGCGCCCGGATAAGCCTCGAGCCGTCGTTGCAGGCGCAGCCGCACCTCCCCCTCGACCCGCAGATCCGCACCCGGCGCGCCAAAGAGATACCGCGCCTTGACCCCGGCCCGCTGGCCTGCTTGCAGGCGCATCTCATCGGGCAGCGACATCTCGAACGCAATGCGGTCGGGCAGGAAGTCCTCGACCAGCACCGTGGTCGAGGCGAGCGGCCCCAGCGCCGGATCGGCGATCATGTCCAGCCGCCACGCCCCGCGCGGCACCCGCGCATCGAGCGGCAGCGCAAAGACATGGCCGCCCGCCCGCGCGTTCTGGCTCAGCGTGCGGGCATGCTCCACCCCGTCAGGACGCGTCAGCACCGCCACCAGCGGCAGACCGTTCACCGCCCGCCCCGCTGCATCGCGGGTCAGGGCCGTCGCGTGAATGACCTCACCGGGGCGGTAGGCGCCGCGGTCGGTGGTCAGAAAGGTATCGATCGGCGGACTGGGCGGGCGGCCCTCCACGCCCCGGTCGGACAGATCGAACGCCGGATCGCGCAGCGACAGAAAGGCCGCGTCCTCCCCGCCCGCATCGGCCAGGATCAGCGCAGGTGCCGCCGCCCCCTCACCCCGGATCAAGCCGGCGGCAAAATGCGCGCGCCCGTCGGCGCCCGTCTGCGCCGTGCCCAGCACCGCATTTGCACGGTTGATCAGCGTCACCGTGACCCCCGCGCGCGGCTGCGCATCACCCAACCCTCGCACGCCCACGTGCAGCCCATCGGTGCCGGTCAGACTGCTGATCCCCAGATCGCTGAGGATGAACCACTGCGTCGCGGCGGGACTATCGTAGGGATCCTGCCCCGCGATGGCGGCACTCAGCGCATAGATACCGGGCGGCTGGTCGGCCAGCGCCTCCGCCAGTGGCAACCGCGTGGTCATTGCCACGTTCAGCGTGTTCTGCACGTCTCCGGTGCCGCGCCAGATTTCCTGCGCGATGGTATCGGCAAAGGCGTCCTCCTGATACTTGCTCAGCGGGCGCCCGAAATAGCTTTCCTGCATGGCGCGCAGCAGGCTGCGGTCGCTGATCCGGCGCAGCACTAGTTCCACCGCATCGGTGTTCACCGTCTCGACCGGCAGCGCCGCGTCGCCGCCGCGCGGCAGCACGTAGGCCCGCCCGGCAAAGCGGACCGTGGGCGCGCGGTCGCGCACATACAGCGTCACGGGCGTGTCGCGGTGCAACACCTCCCCGCTCGCCGCAGGCAGCCCCCGCCGCAGCGTCACGCTATAGCGCGCGCCATGGGTGACGCCGTCTATGCACAATTCCCGCTCGGACGCAGACACCACCAGCCGCGGATCGTTGAGCCGCACGTAGGGCGCAAAATCCGTACCGCGCGGCGCCAGCAGCTCCGAGAACACGGCGCACAGGCGCGGACGGGCACTGTCGTATTCGACTCGCGTATCGACGACCCTAAAGCCGTATTTTGCAATCGCCGCCTCCAGCGCCCGCGCGGTTCCCACGCCCGGCGCGATGCGCTCAGCCAGTCGCAGCGGGGCGATCATCTCGCGCCCCCGCCCGTTCGCCTCATACGCACGCGCCAGCAGATCGAGCGCTTCTGCCTGCGCCTGCACCCCCTCCGCGCGCAGATAGGCGTTCAGCGCAGCGGGCACTGTCTGGCGCCGCAGCATGCGTGCACGGTCACGCGGCAAACCCTCGCCGGGCAGAAGGCCCATTTCCGCGAACCGCGCCCAGTCGGCGCTCGCGTCACGCAGGACCACCGCCTGCGTTGCGTGCAGCAGCATCCGGTCGCGCACCCCATCGGCGCGGGCGACCTCATAGGCGCGCAACACGTCCTCCAGCCGCAGGCCACCCGCCGGGGTCTGTTGTGCCAGTGTACCGACCAACGCACGCGCCTGCGCCAGGTCCTCCGCCCGTGTCGGCGGCAGATCGGCGATGCGCAGCAGCGCAAGGGTCTGTGCCGCATCGGGGGTCACGACCTTGCGCGCTGAAACGGCCCCCACAAAGGGTGCCGCCACATCCGCGGACGCCTTGGGAAAGCACGCGTTCGAGCGGGTGTTATGCGTATACCCGGCACATGCGGCCCGTGCGCTGCACGCCCGCTGGCAGGCCGCCGCCGAGGTATCGAACAACGGACCCAGATCAGCCCCCGGAAAATCCGTATCAAGGCTTTGCACATAACGCTCGGCGGGCAGCGGATCCTGCGCCCAGAGCGCCCCGGCCGTCAGGCACAGGACCATCAGAACCCGGGCCATCAGACCCGCCGCAATCCCGTGAACCCGCGCCATATCATCTCTCTCCCGTGCGTGCCGATCTTCTGAAGGCTGGCACGCGAAGCCCCATTCGGGCAAGCGCCACGCGACTTAATCGCCTGTTTACTCTGGCCGGGCAAAAGGAAGGGGACGTCGCAGGAGGTAAGCCACGCAATGAGTCTGCAGCAAAAACTGACGCAGGAGCGGCGCGGCCGTCTTGCTGCGGAGCGGATGCTGGAACTCAAGAAAGCAGAGCTTTTTGCCGCCAATCGCAAGCTTGGCGGACGCACGCGCGAACTCTCCGATGAAATCGTCGATACCCGCGCATTGGTCGAATCGATCCGCGGCGAGAACCAAAAGGTTAAATCCGATCTCAGCGCCGCACAGGAGAAGATCGCGCTGGTCGAGCGCCGCCTGTGGCACTCCATCGAGACGATTCGCGACGGTTTCGCCTTCTTTGACAGCGACAATCACCTCATCATGGCAAACCAGTCCTATCTTGCGATCTTTGACGGGCTGGAAATGATCCGGCCCGGTGTGAACTACGTCACCATCCTTCAGGCGATGACCGACGAGGGCATCGTCGATCTGGGCGGGGAGGAGGCGACCAGCTGGCGGCGCCGTATGCTCGCCCGCTTTCAGGAGCGTAGCCCGCCATCGGAAGTGATTCAGCTGTGGAACGGCAACTATATCAAGCTGGTCGATCAGCGCGGGCCGGGCGGGGACATGGTCTCGCTTGGCCTCGATATCACCGAAAGCATCACCTACCAACGCGAGCTGAAGGCCGCGCAGGAAGCCGCCGAAGCCGCAAACCGCGCTAAATCGGCCTTCCTCGCCAACATGAGCCACGAGATCCGCACGCCGATG
Source organism: Sulfitobacter albidus (assembly GCF_018200035.1). Lineage (NCBI taxonomy): Bacteria > Pseudomonadati > Pseudomonadota > Alphaproteobacteria > Rhodobacterales > Roseobacteraceae > Sulfitobacter > Sulfitobacter albidus. Next base: position 3,241,625 of record NZ_CP073581.1, on the reverse strand, counting down.
AACGGCGTCGTCGGCATGGCCGATCTGTTGCGCGACACCACGCTCGACGAAGAACAGCGCCTGTTCGTGCAGACGATCCGCAATTCCGGTGAGGCGCTGCTGGTCATCATCAACGACGTGCTCGACTACTCCAAGATCGAGGCGGGCAAGCTCGATCTCAATTCAGACCCCTTCGATCTGGAACGCGCCTGTCAGGAGGTCATTATGCTCCTGCAACCCATGGCCCGCGAAAAGGGGCTGGATCTGTTGCTGGACTACGATCTGTTCCTGCCCACGCGCATGTGCGGCGATGCGGGCCGCATCCGGCAGGTGCTGACGAACCTCATCGGCAACGCGGTAAAGTTCACCACCGAAGGGCACGTGATGGTGCGCATCACCGGCGTGACAAATCCGCAGACAGATACCATCGCCGTGCATGTGGCGGTCGAGGATACCGGCATCGGCATTCCCGCGCATATGACGCAGCATATCTTTGGCGAATTCAATCAGGTCGAAAACGAACGCAACCGCCAGTTTGACGGCACCGGCCTTGGCCTCGCGATCACGAAACGGCTTGTCGAGATGATGAAAGGCGAGATCTGGGTCACGTCCGAGGAGGGCGCGGGCTCCTGCTTTGGCTTCCGACTTGAGCTGGCGGCGGATGGCCCGCTCAACGTCACCTACCCCGAACTCCCCGAAGGGCTGCGCCGCGTGCTGATCGTCGACGACATCGCCGCCAACCGCGAGATCCTGAGCCGTCAGTTGGCGCAGCTGCGCATTGATGTCACCGGCGTCTGCGACAGCGCCGACGCGCTGGCCCTTGATCCCACCGACTACGACCTCATCCTGACCGAGCACAAGCTGCCGCATCTCGACGGTCTCGCACTCGCGGAGGCGTTTCACGACGCCGCGCCCGTGGTTTTGATCACCGCCAATCTTGCCGGGATCAAGGAGGATCTGCGCGCCGCCGCCCTGTCGCACGCCCTGCAAAAACCGCTGCCGCGTCAAGTGCTTTTCGATACGCTCGAACAACTCTCCCCGCGCGGACCCAGCAGCGCGCCCCCGCGGCGCATGCGCGTGCTGGCCGCCGAGGATAACCGCACCAACCAGCTTGTGTTCAGCAAGATGATCGCCGCCTATGATATCGAGCTTGAGATGGCCGCCAACGGTGCCGAAGCGGTTGAGCTGTACAAAACCTTCCGCCCCGATCTGGTGTTCATGGACATCTCGATGCCCGGTATGGATGGCAAACAGGCCACGCAGGAAATCCGCAAGATCGAACGTCAGACCGGAAAACACACCCCCATCGTCGCCATGACCGCGCACGCACTGCCCGACGACGACAAATCCATTCTAAAGGCCGGGCTGGATCACTACCTGACCAAACCGCTCAAACGCGATGAAATCCTCGATCACGTCCGCCGCGCCCGCCCCGAAGGCACCCGCGACCTCCTCCCCGCTCAGGAGGCCGGGTAGGGCCGCAGAAATACCGGCGCGTCAGGTTTTGACAGCTCCGGCGCATGGGCATAGCCGCCCAGATCGAATTCCAGCAGCCCCGCATCGCTGTCGATCCGGTTCTGCACGATAAACCGCGCCATCGCCCCCCGCGCGCGCTTGGCAAAAAAGCTCACGATGCGCGGGCCCTTGCCGTCGTCCTTGTCCTCCATGAACTGCGGCGTCACCACCCGCAGCTTCAGCGCCTTGAGATCGACCGCGCCAAAATACTCCTGGCTTGCGCAATTCACCAACGTCTCGCTGCCCGTGGCCTCGGCCTGCGCATTCAGCCCCTTGGCCAGTTCGCTGCCCCAATAGTCATACAGGTTCTTGCCCCGCCGGGTCTTCAGCTTGCTGCCCATCTCCAGCCGGTAGGGCTGGATCGCATCCAGCGGGCGCAGCAGCCCGTACAGCCCCGACAGGATCCGCAGATGATCCTGCGCAAACGCCATTTCGTCACCGTCCAGCGTCGCCGCCTCCAGACCCTGATAGGTATCACCCGCAAACGCGAGTGCTGCAGGGCGCGTCAGATCCGCAGACGGCTCCGCCTCATAGGCCTTGAACCGATCCCGGTTCAGTCGCGCCAGATCATCGCTCAACCCCATCAGCGATTTCAGATCCCCCAGCGTGAGGTTGCGCGCCGTGCGGGTCAGACGCATCGCGTCCTCGGCGTAGGCGGGCGCGGTCGTCTCGACCGAACGCTCGGCCCAGTCGAGCCGTTTTGCGGGGGAAATCACGACGAGCATGGGGGGTCTCCTGTGGCTGTTGCGCTCTACCTAGTCCTCGGCGCGCAGCACGTCCAGAAAGGCCGCGCCAAATCGTTCCGCGTGCTTTTCGCCCAGCACCCGCTCCAACGCGCCCGCATCGGCACCGCGCAGTTGCGCCACCTTCGCCAGCTGCGAGGCAGTGCAGCTCAGCAACCGGTCCGTACCCATCGGCCCGCGCGACAGCTCCTGCTGCGCGGCCATCAGCTGATCGTAGACGGCGCCTGCGTCGCGCCCCGCCAGCTTGCGCCGCTGCGGGTGCATCTCTTCGGACGCGCCGTTGATGACGTCCAGAAACGCGCGCCCGTATTTCTCAAGCTTCTTTGCCCCAACGCCGCCAACCCCCGCCATATCGTCCAGCGTGGCCGGGCGCCGCTCGGCCATCTCGATCAGCGTGCGGTCGGTAAAGATCACGTAGGCCGGCACTTTGGCCGCCTCCGCCAGACCGCGCCGCTTGGCCTTGAGAGCCGAGAGCAATGGCGCGTCCTCCTCGCTCACCATCGCCTTGACCGCCGGGCGCCGCACCGCCGCCGCCTTGATCGTGTCGCGCCGCAGCGTGATCGACGTCTCATCGCGCAGGATCGGCAATGCCGCATCGGTCATGCGCAATGCGCCGTGGCGTTCGGGATCGGGACGCACCAGATCATGCCCCATCATCTGCCGGAAAATCGCCTGCCACTGCGGCTTGGAATATTCCTTGCCGACGCCATAGGTCGGCAGCCCGTCGTGCCCCCGCTGACGGATCTTGTCCGTATCGGCGCCCAGCAGAATATCGATCAGATGCCCCGCGCCAAACCATTCCTCGGTGCGCAGCATCGCCGACAAAGCCTTGCGCACCGCCGTGGTGCCGTCAAACGTATCGGCGGGGGTGTCGCACAGATCGCAGTTGCCGCAGGTGATCTCCGTCTCGCCGAAATAGCCCAACAGGCTCTGCCGCCGACAGTTCAGTGCCTCCGCCAGCCCCAGCAAGGCATTGAGCCGCCCGTGATCCGCCGCCCGCCGCTCGGACGGGGCAAGCCCCTCGTCGATCTGGTTGCGCCGCAGGCGAATGTCCTCGGGACCGTACAGCGTCAACGTCTCGGCGGGTGCGCCGTCGCGGCCCGCGCGGCCGATTTCCTGATAATAGGCCTCGATGCTCTTGGGCAGATCGGCATGCGCGACCCAGCGAATGTCTGGCTTGTCGACGCCCATGCCGAACGCCACCGTGGCGCAGACGATCAACCCGTCCTCGCGTTGAAACCGTGTCTCGGCGATGCGCCGATCCTCCGGATCCATGCCGCCGTGATAGTGGATCGCGGTCTGCCCCGCCTCGTTGAGCGCGCGGCTCAGCCCTTCGGTCTTGGCCCGCGTGCCACAATAGACGATCCCCGATTGCCCGCGCCGCGCGGCGGCAAAGTTCAGGATCTGCGCCCGCGGAGCGTTCTTGGCCGCAAACATCAGATGAATGTTGGGCCGGTCAAAGCCGCGTAGAAAGGCCCGCGGCGCCTGCCCGTCAAACAGTTTTTGCACGATCTCGGCCTGCGTCTCCGCATCCGCCGTGGCGGTGAACGCCGCCAATGGCACGTCAAGCGTGCGCCGCAGCTCGCCGATGCGCAGGTAATCGGGGCGGAAATCATGGCCCCACTGGCTCACGCAATGCGCCTCATCCACGGCAATCAGCCGCACCCCCACGCGCCGCAACATCCCCATCGCCGCCCCCGAGGCGAGCCGTTCGGGCGCCATGTACAACAGCTTCAGCGTGCCCGCCTCCAGCCCCTCCCACACGGCATCCGTCTCCTCGGGCGTGTTGCCAGAGGTCAGTGCGCCCGCGCCCACGCCCACTTCCTGCAAGGCCCGCACCTGATCGCGCATCAACGCAATCAACGGTGAGATTACCACCGTGACCCCCTCCCGCATCAAGGCAGGCAATTGAAAGCACAGGGATTTTCCACCCCCCGTTGGCATGATCGCCAGCACGTTCTCGCCTGCGGTCACGGCTTGCACGATCTCTTCCTGCCCGGGGCGGAAGCCATCAAATCCAAAGATATCTTTCAGCAGCGCGTCGGCGGCGGGCATGGGCAAACCTGTCAGGAAATCAGTTGCCGCAAGAATCCCACATCACCGGCACAGGGGCAACACCCCCCTGCACCCTTTCCAAAATACCTCTGCACACCGCCTGCCTAAAAGAACGCCGCCGCGTTATTCTGCAAAACGATCCGCGCGATCGCCACACCGATCAGCACGACAAGCGGCGCCAGATCGAGGCCGCCCATGTTCGGCAGCACGCGGCGGATCGGGGCATAGATCGGTTCCAGCAGCCGATTGATGCCGGTCCAGATCTGCGCGACCAGCGGCTGGCGCAGGTTGAGCACCTGAAAATTGATGAGCCATGACATCACCACATGCGCAATGATGAAAAACCACAGGATATCGAGCAGCAGCATCAGGATCTGGTAAATCGACGTCATCGGGCGGGCTCCTCGCGCATGTCCGCCTTTGAGATAGGCAAGACGCCCGCAAAGGACAAGAGTGCCGCAAGGTCCATGGTTGACGCCGCCTCCCCGCAAGGCATCTGAGGGCAAAGGAGTTTGCCCATGTTCCCATTCGCGCGCCTCGCCAAGGATATGTTTCTCGCCAGTCGCCAGCCGCGCCTCGCGTCCCTGACCGACACCCATATCTCGCGCCACATCTGCTGGCCGCAGGATCTTGATGCGTTCCTCGAGATGAACAATGGCCGCACGCTCACCCTCTACGATCTGGGGCGCATCGGGCTGGCGCAACGCAGCGGGCTGATCGGCGTGCTGCGGCGCGAACGTTGGGCGCTCACGATGGCCGGTTCACACGTGCGCTTTCGCCGCCGCATCCACTGCTTTGAGGCGTTCGAGATGCGCAGCCGCGCGGTCTGCTGGGACGACCGCTTTACCTACATCGAGCAATCCATGTGGAAACGCGACGGGGAATGCGCCAGCCACGTACTATACCGCGCGGCGGTGACGGATCGTAACGGTATCGTGGCGCCGCCCCGTGTGCTCGCGGCACTTGGGCAAGAGGTACAAAGCCCGCCCGTGCCCGATTGGATCGACGCCTGGCGCCGCGCCGATGCCACCCGCCCATGGCCGCCGATGCAGGACGCGCCCGATCATGCGTCCATCGCCTGAACCGCCTCCGAAAAATCAAGCGCGTCGACCATGCGCAGCGACCAATCCTCGAACCGGCGATCCGAAATTTCTTTCTGCCCCAAAACCTTGAAGCCCGCATGCCGCTGATCCGCCCGGATGACGGAGACAAGATCGGTTACCGTCTCTTCCTCGCCCTCCAGGATCTGGCAAAAATTGCGGCCGTTATAGGCCAGCATGCCCGTCACCCCCCGCGCCGCATTGCGCGCGGCAGACGCGGCGACCAGATCGCTCATATCCGCGCGCGACATCGCGCCGGTGGCTGTGCTGAAATACATTACCCTGATCACGGCTAACCTCCGCAGTTTTCGCGCCCTTATGCACTCTCAGGTTGAAGCGCGCACCTTCGCTCAGCCAATAAGTGCACAATAATGCTTGCCCTGTCAACAATATGTGCACCCATGATTTAACCGCGCTTGCCAGATCCCGGTCCGGCTGCTCTACGTTTCTCAACGGGGAGAGCATAACAATGGCACAATCATCGCCGCGCGCGCGCATCTGGGGCTGGTACTTCTTTGACTGGGCCAGCCAACCCTACAACACGCTGATGCTCACCTTCATCTTCGGGCCCTATTTCGCCGCCACGCTCTCGACCAATCTGATCGACAGCGGGATGGCGCCCGCCGCCGCCCGCGCGCAGGCTCAGGCCGCGTGGGGCTGGGGGCTGGCCATCGCGGGCCTGTGCATCGCCGTGCTCGCACCGATCCTTGGCGCCATCGCGGACAATTCGGGGCGCAAGCTGCCGTGGATCTGGGGTTTCTCCGCGCTCTACGTCATCGGCTCGGCGGCTTTGTGGTGGACCGCGCCACAGGCGTTTTCGGTCCCCTGGGCGCTGTTCTTCTTTGGCATCGGCCTCATCGGGATGGAGTTCGCGACGATCTTCACCAACGCCTACCTGCCCGAGCTGCATGATAACCCGGACGAGCTGGGGCGCATTTCCGGCTCCGGCTGGGCCTTCGGCTATGTCGGTGGACTTGTGGCGCTGGCGCTGATGCTGGCGCTGTTTCAGGCGACGGGCAACGGGCGCACCATGGCGGGGCTGACCCCGCTCTTCGGTCTCGATCCCGCGACCAAGGCGGATACCCGCATCGTCGGCCCACTCGCCGCGATTTGGTTCATCGTCTTCATGATCCCGTTCTTCCTGACGGCCCGCGATACCCCCACCGGCGCCGCGCGCGTTCGGATCGGTGCCAGCATGCGCGATCTGATGCGCACGCTGCGCGGCCTGCCCCGGCATCCCTCCCTGCTGGCCTATCTCGGCTCGTCGATGTTCTACCGTGACGCGCTCAATGGGGTGTATACCTTCGGCGGCGTCTACGCGACGGGGGTGCTGGGCTGGTCGATCACGCAGATCGGCATCTTTGGCATCCTCACGCTGATCTCCGGCGCATTCTTCTGCTGGATCGCGGGGCGGGTCGACCGCCGCACCGGCCCCATGCCGGTCATCGTCTTTTGCAACGTGGCGCTGATCCTCGTGTCGCTGCTGGTCGTCTCGGTCAGCCCCACGTCGGTGTTCTTCGTGCCCGTGCCCGATGGCTCGGCGCTGCCCGACATCGCGTTCTTCTTTGCCGGTGCCGTGATCGGCGGCGCGGGCGGCGCGCTGCAGGCGTCGTCGCGCAACATGATGACCCGTCAGGCCAACCCCGCCCGCATGACCGAAGCCTTCGGCCTCTACGCGCTCTCGGGGAAGGCCACGTCGTTTATCGCGCCCGCGCTCATCGCCTTGACCACGCAAATGACCGGTAGCCAACAATTGGGCGTGACCCCCATCGTGGGGCTGTTCATCATCGGTTTGATCCTGTTAGCATGGGTGAAACCCAAAGGGGATTTCAGCACATGATCTTGAAGAATATCCTGTCCGTTGCCGCCCTCACCCTGATCGTGGCCAGCTGCGGCAACAGCCGTGACATCAGCGGCGCACCGGCCCAGAAACCCGATCTGCCCACCATAGGGGAGCTTGCGGGCCCGCTCGCCAATGTCGAGGCGAAAAAGCTGTTCGGCACCAAATCCTCCAGCGCCAACCTGTCGCCCGACCCCTTCGGCAGCTACGCAAAGGGCTGTCTGGCCGGCGGCGTCGAACTCCCCGAAAGCGGGCCGACCTGGCAGGCCATGCGCCTGTCACGCGGGCGCAACTGGGGCCACCCCGAAATGATCGACATGGTCAAGAAACTCAGCCAGTTCGCCGCGCAGCAACCCGGCTGGAACGGCCTTTACGTGGGCGATATCAGCCAGCCGCGCGGTGGCCCGATGCTGACCGGTCACCGCAGTCACCAGATCGGGCTGGATGCCGATATCTGGATGCTGCCACCCACATCGCTCAGCCTGACGCGCCAACAGCGCGAGAATATCTCGTCGATCTCCACCCGCCGGGCCAATGGCGCCTATGTCAACAACGCCTGGACCCGCTCACACCACGAAATCCTCAAGGCAGCGGCCAAGGATCCGCGCACCGCGCGCATCTTTGTGTTTCCCGGTGCCAAGGTTCAGATGTGCGACGATGAAACAGGCGATCGCAGCTATCTGCGCAAGATCCGGCCGTGGTACGGCCACCACTACCATTTCCACGTACGGCTGAAGTGCCCTGCCGGCGCGTCGGGCTGCCGCGATCAGAACCCGCCACCCGCCGGGGATGGCTGCGCCGATGCCCGCCAATGGCAGGCCAACATCCTCAACCCGCCCAAGCCCGATCCGAATGCCAAGCCCGTCGTGCGCAAACCCCGGCGCGAGCTGCGGCTGGCCGATCTGCCCGTGCAGTGCAAAGCGGTGCTTGACGCCGGGTGAAAACGCTCCTGGCGCTGATCTGTGTTCTGGCGGCGACCACCGCCAGCGCCGAACCGCGGCTGCGGTTTGACGGGGCGCTGCCCTGGCGCGGATCCAACGACTGGTTCGGCGGCTGGTCGGGGATCGAAGTGCAGGAGAGCGGCACCCGCGCGATCATCATCGGAGATCGGGGCCACCTGCTGAGCGTCGACATGCAGCGCCAATCCGGCGCGCTGCGTGGCCTCACCATTACCCGCAGCACCGATATCGGCGCGGGCCTGCCCAAGAAGTCCACCGATGCCGAGGGCCTTGCCATCGGCGCGGACGGTACTGCCTATGTCTCGTTCGAGCATCGCCACCGCGTCAGCCAGATGGATATTGTCCAAGGCACGCTTGGCCAGCAATGGCCCCTGCCCTTCCCGGTCGAGGACAACGCGGGCGTTGAGGCGCTGGCGATTGATCCCGACGGCACGCTCTACGCCGTGGCCGAGGCGCCCCCCAAAGGCGCCGCGCACTTCCCGCTCTACGCGCTCGACGGTTTTGCCTGGCGCCTCACGGCCAAAATCCCGCAACGCGGCCCCTTCCGCCCCGTCGGTGCGGATTTCGACGACCAAGGCCGCTATTGGCTGCTGGAGCGCGCCGCGACCCCGCTCGGTTTTCGCAGCCGCATCCGCATGTTCACGCTCGCCCCCGCACGCGAAAGCGTCCTGCTCACCACGCCGCCCTCGCGGTTCGACAACCTCGAAGGCATCAGCCTTTGGCGCGATCCGGCGGGGCACCTCAGGCTGACCATGATCTCCGACGACAACTTCCTGCGCATCCAGCGCACCCAACTCGTCGAGTACACGGTCGAGGAATAGCTTGCACCCGGCGCCCAGCCGTCCTATTGCCCGCCCGTCCGCGATCCCCGCGGGCCAAGTCGCCGCACCCTTGCAAAAAACGGTTATCAACATGACACGCACCCACCTCCCCGGCATTCTTGCCATGGCCGCCATCGTCGTGGCCTCCAATATCCTCGTCCAGTTCCTCTACGGTGATTGGCTGACCTACGGCGCCTTCACCTATCCGCTCGCCTTCCTCGTCACCGATGTGATGAACCGCGTCTACGGCGCGTCCGCCGCGCGCCGCGTCGTCCTGGTGGGCTTTGTCGTGGGTATCGCCTGTTCGCTCATCGGCACGCAGATCATGGGCGAATTCGGCCCGCTGGTGACCGTACGCATCGCCGTGGGCTCGGGTCTTGCCTTCCTCGTGGCGCAACTGCTCGACGTGGGCATCTTCGCCGCCCTGCGCGGGGGCAGCTGGTGGCGCGCGCCACTGGTCTCGACCCTGATCGGCAGCACGGTGGACACGGCGATCTTTTTCTCCATCGCCTTCTCGGGTGCGCTGTCGTTCATCCACCCCGCCACCGATGTCAGCTGGGCGTCCGAGGTCATCCCGCTGTTGGGCGCAGGCCCCATGGCCCCGCTCTGGGTCTCGCTTGCGGTGGCCGACTGGGGCGTGAAACTCACGCTCGCGCTGATCGCGCTCATCCCCTTCCGTCTGATCACCGCGCGGCTGCGTGCCGCCTGATTGGGCATCGGTACAGGAAATCACACAGCCGCCCGTAAAAAACGCTTTGCGGGGGCACAAGCTGTGCCACGCTGAAGGTGATTTCAACAACGGTAAAGGAGGTGATCTAGTGTCAAGAACGGTACTGGAGAGAGGTGTCGGAACAGCGTTGGAGGTCGTCTGCTAGGGCAGCCCTTAGCCGATGAACAACAACGTGGACGTGGTCTAACCGACCCGCCTCCTATACAATTCGATTGGGCCGCTCCGACATCCGGAGCGGCCCTTTTCGCATCTCACTTCGCGACAGCTTCGGCGCCCAGTTCGCGCCACGCAGCCTCTTCGGTGTCGAATGTCTCTGCCTCGACGGGGATGAGGTGGTCCATGATCTCGATCATCCGCTCAGCCCGCTCGGGGGCGCCGACAACGATGTAGCGCCCGACATTGCTGACCGAGCGGAACCGCGACTTCACCGATTCCCAACTCAGGCTCGCGCCGGTCTCTGCGCCCTCGTAGCGGTCAAAGATCATCAGCATGTCCACCTTGCCCTCGTGGCTGTCAAAGATGCCGTTCATGTGATCGGCCATCCCGGCCATATCCTCGCGGCTGACCTCGGCGGTGATGCGAAAGGCGAACAGATCGTCGCGGGTGGTGGGGATCTGGATGATCGACGGGCAGGTGAACATGGCCGGGGCTCCTATAGGGGTTGTCACCATAACGCCCCTTCACCCCCGCGCGTTCCGCGCTATTGTTGCGCTCATGCTGCATGTCACCGACAAGATCACGATCCAGGATTGGGAAATCACCGAGAATTTCGTGCGCGCTTCCGGCCCCGGTGGTCAGAACGTGAACAAGGTCTCCTCGGCGGTCGAACTGCGGTTCGAGGCGGAAACCTCCCCCTCCCTGCCGCCGCCCGTGAAAAACCGTCTGCGCCGTCTGGCCGGGCGCCGCTGGACAAAGGAAGGCGCGCTGGTGCTGCAATGCGACGAGACCCGCAGCCAGGCCCGCAACCGCGAGATCGCGCGGGACCGTCTGAAGGATCTGATCGCCGAAGCCGTCAAACCGCCCAAGCGCCGCATCGCGACCCGCCCCACCCTCGGCTCGAAAAAACGCCGCCTCAAGGCCAAGAAAGTGCGCGGAGAGGTCAAGGCCCTGCGCGGCCGTGTCGATCCGGACTAAGTCCGCCGCATCAGATAAACATCCATGATCCACCCGTGCGCAGCCCGCGCGCGCAGCCGCGCGTCCATGATCTCATCCGCGACCTCGGCCAGCGGCCCTTCGATGATGATCTGCTCTTTCATGCCCACATAGGCGCCCCACCAGATGTGCACGCCCGTGGCATCAATCTCGCGAAAGGCGCCGCCCGCGTCCAGCATCACCACCACGGTATCGACGCCCGGCGGCCAGCCCTCATCGCGCAGACGACGCCCCGTGGTCACCGTGAACGGCGCGCCGATTTCGTTGAGCACCGTCGCATGGGCCGCCGTCAGCGCGTGCACCGAGGTGACGCCGGGGATGACCTCGATGCTCGGTTGCGGCTCCAGCCGCGCGGCGATCCGCAGCGTGCTGTCATAGAGCGACGGGTCCCCCCAGACGAGCAGCCCCACACGCCGCGCGCCACCGTGCGCCAGAATGGTCGCCTGCCAGACGGCGGCAATCGCGTCGTGCCAATCGTCGACGCGCTGACGGTAATCCAGCGTCGCCTCGTTGCGCACCGGCAGATCGAATTCGACGATGCGCGTCGTATCGCTGGTAAGTACTTCGTCACAGATCGCGCGGCGCAGCCCGGCCAGATCATCCTTGCCGGCTCCCTTATGCGGGATCAGGATCAGATCCTGCGCATTCATCGCGCGGATCGCCTGCAGTGTCAGATGCTCGGGGTTACCCGTCCCGATCCCGATCAGCGTCAGATGAAAGCTCATGCCGGGATCCGCGCCAGCGCCTTGTGCCGCAGCCCGCCTAAAATCCGCGCATCCGCGAACGTCCCGTCGGAGGAGGCCACGTAGCTTTCGATGAAACGCCGCAGGTCGGGCACGTCGTCCTCGGTAATCTCCCCGAACAGGTAGGCGACCTTGCCCGGCGCGCGAAAGGCGACCGTCTGCGCGCGCGCGCAGCCCGACATGCAGTCGACCCCGCGCACCTCGACCTCCGGCAGCGCGTCGCGCAGATGTGCGGCAAGTGTATGACTAGTTGGTGCACAGGTTGTGCACACGTTGAGCATCATGTTTCCGGCTCCGCCAACGGCCCGTAGAAGATCAGCGCCGGCGTGCTGGTCTCAAGCGTTTGCAGATGCGCCGCGAGGCTTTGGATTGTGTAGCGCTCCAACCGCTCGGCGGGGGTCGATACCGCCTCCGCCAGCATCGCGGGCGTATCGCCCGGCAGCCCGTGCTCTATCAGCCGCGCGGCCAGCCCGGCAAAGGTACGTTTGCCCATATAGACCACCGTGGTCGCCAGCGGATCAGCCAGCGCGGCCATGTTCACATCGGGCGGCAAATCGCCCGTCACATCCGCCCCGGTGATGAACTGCACCCGCCGCGCGGTCAGCCTGCGTGTCAGCGGTATCCCGGCCGCCGCCGCCGCCGCCGAGGCCGCTGTCACGCCCGGCACGATCTCGAACGGCACGCCCACCGCGCGCAGCGCCGTGATCTCTTCCTCCAGCCGGCCAAACATGCCGCTATCCCCGGATTTCAGCCGTACAACCCGTAGGTTAGCCTGCGCATACTCGACCAGAACACGACTCACATGGTCCTGTTTCGGCGAGGGCCGTCCGGCCCGTTTGCCCACGCCAATAAGGTCCGCGTCGGGCCGCGCGTGGCTCAGGATCGGGCCCGATGACAGGTCGTCAAACAGCACCACATCCGCCTCCTCCAACCGCTTCACGGCCTTCACCGTCAGCAGCTCCGGATCGCCCGGACCGGAGGACACGAACGAGACAAAACCGCTCACGATCCGCTCTCCGCGATGAGGTGAAAGAACGTGCCCGACACGCGCCCCCCGCCGGGCATATCGCGGTATGTGCCGGTTTCCGGGACGGTCAGCCCGTTGCTGTCGGTGATCTGCGCCAGCGGGGTGTCCGGCTCCGCAAGGATGGTCGCATAGTGGAACTCATGCCCGCGCAACCGCGCCCCGGCAGCCGCCCCCGGAATGTCTGCGGTGATCAGGGCCGACCGGTAGCCAAGGTGGAATTTCCGTTTGGCAAAAGAGGTCTCAACCCCCAGTAATCCCGCCATTTTATGACGCGTTCCGTCCTTGTCGACCAGCCCCGCACCCAGCGCCATATAGCCGCCGCACTCCCCGTGCACGGGCTTCGTCTCGGCAAACTCAGCAAGTCCCGTGCGCCATGTCTCCGCCGCCGCCAACGTGCCCGCGTGCAGCTCTGGATAGCCACCGGGGATCCAGCAGATATCGGCGCTTGGGTCCGGCGCTTCGTCGCGCAGCGGTGAGAACGGCAAAATCTCTGCCCCCGCCGCGCGCCAGCCCGCCAGCAGATGCGGATAGACAAAGGCAAAGGCGTTGTCCTGCGCCAGGGCGATCCGCTGTGCCGGGGGGGTGACCGATGCTGCGGCCACAACAGTGCCCCCACCGCCCCGCGCGGCAGCTTGCAGCGCGTCCAGATCGACGTGTTCAGCCACAAACTCAGCCGCATCCGACAGCAATTGTGGCAGGTTCTCCTGCTCGCCCGCCTGCACCAATCCCAGATGCCGCTCGGGCAATTCCAGATCCTTGCGACGCGGCAGAACGCCCAGCACCTCGATCCCCAAGGCCTGCATCCCCACACGGATCAGCGCCTCGTGCCGGGGGGAGGCGACACGGTTCAGGACCACCCCCGCCAGCGCCACATCCTCGCGCATCCGCGCGAACCCCAGCGCCGTGGCGGCCACTGATTGCGCCGCACCCGAGGCGTCGAGCACCAGCACCACCGGCCAGCCCATCATCGCGGCTATGTCGGCGCTGGCCCCGTTGCCGCATTCGCCGGGCACCGCGACCCCGTCGAACAGCCCCATCGACCCTTCGGCGAGGATCAGATCCGCCCCCGCCGCATTGCCCACCATCCCGTCAATGCGCGCGCGCCCCATCGACCAGCTGTCGACGTTAAACGACGCGCGCCCCGAGGCCGCCGTGTGGAACGCGGGGTCGATGTAGTCCGGCCCGCTCTTGAACGGTTGCACGGTGACGCCGCGCGCGCGCAGTGCGGCCAAAAGACCCAGCATCAGGGTCGTTTTTCCGGTCCCCGACGCAGGGGCGGAGATCATGAGGCCGGGTGGGATCATGTCTCCTCCGGAAATCTGGGAGCAGTACCGACGGGGCGGAAGCGGCGGTCGTAATCCCCTGCGTAGAGCCTGCTTTCGTCAAAATCCTGCGCACCGATCGCGTGACCCACAAGGATGAGCGCGGTGCGTTGCATCTCGTCACCGATAGCCGTTTGCAGGGTGCCCAGCGTGGCGCGTACCACGCGCTCATCCGGCCAGCTTGCCCGCCAGACCACGGCCACGGGGCAATCGGCACCGTAGTGGGGCGTCAGCTCGTCCACGACCCGCGCCAACACATGCACCGACAGGTGGATCGCCAGCGTCGCGCCCGTGGCGGCAAAATTCGCGAGCGTCTCCCCCTCTGGCATCGCTGTTGCGCGCCCCGAGGTCCGCGTCAGCACGACGGATTGCACCACACCCGGCAGCGTCAGTTCGGACGCCAGCGTGGCGGCGGCGGCGGCAAAGCTCGGCACGCCGGGGGTCACATCGTAGGGGATGCCAAGATCGCGCAGGCGGCGCAGCTGCTCGCCCATCGCCGACCAGATTGACAGATCGCCCGAATGGATACGCGCGACGTCGTGACCGGCGGTGTGGGCGGCGGCGATCTCTTCCATGATCTCATCCAGCGAGAGCCGCGCGGTATTGATGATGCGCGCGCCCTCGGGGCAATGATCCAAAATTCCCTCGGGCACCAAAGAACCCGCATAGAGACACACCGGGCAGGCCGCGATCAGGTCGCGCCCGCGCAACGTAATCAGATCGGCCGCTCCGGGGCCCGCACCAATGAAATGAACCGTCATAGATCGCCTTTCAGCGCGGCAATCGCCGCCGTTGCCATACCATCGCCGGAGACGACCCGCGCCGCAAGCAGCTCTGCCCCCGGGCCCGCCGTCACCAGCGCCGCCGCCTCAGACAGGCTGCCGGTGCCAAACCGGTCGAGGATGCGTTGCGATTGCGTGGGCGTGATCATCTGCGCGATATCTTCCTGCCGCACGCCAAGACCCGGCAATCTCATCAATGTGGAGAGTTCGCGGAACACAGGCGCGCGGGATTTGGCGCTTTCGGTCGCAAGCGCTTGCGGCGCCGGATGGCCCGCAGCCGCAAGCGCCCGCTCAAGCACATCCTGCAAGGAGGCCAGCGCCGCGCCACCGCGAAATCCAAAGCCGACGACGATCACAGTGTCACGCTCCATTGCACGATGGGTCGCGCCGCGCGCCAGCCGCGCAGCGGGCCGAGGGGTTCGGCCTGCGCGATCTCGACCCGCATGAGGTCGCCGCCTTTGGTGGCGTGCATCTGTGTCAGCAGGGCTTCGGTCTCCAGCGTGACGGCATTGATGACAAGGCGCGTGCCGGGAGAAAGGCGCGCGAAAAGCGTCTCTAACAATGGTAGTTTTGCACCGCCGCCGACGAACACCGCCTGCGGCGGATCCAGCGTTTCTATCGCCTGCGACGCGTTCCCTTCGACGGCCTGCATCAGGTGGTCGAGGCCAAAGTCGGCAATGTTCTGACGGATGTTGGCGACCCGCGACGCGTGCTGTTCAATCGCGATGGCACGCCCCCCCGCAAGGCACCATTCCACCGCAATAGAGCCTGATCCGGCGCCAATATCCCACAACAGCTCTCCGCCGCGCGGGGCCAGCGCGCTGAGGGTCAAGGCGCGCACGGGGCGTTTGGTGATCTGCCCGTCGCTCGCGAACAGCGCGTCCGGCAGGCCGCTGCCGCGCGGCAGGCCCGCGTCTTTGGGCAGGGTAACCGCGGCGGCCACGGGCGTGGCGATGTCCTCAAGACCAAAGGCATCAGCGGGAGCGGTGCGGACACGGGCATGAGGACCACCAATACGCTCTAACACGGTGATCTCGGCGGCGCCCGCGCCGATCTCTGTCAGCCATGCGGCCAGTTCGGCAGGCGCCGCGCTGTCGCGCAGGGTACACAGAAACCGCGCGTTTGGCGCCAGAACGCGGCGCAGACGGGCGTAGGGGGCGGCGTGCAGGCCGTGGCAGGTGATTTCCTCCATCCGCCAGCCGAGTGTCGCGGCGGCAAGCGAAAAGACAGACGGAGCGGAAAAGCACTGCCACTCCCCCGGTGTGAGATCACGGACCAGCGATCCACCGGCCCCGTGCCAGAACGGATCGCCTGACGCGAGCACGGCGACGCGGCGCCCCCGCGCGGCCAACACGGGCGCGGTTGAGAATGGCACGGGCCACGGCTGCCCCCGCGCGCCCACATCGGCCAGCGCAAGGTGGCGCGGCCCGCCGAACACCACCTCGGCTGCATCCAGTGCGGCGCGGCTTGCGGGGGGCAGCGCGTCAAGGCTATCCTCGCCCAAACCGATGATGCTGAGCCAGGGGTCAGACACGATGCGCGTCCTTCTGCTGGGCGGAACCACAGAGGCAAGCGCGTTGGCCCGTGCCCTGCATTCCGCCGGGATAGACACTGTCTTCAGCTACGCAGGCCGCACCAAGGCGCCGGTTGCCCAGCCCGTCACAACCCGTGTGGGCGGTTTTGGCGGTGCGGATGGGTTGCGGGAATACATAACGGCAAAGCAGATCACGAATGTGGTCGACGCCACGCATCCCTTTGCCGCGCGGATGTCGTGGAACGCGCACGCTGCCTGCGCGGCTGTTGACGTGCCGCTGGTCCGCTTTGAACGACCGGCGTGGTCGCCTGTCGACGGTGATGACTGGCAAAATGTTTCCGACCTGAACGCGGCCTGTGCTGCCCTGCCCCAAAGCCCTGCGCGCGTTTTTCTGGCCATCGGGCGCATGCATCTGCACGCCTTCGCCGCAGCTCCGCAGCATCGCTATCTTTTGCGGCTCGTCGATCCACCCGATGGTGCGTTGCCCCTGCCGCAGACCGATCTGATCATCGCCCGTGGGCCGTTTGATTTGGCAGGCGATACCGCGCTGATGAGGGTACACGGCATCACCCATGTCGTTGCCAAAAACGCCGGGGGCACCGGCGCACGGGCCAAGATCGACGCGGCGCGGGCTGTAGGTGCAAAGGTCATCATGGTGGACCGACCAAAGCTGCCCCAAGGCACCGTTTGCGCCGAAATAGAGACTGTTCTGCACCACCTTCACGCCTCCGCCGAGCGGGGGGTGTAGAGGTAGGGGCCCACGCGTCGGGTCGCCGAGTTTCCCACGATCACAAGCGTCCGCATGTCCGCCATGTCTTCGGTCGCCTCGGACAAGGGCACGGTCACGAGGCGCTGGTCGTCGTGGCTGACGTTGCGGGCAAAGCTGATGAGCGTGCCCGGCGCGCATTCCTCGCGCAGGATCGCGAGTGCGTGGCCAAATTGCACGGGGCGCGATTTGGAGCGGGGGTTGTAGAACGCCATGGCAAAATCCCCGCGCGCGGCCATGCGCAGGCGGTTTTCGATCACCGACCAAGGTTTGAGGTTGTCGCTGAGATTGATGCAGCAGAAATCATGGCCCAGCGGTGCACCCAGTGCCGCAGAGGCGGCCAGCATCGCTGTGATGCCGGGATGCACGGTGATCGGCACATCGGCGAACCGCGGCTGCGCCTCATAGGCCTCGAACACAGCGGAGGCCATGGCGAATACGCCCGGATCGCCCGAGGAGACCACGACCACCCGCGCCCCACTCTGCGCCAGCGTCAGCGCATGGGTGGCGCGGTCGATCTCGACCCGGTTGTCGCTGGCGTGCAGCGTCAGCCCGTCGCGCGGGGTGATGCGTTTGACGTAGGGAATATAGCCGATCACATCGGTCGCGTCGGCCAGCACGCTTCGCACCTCAGGTGTCACGAGGCTTTCGCGGCCAGGGCCAAGGCCAACGATGGCGACCCAGCCGCTCACGCGTCGGCCTCGGGCCGCCGTCCTTGCCCGTGCACCAGAACGATTGCGAAATAGGGGCAGTCGTCATCGGCCACATCGGCCAGCCGCGCGATGCGTTGGCCAGGCATCGTGCCACGCTCCACCAGCCACGCATCATCGAGGCGCCCTGTCGTGGCCAGCGCGCGGCGCACGCGGGGCAGGTTGCGGCCGGTTTTCATCACCACCAGCGCATCGGCGCGCTGCATGTGGGTGATCAGATCCTCCTCGGGCAGCGTGCCCATAAGCACGCTGAGCACATCGTCACCCCAGGTAAACGGCGTATCAAGCGCGTTCCAGCAGCCGACCATACCGGGAATGGCAGGCAAGACCTCCACCTCGGCGCGGCCCTGAAGGCGGGTGTGCAGGTGCATGAACGAGCCGTAAAAGAATGGATCGCCCTCGCACAGAACGACCACTTCATGCTCACGCGCGAGGGCCTCCAGCCGGTCGGCCCATTCGGCGTAGAAATCCACCATCAGCTGGCGATATGCGTCACTGCCAAAGGGGATTTCGGTCGTGACGGGGTATTCCATCGGGTATTCGATCACGTCGTCGCGCAGCATGTCCTTGACGATGGTGCGGGCCTGCCCGGCGCGCCCTTTCTTGCGAAAGAACGCCACATGGCGCGCGCCCCGGATCGCGCGATCGGATTTCACGCTCATCAACTCGGGATCACCGGGGCCGAGGCCCGCGCAGATAACCTTGCCCATTGTCACTCCACCCTGCTGGCGAGCGCGTTGACCGCCGCCACCGTGATCGCCGAGCCGCCCAGCCGACCGCGCACGATCATTGACGGGACCGGAGGGGCGGCCATCAGCGCGTCCTTGCTTTCCGCCGCGCCGATAAATCCGACGGGGCAGCCGATGATCGCGGCGGGGCGCGGGCAATCGGCGTCTTCGAGCATGTTGAGCAGGTGGAAGAGCGCCGTGGGCGCGTTACCGATGGCGACGACCGCGCCGGCCAGATGCGGGCGCCATAGCTCAAGCGCTGCGGCGGAGCGGGTGTTGGCCATGTCGCGCGCCATGTCGGGCACGCGGGTGTCGCGCAGGGTGCAGATGACCTCATTCTCGCACGGCAGGCGTTTGCGCGTGATGCCTTCGCTGACCATATAGGCATCACAGAGGATCGGCGCACCATCCTCAAGGGCCGCGCGCGCGGCGATTGCCATGCCATCGGTAAAGGCCACGTGCGCCTCCAGCCCGACCATGCCGGCGGCGTGGATCATGCGCACGGCGACGATTTCTTCCTCCGGCGTGAAACGGCTCAGCGCCGCCTCGGCTCGGATGGTGGCGAACGACTGGCGGTAAATCTCCGCCCCGTCGGTGATGTATTCATGTGGCATCAGATGTGGTCTTTCAGCTCATCGGGCGCGAGGCCCGTGCGGATCGGTGTATCGGCGGCGGTGCCATTGTGGATGAGGGCAAAGCCCCGCGCCTGCCCCGTCAGTGTCAGCGGCGCGGGGCGCGGATGGGCGCACCCCTTGGTGCAGCCGGAGATGTGCAGCGTAGCCCCGGCGCCAAGATGCGGCGCGAGGGCGCGGCCCAGCGCCCGCGTTTCCTGCAGTGCTTGTTCGCAGCGCGGCGCGCCGGTGCAGGCGGTGATGCGCAACAGCGGATCGGCGGGATCTATGAGGACGCCGTCGATGTCGGGCAGATCGCGGGCGTTCTCGACCAGCAGCAGGCGCCACGGCGTCAGGCGCAGGCTGCCGTGTTTGGCGAGGCCCGCCAGTGTTTCGACGCGCATCTGTCCAAAGGCAAAACCAACGAGCACGCCCGCGGGAACGGGCCCCGGTACAGGCGCAGCATTCCCTGCTTGGCGGGGCGTGTCATGCCCCTTGGGCACAGTGCCCGTCGCGATCAGTGCTGACATGCGTCGGGCGCCACCGCCGGCGCGTGTGAACCAATCGGCAAGCGCCATCGCCTCAGCCACGGCGGTCTGCTGCGTCACCGGTTTGCCGGTCAGCATCCCTTCGGCCACCAAGATCAGCCCGCCCTGAGCGTCGCGTTCCAGCCGGATATCGGCAGAGGCGTTTTGCAGGGCGGGGCTGCGTTGCGTGTCGATGGCAAAGCCGAATTTACCGGGAAGCGCTGGCGCGTCCGGCGTGGAAAGTGCGTCTGTCAACGCGCTTACCAGCCCTTCGGTCCCGTCGCCAGGCGCCCAGAACGGAGTGACGAGGATATTGCGACGGCTCTCGACCTCTTCCGAGGGGTCAATCAGACCCATCGCGCGCAAGCCTTCGATCAAGTGGGGGAGACTGGTATCGGTTACGCCGCGGATTTGCAGGTTTCCCCGGCTCGACAGATCCAGCAGACCATTGCCATGGGCGGCGGCGAGCGTGGCGATGCCGTCGGCCTGCGCGCGCCTCAACCGCCCGCCGAAGGGACGCACGCGAACCACCAGACCATCACCGGAGCGCATTGGGCGCAGCGCACCCGGGCACCAGCCCTTGACCTCATGCGCGCTCACTCTGCCGCCTCCATCGCCGAGGCGATCGAGTTGCGGCGCGTCACCCATAGCCCCGCGTCACGCAGCGCGGCAAAGCGGTCACGCATGGCGGCAAGCGCCTTGGGATTGGCGTCTTGCATGAAGGTCACGAGGTCATCGCGCCCTAAGGTTGCGTCGAAATACAAATCAAATAGATGCGGCGGGACAGACCGGGTGAGATGGGCAAATGCCGCGAGGTTGTCGAGGGTCGCGGCGATTTCGGCCGCGCCCCTGAACCCGTGGCGCATCATGCCGTCGGCCCAATCCGGGTTGGCGGCACGGGCGCGCACAACGCGGGCGATTTCCTCGGGCAGGCTGCGGGCGCGGGGGGTGTCGGGATTGGTGCTGTCGACGTGGTAAAGCGCGGGTTCGGGCGCGCCAAGATGCGCCATGGCGGCGGCAAACCCGCCCTCGTGGCTGGCATAATCGGACGATAGCAGCAGATCGGTTTCCGTCAGATCCTGAATATGGGCAAAGCTGTCGGCGGCGCGCAGGCGCGCTTCGAGCCCGGCGCGATCCTGCACGGCGCCTCCCTTGGCATCGAGCGCGTATTCGGACGCCTTCAGCCACGCTTCACCCGCGGCGGAGCGTCCTTCGCCGGAATAGTCGGCCATGCTGGCATCCATATTCATGCCATAAAGCCCCGGTTTAGGGCCGAAAACCCGCGGCGCGCGCTGTTTGTAGGGGTTCATGTCCGCGGCCTCTTCCCGCTCGGCCAGCGCGGCGGTGCCAGCCTCGAACAGACCCGCAAGACCGGGGAAGATATCGCGGAACAGCCCCGAGACGCGCAGCGTCACGTCGATGCGCGGACGGTCCAGAAGCGTCAGCGGCAGGATCTCATAGCCCGAGACGCGCTCGCTGCCCTCGTCCCATTTTGGCGCAAGCCCCGCGAGGTGCATCGCCATCGCGACCTCTTCGCCCGCCGTGCGCATCGTGGCACTGCCCCACAGATCGACGACCAACCCGCGCGGCCAGTCACCGTTGTCTTGCAAATGACGGCGCAGCAGCTCTTCGGCGAGCTTCACGCCCTGCGCATAGGCCGCGCGCGACGGCACCGCACGGGGATCGACGGAGTAGAGGTTGCGCCCCGTCGGCAGCACATCCGTGCGGCCCCGGTAAGGGGAGCCGGAGGGGCCGGACGCCACGCGCCTGCCGTCAAGAGCTGTCAGTAGGCCCTCGGTCTCTCCCTCGGCACTGCCAAAGATATGCAACCCGTCGCCGTACTGGCTTTCCTTGATGTCACAGACGAAACGGTCGATGCGGGTGATCGCCTCGGCCTCGCAGGCGTCGGCGGTCAGGCCAAGGTCGTCCTCGACCCCGGCGGCCTGCGCTTCGGTACGGATGTCGCCCACCAGCCGGTCGCGGCGCGCGGGATCGAGCCCGTCGGCGGTGGAGTATTCATCCAACAGCCGCTCAAGCCGCAACAGCGCCTCGGGCGTTTCGCTTTCGGCCAGCGGCGGCGGCACGTGGCCGAGGGTCAGCGCGCCGATGCGGCGTTTGGCCTGCGCGGCCTCGCCGGGGTCGTTCACGATGAAGGGATAGATCACGGGCAGCGCGCCGGTGAGGACCTCGGGCCAGCAGGCATCCGACAACGCGACCGCCTTGCCCGGCAGCCATTCAAGCGTGCCGTGCGCGCCAATATGCACCAGCGCGTGATGCCCGGCGCTGCGCAGCCACAGATAGAACGCCACGTAGGAGTGGCGGGGCACGCGGGCGAGATCGTGGTAATCGGTATCGCGCTGATCGATGCTGCCACGTTCGGGTTGCAGCGCCACCAGCGCGTTGCCGCAGGCCTGCGCGGGGAAATGAAACGCACCATCCGCAACCATCGGATCGTCGGCGGGATCACCCCAGGCGGTGGTAAGATCATCGCGCAATTTCGCCGGAATCGTCTCTAACGCGGCAAGATAGTCGCTCAGCGGCCACGCGATGCGGGTCTGCGGCAGGCTTTTGCCAAAGCCGATTTGCGGGGTGACGGCATAGCCTTCGGCGGCGAGACCCAGCAGCATATCCTCGACCGAGGCGAGCGCGTCGAGGCCCACGGCATGGGCGATCTGATCGTCGCGGCCCGGATAGGTCGACAGCACCAGCGCCAGTTTCCGTGCGCTGCGCGGTGTCTTTGCCAGCCGGTGCCAGCCGTCGATCCGGTCTACCACGGCTTCGATCCGTTCCGCGTTGGCGCGGTGAGAGAAGCGGGAGAATTGCAGATCGGGGTCTTTCTTTTCCGGCGCCTTGAAACTGACAACACCGGTGAAAAGCCGCCCGTCGACCTCTGGCAGAACGACGTGCATGGCAAGATCGGCGGGCGACAGGCCGCGCTCGCTCTCGGCCCATTCCTTTTTCCGCGCGGTTGACAGGGCGACCTGAAATACCGGGCATCCGGCGGCATCCAGCGGCGAGGTCGCATCGCTGCCGCGCCCGGAAAAGGCGGTGGCGTTGACGATGGCCACCGGCGAGAGCTGCGCCATGGCGGACGGGATGAAATCCCGCGCGACCGGGTTCTTGAGCGAGGGGGCAAAGACGCCGACGGCGTTGTAGCCCCGCGCGCGCATTGTACGGATCAGCGCGTCAATGGGCGCGGTATCGGCAGAGGTGAGATAGCTGCGGTAGAACGTGACCGCGACGGTGTCGCCTTGGGTGTCGACAAAGGGCAAAACTCCCTTGTCAGGGTCGTAAAATCCGCAATCCGGCACGGTCTTGGCGCCCAGCACCGGGCCCGCGTAAAGGCCCGCGGCCAGCGCCATTTGCGCCAGTGCCGCCTGCGCGGCCACTGCCCCGCCCGCATCGCATAGATGCTGCAACCGGCGCAGGGTCGACTCAGGCAGGGTGGAATGGGCATCGAGTGCCGGATCCTCGCGCCCGTCGGCGGGCAGCACGGCCAACGCGATACCGTGACGTCGGGCGAAATCCTGCACCTGCATGATCCCGTAGGGCCAATAGTTCTCGCCCCCGATCAGCCGGATCAGGATGCCCTTCGCCCCCGTCAGCGTCGCCTCGACGTAGTTGTCTACCGATGCGGGGTGCCGCAGGGCCGTGAGATTGCACAGCCGCAGCGTCGGTAGCGTACCGTCTGCGCGATGCCAGCCCGCCGCGAACGCGCCAAGATCACTGTCAGAAAACGACAGCACCACCAGATCCGCAGGCGTCTGCCCGGGATCAAATGGCGTCTCGCTATCTTCGAGGCCGTGGCTTTCGCGGAAAACGACGTGCATGGGTTACGCGCCCAGCGCCTCCCGGATCTTGGCCTCGTTGACGTGGTCATGCTCGGCGATGACCACCAGCGCACCCTGCCGGGCGTCGCTGCCCCAGGGGCGGTCGAACTGATGGCGCACGCGGGCGCCCACGGCCTGCACCAGCAGCCGCATCGGTTTGCCCGAAACGGCAACGTAGCCTTTGACCCGCAGGATGTGTTGTTCGGTCGCGAGGCGTTCGATGGCGACGACGAGCGTTTGCGGATCCTCAACTTCGGGCATGGGGATCACGATGGTGTCGAAATCATCGTGCTCGTGATCGTCGTGACCGTCGTGGTGCGAGGGGCGCGCGTTCAGGTCATCCTCGGCTTTGGCGTTGAGGCCCAGTACCACATTGGCGTCAATCACGCCCTCGGTCATCTCCAGGATCGGGATCTTGCGCGGGCTTTCCGCCTCGATCACGGCACGCGCTTTCGCAAGACCTTCAGCGCCCGCAAGATCGGCCTTGGACATCAGGATGATGTCGGCGCAGCTTATTTGATCCTCGAACACCTCCGACAGTGGCGTGTCGTGGTCGAGGCTTTCATCCGCACGGCGCTGCGCATCCACCGCGTCGACGTCAGACGCAAAGGTACCGGCGGCAACCGCCTCGGCATCGGCCAGCGCGATCACGCCGTCCACGGTGATCTTGGAGCGGATCGCAGGCCAGTCAAACGCCTTGAGCAGCGGTTTGGGCAGGGCCAGACCGGAGGTTTCGATCAGGATATGATCGGGGCGTTCGGGCAGCGCCATCAGCGCCTCGATCGTCGGGATGAAATCATCGGCGACCGTGCAACAGATGCAGCCATTGGCCAGCTCGACGATATTCTCGACCGGGCAATCGGGGATCGCGCAGGAGCGCAGGATATCACCATCCACGCCCACGGTGCCGAACTCATTGACCAGAACGGCCAGGCGGCGGCCGTTTGATTGGGTCATCAGGTGGCGGATCAGCGTGGTTTTACCCGCGCCGAGAAAGCCGGTGATGACGGTAACGGGGATTTTCGACAGATCGCTCATTCGGCGGCCTCCAGTGGCAGTGTCAGGGCGGGCACGCGGGCCACGCTTTGTTTGCGGAAAATGACGGGGCGTTCGCGCCAGGGCACAAGGCCGTCGGGCGTGGCGGCATAGGCGGCGGCCCCGGCGAGGATATCGGGCGCGTCGGCCTCGGTCATGTGGCCATAGACATACGTCCATTTGCCGGGCTGCGACAGGGCGACGGCGGCCCCGGTTTTGCACGCCGAGAGGCATTCGACCGGGGCGATGCGCACACCCTCGGGCGCGCCGTGGGCCTCAAGCGCGCGGTGCAGGCGGGCGCCGGGGCGCTGGCTGTCGTCTTCGTGCACTTCGCCGACCTTGCAGGTGGTGCAGACATAAAGGGTCGCGGTCATCTCAAAGGCTCCTTTTCAGGGCTGCGTGTAGCGTAGAATCGGGCGCGCAGAAAGCGCCTCCGGCTAGTCGACCGTTACGGTTGTGGAGGCCGCAATCGGCGCGCCCGCGATGGCCAGCGGACGGTGATCGTTCGCGTTGAGCGTCACGGTGATTTCGACCTCGCCTTTGGGCAGGTTTTCGAGGTGCATCCAAGGCCCGTAGAGCCGCCCCAGCTTGACCCCGTTGGCATAGACATGGGCATGCCCCTCACCCGCCACATGGGGGCCGC
Source organism: Sulfitobacter albidus (assembly GCF_018200035.1). NCBI lineage: Bacteria > Pseudomonadati > Pseudomonadota > Alphaproteobacteria > Rhodobacterales > Roseobacteraceae > Sulfitobacter > Sulfitobacter albidus. The sequence continues at coordinate 3,216,473 of NZ_CP073581.1, read as the reverse complement.
TGGCCGCGCGGGGCGCGTAGCGGAAACGCTCGGCCATGACGTGCAGGTTGTAGCCCGCCATCGGGTCTGCAGTGACTTCGACGGCAAGGGTCGGGGCGCTGGCGGGGTCCACGTCGCGCGGGGTGTCGTGCAGCATCGCGTGATCGCCGTCGCCGTGTTGCATCCCGCCGTGATGGGCCGGATCGCTATGGTCGTGACCGTCCAGCGTGATGCCATTCGCGGCAGCATAGACGAACCCGCCAGCGCCGCCAAAGGTCACCCCGATGAGAAAGAGAGCAAGGGTGCGCATGACCTCACCCCCGCCGCTGTTCGCGGTCGAGGAAGAACGCGCTGAACGCGCCAAGGATCACCCAGGCCGCCAGCCCCACGCCCAAGGCGCGGGCGGCAAAGAGCGCGCCGATCTCTGTCGGGACGGGGCCGGTGAAGGTGTCCGGCTCAGGCGCGCCGACAAGATGCGGTGCGGCCAGCAGGATCACCGCCACGCCCCACAGCGCCCAGTTACGCCCGAAGGCGATCAACCACATCGCCACAGCCGCAGCACCCACGGTGGCAAACCACCAGATCTGGCGTGCACCAACATCGGCGGCCGCCACGCCCGGCACTTCGGGCGCAAGGCTGAAGGCGGGCGCAAAATGCGCGGCGACAAACCCGGCGACGCCCCAGATAAGCCCGCTACGCGCGTCGATTTGCGCGCCGCGTTCCTCGGCGACCAGCATCAGGGCCACCAGGATGAAGGCGTAGCCGGTGTAGGTGAGCATCGTGAACACAACGCTCAACAGATCGCGCACGGGATCAAAACCCGGCAGATCGGGGTGCGCGCTGATCGCGGCACCGCCAAAATGCACAAGCTCACCGCTCTCGTAGAGCTCGGCGTGCAACAGCACGGGCTGAACGAACAAAAGCTGCAACAGGCCGACAATCAGACCCGTTGCAGCACCAGCGAACAACGCGCTGGCCAGCAATTTTCCAAGCATGGCTTAGTGGCAGGGAAAGCCGGTCGCGTGGCGCATGTCGTGCGCCGCGTCGTGCAGTGTCGCGGCCTGCAGGTGGCCTGTCATGGTGATGACGGCGACGCCGAGGATCACGGCAAACAGGGCGGGCAGTGTGGCGCTGCGGGTTGCGGCGACTGTCTGTGCTTCGGTCTTCATATCAATTCTCCTTGCCGTCACCCCGACGGCGACACGATTGCGTTTGCCTGGCAGGTCTCCTGGCTTGCGGGTCGTGGCCGATGCCCGCCTTCCCAACCCAACGGGGGCAAGTGGCATACGGGGCAACGGCTCACCGCTTACAGTCGCGGGGGCGGCTTCAGATCGGAGAGATCCCCTCCTGAATTCCCTGTTCGGCCCCTGATTGGGGCACCAAGCCCGTTCAGTTACGCCCAATCGCCGCACCCGCGCAAGGGAATTTCCGACGCGTAGCGGGGAATCGGTGCCTGCCGTCTGGCAAAGGGGCAAAATCCGACGCATCATCGCGCGATGAAGACAGATCGCACCCTGACCGCCATCGCGTTTATGCTTATGGCGCTGGTGCTGTTCGACGCGATGGGTCTGATCATCAAGCTTTTGTCACAGCGATTCCACGCGCAGGAACTCGCCGCGTGGCGCAATGTGTTCGGGCTGATCCCTTCATTGATCGTGCTTTATGCCTCGCGCAGCTGGCGCGCGGGCGGCAAGCGCTGGCGAATCCGGCAATGGCGGCTGGCATTATCGCGCGGTCTGATCCTGACGGTGGCGCAGATGTCATTTTATATCTCGTTGGGCATCCTCAGCTTTGCCACCGCTTCAACCATCACCTACGCCAATTCGATCTTTGCGGTGGCGCTGGCCGTGCCGCTCTTGGGCGAGCGTGTGGGATGGCTGCGATGGAGCGCCGTCCTGATCGGCTTTGCCGGGGTGATCTGGATCATGCGACCGGGGGGCGATGCGTTCAACGCCGCGGCCCTACTGCCGCTGCTGGCGGCGTTTTGCTATGCGCTGGTCGGGGTCACCGCGCGGCTGATGGACGACGAGGTGCCGACGCCTCTGGTCAATCTTTATTCCAGCGTGGTCGCGCTGCTGGGCGCGGTGGCGCTGGCGCTCGCCACCAGCGGATTCACTCCGATCACGCGGGTGGAGGACATCGGCTGGATCATCGGCATGGGGGCGTTTGGGGGTACCGCCGTGCTGCTGCTCATTGGCGCCTACCGGATGGCGGAGCAGAGCGATCTGGCCCCGATCCAGTATTTCGGCATCCCGCTCGCGTTTGGTCTGGGCTGGCTTTTCTTTGACGAGGCACCGCTGAGCGAATTGTTCCCCGGTGCGCTGCTGATCGTGGCGAGCGGACTGATGATCATCTGGCGCGAACGGCGCCTGCGCGCTCAGGGGATCTTGCGGCAATAAAGCTCAAGCCGGTGGTGCACGACCTCATAGCCAAGCTCTCGCGCGATGGCCTCTTGCAGCTCTTCGATCTTGTCGGATTGGAATTCGATCACCGCGCCGCTGTCGATGTCGAGGATATGGTCGTGGTGTTCCTCATGCGTCGTCTCGAACCGCGCGCCGCCGCCCTCGAAACTATGGCGGTGCACGACGCCGCCCTCCTCCAACGTGCTGAGGGTCCGGTAGACCGTGGCAAGCGATACCGACGGCTCCACCGCGCGGGCGCGCTCGTGCAGCTCGAACGCATCGGGGTGGTCGTCGGCCTCGGCCAGAACCTGCATCAGGGCGATGCGTTGTTTGGTCACGCGGATGCCGGCCTTGCGTAGGCTGGCAGCCATTTTTTCCGTCTCTGCACTCTTGTCGCTCACGGTTTGGGCTCCAAATTCTCAACCAACGCCTATGTTTGCGAATCGTACGCATTCTTGTTTACAGATGCAAACGGTTCTCATACTCAAAGGCAAAAATGCACACCCATAGGATGATTCGATAATGCGTTTTCTCGCCTTTGCCCTGATGTTGGTCGCGGCCCCTGTGGCCGCGCAAGAAAAGTTCAAAGCCGTCACAACCTTTACCGTCATTGCCGACATGGCCCGCAATGTGGCGGGCGATGCCGCCGTGGTGGAAAGCATCACGAAGCCCGGCGCGGAAATCCACGGCTACCAACCCACGCCGCGCGACATCATCCGCGCGCAGGATGCCGATCTGATCCTGTGGAACGGTCTGAACCTTGAGCTGTGGTTCGAGCAATTCCTGCGCAATCTGCGCGATGTGCCCGCCGCCACGATCACCGACGGGATTGACCCGATTTCCATCGCTTCGGGCGATTACGCGGGCAAGCCGAACCCGCACGCCTGGATGGGGTTGGATAACGCGCTGATCTATGTCGACAACATTCGCGATGCCTTCGTCGAGAATGATCCCGACAACGCGGACGCCTATCGCGCGAACGCGGAACGCTACAAACAGCAGATCAGCGACGCGATCTCTCCCCTGCGGGACCGCATCGCAGAGGTGCCCGAGGCGCGGCGTTGGCTGACGACCTGCGAAGGCGCGTTCAGCTATCTAGCCCGCGATTTCGGGATGCAGGAGCTGTACCTGTGGCCGATGAACGCTGACGCGACAGGCACCCCGCAGCAGGTGCGCCGTGTCATCGACGGGGTGCGGGAGCATGACATCCCGGCGGTGTTCTGCGAATCCACCGTCAGCCAAGCGCCCGCCGAGCAAGTCGCGCGGGAAACGGGCGCGGCCTACGGTGGCGTGCTCTATGTGGATAGTCTTACCGAGGCGGACGGGCCGGTGCCGACATACCTAGACCTGCTGCGCGTGACGTCGCAGACGATTGCGGAGGGTCTGACTGAATGAACGCCGCACCGGGCATTTCCGCGCAGGGTGTGACGGTGACCTACCGCAACGGTCATACCGCCCTGCGCGATGCCACCTTCGACGTTCCAGAGGGCAGCATCGCTGCCCTCGTTGGTGTGAACGGCGCCGGGAAATCGACCCTGTTTAAGGCGATCATGGGCTTTGTCCCCGCCGCGCAGGGTCAGATCACCGTGATGGGCATGCCGGTGAAGGAGGCGCTCAAGCGCAACATCGTGGCCTATGTTCCGCAGTCGGAAGAGGTCGATTGGTCGTTCCCCGTATTGGTCGAGGATGTCGTGATGATGGGCCGCTATGGTCACATGGGGTTCTTCCGCCGCCCCGCCGCTGCCGATCATGCAGCCGTGGCACAGGCGCTGGACCGTGTGAACATGACCGACTATCGCCACCGCCAGATCGGTGAGCTGTCGGGTGGGCAGCGCAAGCGGGTGTTTCTTGCCCGCGCGCTCGCGCAGGAGGGCCGGGTGATCCTGCTCGACGAGCCGTTCACCGGCGTTGATGTGCAGACCGAGGATGCCATTGTGGCGCTGCTGCGCGCGATGCGCGATGAGGGGCGGGTGATGCTGGTATCGACCCACAACCTCGGCTCGGTACCCGAATTTTGCGACCGCACGGTGCTGGTCAAGGAAACGGTGCTGGCCTATGGACCGACGGAGACTACGTTCACCCACGCCAACCTTGAGCGCGCCTTTGGCGGCGTCTTGCGGCACTTTGTTCTGGGCGGATCAGATCTGCACGACGACGATGACGCGCGGTCGATCCGGGTGATCACCGATGACGAGCGTCCCTTTGTCGTCTACGGCGACGAGACGCAAAAGGAGCGCGCGGAGTGATCGAGACGCTACTGCTGCCTTTCACCTACGGTTATATGTTCAACGCGATGTGGGTGTCGGCGCTGGTGGGCGCGATCTGTGCGTTTCTGTCGGCCTATCTGATGCTCAAGGGATGGTCACTGATCGGCGACGCGCTGAGCCACTCGATCGTGCCGGGTGTGGCGGGCGCCTATATGCTGGGTCTGCCGTTCGCGCTGGGCGCCTTTGCCGCCGGGGGGCTGGCCGCGGGCACGATGCTGTTCCTCAATCAGCGCACCGGGCTGAAGGAGGATACGATCATCGGGCTGATCTTTACCTCGTTCTTTGGGCTGGGGCTGTTCATGGTTTCGCTGTCGCCCACATCCGTGTCGATCGAGACGATCACGATGGGCAATATTCTGGCGATCACTCCGGAGGACACGCTGCAACTGGCGATCATCGGTTTTGTGACCCTCGCCGTTCTGCTGGCCAAGTGGAAAGACCTGATGGTCACCTTCTTTGACGAGGATCACGCCCGCGCCATCGGCCTGCGGCCCGAGCTGTTGCGCGTGGTGTTCTTTGCCCTGCTGGCGGCGTCCTGCGTCGCCGCGTTGCAAACCGTGGGCGCGTTTCTGGTGATCGCCATGGTCGTGACACCGGGTGCGACCGCCTATCTGCTCTGCGACCGGTTCGAGCGGCTGTTGATCGTCAGCGTCGCCATCGGTACGCTGACCAGCTTTTTCGGCGCCTACCTGAGCTTTTTCCTCGACGGGGCGACGGGCGGGATCATCGTGAGCCTGCAGACGCTGATCTTTCTCGCCGTCTTTTTCTACGCACCAAAACACGGATACCGCGCCGCGCGCAAACGCGCCGCCGCGGCGGTAAAGGGGGCATGATGGGGGATCTGCTGCTGCCCTTCCAGTTTCCGTTCATGCAGAACGCCTTTGTCATCATGGCGATGATCGCCGTGCCGACGAGCCTGTTGTCCTGCTATCTGGTTCTAAAAGGCTGGTCATTGATGGGCGATGCCATCAGCCACGCGGTGCTGCCCGGGGTGGTGCTGGCCTATCTGTTGGGACTGCCGCTGGTGATCGGCGCCTTTGCCGCGGGCATGACCTGTGCACTCGCCACCGGTTTTCTGGCGGAGAATTCGCGGGTCAAACAGGATACGGTGATGGGCATCGTATTCTCGGGCATGTTCGGCTTCGGCATCGTGCTCTACACCAAGATCACGACCGCCGTGCACCTTGACCACATCCTGTTCGGCAACATGCTGGGCGTGGGGCCGCAGGATCTGTGGACGACGGGCATCATCGCCGTGATCGTCGCGGGGTGTCTGATCCTCAAACGCCGCGACCTGATGTTGCACGCGTTCGATCCGGTGCAGGCGCAGGCGGTGGGGCTACGCGTGGGCGTGTTGCACTACGGGCTGCTCGCGCTGATCTCGCTCACCATCGTGGCGACGCTGTCGGCAGTGGGGATCGTCCTGAGCATCGGTTTGCTGATCGCCCCCGGCGCCATCGCGTTCCTTTTTACCCGGCAGTTTTCGCACATGCTGCCTGTGGCAGTGCTGGTCACGCTGGTGTCGGGGTTCCTGGGGGTCTACGCGAGTTTCTTCCTCGATAGCGCGCCTGCGCCGACGATCATCCTGATCCTTACGATCATCTTTATCGTGGGGTTCATCCGCACCAGCCTACAGGCCCGCCGCACCCGCGCGTGAGCGGGCCACATCCTGCGCAATCGCTTCGTTGTAGAGCGCTTGGATCCGCGCCATCACCGGCCGCTCGCCGGTTCCGATCGGCTTGCCATCGATCTCGCCCACCGGAGTTTGCGCCCCGAAAGTGCCGGTCAGAAACGCCTCGTCAGCACCGTAGGCATCGACGAGCGAATAGTTCCGCTCGAACACGGGGATGCCGTCGGCGCGGCACAGGTCGATCACCTTTTGCCGGGTGACGCCGTTCATGCAGTAATCCCCGGTCGAGGTCCAAACCGCCCCCTTGCGCACGATGAAGAAGTTGCAGGCGTTGGTGGTATTCACAAAACCATGCGGATCCAGCATCAGCCCCTCATCCGCGCCCGCCTGTTCGGCCTGCAGGCAAGCGATCACACAATTCAGCTTGGAATGACTGTTATATTTGGCATCCTGGCTCATCGGGAGGCCGCGCACCTGCGGCACCGTCGCCAGCCGGATGCCGCGCGATTGCAAACGCTCGACGGGGCGCGAATGCTCCATGATGATCACCAGCGTGGGGCCGGACCGGCTGAGCGAGGGGTGCTGGAACGGTTTGACCTTCACGCCGCGTGTCAGCATCAGGCGGCAGTGCACATCGGTGGTCATGCCGTTGGCCTCGGCCGTCATGCGCAGCGCCTGTGCGATCCCCGCCCGGTCCATTCCAACGTCGAGAGAGACCGCCTTGCAGCTGTCGAAAAACCGATCCATATGCGCGTCGAAAAACGCCCATACCCCGTCGTAGAGCCGCATCCCCTCCCACATCCCATCGCCCAGCATGAAGCCGCTGTCATAAACCGACACGACTGCCTCCGCGCGCGGTTTCAGCTCCCCGTTGACGTAGATCAGGATATCTGCGTTGCGCGCGTCCTCGTCGGCCTCGTGTGTCGTGGTCATACGACGACTTCCTGCGCATCCTGCGCGCCGACGCCAAACACCCGCTTGTAACGCGCGATTTCATCCGCCGGGCCCATCGCCTTTTTGGGATTGTCCGAAAGCTTTACCGTCGGGTTGCCATCCGCCGCGACCGCCTTGCAGACCAGGCTGAAGGGCGCGAGCCGGTCGTCGGGGACAAGCCCGCGGAAATCATTGGTGAGCAGCGTGCCCCAGCCAAAGGAGATCGACGTCTTGTCGGCGAATTGCCCGTGTAGTTCGCGGATCTTGTCGACGTCCAGGCCGTCAGAGAAAATCAGGCGTTTCGTTGCCGGATCTTCGCCGCGCGCCTTCCACCAATCGATCGCCATACGCGCCGCCGTCGCCGGATCACCGCTGTCGATGCGGATACCGGTCCAGCCGGCCAGCCAATCGGGCGCGTTGTCCAGAAACCCCTTGGATCCGTAGGTGTCGGGCAGGATGATGCGCAGATTGCCCTCGTGCTCATCGTGCCAATCCTCCAGCACGTCGTAGGGTGCGCGCGCGAGGCTTTCGTCGTCCTTGGCAAGTGCTGCATAGACCATGGGCAATTCGTGCGCGTTCGTGCCGATTGCCTCCATTTCGCGCTTCATCGCGATCTTGCAATTGCTGGTGCCCGTGAAGGCATCGCCAAGACCCTCGCTCATCGCCTGCACGCACCAGTCCTGCCACAGAAAGGAATGCCGCCGACGGGTGCCGAAATCGGCAATCGACAGATCGGGAATATCGCGCAATGCCTCAACCTTTTCCCAAACGCGGGTCATCGCGCGGGCGTAGAGCACTTGCAGCTCGAATTTGCCCATGCCGCCGGTAACGGCACGGCCCCGCAGTTCCATAAGCACGGCAAGCGCCGGGATTTCCCACAGCATGACCTCATGCCATTTACCCTCGAACGTCAGCTCATACTGGTCGCCCTTGCGCTCAAGATGGTAGGGCGGCAGGCGCAGGCCCTCGAACCACTCCATGAAATCGGGGCGAAACATCTGGCGCTTGCCGTAGAAGGTATTGCCGCGCAGCCACGTCGATTCCCCGCGGCTGAGGCTGAGAGAGCGGATGTGATCGAGCTGCTCACGCAGCTCCCCCTCGTCAATCAGATCGGCCAGCGGAATATGCGTCGAGCGGTTGATCAGGCTGAACGTCACGGTCGCATCGGGGCGGTTGCGAAAGATCGACTGGCACATCAACAGCTTGTAGAAATCCGTGTCGATGAGCGACCGCACGATGGGGTCGATCTTCCACTTGTGGTTCCAGACGCGGGTGGCAATATCGACCATTGATAGTTCCTTGTGGTTCGCAGTGTTGCGGCAAGGATACCGCGATCGTGGGAAGGAAGAAACCAGCGGATGGAATTGGTCGATTGGCTCGCTATCGGGGTGTTGGGGGCAGCGCTGCTGGCGGTGTTCACCGCGCTGCGGCGCCGAACCAAGATCAAGAAAGCGAAGGACCGTCGACGCATCGCGGTGGACGGGACCAACGTGATGTTCTGGCATGACAATCGTGCGAAGCTGGCCACACTTAAGAAGGTGGTCACGGATCTGCGGCGGCGCGGATATGATCCGGTGGTCTTTCTCGATGCCTCGTCACGGCACCACATCGGGGACCGTTCGTTCGATGAAGGGAAGTTTGCCAGTGCACTCGATTTGGCGCGCAACCGGATCATGGTCTGCCCCGCACGCACCGAAGCCGACGAGTTCATTCTGAAATTCGCCCGACAGGAACGGCTGGCGATCGTATCCAACGATCGGTTCCGGGACCGCCCGCGCGCAGCGCGCAACATTCGTCTGATCAGGGGGAGGGTCGACGGCGACCGGACAATCCTGAAAGGGCTCTAGCGCAGGTCGACACCGGCGCCGCGCATCGCCTTTTCCGCCTCCTCCAGCGAACCGTCGAAATCAATCGCGCGGCACAGGTCCATCTGCACGGCGACCGTGAAGCCAAGCTGCGCGGCATCCACTGCGGAGTAGTTCACGCAGAAATCCGTGGCGAGCCCGACAAGCGTCAGATCGGTGATGCTACGGGTACGCAGATAACCCTCCAGCCCGGTCGGCGTCTTGTGGTCATTCTCGAAGAACGCGGAATAGCTGTCGATGGCGGGGTTGTAGCCTTTGCGGATGATCATCTGGGCGCGGTCAATTTCCAGCGTGGGGTGAAAGGCGGCGCCGGGGCTGCCCTGCACGCAGTGATCGGGCCACAGCACCTGCGGGCCGTAGGGCATGTCGATCACCTGCATCGGGTCGCGCCCTTCGTGCACAGAGGCGAACGACGAATGCCCCGCAGGGTGCCAGTCCTGCGTGAGGATGACCGCGTCGAATTTGCCCATCGCGGCGTTGATCCCACTGACGATCTCGTCCCCACCCGCGACGGCAAGCGCGCCGCCGGGGCAAAAATCGTTCTGGACGTCGATGACGAGTAGGGCGTGCATGTTGGATCTCCTCAAACTTCGGTGTCAGTCTAGCGTGGCTGCCCCCTTGCGCAACCGCCCCCACCGGGCCTATGTGCTTGGCCCATGTATACCATTGCCGCCCTCTATAACTTTGCCCGTTTGGACGACCCCGAGGCGCTGAAGCCGCCGCTAATGGATCTGTGCCGCGCGCAGGGGATCACAGGCTCGCTGCTGCTCGCCCGCGAGGGGGTGAACGGTACGATTGCGGGGCCGTCTGCCGCAGCCGTTGAAACGGTGCTGGCGCATCTGCGTTCCCTGCCCGGCTGTGCCGCGCTGGAGCATAAGATCTCGCACAGCGAAGTGCCGCCGTTCGGCAAGATGAAGGTCCGGCTCAAGCGCGAGATCGTGACGATGGGACAGCCGGACGTGGATCCGCTGGCGGGCACCGGGCACTATGTGGATCCCTCAGATTGGAACGCGCTTATCGCGCGCGACGATGTGGCAGTCATCGATACGCGCAACGATTATGAAGTCGAGATCGGGACGTTTCGGGGCGCGATTGATCCCAAGACCGAAAGCTTTGGCGAGTTTCCGGCGTGGTGGGAGGCGAACAAGGAACGTTTCCACAACAAGAAGATTGCGATGTTCTGCACCGGCGGCATCCGCTGTGAGAAATCGACGAACTACCTTTTGGGTCAGGGGGTTGAAGACGTCTACCACCTTAAGGGCGGGATCCTGAAATACCTCGAAGAGGTGCCCGCCACGCAAAGCACGTGGGAGGGCGCCTGTTTCGTCTTTGACAATCGGGTGAGCGTGGAGCACGGGCTAAAGCCCGGCCCGCACCAGCTGTGCCACGGATGTCGCCGCCCGATCCTGCCCGCCGATACGCAGCGTCCCGAATACGAGGCGGGGTCAGCTGCCACAACTGCATTGGCGAGACCTCGGAAGAGGACAAGAACCGCTTTCGCGAGCGGCAAAAACAGATGCGGCTCGCCGCGGCGCGTAAATGGTGATCAGGCCGCCAGCGGCACCGAACGCGGCCTGCTGCGCGAAATCAGCCAAAGCACGATAGCAAGATTCAGCAGATTCCAGAGGATGCCGTTCACAAAGGCCAGCGTGTAACTGCCGCTGAGATCGTAGATCAGACCCGATAGCCATCCACCCAGCGCCATCCCCAGAATCGTCGCCATCATGACAAATCCCACCCGCGCCCCCGCTTCGCGCGCGGGCATGTATTCGCGCACGATCAGGGCGTAGCTGGGGACGATTCCTCCCTGGCTGAGCCCAAAAACGAGGCTGACGACATAGAGGGAAGCCATCCCGCCGGCGGGCAAATAAAGGATCAGTCCCATAGTCTGCAGGACCGATCCGATCAACAGCGTCCGAACGCCCCCCAACCGATCCGCAAGCAGCCCCGAGATCAGGCGCGAAACAACGCCGCCCATCAGCATCAGCGACAACATTTGCGCGCCTACCGCCGGGCCGAACCCAAGCCCCACGCAAAGAGCAACGATATGCACCTGTGGCATCGACATGGCGACACAGCAGGCGATTCCAGCAAATCCCAGCAGGTATTGCAGCGCCCGTGGGCTGAGCCCGGACGAGGCGGCATTGCGCGCCGAGATCACTTCGGCCAGCGTGCGTTCGGCGTCGGGGATGCGCGCGCGCAGCATAAGTGCGCAGGGCACCACGATCACGATCGAAAGAAGCGCCAACACCACATAAGCCGCGCGCCAGCCGCTGCCAGCAAGCACACCCGCCAAAACAAGCGGCCAGATTGCGCCCGACAGATAGTTGCCCGACGCCACCAGAGCCACGGCGATGCCACGCCGTCGGTCAAACCAGTGAGAGATATCCGCAATCAACGGGCCAAAGCCCGCCGCCGAGGCAAAGCCGATCACCAGCTGTGCGACAGACAGCAACCAGATCCCTTGTGCCAGACCCGCCAGAAGGTAGCCCAACGCCGCCAGTCCCGTGGCGACAATCAGCGACAGCGCGATGCCCCAGCGGTCCACCGCCCGCCCAATGAAATAGTTGCCCAGCGCAAAACCGATCATCGTCAGCACGTAGGGCACAGAGGCCATCGCCCGGGTCGCGCCAAACTCCATCTCGATCGCAGGCAGGATGACGATGATCGCCCACATGCCTGCATTGATCACCGTGCCTGCCACAAGAGTGACGATCAGGCGAATCCACGCCACGCGGCTGTCTGTGAGGGCTTCGGTCATGCGCTCCTTTTCTGCGCCCTGCGACACGCTGGCAAGCAAAAGCTAAGTTGGCGCTAACCATGCCTCTGCCCATTAGCAGTTTCATAACGGCTGCCCGGCTATTTCGGGAACGGGTGAGAATATGAGGTGAGTGAGATGAACGCGCGCAATGATGCGGCGCCAGTCATCATCAAACGCAAAAAGGTTATTGCCGGTGGCGGGCACCACGGGGGCGCGTGGAAAGTCGCCTACGCGGACTTTGTGACCGCGATGATGGCCTTTTTCATGTTGATGTGGCTGCTAAGCGCTACGACGGAACAGCAAAGAGTGGGGATCGCGGATTACTTTACGCCGACGATCCCGATCAACCGCGTCTCGGGCGGCGGGAACGGGAACTTTGGCGGAGATTCGATCTTTTCCGAAGATACCCTGCCCCAAAGCGGCACGGGCGCCACGTCCAAGCGACCAGCCTCCGAGGATCGCGCACGCGGCGCCAGCGGCAATGATCCCGATGCAGAGACCAGGAAGGCACAGGACGAAAGCTTTGCCGCGCTCGACAGTATGCTTCAGGGCTTTGGCGGAGAATCTGCCATCATGGAAAACGCGCTGGAGCATATCAACACGCGCATCACCGACGAGGGGTTGGTCATCGAGATTTTCTCGCGCGATAGGGTGCAGCTGTTTGAAGGGGACACCGCGCAGCCCTCGCCGTTGTTGCAGGACCTTTCGGCGATGATCGCAGAAATTTCAAAGACGGTTACAAATCCGATCGCGATCGAAGGCCATGCCCACGCCCAACCGATCGTGATTGCGCAAAACCCTGTCTGGGAACTGTCCCAGGAACGGGCCTCGCAGATGCGCGTGATGCTCGAAGAGCAGGGCCTGCGGCCTGACCGCATGCGGCGGGTGACAGGGAACGCGGATCGCGAACCGGTCGTGCGCGATCCGATGGCGATGCGCAATGACCGGCTCGAAATCGTGCTGCTGCGCACGGCAAACTAGCCCTCCGGCGCCGAATAGCGGGCATTTTATCTGTTAGCCCGTCCTTAAAGGCTGACAGGTACGACAGGCGACAGGACCACGAAACCAGAGCAGAAAGGCCGTTTCATGACCATTTCCTCATCGTTGAATGCAGGTGTCGCCGGATTGTCGGCAAACGCGACACGATTGGCGAGCATCTCAGACAACATCGCCAATTCTTCGACCTACGGGTACAAACGCGTGCAAACCGATTTTCAATCGATGGTGATCGGGTCACGTGGGGCGCAGTATACGGCGGGCGGCGTGCGCGCGGATTCACACCGTCAGATTGACCTCAACGGGGCATTGGTGGCCACGTCGAATGCGACGGACCTTGCCGTACGCGGCCGGGGCATGCTGCCGGTCGCCAAGATTACCGATCTGTCCGTTGGCAGCGGTGAGACGAATATGCTGTTGACCACGACGGGGTCGTTCAAGACGGATGCAGACGGCTATCTGACGACAAGCTCCGGCCTTGTTCTTCTGGGCTGGCCCGCAAACCCTGACGGGACGATCCCGACTTTCTCACGCGATACCGATGCGGGGCTGAAGCCGGTCCAGATCAACGTCAATCAGCTGACGGGAGAGCCGACAACCCGCATGACGCTGGGCGTAAACCTCCCCGCGACCGAGACGGTCGCAGGCGCGCTCGGCGAGGTTCAACAGCTCGCGGTCGAATATTTTGCCAACCTCGGCACGTCGGAGAGTATCAATGTCTCCTTCACGCCGAACGTGCCCGCGACCGGCGCCTCGAATGAATGGACGATGACGCTGACCGACTCAGTGGATCCGACGACAACGATCGGGGAATACACCCTGGCCTTTGATGACAGCCGCGCGGCCGGTGGCACCCTTGCAAGCGTCACGACGGTCTCAGGCGGGGCGTATGATCCGACGACCGGTAATCTGATCGTAAATGTTGCCGGTGGGCCAATCGAAATCGACATCGGCGCGATCGGGCAAAGCGATGCGCTGACCCAGCTTTCGGATACATTCGCACCGGTGTCGATCACCAAGGACGGATCGCCCGTAGGCAACATGACCTCGGTCGAAGTGGACGGGAATGGATATGTACACGCCACGTTCGATACCGGCGTCACGCGCACGATCTATCAGGTGCCACTGGTCGACCTGCCAAATCCCAACGGGATGGTCGCGCTTGACGCGCAAACCTATCAGCCGTCAGTCGACAGCGGGTCGTATTTCCTTTGGGATGCCGCGGATGGGCCGACGGGGGACATCGTCGGCTTTGCCCGCGAGGAATCGACGACCGATGTGGCGAGCGAACTGACCACGATGATCCAGACCCAACGCGCCTATTCGTCGAATGCAAAGGTTATCCAGACCGTCGACGAAATGTTGCAGGAAACGACGAACATCAAACGCTGATCCTGGTGATTGGCCAGTCCGGGGGCGCCCTGCCCCCGGTTCACTGAGAAAAGGGGACTGCCATGTCAATTTCAGGCGCTATGAGCGCGGCTCTCAGCGGTTTGCGCGCAGCCGCGCAGGGGTCCGAACTGGTCTCGAACAACATTGCAAACGCGCTGACACCGTCTTACGCGCAGCGCAGCCTGGCGACGACCACGCAGGCGAACGGGCTGAACGGTGTGCGGATCCTTGGCATCAACCGCAACGTCGATGCGGGATTGCTCGCCGATCTGCGTCTTGCCGAAGCGGGACAGGGCAACGCGCAGGCGCCCGTTGATTTTCTGAAGAAGGTCGAAGACCTAGTAGGCCTTGCGGGTGATCCCGACGGGCTGGGCGGGCGACTGGCGAGTTTTGAGGCAGGACTGATCAGCGCCGCCAGCCGTCCCGACGCGGTCGAGCGCCTGATGGGCACCGTCAGCGACGCGGCCGCAGTCGTGCGGGGTATCACCAACGCCTCGGCAGCCATTCAGGACGCGCGCGGCGATGCGGATCGCACCATCGCCGATCAGGTGGAAAAGCTGAACACGTCGCTTGCGCAGGTACAAAAGCTCAACGGGATGATCCGGGGCGGGATCTCGCGCGATAGCGGGACTGCGGCGCTGGAAGATCAGCGTCAGCAGGTCCTCTCCGAAATATCGCAGATTGTGCCGATCCGCGTCATGCAACGTGATTTCGGCGACATTGCGATCTATTCCGAAGGCGGGGCGGTTCTCCTCGACATCACGGCTGCAGAAATCGGTTTTGACAGATCACCGATTGTCACCGCCTACCAGACGATAGACACGGGTACGTTGTCGGGCCTCACGCTGAACGATCAGCCCCTGCGTCTGTCGGCGCTTGGCGGCGGCAGCCTGGAGGCGCAATTTACCGTGCGCGATGAACTGGGGGTGACGGCGCAAACACAGCTCGATGCCTTTGCACGCGATCTGGTGGAGCGGTTTCAGGATCCGGGAGTCGACCCGACCTTGGGCGTGGGCGATGCCGGTCTGTTTACCGATTCCGGCGCGGCCTTTGATCCGGCCGATGAGGTCGGGCTGGCCACGCGCCTCACGCTCAACGCCGCCGTCGATCCATCGCAGGGTGGCGAGGTCTGGCGTCTTCGGGACGGGATCGGCGCGGCGTCGCCGGGTGCCGTCGGCGATGGCTCTCTTCTTGATGCATTGCAGACTGCGCTGACCGATCCGCGCATCCCCGCGTCCGGGAACTTTGGCGTCAGTGCTCGTGGTTCGCTGGATCTGATGTCGCAATTCAGTGGCCTGCTGGCCGCTGACCGGGCAAGCGCCGAGCAAACGCTCAGCTTTGCGTCATCGCGGCTCAGCGCCGTGACCGAGCAGCAGCTCGCCCAGGGTGTCGATACCGATCAGGAACTGCAGAACCTGCTGATTCTTGAAAAAGCTTATGCCGCGAATGCGCGGGTCATTCAGGCAGCGGATGACATGCTCGAAACACTTGTGAGGTTGTAATCATGCAAATCAACGGCGTCGGCGATCTCGCCAAAGCGTACTCGCTTCAGAACCGAAATACCGCGTTGAAAAACGATCTTCAGAGTTTGACGTTGGAGCTGACAACTGGCCAGGTTGCGGATATCCGCGGTGCCGTGACCGGAAAAACCGCCTATATCAACGATATTTCCCGCAGTCTGAAAACGCTCGACGCCTACGAATTCGCCAACCGCGAGGCGGGGGAATTTGCGGGCACGGTGCAACGGGCGCTGGACCGAGTCAGTACGATCAGCACAGACTTCACCGCGACGCTCATGACCGGCACGAACGCGGGCTTCAGCAATGCCGCGGGCCGCATCGCGCCAGAGGCCGCCACAGCGTTGCAAAGCATTGTCGGCGCGCTCAACAGCAATATCGCCGGCCGGGCGGTATTTTCCGGCACCGGTGTGGATCAGCTACCGTTGGTGGATGCCGACACGATATCGGATGCGGTCCGCACGGTCGTGGCGGGCGCAGGGACAGTGGATGACATGATCGCCGCGGCAGAGGCCTGGTTCGACGATCCGGCAGGTTTTGCCACTGTGGCTTACCGCGGCACCGACAGTAATTTAGCCCCCGTCGCTGTGTCGGAAACTGTCAGTGCGCAGTTCAACATCCGCGCCGACGATCCCGCCCTGCGCGATACGTTGCGCGTCATCGCGCTGGCCGCGTTGGCAGATGATCCGACTTTGGGGCTGACTGACGCACAGCAGGCCGAGCTCTACCAGAAGTCATTAGAGCCTTTGCTGGCGGCGCAGGGCGGCGTGATCGATCTGCAGGCCACAACAGGCTTCACCGAGGGACAGATTGAAGCGGAGCGAGTGCGCAACGGAACAGAGCGGACATCACTTGAAATGGCGCGCGCCACGATCCTGTCAAAAGACCCCTATGATACCGCCACAGAACTGGAGCAGGTCCAATTTCAATTGCAAAGCCTTTATACAATGACATCGCGCATGTCCGCGCTTTCGCTGGTGAACTTCCTGTGAGCGGGCTGATCCGGCTTTTCGCCGCCGCCCTAGTGATCTTTGCCCTGTCGCTCCCGGCGTCCGCAGCGCCTGTGCGGATCAAGGATCTGGTCAATTTCGATGGCGTGCGTGGCAACGATCTTGTCGGCTATGGTCTGGTCGTAGGTCTTGATGGATCGGGCGACGGGCTGCGCAACGCGCCCTTTACCGAAGACATCATGACCAACATTCTCGAGCGACTGGGCGTCAATGTCACCGGGGAGCAGTTCCGCCCCAAGAACGTTGCGGCGGTGCTGGTGACCGGCACCCTTCCTCCCTTCGCCCGCGCAGGCGGACAAATTGATGTGACGGTGTCCGCTATCGGCGATGCGAGCAGTTTGCTGGGCGGCACTTTGGTGATGACACCGCTCAACGCGGCGGATGGTGAGATCTATGCCGTGGCCCAAGGCACAATTATCGCCGGCGGGGCCACAGCCGAAGGCGCCGGAGCGGCCGTTACCCAAGGGGTGCCAACCTCCGGTTCGATCCCATCGGGCGCACGGGTTGAGCGTGAAATCGCCTTCGATCTCGCCTCTCTCAGCGATCTGCGTCTGGCTTTGCGCGAAGCGGATTTCACCACAGCGGCCAGAATTGAGACCGCGATCAATCGCGACTTTGGCCGTGGCGTAGCGGTGATGCTCGACAGTGGAACCGTCCTGCTGAACGTCCCGGCCACAAGGATGCGATCGGTAGCCCACGCTCTTGGACGCATCGAAAACATCGAAGTAGAGCCCGAGCGCAAGGCACGTGTTGTCGTCGATCAACGCTCCGGCACGATTGTAATGGGTGAAGACGTCCGCATTTCACGGGTGGCCGTGAGCCAGGGGAACTTGACCCTGCGCATTCAGGAAGAGCCTGTCGTTGCGCAACCCAACCCGTTTTCAGAAGGCGAAACGGTCGTTGTTCCCCGCACGCGCGCAGCAATTGAGGAAGAACCCGGGATCGGCCTCGCCGAAGTGCCCGACGGGGCGTCGCTTTCCGAAGTGGTTGCCGGTTTGAATGCTCTCGGCGTCTCCCCGCGGGATATGATTGATATCCTAAAAAGCATTAAGGCAGCGGGCGCCCTGCACGCCGAATTCATCGTTAACTAGGGTCAGGACCCTAGACTCTATCTCAAGCGAATTCGGGGCTGGGCCAAGGCGGTCAGCCCCGGCCAAACGCCCCGTTGCGTAAGCAGTAACGCGCAGGTAGCGGCAATGGTGAGCTGCACTGCCGCCGTCGCCTGCGCAAGCAGCAGGCCGTCCGCAGGCCCCTTGAGCAAGTGAGCGGAAACGATCGTGACACTGAGGCACAATGCGCCACCGATCCGAAGAAGCGGGATGATCGCATCGCGTCCGAAGGCCCGCATCAGCAGCCCCGTCGCTCCAAATAGCAGCGGTGCGCACTGGCCGAGCAGGAGCCAGTGCAGCACCTGCACAGACTGATCTCCCCGCAAAAATTGCGACGCAAGCCAGAGCACAAGAACGCCCAGCGCTCCTGTGATCAGCACGTATCCAAGATTGATGCGCGCGGCGATAGCCTGCACGGCTGAAAAGCTGAGAGTGTCTGCCGCCCGCGCAACGACCGGCCACAGACGCCACCCGATGGGGGTGAGCGCGACTGGAACGATGCAGGTCAACGCCCGCGCGATCAAATAGGCCTGCGCCGATGATCCCTCGAGGAGATAGACCGCAATCGGCACGTCGATATAGGCCGCAAGACCCGGTAACAGCGGGCGGTCCGCACTGATCCATCGCATGTCACTCACCCGTTTCCATTCACTTGGCCACCCCTGACCCACCGAAACGACTAAGGTTCAAAGGTGAACGGAGGATGAAAGCTACCGCACGGGAAAACGTGAATAAGCCACAAATAGAGGCTGTTTTCAGAAGTAACTGCGCACCAATGCCCCGGTCAAAAGCGCCCAGCCATCAGCGACGACAAAGAACGCCAGTTTGAATGGGAGCGAGACAACGGACGGGGGCACCATCATCATTCCCATCGACATCAGGATCGCGGCAACGACCAAGTCGATGATCAAGAAAGGAAGGAAGATCAGAAAACCGATCTGAAACGCGCGCGAAATCTCGGAGAGAAGGAAGCTCGGGACCAGCACCGAAAGGGGGCATCGGCCGTTGGCGTTGCCTCTATCGTTTGGGGTCGCAGCTCTGCCATGGCAAGAAATGTTTCTGGATCAAGGCGTGCCGCCATAAATCCGCGAAACGGCTCTAACGTGGCCGAAAAAGCCTGCTCAACACCAATCTCTTCGCGGGTGAGCGGGGCAATTCCGTTCGTCCAGGCAGCCGTAAAGACCGGCTCCATGATGAAGTACGTCAAAAACAATGCGAGCGAGACGATCAACATATTCGGTGGCGATTGCTGCAGGCCAATTGCCTGCCGCAGGATTGACAGGACGGTCACCAAAAACGGAAAGCACGTCACCATGATAGCGATTCCAGGCGCAAGGCTGAGCACAGTGAGCAGCAGGAAAAGCTGGATCGTGCGCGCGGAAATGGATCCGTCGTCGCCAATCAGGCTGCCGAGATCCTGTGCTGACAGGGACGTCGGCATGACAGCAAGACCCAACAGCACGATCGGCAAAAATCGCATCAAAGGCCCTGCTTCAGATCCGCGACTTCCGTGAGGCGCACCACCAGCTGGCCCCCTTCGTCATCTTCTGCTTCTTCAAGCGTGCCGCGGGCGATCAGCCTGTCCTTGACGTAGAGCTCGACAGGATCGTCCACGCGTCGGTCGAGCGTCAGCACCGCATTTTCGCCGAGCATGACGAGATCGCGCACCAGCGGGCGCGCTTTGCCCACGCAGACCGTCACCTCGATGGGGACGGAAGTGAAGGGATTCGACGGATCAGTTGCAAAGGTGGTGGCATCAGTCATGAGAAGGCTCCGTCTGGGCATGAAAGTTGAACGCGGACAGGGCCGCAGCGATTTCCTGCGTGACACTGTCGAGGTTGATCTCCCGCTCGACAGTGTCGAGCGACAGCATCAGTTGATTTGGGGCAAGTCCCGGCTCCGCCTCGACACTCACGGGCATTTTCAATTCGGCATCTTCAAGCAGGGTCTCAATGGTCATCAGATCACTGTCCGAAACCTTGAGGACGACCTGGCCCTCGGTCTGGGTCTGCGTGAGGGTCAAGAGTTCGGAAACGAGATGGGCCTGAAGCGCCGGACCAACGGAGCGCGGCAAAAGCGTGCTGACCATCTGCTCGAACATCGGTCTCAGGCCACGGTTCAATCGCGCAAGCGCCTCATGATAGGTGAAAGATAGATCCTGTAGTGTGTGCACGAACTCCGCGCCGACGCGCGCCTGCTCTTCGGTCACGTTCTTTTCGGCATCGGTCCAACCGGCCTGATATCCTTCCTCGTAGGCACGCAGCTTCTCGTCCTGAATTTCTTCGATGACGATATCGGCCTCGGCGCCGTCGGGAATCAGGCTGCCAAGATCCGGGTAAAGATGTGCGACCGAACTCATGCCCGCTCCTCTTTCTCTTTCCCGTCTTCGAGCCAGCCACGCAGGATCTGAACGGTCTCTTCCTGCCGGTCTCCGATCATCCCGCGCAGCCGTTCGACCGGGTCACTGCTCTGCAGGGTCGGGTTGTCGCCCGACTGATCCAACGCCATCAGATCGTCCCCGGGCGAGGAGACGCTGCCAGTTAGGGACGAGCCAAGCGCATCGGGCGTGAGAACTGCAGGCAGGTTGCCTTCAGGCACGGCGTCTGGCAGCGTTTCCGGTGAAACCAACGCAGGCACATCGCGCGGCTGCTTGCTGAGCACGGGACGTATGACGAACAGGCCAAGGATAAGTGTCACCGCCGCAAGCACCAGCATCTGCAAGGCGGACAGCAGATCCAGATCGAATTGGTCGATGATCGACGTGCTGGCGGCGGTGCCCGAGGGTGCCACGCTTTGTAGTGCCATGGATTTGATCGTGATGATATCACCGCGATCCGCATCGAATCCGACAGCTGAGGAAACGAGTTCACGCAGTGCATCAATCTCTGCCACGTCGCGCGGCGCGGTCTGGGTCTGACCGGCGGAATCAATCGTCGTCGCCTCGTTAACAAGAACCGCAACTGACACCCGCTTGATCGCACCGGGCGCGCGTAGAATCTCCCGCTCCGTCTCGGAAACCTCGTAGTTGATGCGCTCGCGGGTCTCGCTGTTTTGCGAGGACGACCTGTCACCGCCTGCGCCGCCTTCCTCGTCGGGCAGATTACTTGCCACGGTTACGTCGCCACCCGCCCCTCCTTCGGCTGCGTTCGTCCGCTCCTCGGTATCGCTTGAAATGGCAACGCGGCCTTCGGGATCAAATATCCGCTCCCGGATTGCTTCACTCTCCGTCACGGTATCCACACTGACTTCAACGACGGCATTGCCAAAGCCCACACGGGCCTCAAGCAATCGCTGTACCCGGTCCCGCAGGATTTGCGCATGGTCCTCCCCTCCAACCGCAGGGGCGGCGTCCTCCGTGGCGCCGATCAGCGCACCATTGGCATCAATTACGGCCACATCTTCGGGCGCGAGACCCGCAACGGCGGAGGCGACCAAAAAGCGCACAGCCTTCCCCTGCGCCGGTGAGATCGTACCACCGTTGGGCGTGAGCGAAACCGACGCCTTCGGTGTGACGCCCCGCTGGAAGGGGTTTGATCCGGTTGACGCAATATGGACCCGCGCCATGGCGATCTGGGGATTCGCGACGATGGTCCGCGCCAGTTCCCCCTCCTTCGCGCGCCAGTAGGCGGCGTCGAACATCTGGCTCGTGGTGCCAAAACCTGTCAGTTGGTCTAGCAGCTCATAGCCGCGATTCCCGTTCGCGGGCAGCCCCTCGCTTGCCAGGGTCAGGCGCAGCTGATCGCGCTGCTTGCTGTCGACGAAGATTGAGCCGCCACGCACGTCAAACGCAACACCACGCTGTTCCAATGAGCGGACGACATCGCCCGCCGCACCGCTTTCCAGACCTGCATAAAGCAGGGTCATACTAGGCGCCGTGGTCATCCGGGCCATCCCCAGGATGGCAAAAAACATGGCCACCGTCGCCCCGACAATGATGATCTGACGGCGCAGTCCAAGCTGCGTCCAGACATTCAGGTATTGCTGCACAATCGCCTCCGTCCTGCCGCACGTTCTGCGCGGCCTCGACGCAACATTTGACCGAACGAGCTTAACAATCGGTTAGTGCAAACGCGTCTATATCTGGCCCTGCAACATTTAGTGGAGCCGACATGGCAGATGCCGAAACACCGCAGGACGACGCGCCGCAAAAGGGATCAAAACTCCCTTTGATACTAGGACTTGTACTGGCGCTGGCCGGAGGGGGCGCCGGATTTTATGCCACTTGGTCCGGGATGATTCTCGGTGCAGGCGACTCAAATGACGCGGCTGAGATGAGGGCCTCGAACGATACCGACACGCCGGCCCTCGACAACGTTACTTTTGTCCCGGTCGACCCGTTGGTGATCTCTGTCTCGGCCCGTCCCGACAATCGCCTATTGCGCTTTCGCGCCCAGCTTGAGGTGCCCAGCGACCACGTTGATGAGGTCACAAAGGTACTGCCGCGCATCACGGACGTGCTCAACAGCTATCTTCGCGCATTGGAAGTGGCCGATATCGAGGATCGAACAGCCCTGACCCGGTTGCGGGCGCAGATGCTGCGCCGGGTCCAGGTCGTTACCGGTCAGGACCGGGTGAATGACTTTCTCATCATGGAATTTGTACTGACTTGAAGGAGCCCCAAAATGGAGCTGATCGCTGATATACTGCTGGGCGCCGGGGCTATCGGAGCCGGAATTTACTGTTTTGTGCTGGGTCGTCGATTGAACAGGTTCAATGACCTGGAGAAGGGCGTTGGCGGTGCCGTCGCCGTCCTGTCCGCGCAGGTTGATGATTTGACCCGCACCCTGACCGCGGCGCAGCAAACCGCTGCGCAATCGGCGCAAACCCTGACAGACCTGACTGCCCGGGCAGAAGACATGTCGCGCAGACTGGAGCTTCAGATCGCGTCCCTGCACGACCTGCCGCCGGAGACAAACCGGACGGAGCCCGTGTCTGTTCCCACGGCTGCGCCAAAACGCCCTGCGCCGACTGCCCCCTCGCGCGAGGGATCGCCCTTGTTCGCACGTCGGGCAACTGGCACGGGAGATGCCGCATGAAGCGCGCCTTCTCAAAAAGCTTCCTGGGACCGGCAGGCAAGGGGGCCGTTCTCATCCTTGCCACATTGATGTTTTCCTCTGCTGCCTTGCGGCTTGGCCACGGCGCGGGCAGTGCGTTTGCGCAAAGCGGGCAACTGCCTACAGCGCCGCTCGAGGCCCCGGATGATCCGGTACAAAAGGCTGCGCAGGCGATTCCGGCGGCTCAAGCGATCCCTGCACGCAGCAATCCGGCAGAGATGGGTAGCCTGATCGCCGCTCTTAGGGACCGCGAAGAAAAGGTCGCGCAGCGTGAAAAGCAGATTGAGCTGCGGATGCGCGCCCTGCAAGTCGCCGATACAGAGATCGAAAAACGCCTCCGGTCGCTCAGCGAAACGGAGGAGGCGCTGCGCGCAACGATCGCACTTGCCAACACCGCGTCCGAGCAGGATCTAAGCAGGCTCACGGCCGTCTATGAAGCGATGAAGCCGAAACAGGCGGCAGCGCTTTTTGAAGAGATGGAGCCCGCTTTTGCCGCGGGCTTCCTTGGCCGAATGTCACCAACGGCCGCGGCGGAAGTCATGGCCGGCCTCTCGCCGCCTGTGGCCTACACGGTGAGCGTTATTCTTGCGGGGCGTAACGCAAATGTTCCCAAGAACTGACCACCGCTGACGGTTCCTTAACCACCCACTGTCACAACTGAATCAGCAGCAAACACGAGGGGCCACTATGATCGGGATCATCGGGATCATCACCATTTTCGTCATGGTATTCGGCGGCTATCTCATGGCCGGCGGCAAGATGGGCATCATTCTCAAGGCGCTCCCGTTCGAGATGACGATGATCGGCGGCGCCGCGGTCGGCGCGTTTCTCATCAGTAACGACAGCGCGGCGATCAAGCATACGCTCAAAGACATCGGCAAGGTCTTCAAAGGCCCCAAGTGGAAACATGACGATTATCGTGATCTCCTGTGCCTGCTGTTCGAACTGATCCGCCTTGCGCGGCAAAACCCCGTCGCCATTGAGGAACATATCGAAGCCCCGGACGAGAGCGATATTTTCGCGCGGTATCCCAAGATCCTCAAAGACAAGGAAGCGGTGGCGCTGATCTGTGACACCATGCGATCGGCGTCGATGAATTACGACGATCCGCATCAGGTGGAGGAAGTGCTGGAAAAGCGTATGGATGCAAACATGCAGCACGCCATGCACTCCAGCCATGCTTTGCAGATCGTGGCGGATGGTTTGCCAGCCCTTGGAATCGTCGCCGCCGTTCTGGGCGTTATCAAGACGATGGCCTCCATCGACCAACCGCCCGAAGTCCTGGGAAAGCTGATCGGCGGCGCCCTCGTTGGCACCTTCCTTGGCGTCTTCCTGGCCTACGGTCTTGTGGGTCCATTCGCCGCAAAAGTTGGAGATGTGACGCGGGATGAGCAAAACTTCTATCAACTGATCCGTGAGGTGCTTGTCGCGAATCTGCACAACCACGCCACAAATATCTGCATCGAGGTTGGCCGGCAGAACACGCCCTCCCATTGCCGACCAAGCTACAACGAACTTGAAGAAGCGCTCAAAGCACTCAAGCAAGCGGCCGCATGATGCGACCTTGGATTTTCGGAATTGGCCTTGCGTTGATCGGTACGACCGCACTGGCCGAAGCACTCGAAGTGCGATCAGGCGATCACGCAAGTTTCAGTCGCCTGACGCTCCCTCTCTCCAACGGCACATCCTGGAATGCCGTGCGGGACGGGAACCGGATCCGTATCACGATCGTGGGCCACGCTGACGGATTCGAGACTGCCAGCGTATTCCAGCGGATGCAGCGCACGCGCGTCACTGATATAGAGACATCCGACGATACCGTGACCGTATCGCTCGCTTGCCCGTGCGAGGCGGCGACGCTCGTCAGCGGTGGCCTGCTCGTGATTGATGTGGGTGACCGCGACACTGCGCTAGCCGGTCAGCCCCTTGGCCCTGCGGAACCTGAAGCAGCGGTGATGCAGGTTCGCACACCTTTGACGCAGCCCAAGGCGCAGACGGTCCTCCCATGGATCGGATCGGGGAGGTCATTCCCCCTCCCCGCGCAATCGGCTTCGGAACCTGTCGCGGAAAAACCTATCCCGGATACGCCGGAGGACCGCACGGCATTGCTGCGCGAGATATCAAGCTCGCTTGCCTCCGAAGTTGCCGCCGCCGCAAGCAACGGTCTGCTCGATGTAGATGTCAGCGCCCCATTGCCGCGCGACGCTGACGAGCCGCCATCCCCGACAGTGGTGACGGCTACGCCACCGGAACTCACTGCCGCCGACCATGGCATTGGAGCGCATTTGCGGATCACCGACAGTATGGACCGGCCCTCAGGAAACCGTCGAGCGTCCGGACAAGATCCGATCTGCAACGGTGGAGATGCTTACAGCGTGGAGACATTCGCCGGTGAGGGATCGTTTGGCGCTCAGATCAGCCAGCGCCGGGATACCTTGTTCAACGCACGCGATCAGCTGAACCATGACGCAGCAATCGCTTTGGCCAAGACCTATATATATTTCGGCTTCGGGGCCGAAGCCCTGAGCGTTCTGCGCCTCGATGCGTCAATCCCACCTGAAAATGCGGGTCTTGTCGCACTGGCCACGATCCTTGAACGGGGGCGGCTCGACGTGCCAAACCCGCTTGGCAACCTGTCAAACTGCGACGGTGACGTCGCGCTATGGGCAGTGTTGGGGTTCAAGGAAATTCCAACCGAAACGCAGATCAATACGCCAGCTGCGTTGCGGGCACTGAACAGACTGCCAAGCCATCTACGCCAATTTCTCGCGCCAGAGCTGAGCACGCGCCTGCTGGCTTACGGCGATAGCGGCGGCGCTGCAGCTGCACTGCGCAGCGTCGAGCGGTTGCCGGAAGGCCTCACCCCAACCGGTGATCTGGCGAAGGCGGCCCTGGCCATGCACAACGGCGCGCCTGCAAAAAATATGCTTGATACGGTAATCAACTCCAACTCCGAGCGGTCGCCCGAGGCTTTGTTGAAGCTGGTCAACGCCACCCTCGCCGCAGACAGACCGCTGACATACGAAACCGCCACCCTGGTTGAGGCCTACGCACAGGAATTGCGCGGCACCGAGATCGGCAATCAACTGCGCAAGACTCAGGTGTTGGCATTCAGCCAATCGGCGTCTTTCGACGAAGCTTTTGCAAAACTCGAAACGCTTCTGCCCGCACTCAGCCTGGATGAAGCACGCAGCATGCGCGAAGCCGTCCTCGTTCGGCTTACCGATCACGCTGACGACTTCACCTTTCTCGATCATATCTTTGCGCAGGATTTTGACAGCTTTTCCGACATTACCACAGCAGGTAAAATTCGGCTGGGCGAACGCTTGATGGATCTGGGATTTGCCGCGCAGGTTCAGCGATTGATGGCAACGGTGCCGGATCGCCCCCGTCGCGCGGACCGGCAACTGCTGTCGGCGCGCGCGGCAATCGGATTGCAGCAGCCGTTTCAGGCACTCGCCGATTTGGTCGAGATCGAAGGACCGCAGGCGGCGTTGTTGCGCGCGCAAGCCACCGAGATGACGGGCAGCTATGCCGAAGCTTCCGCCCTTTTTGAGGGGATGCAAGCAAATGAGGAGGCGTTGCGCACGGCACTTCTATCCGAGAATTGGCAAGATCTGATCTCGGCGGACGCGCCCGCGTTTGGCGCGGCGACCCGGGTGGCAGCAGGGCAGACCTCCCCCGCTGCAGCACAGGACGCAGGACCACTGGGCCTCGCCGACGCCGCGCTGACCGAAAGTGCTGCCGCGCGCGCTGCTCTTGATACTTTGTTGAACGATCCGATCCTTTTGATCTCTGGCGGGATCGACACCGAATAACCTCCCGCGACCGCTTGGGTCGCCGGGTCCGCAGAATGCGAAAATTGGAGCTGTAGAATGCGCTTATCGGGATTCATTCCTGTCATCTTGATCGCCCTGTTTGGTGCGGGAACGATCGACGCACGTCCCGAACCAGGCCAGGTTTGCGACGTCGCGGCGCAAACGATTGCGCAGGAAACCAGCGTACCCCTCAACGTGCTGAGAGCCATAACTCGTACCGAAACCGGTCGAAACCGCGCTGGCACGTTGCAGCCATGGCCATGGACCGTCAACATGCAAGGCAAAGGGGTTTGGTTCGATGACGAGGACCAGGCCCGCGCCTATGTCTTCCACCATTTCAAGAAGGGCGCGCGCAGCTTCGATGTCGGCTGTTTCCAGATCAACTATCGCTGGCACGGGCAACACTTCAACTCGATAGAAGAGATGTTCGATCCGCTGATCAACACGCGCTACGCCGCACGCTTCCTGCGTGAACTCTACGCCGAGCTTGGCGATTGGACGGCCGCCGCCGGCGCCTATCATTCGCGCACGGAGAAATATGCCGACAAATACATGGCGCGCTTTGCCCGGATCCTCAGAGATCTGCCGCAATCCAGGCCGGCAATCGTGCGGGCCACCCCGACGAGACAGCAGCGGCACAATAGCTACAGCTTGCTGACAGGTTCTGGCAGCACGCCAACACGGGGGTCCTTGGTCCCGTTGACCTCAGGCGCGCGGTCTTTGTTCGCCCCACGGACCGGAGGATAAAGCATGATCAGCAAACTCTACCAACCAACGATCCTGTTGGCCGTCGCATTGATGACCGTTATCGTCATGATGATTCTGCCGATGCCGTCGTGGATCCTTGATACCGGGCTGGCCGCTTCCTTTGCTCTTGCGATACTGATTTTCACGGTCACACTCTTCATCGAACGCCCGCTTGATTTTTCGGCCTTCCCGACAATCCTGCTGACCTCTTTGATGTTGCGCCTATCGCTCAACGTATCTTCGACCAAGCTGATTATCGGGGAGGGGCACACCGGAACCGACGCGGCGGGTGAGGTCATCGAAGGCTTTGCCAATTTTGTCATGGGCGGGTCGGTCTTTCTGGGACTGGTCGTTTTCTGTGTTCTGCTGATTGTGAATTTCATGGTCATCAACAAGGGTGCGACCCGTATGGCCGAGGTCGGCGCGCGCTTTGCTCTCGACGGGATGCCGGGCAAGCAGATGGCGATCGACAGCGATATGTCCGCCGGCGCCATCAGTCACGAGGAGGCGAAGGAGCGCCGCGCCCGAGAGCAACAGGAAACCACGTTTTTTGGCTCTCTCGACGGTGCTTCGAAATTCGTTAAGGGCGACGCAGTGGCGGGTTTGTTGATTACCCTGCTGAACCTCGTTGCCGGCCTGATCATGGGCACGCTGGTGCATGGAATGCCGCTGGGCGCCGCGTTTGAGACCTACGCCATTCTCACCGTCGGTGATGGCCTCGTAAGCCAGATCCCCGCTGTCATCATTTCGATCGCTTCGGCACTTTTGCTGGCGCGCGGTGGAGCGACAGGCTCTACCGATCTGGCCGTTTTTGACCAGCTCAGTAAGCACCCGCAAGCGCTTGCAACGGTGGCCGCATTGATGCTGCTGTTCGCCGTCGTACCCGGATTACCGTTCCTTCCCTTCATGATCGGGGCCGTATTGCTGGGGATACTCGCGTATTTCATGCACAGGAAATCAAAACGCACACCGCTCGAGTTGGTGGAGGATGCCGACGACGAGGTGCCCCAATCGAAACCCCTTGGTGATGTATTGGAGCTTGACGACATCCACGTCGAATTCTCCCCGGATCTGGTTAGTATGGTGCTTGACCCCGGCACGGGTTTGGATGCCCGGATTGTGAATATGCGAACCCACGTCGCCGCCGCGTTCGGTTTGATCCTGCCAGAGATCCGGCTGACCGATCATCCCGGCCTGCCGCAGGGAACATATGTCTTGCGAATCCAGGGGGTTGAGCAGGCACGCGCAACGCTGGATCCCAACCAGATTCTCGCCATAACGCCCGAGGACGCCGCACTGCTTCCACCAGGGATCGATACGCGCGAACCGGTCTACGGCGCCCCGGCCCGCTGGATCAACAGCGACGATCAGGAAGACGCCGCCCTCGCCGGCGTCACCTTGGTTACACCGGGCGAAGTCCTTGCCACGCATCTGCTGGAGGTCGTCAAACGGAATTTCTCGCGGCTGCTGACGTTGAAATCTCTTCGCCGTCTCTTGGACGAAATGGTCAATATCTCGAACCCTGCGCGGGCGGAGGCCAATCGCAAACTACTCGACGAGCTGGTACCGGATCGGGTGCCGCTAGACGTATTGCACGCCGTGTTGCGGCTGCTGCTGGAAGAACGCGTTTCTATCCGCAACCTGCCGCTGATCCTTGAAGCGACCGCAGAGGGTCGCGGCCAGAATGCCCAGCCGGAAGCAATCTGCGAGCTGGTACGCCAACGTCTCGGCTTCCAACTTGTCGCCGAGGTGCGCCGCGACGATGGCTCGCTGCCGCTGGTCCAGCTGGCGCCCGAATGGGAAGATACATTCACCACATATCAGGTCGACGCCGAGAGGGGTCTGGACGTGGCGCTTCCGCCCGACCTGTTCAACCAGCTTGCCGACGGTGTTTCCAAAAAGATCGAGGATGCCAATCGCAATGGCGTCTATCCCGCAATCGTGACCAACACCCGCAGACGGAGGTTTCTGCATACCGTACTGCGGGCAAAGGGGCTTTCATCGCCAGTGCTCTCGTTCGAGGAGATTGGACTGGATGCCAAACCATCGCTCGTTGGCGTGGTCGCCGCGTGACCCAAACGCTGGCTGAACTGCTGAACATCAGCACGTTGGCGCTTTGGCAGGGGTTCACCGTTTTTCTGCGCGTGGGCGCGCTGACTGCGCTCATGCCCGGCTTTGGCGAGCAGGCGGTCCCGGTCCGCATCAAGATTGCCATCGCAATCGCCTTTACCCTGATTGTCGCACCGGCGGTCCCGATCGGGGATCTTGCGCAGTCATCGCAGGGGATCTTTTGGCTGATTATTACCGAAACCGTGATCGGCGTCATCCTTGGGCTGGGGCTGCGCCTGCTGGTCATGGCATTGCAAATGGCGGGGTCAATCGCGGCGCAGTCAACATCGCTTGCGCAGATCCTGGGCACGGCAGTGGCAGAGCCGGTACCCGCCATGGGCCATATCCTAGTGATGGGCGGTATCGCCCTCGCCATGATGTTGGGGCTGCACGTCAAGCTCGCAGAGTTCCTGCTGCTATCCTATCAAATGATGCCCCCCGGCGCCTTGCCCGCAGGCGAGGATGTAGCTCAATGGGGCCTTGATCAGGTACGTCAAGCCTTCACGCTTGCGTTTACGCTGGCCGCGCCCTTCGTCGTGCTTTCGGTGCTCTACAATCTCGCCATCGGGGTGATCAACAAGGCGATGCCGCAGCTAATGGTCGCCTTTGTCGGGGCGCCGCTCATCACCGCTGGCGGTTTGTTTCTCCTCTGCCTTGCGTCACCACTGATGTTGGCGACCTGGATCCAGGCCCTCAATCTGTTCCTCTCCAATCCGCTGAGGCCCGTGCCATGAGCGGTCAGGATGACAGCGCTGACAAGAGTTTCGAGCCGACGGCCCAGAAGCTGCTGGAAGCTCGAAAAAAAGGTGAGGTCGCCAAATCGACCGACCTGCTCACCGCCGCCTCCTATTTGGGATTGCTGGTGGCATTGACAGCTTCGGGTGCTTGGATGATGCAGCGTGTGGGCAATGGATTGACGGTCCTTCTGGATCAACCCGACCGGCTTGCGCCGCTGTTTTTCGGAAGCGCCGCAGCACCACTGGCGGGCGGGTTGATGCAGACGGTTTTTGCCGGGCTCAGCCCGATATTCACGTTGCCGGCTATCGGGGTGCTGGTCGCGTTGCTCGCCCAGCGCGCAATTGTATTCGCCCCCGAAAAGATCAAACCCAAGGGCAGCCGCATTTCGATCCTGTCGAATGCTAAGAACAAATACGGTCGGGCTGGGCTGTTCGAATTCTTTAAAAGCTTCGTGAAACTGCTCATTTTCTCTGCCTGTCTGGCCGTATTCATCCGGGTGTGGCTCTCGGAAATGATTGGCGTTATCCAGGGGGCCCGCTCGCAACGATCAGCCTGATGACGCGGATCTGTATAACCTTCCTGATGGTCACCGTGGTGGTGTCCGGCCTGATCGGCGGAATTGATGCAGTCTTTCAGCATTTCGAACACATTCGCAAAAACATGATGTCCCGGAAGGATATGACCGACGAGGCCAAGCAAAACGAAGGCGATCCCCATCTCAAGCAGGAGCGCCGGCAACGGGCCTTTGAAGCCTCCCAAAACCAGATGATGAAGGATGTGCCGACGGCCGATGTCATTATCGTGAACCCCACCCACTATGCCGTGGCCCTCAGGTGGAGCCGAGAGGCGGGCAGTGCGCCGGTATGCGTCGCGAAGGGCGTAGACGAAATCGCGGCCACGATCCGACGGCTTGCTGCCGAAGCAGGTGTACCAATCCATTCCGATCCTCCCACAGCGCGGGCTTTGCATGCGACCACGGACATCGGTGATGAGATCGCCGAAGAAAGCTATGCCGCCGTGGCCGCAGCAATCCGTTTTGCCGAGGAAATGCGCCTGCGGGCGCGTGGGCGACTATGAGCAATGCCCGCGATCTCGATCAGATGGTCCTGCTGACCGACGCGGTCTACCAGCGTGAGCGTCAGGGCATCCAGCGTGTGCTGGCCGAAGAGGCCCGCTTGCGCGCGCAGCTTGCCCAGCTTGATGCCCATCTGGCCGAAAGCCGCGCTGACACTGACCAGGGTCAGCGGCACATCGGGGCGGATGTGCTTTGGCAGGGATGGGTCGGCCGAAAGAAGACCGAGCTGAACCAACAGCTCGCCAGACTGATGGTGATCAAGGAGCAGCATCTCAAACAGGTGCGCCATGCGTTCGGGCGCTTCATCGTGGCCGGGCAACTCCGCGACGCTGACCGCCGCGACAAAGGCACCCGCACGCAAAAGGCGGCACTGGATCGCAATATCCAGTCCGCTCTGAGTCTTTTGCCGAAAAATCAGTAATCCTGACGCGCGATTTCGGTAATGAGCACGTCGTGCACGATTTCGCTGCCGATATCGCGCCGCGCGACTTCACGCAATGCGCTGCGCAGAGGGTCTAGCACTTCGGCCTGCGTGAACGCCCCGTCGAAGCCACCAACATTCGCATGATCGAACAGGATCTGCAGAAAGCTGTCGCGCAACTTGGGCTCCCGCCGGTAGACGATATCGGTCTCCCCGGCCGGCACCTCAACGCTTAAGCTCAACACAACGAGTGCCGCAACCCTTTCGTCCGCGACGATAGGCACGACGAATTGGTTGTTCAGCTTTACAAACTCCGAGTCGGTATCACCTTCGACCGCCGCGTCCTCGTTCTGGCCCTGCTTATCTTCGGTGTTCGCATCGACCTCCTTCTCAATACTCTCAGCTTCGCCATTCCCTTTGGGTACCGACGCCATGGAGGTATCCGGACGCAGGAAAATCCCCGCGCCCACGCCGCCACCGAGGCCAACGAGGAGCAGAAGTACGGGCAATAGTTTCTTCATCATCGCTTCGTTCCTTTCGTTTCCTCAGAATGGCAGAACCGCGTCCAGAACCTGTTGTCCGAGGCGTGGCTGCTGCACATCGGTGATCTGGCCACGCCCGCCATAGGACACCCGCGCCGAAGCGATCTTGTCGTAGGTGACTTCGTTCTGGCGGGAGATGTCAGCGGGGCGCACATAGCCGGTGACCAAGAGCTCGCGCAGCTCGAAATTCACGCGCAGTTCCTGACTGCCAGAGATTGAGAGCACCCCGTTCGGCAGGACATCCACAACCGTGGCCGCGATGCGCAGTTCAAGCTTTTCGTTGCGGGAGACCGAGCCATCGCCGCTTGACCGGCTTTGGCTGTCGATACTGACCAGATCCGCACTTGTTGCTCCCTCGGGTAGTGCCTCATCGAGACGCTGCGGGAGACCGACCAGACTGGGCAGGCCGAGAGATTCGGAGCCGGTCCGACTGCGATCGCTGGAGTTCGAGATTTCAGCGCTTTCGTCAATCTCGATCACCACCGTCAGAATATCGCCCCGCACCACCGCGCGCCGATCCCCCAACAGCGATGCCCTCGACGGTGACCAAAGCGAGGCCCCATCCGAGGGGCGTTGTTCGACGATGGCGACGGGCAGCCCGGGATCGATCATCGCCCGCGTTTCGGGCGCCTCAGCCACCGGAGTAAAGCTTGGCGCTTTGCCGATGTGATCGCCGCGCCCGTTGCAGGCAGCAAGCAGGGCGAGCGCCGCGAGGGCGGTCAGGCGGGGAAGTGCATTCATTCTCAATTCCTAACTTCGATGGTGCCATCGGCCTGCACCTGTCCAAACAAGACAGCGCGTGAGCCAAGGTTCATAATGCGGATCCGGTCCCCGATGCCGCCACGCTCCAACGCGCGCCCCTCGGTGCTGATCAAGATACCGTGCGCGCCGTAGCGCATCAGAACGATCTGGTTGCGGTCGACAATCGCAGGCGGCCCGATATCGCCTACAAGGATCGGCCGACCGGCATAGAGGGCGACGCGCGCTTCCTGCCCGATCACATCCGACAGACGCGAAAATGCATTCGGCCGGTCGATATTGGCGAATGTCACGTCCATTTCGGTGATGATATGCTGCGCTCGGATCGTGCGCGCCGATACAACGGTTTCGGCCCATGAGGGCAGCGCTGCCAGCGTCAAAAGAATGCAAAGCCACCGCATCATCGCACCTGCGTCGTGGCGCCCATCATCTGATCGACGGCACTGATGACTTTGGCATTCATTTCATAGCCGCGCTGCGCCTCGATCAGCTCGGTAATCTCGCGGACCGCATCGACCGAGCTGTCCTCAAGATAGCCTTGCCGCAGGGTGCCCAACCCGTCCAAACCCGGGCTGGAAACCTGCGCCGGGCCAGAGGCCTCGGTCTCGACGAACAAGTTACTGCCAATCGCCTCAAGTCCCTTGGAATTAGTGAACCCCGTCAGCGTGAATTGCCCCAGCAACTGCCCGCCGGCCGCATCCTCGAAATAGGCAAAGACTTCGCCATCGGGATTGATCGAAATGCTGCGCGCGTCCGATGGGATCGTAATTTCGGGCGCGACGGCAAAACCATCGGAGGTGACGATCAGCCCCTCACCGGTACGCTTGAGCCCGCCATCGCGGGTATAGGCGGTCTGCCCGCTGGGCAGCGTGACCTCAAGATAGCCAAGCCCGTCAATCGCCACGTCCAGATCGCCCTGCGTGGCCGACAGCGACCCTTGTTGCAGATGCAGGCTGACCGCTGCGGGCCGGACGCCAAGGCCCAGCTGCACGCCGGTAGGCAGCACCGTACCATCTGCGGCACTGACCGTGCCCGCGCGCGACAGCTGCTGATAGTGAAGATCGGCAAATTCTGCACGGCGGGCGTTGTACCCCGTCGTGCTCATATTCGCGAGGTTGTTCGAGATTGTTTCGACCCGCATTTGCTGGGCACTCATCCCGGTGGCGGCGATTTTCAGGGCGCGCATGGGCGGCCTCCTTTGGTGGGGTTACTGGGATTGGGTGAGGGTCTTGACGGCAGAGCGGATGCGCTCATCCTCGGTCTTGAGAAAGCTTTGTCCCATCTCATAGGCGCGCTGCACATCGATCATGCGCGCCAGCTCATTGAGCGAATTGACATTCGAGCCTTCCAGGAAACCCTGCATCACGCGCGCGTTTTCGGCCGGCGCATCGCCTTCCTCGGCGATGAACATCACGCCATCCTCGCGGATCAGGTTGAGCGGCGCCAACGGAGCGACGATGGCCATCTGCCCCACAGGCGCACCATCAACGCTCAGCGTGCCATCCGACGATACCGCAAGCTCCCCCGCCCCAGTCGGCACGAACAAGGGCGCACGACCCGCATCCAACACCGGATAACCGTCGTAGGTGACCAGCTGGCCGGTCGCGTCGGGCGAAAACGCGCCCGCACGGGTCAGCCGCTCCCCCCTCGGGGTCTGCACGAGGAAATAGCCGTCCCCTTCGATCGCAAAATCAAATGTCCC
This sequence comes from Sulfitobacter albidus, assembly GCF_018200035.1. Lineage (NCBI taxonomy): Bacteria > Pseudomonadati > Pseudomonadota > Alphaproteobacteria > Rhodobacterales > Roseobacteraceae > Sulfitobacter > Sulfitobacter albidus. The sequence goes on along the minus strand of NZ_CP073581.1, from coordinate 3,181,647 downwards.
GGCGGTCTGCCGCATTCCGCCCTGCTCGAACGAAGTGCGTCCGACATTGCCCTGACCCATCGACAGGGACGGGCCGCCGGTCACCGGCTTGACGTATTCGGAAAAAATCATGCCCTCGGCGCGAAAGCCGGTGGTCGCAGCATTGGCGATGTTGTTTGCCAGCACTTGCATTTCGCGTTGCAACCCACGTTGGCGGGTGATCGTGATGTATCCGGTGCTTTCCATGGCTATCCTCCGATAACGAGCGGGATGATGCGGGATTGGAAGAACGAGGTTAGCGTCGCGGTCATGAATCCCATCGACATCCAGAACACGACCGCGATGGCCCCAAGCTTGGGCACAAAGGTCAGCGTCATTTCCTGGATCGAGGTCAACGCCTGCACGAGGCCGATGGCAACACCCGTCACCAGCGCCGCCACAAGGATCGGCAACGCGATGATGAACGCCACCCAAAGCCCCTGTCGCATGGTGTCGTAAAACATCACCTCATCCAGCATCAGACGGGCATCCGCAGAATTTCCTGATAGGCCTCCACGACCCGGTTGCGCACGGTTACGGCGGTCTCCACCGCCAGCTCGGTTTGTGCGAGCGCCTGAACCAACGCATGCGGATCCGCATCGCCCATCATCGTCGCCTGCGAAACCTGTTCGGAATGCGCCAGCGTCTGGGCAAAATCCATTGCGGCACCACGCAGCATTGCACCCGCACCCTCTGCCCCTTCGACCGGGGTCGTGACGGGTTTAGCGGAGGTATAGCTTTGGATGGCGGAGAGAGCTTTCATTTCCATGTCATATTTCCTTTCTGGAAAAGCGCGCGAAACGCGCGGGGTAGAGATTAGCGGCGCAACAGCTGCATCAGGCTCGATGACATCTTGCGCGCCTGATCGAACATCTTGAGGTTGGCCTCATAGCTGCGCTGCGCCTCACGGGCGTCCGACAGTTCGATCAGCATGTCGACGTTCGATCCATCGTGATGGCCGGTCTCGTCGGACAGTGGGTTGGTGGGGTCAAATATCCGCTCAAGCTCGGATTGATCGAGGCGCACGCGCCCTACCTGCACCGGTGAGACGGCATCGGTCTGGCGCATTGCCGCCTCGAATGACACCAGCTTGCGCCGGTAGCCGGGCGTATCCGCGTTCGAGATGTTCTCGGACAAATGCCGCAAGCGCTGCGCCTGCGCGGCCATCCCACTGGCCGAGATTGAACGGGCGGAGGAAAAATCACTCATCTCTCAGCCCTCACTTGCGCATCGTGGCGCGCAACGTGTCCAGCCCGCTTTTGTAGATGGCCAGGGCGCGGTCATGGTGGCTTTTTGCCTGCGCGGCCTCCAGCAATTCAGTCTCGAGCGAGATCGTATTGCCGTTTGGCGAATTGCTGGCACGCATCTCAACGGCGGCAAGCGAAAGATCCCCTTGATTGCCGTGCAGATGCCGGGCACGCGTGGCACGCTGGGCGCCTGCACTGTCGTCACCTGTATACAACGACGCAAAATCGGGCAGGCGCGAACCGCGATACCCCGGCGTGTCGGCATGCGCCACGTTTTGCGATATCAGCGCCTGCTGCTGGCCAGCGTGCTGCGCCATGGACGACGCCATGCGAAATACGTTCAGATTGTCGAACATCGGGATTCTCCCTCGTTGATTTCAAGGAAGGCTTAAGGGTGATTCCTTTAGAAACGGTGAGCAGTCGAGGAAGGAATCCCATGACCCAAAGCGTTCTCATCGACGGGCTTACCGCCCACATCGCGCGCCAGACCCCCGTTCACACGGTGGGGCGCGTGACCCGGATCGCGGGCGGCGTGCTGTATCTGAAAGGCCTTGCCGATCTGGCCGCGATTGGGGATGCGATCACGGTTCGCCGCCAACGCGGCGCGCCTCTTGAAGGAGAGGTCGTTCAGATTTCGGGCGATACAACCGTGATGCTGGCCCAGGAGGACGCCATCGGCGTCGGGCTGGATGATCCGGCAACACTATCGCCAGCGCAGGATATTGCCCCCGGCGATCATTGGCTGGGGCGCATTGTAGACAGCTTGGGCGCGCCGCTCGACGGCAAACCCCTGCTGCGCGGCAGCTTTGCGCGCAAATTGCATAGCGCCCCACCGCCGCCCTCTAGACGGCGCGCGTTCGGGAAACGGCTGGGAACGGGGCTGGCCGTCACGAATACGATGCTGCCGCTCGTCAGCGGCCAGCGCATGGGGCTCTTTGCCGGCTCTGGCGTGGGAAAATCCACGATGCTGGGTCAACTGGCGCGGCATTTGACCGCCGACGTGGTGGTCATCGCCTTAATCGGCGAACGGGGCCGCGAATTGCGCCATTTCGTCGAAGAAGTCCTGGGCGCCGAAGGCATGGCGCGCAGCGTCGTGGTCGCCGCAACCTCGGATCAATCGCCGCTGCTGCGCCGTCGCTGCGCCTGGACGGCGATGTCCGTGGCCGAGCATTTTCGCGATGTCGGCAAATCCGTTCTATTTCTCGCCGATAGCATCACCCGCTTTGCCGAAGCGCATCGCGAGGTCGCCATCGCCGCGGGCGAGGCGCCAGTGCTGCGCGGCTTTCCCCCATCGACCCCACACCATATCACGTCCCTGTGCGAACGTGCCGGGCCGGGTGCGGGCTCTCAGGGGGATATCACGGCAATTTTCAGCGTGCTTGTCGCCGGATCTGATATGGACGAGCCTATTGCGGACATACTGCGCGGCGTGCTCGATGGGCATGTGGTGATGGACCGCAAGATTGCGGAGCGCGGACGCTTTCCCGCGATTGACGTTCTACGATCCGTCTCTCGCAGCCTTCCCGACGCTGCAAATGCACGCGAAAACACGCTTATTGCGCAGGCCCGCAGGATGCTCAGCCTATACGACAGCAATGCAACGATGATTGGTGCCGGGCTCTATGCGCACGGCAGCAATCCCGATATCGACAAGGCGATCCAGATCCAACCCGACCTTGAGGAGTTCCTGAGCCTGATCGAGCCGGATGATCCACAGCGCAGCTTCAGCCAGCTCGAGCTGATCCTGCGTCGCGCAGGAATAACGCCCTAGAATCCCCGCAAGAGTGTCAGCGCAATGGATTGCGCGGAGACGGAGCTGTTGAACTGCTGAATCTGATCGCGCACCACAAATTTGTCGATCAATTCCTGCACCAGCTCAGGGTCGGAAAACTGTCCGATGTCCGAGCTGCCGAATTCACGCTCAGCACGTTCCTTGAAGACAACAAGCTGCTGATCGAGGTCGATCTGCCCAAATGATGCAGGCAGGTTCAGGGCACTCTCGAAAATCTTGCGCAAGGGTGGTTCGCCCATGATGGTGAACCATTTGGCATCGTTGGACATCTGATCATTTGCCAGTGGTCCCATCTCGCGCTGTGCATAAAGCGCAAAACGCATGGACTCATTGGCGTTCCCGGCCGCAATTTCAAACGAGGCCGCCTCGAATCGGTCGACGATCGCCTCGGCGAAGAGATCCACACCGGTTTTCAGAAACTCACCCGGGCCAAACCCAAAGGCCTGCGACAATTCCGCGTAGCGGGTGTCGGCGAACCGATTGGCGAGCGCGTCGTCGTTCGTGGTACCTTCCGAAAGGATCTTCTGGATGAAGAACCTATTGTCGATATCCCCTTCAAGCCCGAAAGCACCAAGTGCTACGGTCAACAGACGCCGATCTTTCACAAGATCCTCCGCGGTGGTCACGTTCGCGATGTTCTCGCGAAAATAGTCACTGTCGCGCTGGATCTGCGCGCTTTGCGTGAACGCCGCAAATTGATTGTCATAGGTCTGCTGCAGGAACCGCCAGCCACCCAGCCCGGCGATCGGGATAACCGGTTGGAACATTAGCTTGGCCTTACCGACAAAAGCCGGTCCTCGCGCGGGAGCAGGCAGCGCAACGCCTTGAGGACGCGGTAGTGTTGCAACGAAACAAGCGCGGCGCTCGCCTCGGCAAGAATTTGGCGGCTGTCACTGTCGGTAAAGACCTGGCTCAGCTCTTCCATCTGGCGCAGCAAAGACGTCTGCGCCGCCTGTGGTTCCTTGTCGCCCGACAGAACCAGTTGCACCGAAAACAGCAAGCGCCGTACGGGGGTTGTCGCCTCTTCGGGATGGATTGCATCGCGCAGGCGCAGGATCTTGGCATCGGGTGTCACGATGGACAGACGACTACGCCGATCTCCATTTTCGATCACCGCACCGTTTATCAATACCCGTTCCTTCGGGCCCAACTTCAAAACAAGTCCACTCATTGCATGGCTTTCTATTTCAGACCGCGCAAAATGGCGGTGTTCACTTCGATCAGGGCAAGCGCCGTCGCTTCGCGCCGCAAAACCTTGCGGGTGTGGTGATCCGTGAAATCGGCAAGATAAATCAGCCGTGCCCGCAGATCGTCGGGCAGCAGATTGCCGGGATCCGCGACATCCAGACCAAGCTTGCGCCAGAGCGTTCGATTCTCGTGAAGCGCGTTGACAAGCTTTGCAAAATCGCCTGAGTCGACGGCGCTTTTCAGGCGGGCGGTGATGCGGCCGATAACGGCGTATTCGACCTTGCGGTCAGAACGGAGTGGCGCCGCGGTCGGTGCATAGGCCTGCTGGGCAAGTGCGGTTGAATTCACGGTATATCCCTAGCGTTATGTTGGACCAGGGGCGCGAAAAGTCGCGCCCCTGAAGCTTTGGAAATGCCGCGCCTTAGCGGAAGAGGGACAGCAGTGTCTGCGGCGCCTGGTTGGCAATCGACAGGGCCTGAACACCCAGCTGCTGCTGCGTCTGCAGTGCCTGAAGCTTCGCGGAGGCCGCTTCCATGTCCGCGTCGACCAGTGAGCCGATACCGGATTTCACAGCATCGTTGAGTTTGCTGATATAGCCTTGCTGGTTTTCAATCCGGGCAGCTTCGGCACCCAACGACGCGGCGCCGTTGATCGCTACTGTCAGGAAGGCCTCAATCTCACCAAAAGCCGTCGCCGCATCGGTAGAATCGGTGATGGCCGTGATCGACGTCTCATCGAGGTTGCTGGTGAAATCCACAGTATTCACATCAATGGATGCAACCGTCGGCGCCGCGTTGCCGACGCGGTTCAATGACGAAATCACCGTCAACGATGTCGCGCCGTCCCCATCGATATCGTCAATCAGCAGGTTCACACCGTTGAACTGGGTCCCGGCCTTCACCGCCGTGATTTCACCGATCTTTTCCTGCAGGTCTGCATTGATCTTGGCGAAATCCGCAGTTTCCGACTGACCGGCAATCGCCAGCGCCTTCATTTCCTTGAGCGTCTCGACGATGCGTTCCGCACCGGCCGACGCGACCGCAACAGTGGACTGACCGATGGCCAGCGAGTCTTGCACGGATTCGAAACCGACGACGTCGGATTCCATGACTTTGGAAATCGCCCAGATGGCCGAATTATCCTTGGCGGAGTTGATATCCTTGCCGGTGCTGATCGCATTTTGCGTCTCGGCAAGATCCATATTGATGGATTTCAAAGTCTGCAATGCAACCATTGCGCTGTTGTTTGTAAGAATGCTCGACATGAAGCACGTTCCTTTTGCTGCGACGCTTTGCGCCGGATGAGGTCACCGCGGATTGCGGTCATGATCGTCGTTCTGACCCTTGCCTGTTGCGGGAAGCCACGTTGCCGCGACCCTCCTCAAAAGGCGCCATCCATGTCTGGGATGCGTCGCCAAGATGCGCGTCAGAGCCTTAACAGGGCCTTAAACGCGTCAGCTTCTGTGCAGCCCATTTGTCTCAACTTTATCCCGGATCAGCATCAAGCCCGCCGTTCGATGCGGGCGAAAGGTTGCGGTGCGGCCCCTGCCTTGCGCCCGTGAGCGTCATACGTGCCGAGTGTCGCGCGGACCTCCTGCAAGGCGGCCAGCCGGGCAGAGACGGCATTAATCCCCTCCATCGCACTTTTCAGCAGCAATTGGTTGCGGTGCATTTTATCCCGCAGAAGGCCTGGCAATTCCGGCCCATTGGAACCCTGCAGAACATCCGCGATAAGCAATTCCTTTTCGGAAAGCAGCGCCCCAAGCGTGTCCAGATCGCCAGTCAGGAGCGACGCACGTTCACGCTCGATCAGCATCTCAAGCCGCTCGTATAGCATCGACAAATCATCCATCCTGCTGGTCCTTGAGCGCATCGAAAAGAGATTCCGCCAGGCCGATGCCCCCGGCGTCCACCATGGCGCGCGCCTGTTCGGTCACCAGAAACGAGCCGAATTGATCCTCGCCCACCCCGCCGCCGAATTCACTGCTGGTCTTGCCAAGCCCAGCGGCCTTGAGCATCTCGGCAAGGAATTGCGTCTCAAGCGCGCGCGCGGCCTCAAGCAGTGGTTTGTCTGTCTGATGGGGTGGGCGGGGTGGCGGCAGATCCAGGGGCGGTATCACGGGGCGATCTCCTCAAATTCGATGAACTTTTTGATCATGAGGGTAAATCCGTAAAGAACCCGTAAGGATAGTTGCGCCATATCTGACGCCACCTGCCGCGGGTCCAGAAAGGCACCTCATGACACAAGTTTCCCAGTTTCCAGTAATGTCGGGCCAATTCGATCCAGTCGATTCCGGCAGGTTGCCGACGTCAGCATCAGGTTTTTCCGATGCGAAGGGCCCAAAAGCCAATTTCGCCGCCGTGCTTTCAGATCTGCAAAAACCACTCCCCGGCCCTTCCGGGGTAGGGGCAGAGGACGCCTTGGCGAGACCTCCCAGCGATCCGCCTGAAACGGAGGCTGCTCCAAAGGCAGATACCAATGATCCTGAGGCTACAGCGGATGCAAAGACGCTCCATTCAGCCTCGGAAAGTGAGTTGCCAACGCGTTTGGCTCCGCATGCACAGACTCCAGCACATTCAGCTGCACCACCGCAAACTTCGCGGCGAGCAGCGGAACAGCTGCCTGACACCGCACAACCAAGTTCAAAGGCGTCAGAATCGCTGATCCTCCGCCAGGCAACCACCCCGGACACAGGTGTCATGACAACACCGGCGAAAGCATCCACGCCAAATCCTGCTCTCTTCGACGCAGCATCTCCGCCTTCGCATCCTGGCACCGAGGTTCGCGTTGCAAAGCATGGCTCAGACACGGCACGGAATGACAAAGACCGGGAAACAAAGGCGTCTATTCATGGCACCGTGGACAACGCTGATGCCCAAGATGCCACAGCCGCAATGAGGGAAACGCCCACGCCGATAGCGATCGCCGACAAACGGATAACCGCCACGGCCTCCGCGCAAATCCCGGTGAACCAACCGACTGCAACAGAGCAGACCGTTTTGATGCAGCAAGCTGAACCGGCTGGGCATCCCACCCCCGAAGAATCGCAGTTGGTACAGAAACTGCATTCCGCTGCCGATGCGAAACCCACGAATGGATCCAAATCCCACCCCGAGAATGCGGGACCACCTTCGGCTGCGCAACGGGCTGCACAGATGGCTCTCCCGAAGCAGGACCGGACGGGAAATGCGGGCGGATTCTCCGCTGATCCAACCCAGCCCGTAAAATCCGATCTCGCTGCCACCCCGCACCACTCGAACCCGGTGCCCCATGTGTCGTACGGGTCCCCTGATCTGGCGCGTCACGCCACTGGATTTTCACATGAGCCGGATGGCTCCATGGTCAAAGCAACCTCACTGGCAGGGTCAAATACATTGCCGTCAGGACCGATCGGCATTGCGGCAGGGATGGCGGGCAATGGAAAGACTCTTGCAACTCAGCAGCGCGATCTTCGACACGTCTCCGGGACGAGCACGCAAACAACGCCAGCCATATCTCGAGAGGGTGCGGGCGCGCCCGTGAAGGATCCTTTATCTGTACCGCCCCCGTCCGCAACCGGCGCACCGGCAACCCCGAAGATGGATGCGATGACGCATCCGGCAACAGCCGCAGTTTCCCTGACGTCGGCCGCCAGGATCCCGGTACAAGCGTTTCCGCAGGCACGAAGCACCAGTGACACGACCAGACCGATGCAAATGGAAGCTCCCCCACGCCAATGGGGTGGGTCCCAGGGGCTGCGACAGCCCTATTCCTTTTCCCCTGCATCCGGACAAACCTTGCCAAATACTATCTCGGGCGCACCCGGACTGGCTATCCAATCAGACCCGATACTGACCCCTGTGGCGGATACCCAGATTGATCTGGCATGGGACGCGCCGCGCGCTTTGCAAAACCAGGCGCCAGCGCAATCAGTGCCCGCGCGCACTGACCTGCCACAGCACACACTGCGCCAAATTGCCGAAGCAGCGCCGCAGGCTTCACATCGACCGGTCGAGATCGCGCTTGCGCCAGAAGAGCTTGGCCGCCTGCGCATGTCGGTCGCAACCGACGAGCGCGGGATCGTCGTACACATCCTTGCGGAGCGGCCCGAAACCCTGGATCTGATGCGCCGCCACATCGACCAGCTTGGGCAGAACTTCCGCCAGATAGGTTACGATACAATCAGCTTCAGTTTTGGGCAGGGCAGCACCACAGACCGTGGGGAGTCCTCCGCACGCGAGCGTGGGCCTTCCGGCGGAGAACCGACTGAGGCGATAGAGCAGCCCACGCCCCAAATCTCATTGATCGCCGATGACTCCGGCGGCGTTGATATCAGATTGTAAGGAACACCCATGACAGATCTTATCACCGGATTAGGCAGCGGCGGCATCGCGGGTGCCGCAGCAACCGCCCCCCAGACCAAGGCCGTTCTATCCTCAGACTTTGAAACGTTCATCAAAATGTTGACGACACAAGCAGAATACCAGGACCCGCTGGAGCCACTGGACAGTTCGGAATACGCCGCACAGCTTGCCCAGTTTTCCATGGTCGAGCAGCAAGTGTTGTCGAATGATCTGCTGAGTGCGCTTGCCGCTTCTCTCGGGGGCGGGACGATTGCCCAGCTTTCCGGTTGGATCGGAATGGAAGCACGCACGACGCAACCCGTACTGTTCGACGGCAGCCCCCTGACGGTTCTGACTGAAACACCTCCAAACGCGACTGAGGCGACCCTGAATGTCTACGACTCCGGCGGTACCCTCGTCGACAGGCGCCTTTTGCCGACTGGCGCGCCGGCGGTACAATGGGCAGGCGTTGGTGCCGATGGCACACCCGTTCCAGCGGGCCTTTATCGGTTCGAAGTCGAATCGATCGACGCCGCAGGTGAGCCGCTTCCGACCGCCCTCGCCGCCAGCTATGCCCGCGTGACGGAATTGCGCACCGAGGGCACCCAAGGCATCGTTGTCTTTGCCGGGGGAAGCGAAACGACAGCCGAAAGCATCACGGCCCTTCGCGAAGCATCCTAGAGATCCGCCAGCGCATAACCCGCGTAGGCGAAGGGCATGACGACCCGTCGGAAGCGCCCGAACGGAAATCGTCTAAGCGGCTGGCGTAGCGCCTCCGGGTAGGCGCGGTCAGGCTGTTTGCCACGCACAAGATCGGCCAGCAGCGTACCCGCGTGGCTACCCATCGCCACGCCGTTTCCGTGATAGCACAGGCCCGCAAAGATCCCCGGTGCATCCGGAACCGCACCGACAAATGGCAGCAGATCTCGCGCAATGGAAACCATGCCAGACCATCCATGCGTGATCTCAACCCCCCGCCAGGCGGGAAACATCTGCGCAAAGTCGCGGCGGATGCGGGCTTGCGAACGCGCCTCGGCGGCAGAACCGCTTTGCAGGCCTCCGCGCATCCCGAACAGAAACCGGCGATCCGGCATCAGGCGGAAGTAGTGCAGCAGATTCCGGCTGTCATAAGCCATTTGGTCTGTTGTCCAGCCTTGGGCGACAATCTCGTCATCGGTCAGGGGCCGCGTGACGATTACATTCGATTGGCTTGGCAAGTAACGTGCGCCCAACCAAGGCGGCAAATCATCCGAGCCGTAGCCATTCGTCGCGACGATTACGCGGTCGGCCTGAAGAGTGCTGTGGTTCAGGGTCAGCCGCCAACAATCATTGGCGCGCACCAGCGCCGTCACCTGACTTTGATCGTGCAATCGCGCACCATGCTGCTCCGCTGCTGCGGCGAGGCCCAGCAAATACTTGCGCGGATTCAGCCCAAAGCCGGCGCCGATTGTCAGCCCTCCGTGAAAGGGGCCTGCCATGCCCGCCTGGCGCAAAGCGTCCGGCCCGATCAACTCGTGGTCCACGCCATAGTTCTCTGCCAGTTTGTCGGCTTCCACGCGCAGCTCCTCAAAATCGCGAGGCCGGTGCGCAAGGCAGGTTTCTCCATTCGAATGCCGGTCCACTTCGAGGTCCAATGTCCTCACGGTGGCTTCCACGGTCTTGATCGCCGCAAGCTCGGTCCGGCGCCAGTCGATCCGGCCAGATTTGCCAAAACGCCTGTCCAGCGCCGCATCCGACGCCATGCCACCGCCCAGACAGCAAAACCCGCCATTGCGCCCCGACGCCCCCCAGCCGACGCGTTGTGCGTCCAGAACACGCACGCTGATCCCGGCCTGCGCCAGATGCAACGCCGCCATCAGCCCCGTGAAACCGGCGCCGATGATGGCCACATCCGTACGTGCAGGTCCGGTAAAAGGCGCATGGCCCGGCGCCTGCCGCGTCGCATCCCACCAGCACCCCGCGCGGGGGCCATCGCCATAGGCATACTGGGAAAAGACCCGCTTCATCCGGTGGCGCGATCCGCCGCCTGTGCATCAGCCTGTGCCCGCGCCGCGCCGCGTTTCGAGATCAGCGAGGCGGTGATGACCCCCACCGTGACGATCGCGATCATCAACGTCGACAGTGCGTTGATTTCGGGCGTGACCCCCAGCCGGACCGAGCTCCAGATCTTGATCGGCAGCGTGGTCGACGACGGGCCGGAGACAAAGCTTGCGATCACCAGATCGTCAAGCGACAGTGTGAACGCCAGAAGCCAGCCCGAGATGACCGCGGGTGCGATGATCGGCAGGGTCACAAGCCGGAAGGCGTCGAGCCGGTTACAGCCCAGATCTAACGCTGCTTCCTCCAGCGACCGGTCAAAGCTGACCAGTCGCGAGGACACCACAACCGAGACATAGCACATCGAAAACGTCGTGTGGGCGAGCACGATTGTCAGCACGCCCCGGTCCAGCCCGATCCCGATAAAGAGCAAAAGCAGGGACAGGCCCGTGATGACTTCGGGCATCACCAAGGGCGCATAAATCATGCCGGAGAACAGGGTGCGCCCGAAAAACCGCCCCGCGTTGACCAGCACATATGCCGCCATCGTCCCCAACACGGTTGCGATGGTCGAAGACACAACAGCTACTTGCAGCGTGACATAGGCGGCATCAAGAAACGCCTCGTCCCGCAAAAGCTCTCCGTACCATTTGGTCGAAAACCCGGCCCAGACGGTCACAAGACGGGATTCATTGAAGCTGTAGATCACCAGCAGAATCATCGGCAGGTAAAGAAACGCAAAGCCGAGCGTCAGCGATGTCACGTTAAAGGCCGAGAGCCGTTTCATGCGCCCGCCTCCGCCTGCTTTTGCTGGTTCCGCTGGAACAGCACGATGGGAATGATCAGTATCAGCAGCAGGATCACCGCCACGGCGGAAGCCACTGGCCAATCCCGGTTGTTAAAGAACTCCTCGAAAAGCACTTTACCGATCATCAGCGTACCGGATCCGCCCAGCAGCGAGGGAATGACGAATTCGCCCAGCGCGGGAATGAACACCAGAAACGATCCGGCGATGATGCCGCTGCGTGACAGGGGCACGGTCACCAGCCAAAACGCTGACAGGCGCGAGCAGCCCAAGTCTTCGGCGGCCTCGATCAGGCTATCATCCATCCGCTCCAGTGTGGCGTAGATCGGCAAGATCATGAACGGCAGGTAGGTATAGACGATACCGATATAGACCGCGGTGTTGGTGTTCAGGATCGTGAGCGGCGCATCGATCAGCCCCATGGCGATCAACAATTGGTTGAGCAGCCCCTCGTTACTGAGGATTCCCATCCACGCATAGACGCGTATCAGAAATGATGTCCAGAACGGCAGAATCACCAGCATCATCAGCGTCGCGCGCCATTCCGATGGGGCGCGGGCCATGCCGTAGGCGATAGGATACCCCACCAATAGCGTCAGCGCGGTCGAGATCAGTGCAATTTTCAGGCTGCTGGCGTAGGCTTTGTAATAGAGATCGTCCGTGGTCAGGAACCAGAAATTCTCAAAATCCAGCCCCTGGATCAGCGCCGCCACCCCGTCCTTGAGCGTCGGCGTATAGGGCGGAATCGACAGGGCAATATCCGACAGTGAAATCTTGAATACGATCAGGAACGGCACCAGAAACAGCGCCAGCAGCCACGCATAGGGGACCGCGATCAGGACAAAGCGGCGCATCAGCGCGGTCCGCTCATTCGGCCAGCAAGACGCCGGCGGTCTTGCTCCATTTCACCCAAACGGGATCTTCCCACGTGATGTCACGCCGCGCGATGCGGCGGGTATTGGCGGTCTGCGCCTTGATGATCTGCCCGCCCTCAAGTTCGACATGGTAGGTCGACAGATTTCCCAGATACGCGATGTCGAGCACTTTGCCGGTCACGGCATTCTCCGCCTCGGCGGGTTTCTCTTTTGAAATCGCGATCTTTTCGGGGCGGATGGCAAGGTGGCATTCCTGCCCTTCGGTGAAAGGACGTTCCGACGTGGCCAGCAGCGGCGGCTGATTGACAGCCCAATCAACGAAATACGCCCCTTCGCCCGCAGGCTTTGCCGTACCCTGGATAATGTTTACGTCACCGATGAAATCGGCAACATAGACACTGTCAGGGGTTTCATAAATGTCGGCCGGGGTGGCGACCTGCATCAGCCGCCCCTCGTCCATCACCGCCACGCGGGAGGCGACGGTCATCGCTTCTTCCTGATCGTGGGTCACAATGACAAAGGTCGTTCCGGTCTTTTCCTGAATATCCATCAGTTCGAACTGCGTGTCCTGCCGCAGCTTTTTATCGAGCGCGCCAAGCGGCTCGTCGAGCAGCAGCAGCTTTGGCGCCTTGGCGAGGCTGCGGGCAAGCGCTACGCGCTGCCGCTGGCCGCCGGAAATCTGGTGCGGCTTGCGTTTGGCAAATTTCTCAAGTCGCGTGAGTTTCAGCATCTCATCCACGCGGGCATTCAATGCGGCCTTTTCCATGCGGTCGCGTTTGAGGCCAAAGGCGATGTTGTCCCAAACACTCAGATGCGGGAACAGCGCGTAGCTTTGGAACATCATGTTCACCGCGCGTTGGTTGGGTGGCACGTCGGCAATGTCCTTGCCGGCAAGTTCGATACTGCCGTCGCTGACCGTCTCAAACCCGGCGAGCATCCGCATCATCGTGGTCTTGCCACAGCCCGACGGGCCAAGCAGCGCAAAGAATTCCCGCTCGTAAATGTCCAGCGTCAGGTTATCGATGGCAACGAAATCACCAAAACGCTTGGTCACGCCACGAAAGCGGATCAGCGGTTTTTCGTTCGGATCGGTCCAGGGGGAAAAGACGTCAGTGCTCAACGGCGGACTTTCTGCAAAAGGAAGGGGCGGCACAGCGTGCCGCCCCAACGGGCACATTCAGGTACCGGATTTCACGCGGGTCCAGGCGCGGGTCACGACGCGCTGTACCTTTGGCGGATAGGGCGTGGTGGTGAACAGGTTGTCCAGCGTTGCCGCATCCGGATAGATCGCCGGATCTTCGATCACGTCCTCAACCAAAAACTCCTGGCTCGCCTCGTTGCCGTTGGCGTAGTAGACGTAGTTCGACGCCGCCGCCATGTTCTGCGCATCCATGATGAAGTTCAGGAAGACATGCGCGGCCTCGGGGTTGGGTGCGTCTGCGGGGATGGCCATCTGGTCAAACCACATCTGCGCGCCTTCCTTGGCGGCGTTATACGCAATCTCGACGCCGTTGTCGGCCTCTGCCGCGCGGTCACGCGCTTGCAGGATGTCACCGGACCATCCGACGGCCACGCAGATGTCACCGTTCGCAAGCGCATTGATGTATTCAGAGCTGTGGAACTTCTGAATGTAGGGGCGCACTTCGGTCAGCTTGTCGGCGGCCGCCTCGATCTTTTCGGGATCGTGGCTGTCGGGATCTTCGCCCATGTATTTCAGCGCCATCGGGATCATCTCGGCGGGTGCGTCAAGGAAGTGCACACCGCAATCGGCAAGCTTCGACATGTTGTCGGGGTTCAACACCAGCTCAAGCGAATCGATGGGCGCGTCTTCGCCCAGGATCTCCTGCACTTTGCCGACGTTCACACCGATGCCGGTGGTGCCCCACATGTAGTTGATCGAATAGGCGTTGTCGGGGTCGTACTGCTCGGTCCGGCTTTCGACGACGTCCCACATGTTTTCCATGTTCGGCAATTTCGACATATCAAGTTTCTGGAATGCGCCCGCGGTGATCTGGCGTTGCAGGAACGTGCCGGTGGGCACCACGACGTCATAGCCGGATCCACCGGCCAACATCTTGGTTTCAAGCACTTCGTTACTGTCAAAGACATCATAGATCAGCTCGATCCCGGTCTCTTCTTCGAATTTGGCCAGCAGGTCCTCGTCGATATAGTCGGACCAGTTGTAAACGCGCACCTCGTCGGCTGTTGCGGCACCCGCGATCAGTGTCGCGACTGCGGCTGCGGTAAAAATGGATCGTGTCATCGTTATACTCCCATAACAAGAAGCCGGTTTGCCCAGCATTGCGCATGATGTGAGCAAAAAACCCGCGTAGCGGCAAGGTGATTCACATCAATCCTGTGGCCGACAGGCGAAATTCGCCCTCAGGTTCAGCGCACAGGATTGACCGGCTGAAAATTTGATCATATTTCGGAACCTGCGAATTTTGCCGTCGAAAGGGGTCGCCCATGTCCATCCTGTCCAATCAATTGCCCACCGCCGAATTGCAGGCGCTGGATGCCGCGCACCACATGCACCCTTTCACCACCAATGATGAGCTCAAGGAGCGTGGCGTCCGCGTCATCACCCGCGGCAAGGGCGTGTATCTGAGCGACAGCGAGGGCAACCAGATCCTTGATGCGATGTCGGGCCTGTGGTGCGTCAATATCGGCTACGGCCGCGAGCGTATGGTGCAGGCCGCGGCCCGTCAGATGATGGAACTGCCGTTCTACAACACTTTTTTCAACACCACCCACACCCCCGCGATCGCGCTGGCGGCCGAATTGGCAAAGCTGGCGCCGGAGGGGTTGAACCACGTGTTCTTTGCCGGGTCCGGATCCGAAGCGAACGACACCAACCTGCGTATGGTTCGCACCTACTGGGCCGAAAAGGGTCAGCCGCAGAAATCCCACGTCATCAGCCGCAAGAATGCCTACCATGGGTCATCCATGGGATCGGGCAGCATGGGCGGGATGAGCTACATGCACGAACAGGGCGGCATGCCGATCCCCGGCATCCACCACATCGATCAGCCAGACTGGTGGGCAGAGGGCGGCGATAGCGCGCCAGAGGATTTTGGCCTTGAACGCGCCCGCCAGCTGGACGCCAAGATCGAAGAGCTGGGCGCCGAAAACGTCGCAGCGTTCATCGCGGAGCCGGTACAGGGCGCGGGCGGCGTGATCGTTCCCCCCGCGACCTACTGGCCCGAAATTCAGCGGATCTGTGAAAAGCACAATGTGCTGATCATCGCGGATGAGGTTATTTGCGGCTTTGGACGCACGGGCAACTGGTTCGGGAGCCAGACCTTGGGGATCAAACCCCACATCATGACAATCGCCAAGGGGCTGTCGTCTGGCTATGCCCCCATCGGCGGCTCGATCGTGTGTGACGAGATTGCCGAGGTGATCAATGCGGTCGAGTTCAACCACGGCTACACCTACTCCGGCCACCCTGTCTGCGCCGCCGTGGCACTGGAAAACCTGCATATCCTGCAAGAGGAAAACATCCTCGATCACGTGCGTGACGTCGCCGCCCCCGCGCTGCGTGAAACCCTCGATGTGCTGGGACAGCATCCGCTTGTCGGGGGCGTGAACGTCTGCGGAATGATGGCCTCCCTACCGCTGACCCCGCACCGGGAAAGCCGTGCAAAATTTGCGATGGATACGGGTACCGCCGGTTTCATGTGCCGTGAGGCGTGTTTTGCAAACGATCTGGTGATGCGCCACGTGGGTGATCGGATGATCATCTCGCCACCGCTGGTCATCACGCCGGACGAGATCGATGTGTTCCGCACCCGCGCGCTGAAAGCATTGGATGACACTTATGCCGCACTTAAAGACAAGGATATGCTGAAACCGGCAGCGTGATTCACAACCAGAGGGTAAATTTTGCGCCCTCTGATTGATCAACTTTCAGGCGATTCTCCCGGAACTGCCTTTTGCAAAGGAAAATCGTCTGTATTCCCCCCGTTTCGCGACAATCCGTCGTTATTCAGTTGCAATGGTGGCTTGGCCTGCGCATCGTGCCACCTGATTTAGCGGTAGACTAAACATCAAACGGGGAGCCTCACTTGGCCGACACAGACACCAAAGATGCCTTCGTCGCGTTTGAGCGCGTTCAAAAAAGCTACGACGGGGAGAACCTTGTCGTCAAAGATCTCAACCTGTCGATGCCCAAGGGTGAGTTTCTGACGATGCTTGGGCCCTCGGGTTCCGGCAAGACGACTTGCCTCATGATGCTTGCCGGTTTCGAGACCGCGACGCACGGCGACATTCGCCTCGACGGAAAGTCGATCAACAACATACCCCCGCACAAGCGCGGGATCGGTATGGTCTTTCAGAACTACGCTTTGTTCCCGCACATGACCGTGGCCGAAAACCTTTCGTTCCCGCTTGAAGTGCGCGGTATGAACAAATCGACCCGCGAGCAGAAGATTGAACGCGCCCTGGGGATGGTCCAGATGAATGCCTTTGCCGGGCGTCGGCCCGCGCAACTCTCGGGTGGTCAGCAACAGCGGATCGCGCTTGCCCGCGCGCTGGTGTTTGAGCCTGAGTTGGTACTGATGGACGAACCACTTGGCGCGCTGGACAAACAGCTGCGCGAATCGTTGCAGTTCGAAATCACCAATCTTGCGCATGAGTTGGGCATCACCGTGGTCTACGTGACCCACGACCAAACCGAAGCCTTGACGATGTCTGACCGGGTTGCCGTTTTCGACGACGGGCGTATCCAGCAGCTGGCCCCACCGGATGAGCTGTATGAGCAGCCGCAAAACAGCTTTGTCGCGCAGTTCATCGGAGAGAATAACACCCTGCAAGGTACCGTGACCAAACTCAGCGGCAAACGCTGTGTCGTCAAGCTTGACGGCAGTGGCGAAGAAATTGACGCCGTACCGGTGAACGTAAATGCCGTGGGCGACAAGACGACCCTGTCAATCCGCCCCGAACGGGTTGAATTCAATCCCAACCTCGGTCCGGAATCGCACACCCTCAACGCCGAAGTGCTAGAGTTCATTTATATGGGCGACGTGTTCCGCACGCGCCTACGGGTTGCCGGCAAGGACGATTTTGTCGTCAAGACACGCAACCGTGCCGATCAGGTCCGCCTCACCCCCGGTGAGAAGGTCAAGATCGGCTGGCTTCCCGAAGATTGCCGCGCGTTGGACGCCTGATCCGACCGCGCACCGAGATATCGCGCCGGGCTCACGGGCCCGCGTGATCCACAAGGGGCGGCAGCCAAACCCGTTGTTGCTGCCCTGAAATACCCCAACGGGTAATAACTGGGAGAAGTACACATGAAACTGACCAAAACACTGATGACGACAACGGCCCTGACCGTTGCGGCAACAATGTCGTTCGCCGACGGTCACATGGCATCCGAGATGACCATCGTGAGCTGGGGTGGCGCATATTCCAACAGCCAGCAAAAAGCTTATCACGACCCCTACATGGAAAAGACCGGCGTTTCGATCATCAACGATGAATCCTCCGCCGAAGCCGTGGCCAAGCTGCGCGCGATGAACGAAGCGGGCAACGTCACATGGGACGTCGTTGACGTGGTGGCCGCCGATGCGATCCGCCTGTGCGACGAAGGTCTGGCGATGGAAATCGATCCGGAAGAGCATCTGGCAGCCGCGCCCGATGGTACATCGGCCGAGGAAGACTTTGGCGACCTGCTGGTCTCCGACTGCTTCATCCCGCAGATCGTCTACTCCACGACATTCGGCTACCGCACCGATCTGGTCGGTGACACACCGCCCACAGACGTCTGCGCCGTGTTTGACACAGAAGCCTACCCCGGCAAGCGGTCGCTGGAAAAGCGCCCTATCGCCAACATGGAATGGGCCCTGCTGTGTGACGGCGTCGCCAAGGACGAAATCTATGACGTGCTGGCAACGCCAGAAGGTCAGGATCAGGCTCTGGCCAAGCTCGACACCATCAAGGATGACGTCGTTTGGTGGTCCGCCGGTGCCGACACGCCCCAGCTGCTCGCCGATGGCGAAGTCATCATGGGCTCGACCTACAACGGTCGTCTGTTCTCGGCCATCGAAGAGCAGGACCAGCCCATCGCGATGCTCTGGGACGCGCAAATGTTCGATCTGGACGGTTGGATCATCCCAACGGGCCTGAGCGACGAGCGTAAAGCCCGCGCGCTGGACTACATCATGTTCGCGACAGACACACAGCGTCTGGCGGATCAGGCGAAATACATCTCCTACGGTCCCGCACGTGCGTCCTCCGCACCGCTGGTCGGCAAGCACGCCGAGCTGGGCATCGAGATGGCGCCACACATGCCAACCGATCCCGAGAACGCCAAGAACACATTCCTCTACAACTACGAGTTCTGGGCTGACTACCGTGACGACATCGACGCCAAATTCCAGGCGTGGCTGGTGCGCTAAGCCGCCCCTTCAAGATAACAGAGAGGGCCCTCGCGGCCCTCTCTTCACACCCGACATTTGTTAGTCTCTTTATCCATCGCAGCACAGACACCACGGGGATCACATGAGCGACGCATCCACTTCCAAGCCAGATACCGGACCCGTCCTTGCCGCTGACGGCACACCGCTGAAACGGTCCCTGAACCGCGCGCTTCGGATGCAAAAGATGCGCGCGCTGGCCCTGATTGCGCCGCTGCTGATCTTTGTGCTGCTGACCTTTATCGCGCCCATCGCCGACATGCTGTGGCGCTCTGTCGAAAACGACATCGTCTCTGATACGTTGCCCAAGACCACGCAGGCGCTGGCCGACTGGGACGAAACCGGCACAGAGCTGCCCGATCAACCTGTCTACGCAGCACTCTATGACGATATGTTTTTCGCCCAGGAGGCAAAGCTGCACACGCGCCTCGGCTCGCGGCTCAATTACGAGCTGACGGGCGTTTCGTCTTTGTTCCGCAAATCGGGTCGCCGGGTGGAGGATATGGGCGAGGTCTATCAGGACCAGTTCGAAGATCTGAATGAGTACTGGGAGGAGGGCGAGAACTGGAACGCACTTCTTGGCAGTGACGATTGGCTGGCAGATATTCAGGCATGGGACGAAGACAGCGGCGACCGTCAGCCCGCGTTTGAACTCCGCGACGGGATCGCGGAAGTGCTACCGCGGACTGCCGCCAGCTACGCCCGCTACGCCGATTTCATCCAGTTCGAGGATGAAGATAACCTTTATGACGAAGACCCTTGGGCCATTGTCTATTCCTCGCTGCATACGGATCTGATCGACAACGCTGCCGCCGTCGGCGCGTACACAGGCCCCGGATCGGCCGAGCTTCAAGAGGCGCTCGCCGCAGCACCCGCCATGGAAGTCGTCGACTACAAGGCCGCCTTCGAGGATGTCGACGAGGACTGGCACAGCCTCGACGTCTGGCAGACGATCAAGATCTATTCGCCCACGCTCACCAGCGGCTATTTCCTCAATTCAGTCGACATGCAGAAATCCGTCGACGGGCCAGAGTTGCGCCCGGAAAACCAACGTATCTACGGCATCCTGTTCTGGCGCACGATGGTGATGTCGCTGACCATCACCCTGTCGTGCATCCTGTTGGGCTACCCCGTTGCGTGGATACTGGCAAACCTGCCGACCCGCTCGGCCAACCTGCTGTTGATCCTCGTTCTGCTGCCGTTCTGGACCTCGCTTCTGGTGCGCACCTCGGCGTGGAAGGTCATGCTGCAACAACAGGGGGTCATCAACGATACGCTTGTGTGGCTGGGCCTTGTAGCGACCGATGACCGCCTCGCGCTTATCAACAATTCCACCGGTACGATCATTGCGATGACGCATATCCTGCTGCCCTTCATGATCCTGCCGATGTATTCGGTCATGCAGACGATCCAACCCAGCTATCTGCGCGCCGCAAAAAGCCTCGGTGCCACGAATTGGACCGCGTTCTGGCGGGTCTATTTCCCGCAGTCGGTGCCGGGTATCGGCGCGGGGTCGATCCTCGTGTTCATCCTTGCGATCGGCTATTACATCACGCCGGAAATCGTCGGCGGAACAAGCGGGACGTTCATCTCGAACCGGATCGCCTATCACATCTCCAGCTCACTGAACTGGGGTCTGGGGCGGCGCTTGGCGCGATCCTCTTGGCGGCGGTGCTGGTCCTGTACTGGGCCTACGACAAGATCGTCGGCATCGATAACGTGAAACTCGGATAAGGAGAGAGATCATGGCAGCCCTCACACCTATTTCGCGTACCGAGCCGAGCTTTTACGTCCCCACCGTGGCCGCCTTTGGCGCCTTCTTCGGCATCTTTGTCGGCGCCGGCCAAGGCTCCATGCCGCTGGGTATCATCGGCGGCGCGGTCCTGATGGGTCTTGCGGCCTTTGTGCTGACCAAATTCATCCCGAATGAACGGGCGGCCCGCTGGGGCCTGACGCTTGTCATGGCGGTGGGCGGCTTTGCCTTTGCCGGGCTGCCGGGTGTCTTTGTCGGCGCGTTCTTCGGCTGGTTCTTCGGGTTCCTCAGCTTCTGGCTCTACGAAGGACGCTACCGCGCCAAGGTGCCGCCCTATCTGACGCCCGGGCAGGTGTTCTGGCATTTCGCCTTCCGCACGATCTGCGGCGCGATTTTTGTCTTTCTGATCACCCCCATCCTTGTGGTCATGCCGCTCAGCTTCAACGCCGAGGATTTCTTTACCTTCACGCCGGAAATGCTGCGCTTTGATCCCGAAGGCTATTCGCTCAAGCACTACCGCGATTTCTTTACCAACGACGATTGGCAGAACGCGCTGAAAAACTCCGTGCAGATCGCGCCGGTGGCGACACTGCTGTCGGTCACATTCGGCACTTTGGCGGCCATCGGGCTGAGCCAGCCGCACGTGCCGTTCCGCCGCGCGATCATGGCGATCCTGATCTCACCGATGATCGTACCGCTGATTATCTCGGCCGCCGGCATGTATTTCTTCTACAGCCGCATCGGCCTTCAGGGCACCTACATCGGCGTGGTTCTGGCCCACGCGGCACTGGGCATCCCGTTTGTCATCATCACTGTGACGGCAACGCTCGTTGGTTTTGACAATTCCCTGACGCGTGCCGCTGCCAACATGGGTGCGAACCCGGTGACGACGTTCTTCCGGGTGCAAATGCCGCTGATCCTGCCGGGCGTGATCTCGGGCGGGCTGTTTGCCTTTATCACCTCGTTCGATGAAGTCGTTGTGGTGCTGTTCGTCGGCTCCGCCGGTCAGAAAACACTGCCGTGGCAGATGTTCACGGGCTTGCGCGAACAGATCAGCCCGACGATCCTCGCCGTGGCGACGATCCTCGTGGCGATCTCGATCTGTCTGCTGACGGTCGTCGAACTGCTCCGTCGCCGCTCCGAGCGACTACGCGGAATGAGCCCCGGTTAAGGGTCCGCGCGCAACCGCTCAAGCAGTCTGGGGGAGGCGTAGCCGTCGGGGACCAACCCCTTGGACAGCTGCCACCCCCGGACTGCATTGACCGTCAGCGGGCCGATCTTGGCGTCTATTTTTTGCGTGTCGAACCCTGCGGCGGTAAGGCGTTTCTGAAGGTCAATACGTTCGTCATAGGTCAGCGCCCGGTCCTGCCGGGGCCACGCGCCCTCCAGCGGCTCCGACCCCGCGATGCGATCAGCAAGGTGGCCCACTGCAATTACATAGGCATCGGCGGTATTATAGCTTTCCAGAACCTCAAAGTTGTCAAAGACCATGAACGCGGCACCCTCGGCACCGGCGGGCAGCAGGATTGATGCAGACCCGTGATCAGGTACCGATGCCCCGGTTGTGTCGCGCACGCCCAGCGCCGCCCATTCAGACGGTGCCTTCAGCACTTCCCGGTTGGCGAGCAGATAGTCGAACCCTTCCGGGATCCGCACCTCTACGCCCCAAGGCTGACCGGCAACCCAGCCGTTCGCCCTGAGATAGGCGGCGGTGGACGCAAGCGCATCACGCGGGTCGTCCCCCCAGATGTCGCGCCGCCCGTCGCCCGTCCAATCGACGGCGTGTTCGATGAACGACGTCGGCATGAACTGCGTGTGGCCCATGGCGCCCGCCCAGCTCCCCTCAAGATTGGCAAGCGTCGTATCGCCGTCCTGCAAAATGCGCAGAGCCGCGATCACCTGCCCCTCGAAGAACGCGGCGCGCCGCGCGTCATAGGCAAGCGACGCCATCGACCGCAAAACCGGATCACTGCCGCGAAACGTGCCATAGGCACTTTCAAGCCCCCAGATCGCGGTCACTATCTCGGCGGGCACATTGTATTCGGCCTCGATCCGTTTCAGTGTGTCCCGCTGCCGGGCCAAAGCGGCCTTGCCATTGCTTACCCGCAGATCCGAGACGGCAGTGCCGAGGTAATCCCAGATTGTCTTTGTAAATTCTGACTGGTTGCGGTCCCGCTCGACCACTTTCGGATCGAAACGCAGCCCCGGCATAGCGCTGTCATAGGTTTGCGCCGTTATCCCCGCTGCCAAGGCGCGCGTGCGGAATTCGGCGATCCATCCTTGCAGACCCGCAGAATCGGCGACAATCGGGCGTGCGACGGGCCGCGTTTCGGCGCCCGCAGGCAGGGCAAGAATCGTACAGATCAAGGCAAGCGTTCTGGTCACAGGCAAATCTTTCATCACTCGATTGTTTCCGAATTAGCCACAATGCCCCGCCCGGCGAAAGAGCCTGCTCTCAAGATGAGCGGCCCTGCGCCTCAGCATCGGCGCGCAACCGCTCCATATGCTCGCGCAGCATCCCCACACGGCGGGGGCGAAAGCTGCTACCGGTGCGGCTCATCTCGCGCATACGGTCCAATCGGAATACACGGTAGTCGTCGCGCAGATGACACCACGCCAAAAGCATATGGCTGTTCTGCATATAAACGATGCTGAGCGGATCGGCCTCCCGACGACTCTCGCGCCCCTGCGCATCGGCGTATTGGAAAGTAATTGTCGCCTCGTCCCACGTCGCCTCACGCAGGGCCTGCACATCGATACCCGGCTCAGGCGGGCGTTGCCACCGCCGCGCGTCAAGCACGGCGTGCTGCAATCGATGCGCCTGCCGTGCGGGAAGCCGGGCCTTGAGTTTGGCCAGCGCCGTAGTGGCAGAGCGTGCAAGGGCCGGGTCCCCGATCACGCTGACTTCACGCAGACCCAGCACCAGCGCCTCCAGCTCCCCGTTATCGAACGAAAGCGGCGGCATGGCGGCGTCCTCCACCAGCGTATAGCCAAAACCCGCCTCACCGTCGATCACCGCCCCTAGCCCGCGCAGCGCGTCGATATCGCGGTAGATCGTCCGCAGCGAAACGCCAAGTTCATCCACCAAAGACGCGGCAGTCACGGGGGCGGGCAGACGCCGCAATGTCTGCATCAGCTGGAAAAGTCGATGGGTGCGGGTCACGGGCGCCTCCTGTCAGAAAACGTCATTATCCTATGCGATGCTATCTCCCAATCAACCCTCGAGAGGAACCGCGATGATCACCCTTTTCACCTTTGCCGCCGGATTTGGCCAATTCAGCTATAGCCCTTTCTGCACCAAAGCTGCGTATCTGTTAAATATGGCAGGGGTGGCGTGGCAGCGCCATGATCTGCAAGACCCCGCAAAATGCCCTTTGGCAAACTTCCTGCAATCGAGGTGGACGGCAAAATCATTGCCGACAGCGACAACATCCATCGCTGGCTGGAGGCACAAGGACACGACTTTGACACGGGTCTGAGCGATCTTGACCGCGCCAACGCCCGCGCTTTCATCCGCATGGCCGAAGAGCATATGTATTTTCATCAGGTACTTGATCGCTGGGGGGACGAGGCCAACTGGGCAGTGGTGCGCCACGAATACTTTGCTTTTCTGCCGCCAGTTCTGCGCACGCTTGTCCCCAACAAGCTGCGCCGCGATCTGATGCGCACAATGAACGGCCAGGGCCTTGGTCGTCTGGCCCCCGCCGAGCGGCTTGAGCGGATCGAGCCCGATCTGAAGGCGATCACTGCGCGGCTTAAAGCATCCCCCTTCTTGTTTGGCGACGTTCCAAGCGCTGCCGATGCAAGCGTTGGTGCAATGATTGGCGCGATAGCGGCGGCACCAAAGCCCACGCAACTATCTCGCCGGGTTGCCGACGATGGACTACTGAGCGCCTATGCCGCGCGGTGCGCACAGGCGATGGGCTAGCGACGGCTGCGGGTCACCTTGCGCTTGGCCTTCTTGGCGGCGGCGGCTTTCTTGCCCTTGGCCTTGACCCCTTTTTGGCGGGGGCTGCGGCCCGCGGGGCTGCGGCTGCCCTGTTTGACGGCGTCACCCTCGATCTCCAGCAGTTCCAGCGCGATACCTCCAGTGACAGGCACCACCTCACTGAGCCGAACCGTTACCCGCTGCCCCAATCCGATGGTGCGGCCGGTATCGGACCCCATCAGCGTACCTGCCTCCCGATCGTGGTGGAAATATTCCCGACCCAGATTGCGCATTGGGATCAGCCCGTCTGCGCCAGTGCCGTCCAGCTTCACAAAGGCGCCAAAGCGCGCAACGCCGCTGATGCGCCCGCCGATCTCATCGCCCACGCGTTCTGACAGGAATGCGGCAAGGTAGCGATCCGTGGTCTCCCGCTCCGCCACCATCGAACGACGCTCGGTGTCCGAAATGTGGTTGCCCGTCGCCTCAAGGTCCTCGATATCATGCGGGCTCAGCCCGTCTTTACCCCAGCCGTGCGCGGTAATCAGCGCGCGGTGCACGATCAGATCCGCGTAGCGCCGGATCGGTGAGGTGAAATGCGCGTAGCTTTGCAGGGCGAGGCCGAAATGCCCAATCTTGTCCGGGCCATAGTAGGCCTGCGTCATCGAACGCAGGGTCGAGAGATTGATCAGCTCCGCGTCGTCGCTGCCCGCCGCCTGATTGAGCAATCGGTTCAGGTGCGCGGTTTGCAACACCTGCCCTTTGGCAAGCGTGTACCCCGCCGCCTGCGCCGTTTCCCGCAGGGCATCCAATTTTTCCGGCGTCGGTTCCTCATGGGTGCGGAACAGCAGCGGCACGCGCTTGGCGATCAGTGTCTCGGCGGCGGCGACATTGGCCAGCACCATGAATTCCTCGATCAGCCGGTGCGCGTCGAGCCTGTCCTTGAAATGCACAGAGCGGACGGTGCCGTCGTCATCCAGCTCGATCCGTCGCTCCGGCAGATCCAGCTCAAGCGGTTGACGCCGTTCGCGGGCCTTCACAAGTGCTGCGTAGGCGGCGTAGAGCGGGCGCAAAACAGCCTCTAACAGGGGCTCTGTGCGATCATTTGGCTGCCCGTCGATGGCGGCCTGCACCTCTTCGTAATGCAGGGAGGCGGGGGATTTCATGAGGCCCCGATGGAAATCATGGGTGATTTTGTTGCCGTCCGCGTCCAGTACCATCCGCACCGCGATGCAGGCGCGCTCCACCCCTTCGTGCAGGGAACACAGATCGCCAGACAAAACATCGGGCAGCATCGGCACCACACGGTCGGGAAAATAGGTCGAGTTGCCGCGCTTGCGCGCCTCACGATCCAGCGCGGAGCCGGGCGTGACGTAGGCCGCCACGTCAGCGATCGCGACCCAAAGGATATGGCCGCCCGCGTTCGCGGGATCCGTGTCAGGCTCGGCAAAGCACGCATCGTCGTGGTCGCGGGCATCGTGCGGGTCGATGGTGATGAGCGGCAGATCGCGCAAATCCTCGCGGCATTTCAGGCCAAGCGGCTTCTTGGCGTCGGCTTCGGCGATCACGTCATCGGGGAAATCATCGGGAATGCCGTGCTGGTGCACCGCGATCAGCGATACCGCCTTGGGCGCAGAAGGATCGCCCAACCGCTCGACGATTCGCGCGGGCGGCAGACCCATGCGACCCTTGGGTCCTGCCAGCTCTGCCTCGACCAGCTCACCGTCCTGCGCGCCGCCCGTGGCATCGCTGGCCACGGTCCATTCGCGGTCAGACCCTTTGTCGATAGGCAGGATACGCCCGCCCTCGGCCCGCTTGCGGAAAATGCCGACGACCTTGCGCGGGTTCGACCCGATACGCCGGATCAGCCGGGCCTCATAATGATGGGTTTCCCCCTTTACCAACGTGAGCCGCGCAAGGATCCGGTCCCCCGCGCCCAGCGCCGGATCGGCGGCCCGCGGGATGACCAGCACACGCGGCTCTGTCCCTCACCGGCCCATTCCATAGGTTTCGCGTACAGATCGCCATCGTCATCCGGCCCGGTGATCAGCAGCACCGATACGGGCGGCAGGCTGTCGGGATCGCGGTAGGTCTTCTTTCGCTTCTCCAGATGCCCCCCGGCCTCAAGCTCCTTGAGCACGCGCTTAAGGTCAATGCGCGCGGCGCCCTTGATGCCGAACGCCTTTGCGATATCGCGCTTGGCGGTCTGGGTGGGGTTCTGTTCGATCCATTCAAGGATCTGCGATTTATCTGGGATCTGGCTCATACCCTGCGAGGTAGCACGCAGGTGCGGGGAGGTCACATTATTTCAGGTCGGCCCCGGTATCGACGTCACGCAACATGGCGACATGCGCGATGCGGTAATCGGGCAAAGTGGCCTGCGTATCCGCCAGCGCATGCTCGGACGACCAGCGCACGCTGTCGAAGAGGCCTGGCGGGATCGCGCGCGTGCGTTTCAAACCGATCAGCCAATAGCCACCGTCTGGGGCAGGGCCGAACACCGCGTCATAGGCGCCCAGCGCGGCAAAGGCTTCGGCGATACGCGGACGTGTGATGCCAGGGACATCAGCGCCGATCACGCACACCGGGCCCGGCGGCGCGGATCGCAGCTGACGTGCCATGCGGTCACCGAGATCGCCCAGCCCCTGCGGCGTGCGTCGCAGGTGCGCAGGCCACACCCGCGAGGTCATCCCTTCGGCATCCGGGGAGACGGCCAGAACCGTGCGCCAGCGCGGATCCTCGATCCGCCGCAACAGCCGTGTTGTTTGGTGCCGAAACCACCATGCGGAAGCAATGCGTCCGATGTCACGCCCCAGACGCGTCTTGACCCGGCCCGGGTGCGGCTCCTTTAGCATCACGACGAGGGTACGGTTCACGGCGCGCGCTCCATCATCTGATGCGCCTCACCCTCGTCGTCGTAGGGATCGCCAAAGGGGGTGAAGCCAAGCTTGGCGTAGAACGGAACCGCGTGCGCTTGCGCACCGAGGATTATGCGGGCGGCACCCAACTCCCGCGCGTGATCCACCGCCGCCCGGATCAGATCGGCCCCCAGCCCGCGCCCCCGCAGCGCGCGCACGACGCAGACGCGCCCGATCTTGGCCGTGCGCCCCTCCATCACGATCCGCGCGGTGGCGACGGGGGTTTCGTCGTCATGGGCGATCAGATGATGCGCGGTTGCGTCATGGGCATCGACTTCCCCTCGGCAGTGTAGCCCTGCTCGCGCACGAAAACCTCGTGGCGCAGGGCGTAGCAGGTGGTGCGGTCTTGGGTGGGCGAGATCAGGATCATGCGAAATAGTCGGTAAGGATGCGGGTGTAGATGGCTTTCAGCTCTTCGATGTGCGCGACGGCGACATGCTCATCCACCTGATGCATGGATTGGCCGACAAGGCCAAATTCCACCACCGGACAGTGTGATTTGACAAAGCGTGCGTCCGACGTGCCGCCCGTCGTCGACAGCTCCGGCGCCACGCCCGTAACCGCCTCAACGGCATTAGCCACAAGCGCCGACAAATCGCCCGGCGGGGTGATAAAGCTTTCGCCCGAGATCTTGGTATGTGTCTCTATCTCGACGCCAAACGCCTCTTTCACCGCTGCAACCTCGCCCGCGATCCACTCGGTCAGGCTGGCGCCGGAGTGGGTGTCGTTGAAGCGGATGTTCACCGTTGCGGCACATTCCGCCGGGATCACATTGCTGGCCGGATTGCCGGTATCCACGGTGACGACGGCGAGCGTGGACGGGTCAAAATGATCCGTCCCTTCGTCCAGCTTGTGCGAGGCAAGCCGGTCCATCAGCCGGACCATCGCGGGCAGCGGGTTGTTGGCGCGGTGCGGATAGGCCGAATGCCCCTGGGTCCCGATCACCCGGAATTTTGTCGTCATCGACCCACGACGCCCGATCTTGATCATATCGCCCATGCGGTTCGGGCACGTCGGCTCCCCCACCAGGCAGACATCCATCCGCTCTCCGTTGTGTTCCATGTATTCGAGCAACGCGGTCGTGCCGTCCACGCTCTCCCCCTCTTCGTCGCCGGTGATCGTGATGATGATCGATCCGTCCGGCGGGGTATCGCGCACAAAATCCACCGCCGCAGCGGCAAAGGCGGCAACGCCGGATTTCATGTCCGTTGTGCCGCGCCCGTACATGATCCCGTCGACGATCTCCGCGCCGAATGGGGGGTGGGTCCAGGCCGCCTCATCCCCCACGGGCACCACATCGGTATGGCCGTTGAATCCGAACGAACGGGTATTCCCCACCTTGCCCCAGCGGGCAAACAGGTTCCGAATTCCGCCGCGATCCGCCCAGGCACAGTCAAATCCCGCATCGCTTAGCAATTCATGCAGAACATCGAGCGCGCCTGCGTCTGCAGGTGTCACCGACGGGCATTTTACCAAATGGGCGGTAAGATCAACGGGGTCGATTGGCGGCATATCCGGGCTCCTTGGCAACATTCGATCCGTTATCCCCCTTGGGGCGCAAAAGTGCCAGCCCCCGGCAGACATCGCAATCTGTGCTTCATTTATGGCCGGATTGTGTTAATCTATCTGAATAACAAATGACCCGAGGCAGGGCAGAAGCAGCTTTCGTCACCTGAAAACAGGGACGGATACACTTTGCAAAAGACATTGAGGATCAGGGCGTTAGCCCCTGTCCGGCTGTGGCTTGTGCTGTCTCGCAGAACAGTTTGAGGCAGTGACATGGTAGCAGCGTCGGAACTTCCGATCGAAACGGTGCGCGAGGGCACAACCGCCACGGATATGGCGCAGACGATATTTGGTGATGGGGTCACCGTTGTCGGAGCGACCTACTTCGGCGATATCGACAGCGCGGGCACCTACTCCGACGGCGACGCCGTATCGGGTGGCGTGACGCCCGGCGACACTGGCGTGATCCTGTCGACGGGAAATGCGCAGGATTTCACGAATTCATCCGGCCAGTCCAATCAGAACACAAACACCTCGACCAACACCAGCGGGACCAACAACTTTGGTCAGTACAATACGGCTGCGGGCGCCCAGACCTATGACGCAGCGACCCTCGACGTCGATTTCATCCCCGACACCAATGTAATGACGATGCAATTCGTCTTTTCCTCCGACGAATATCCAGAGTTCGAAAACTCGATCTATCAGGATTTCTTTGGCGTATGGATCAACGGGCAGTTGGTTCCCCTCGACGTCGGTGATGGCGATACCGACCCCGGCAACATCAACACCACCAACAACATCAACATGTACGTCAACAACCAGACGGACGATTTCAATACCGAGATGGACGGCTTTACCATCACCATGACGCTGACAATGAATGTCAATCCCGGCGTCGTGAACTCCATGCGGCTCGCCATCGCTGATGTCTCAGACAGCAACTACGATTCCAACGTGCTGATCGCGGGCAATTCGGTGCAGACGGAACTGGTCGCGATTTCGGACAATGTGGACGTCTTTCCCGACGGGACAAAAACACTCGATGTTTTGTCCAACGACATAAACAACGGTCCGGGCACGCTGACGATCACCCAGATCAACGGTCAGAATGTCCTAGCCGGGGATACAATCACCCTGCCAACCGGACAGCAGGTGACCCTGAACGCCGATGGCACATTTACAGTCGTAGGCGACGGCGACGATGAGAACTTCAACTTCACCTATACAGTCACCAATGGCGAGAATACCGACACCGGTTTTGTAAACGCGACTTCCGTGCCGTGTTTCGTCGCCGGTACGCTCATCGCGACCCCGGGTGGCGTCCGTCGCGCCGAAGGGTTGCAGCCCGGCGAAATGGTCATGACCAAAGACGAAGGCGCGCAACCGCTGCGCTGGGTTGGGTCCAGAACAGTCTCTGCACAAGGGGATTTCGCCCCGATTCACATCCGCGCCAACACGCTTGGTGCGCACCGCGATCTATTGGTCTCTCCCCTGCACCGGGTTCTGATCAAGGACAACCTGGCCGAACTTCTTTTTGGCGAGCCCGAAGTGCTCGTCGCCGCGCGAGATCTTGTGAACGATCACTCAATCACCCGTCGGGAGGGCGGCGAGGTCACCTATGTGCATCTGATGTTCGACCGCCATCAGGTCGTCTTTTCCGAAGGGTTGGAGACCGAAAGTTTTCTGCCCGGCCCGCAAACCGCCGACAGCTTTGAGGCCGGGATGGTCGAGGAAATCTACGGTCTGTTCCCTGAGTTAGACCCTGAGACCGGCAGCGGTTTTCCAACCGCGGCCCGCCGCACCCTGCGCCGGTACGAAGCGGAGCTGCTGCGCGCAGCCAAGGTGGCCTGATATGACCTGGCTTGCCCTCACTGACCCGGCCGAACGCCGCTTTTCCCTCAAGGGGATCGGCGCCGAGAAACGCGCGACCCAGATCCTGCCAGACCGCCCTGACGCGGTGCTGAATCGGGGTTCCATCGTGTTAGAGACGAATGTCGCCGAAGACGCCAAGCCGCAGGCGCTCTTTGGCTACACCAACCCTCACCCCGAACACCGCAGCCTGATATTTCAGGCGATCCCCGGCGGTGGCGTGTCATTGGTGACCGTTCAGGGCGACCGCATCGCCCATGCCGCCATCGCGCACCGGCACGCCGGACGCGCCGAGACGCTGCGCGTGACCTATTCGTGGGACATCAAATACAATTGGGGCCGCCTGACGCTGGAACGCGTGGGTGACACGCTTGTGACATCCGTTGCAGTGGAAAACCCGCTGCCGCTCACCCTGACAGACCTGCGCGACCTCATGCTGGGCCGCGAAGGGCCAGCCTATGCTGGTGACGTCGTATTTGCGGCGCTGTCCGACCAGATCGAACCCATCGGCCCGCGTCCGACCATGACCTCGAACACGCCGATCGCCACGCCGTGGGGCTACAAAAACGTCGGCGCCCTGCGCCGCGGTGATACCGTCTACGCCGCCGACGGGAGCGTTGTGCCGGTGTTGCAGAACGTCGCGACAACCGTGCCCGCGCGGGGCAGCTTTGCCCCCATCCGCTTTCGCGCGCCCTATTTCGGCTTGCAACACGACATCCTGATCGCGCCCGAACAACACATCGTCATCGACGGGCCGGAGGTCGACTACCTTTTTGCGTGCGAAAAGGTGCTGACGCCCGCACGCCATTTGGTGAACGGCTTTGCCGCGCTGAACGAGCCTTGGGGCCATACCGTGCGCTATTGCCAGCTGATCCTTCCCCAGCACGAGCCGATCCTCGCAGCCGGTGCTCCGTTGGAAAGTCTCTATATCGGGCGGATTCGCCGGGACGCGCATCAACTGGCGTCAAGCGTGATGTACGGTCTCGACCGGATGGACCTGCCTGAACACGTACAGCCCTCGCATAAGGTTCTTAAGTGGTACGAGGCCATCCATCTGGCCAAACGCCGGGCGGCCTGAACCGTCAATTATCAAAGAATGGCGTCATCTGCGCGACGATCACACTGTTCTCATCCAAGGCGCGCTGCATCAGGTCACGTTCTTCGGCATCAATCTCCTGACCGTCGGCCTCCCGCTCCGCCAAGGTGCCGTAGCCCGTCACGTCCAAAGGCGCGGTGTCCGCTTGTTTGAGCAACGCGACCGTCTCGCGCACCGCCTCCGCCTCATCCACGCCGGACGCAAAGCACATCAGTGCGGCACCAGTCGCGGCTTCAGGCAAACCGTCACCCTGCTTGCGCCCAATCTGGACGAGCAGGGTGTACACTTGCTGCCGGTTCGGTTTTTTCGGTTTTGTCTCTGCCATCGCAAAGGCGTAGCCCGCCCACGCAATATTGAAAAGCCCTAGCGGTTCCGGATCATGCTGCCCGCCGCGATCAGCAGACAGGCGCCGACCGTGCCGACAAACAGTTGCCCGATCCAGCCCCCCAAGGTGGAGCCGAAAATCGTGACAAGGATCCAATTGAATACAATCGCCCCGAAGATGCCGAGAATGATGTTCATGATCAGGCTATGATCCGTTTTCATGATCTTTTCGGCAATCCATCCCGCCAACGCACCGACGATTATCGCCGCAAACCAACCAAGTCCCGTCATTGTATTCTCCTATCCAACGCTGGCCTAACCACCGGCGGGCGCAACGGTTCCGCACAAATGCAAACCCCGCCGCAAAGCGCGACGGGGCAAGCATTGGAAAGCGTGGATTGCGCGATCAGTCCCGCAGCAGCTCGTTGATCGAGGTTTTGGAGCGGGTGCGCTCGTCCACGCGTTTCACGATGACCGCACAATACAGGTTGATCCCGTTTTTCGACGGCATCGAGCCTGCGACAACGACCGATCCGCTGGGGACTTCGCCGTACATGACTTCGCCGGTTTCGCGGTCCACGATCTTGGTCGATTGGCCAATGAATACGCCCATCCCCAGAACGGAGCCTTCGCGCACGATGCAGCCCTCAACCACCTCAGAGCGCGCCCCGATAAAGCAGTTGTCCTCGATGATCGTCGGCCCGGCCTGCATCGGCTCCAGAACGCCACCGATACCCACACCGCCCGACAGGTGCACGTTCTTGCCGATCTGCGCGCAGGAGCCCACTGTGGCCCATGTATCCACCATCGTGCCCTCATCGACGTAAGCGCCGAGGTTCACGAACGAGGGCATCAGCACGACGCCCGGCGCGATGAACGCGGATTTGCGTACAACGCAGTTTGGCACGGCACGGAAGCCCGCAGTTTTCCACGCGGCGTCGTCCCAGCCCATGAATTTGCTGTCGACCTTGTCCCACCAGCCGCCGCCCTGCGGGCCGCCGGATTGCTGCTCCATATCCTTGATGCGGAACCCAAGCAGCACGGCCTTTTTGGCCCACTGGTTCACGTGCCAGTCGCCGTTTTCCTGACGCTCCGCCACGCGCAGCTTACCGCTGTCGAGCGCGTTCAGCGTCGCCTCGATGGCCTCACGGGTCTCACCGGTCGTTGCGGGCGTGATGCTGTCGCGGTTTTCCCACGCGGCTTCGATGGCGGTTTCAAGCTGGGCATTGGACATCCAAGGTCTCCCTGATGGCGGATTATGTTTGCCTGCCTATACGCTGATGGGGCAGGGCGCGCAATCTGGCAGCGCCCCAGAGGGTGTTCAGGGCGGCGAGAACGCCGTGGCAAACCGAAGCAATCCCGTGCATGTTGCACGAGACCGCAAATCCAAGCCGGAGAGACCATGGCCCCGAAACAACATCCCCTGCGCGACGCCCATACCGACCGCACTGCCGCAGATGACGCGCCGGTTACCGCACAGACCGAAGCTCCGGCCTACAAGCTTGCCTTTGCAGACAAAGATTTCATGTGCCGCGATGAGCTGCGCCCGGTGCGGCTGCAGCTGGAGCTGCTCAAGCCCGAGATGTTGCTGGATGAATACGGCGTGCAGTCGACCATCGTTTTGTTCGGGGGCGCGCGCATTCCCGAACCGGCAAAAAAAGAGACGGCGCGCACCGAAACTTTGGCGGAGCTGTCGAAATTCTACGACGAGGCCCGCGAATTCGCGCGCCTGATGACGCTGAAATCAAACGAAAGCGGCGGGCGTGAGGATGTCGTTGTCACCGGCGGTGGTCCCGGCGTGATGGAGGCGGGCAACCGCGGCGCCGTCGACGCGGGCGGCGTGTCGATCGGGCTGAATATCGTCTTGCCGTTCGAACAGGCGCCGAATGAATACGTGACGCCGGATCTGTGTTTCAACTTTCACTACTTCGCGATCCGGAAAATGCATTTCCTGATGCGGGCGAAAGCGATCTGTGTCTTTCCCGGTGGCTTTGGCACCATGGACGAGCTTTTTGAGGCGCTGACCCTCATTCAGACAGGGCGCATGGCGCGCGTGCCCTTCTTGTTGTTCGGCCGTGCGTTCTGGGAACGCATCATCAACTGGGAGGCACTGGCCGAGGCCGGCACAATCTCTGCCGATGATCTGGACCTATTCCGCTTTGTCGAAACCGCCCAGGAGGCGGTCGAGATCATAGAGGCTTGGGGCGATAAGCCCGCGCGCTCCGAAATCCCGGGACGGTAGCGGATCAGGCGAACAGCTCGTTCGGCAGAACGCACAGCGCGACACGATGGGGCAGTGTTTCAAGCACATGCTCGCCTGCATCCGTATCGCGAATGGAATAGCCGTAGCCTGCAAGACGGTGCTTCCATTCACGTGTGGACAGGGCGACCTGCCGCTCGCGGGTGACGATCTGCATGATCTCTTCGGTGACGAAAGCGTCCTGGTTCGTGATGATGGACATTGGGTCTCTCCTGATTGGATCTGATATGGAAACACCCTGAGAGGGCCGCATGGCAGGAATCGGCATGAAATACGGCGGAAGAGTGGTATTTGCCCCCTCAACCATTGATTCATCATAAATTCGGGATCGGAAACACGTACCTTTCCCGACATACGGGAAACAAATCCTTACCCTAGGTAAATCTTGCCCGCCGGGTAATTGATTCGCGTGACGGAGCGGGTCGCAAGGAAAAAGCCGAGCGTCAGCGGGCCCAGCCTGCCCGCAAACATGATGACGATGATCGTCAGACGGCCAAGGGTATCCAGCTCCCCCGTGGCGCCACGGGAAAGCCCGACGGTGCCAAAGGCCGACGCGACCTCGAACAGCAGATCCAGAAAATCGCCGCGCCACGTGAACGACATCACGAACAGGCCGCCCATCACTAGAAACAGGCTCAGCGCCGTGAGGGCCAGCACCTTGGACACCTCGGCAAGGCCCAGACTGCGGCCAAAGATGTGCAGTTTCTCACGCTGTTTGAAAAACGCGACCGTGGCGAGGATCAGAACGATCAGCGTCGTCACCTTGATCCCGCCCGCCGTCGATGACGGCCCGCCCCCACCAGCATCAGCGAAATCGTCATCAACGTGGTGCTGTCGTGCATCGCGGCATAGTCCAGCGTGTTGAACCCCGCGGTGCGCGGTGTCACTGCCTGAAACCAGCTGGCCCAAAGGCGCGCTCCCGTATCCTCAAGCGCGCCCAGCGTGCCGGGATTGGTCCATTCCATCGCCGCGAACATGCCAAAGGCCCAGACGATCAGCGCCAGCGTCCCCGTCAGCATCAGCTTGCTGTGCAACGTCAGGCGGCGCCACGATCGGTTGCGGTTCAGATCCGCCAGAACGACAAAGCCGAGACCACTGATGATGAATAGCGCCGTGATCGTCACATTGACGACCGGATCGGCCACGTACCCGCTCAGGCTGTCAGAAAATAACGAAAAGCCCGCGTTGTTGAACGCCGATATCGCGTGGAACAACGCCTGCCAGAACCCTTCCGACCAGCCGAACTCCGGGACAAACACGGTCATCAGCGCGGCGGTGCCCAGTGCCTCAAACGCAAAGGCCACGGTGATGACGATCCGCACCAGCGCCCCCAGATCGGCAAGTGATGTCTGCCCCAGCTCATCGCTGAGCACCATGCGTTGCGGCATCCCGATGCTCATCCCCAGCATCGACAACAGCAGGGCGGCAAATGTCATCAGGCCAAGCCCGCCCACCTGAATGAGCAGCGCGATGATGATCTGCCCGATCAGCGTGAAATCCGATCCCGTATCGACAACGACCAGCCCCGTGACCGTCACTGCTGAGGCGGAGGTGAACAAGGTATCGCTGAAGGTCACGCCGCCGGTATGGCTGAACGGCATCCGCAGCAGCAACGCCCCCGCCAGAATGAACGTACCGTAGATCAGGGCAAGCACGGCAGGCGGGCTGACCCGCTTGCGCGCCAAAGAGATCTGAAAGGTGCCCCGGCGCGCCATCAGAGACTGCCGGCGAAATCACGCAACCCCTTGCGCCCGCCAAGCAAGAGCAACAGATCATCCTTTTGCAACACGCATCCCGATCCGTCCTGCCCCAGAAACTCGGTTCCGCGCATCACACCGATGCAGCGCAGATCGAAACCGTGGTGCTTGAGCTCGTCGAGCTTGCGGCCCTCCAGCGTTTCGGGGATCCGGAAATTCACCACATGCTGACCGTTGCCCAGACTGACATAGTCGCGCACCAGCGGGTTGTGCAGCACCTGCGCAATATGTTGCCCGACCTCTTTTTCCGGATGGATCACCCTGTCGACGCCCAGCTTTGACAGGATCCGGTGGTGGTTCTTGCTGGCGGCCTTTGCCCAGATCTTTTTGATGCCAAGAGTCTTGAGCGTGATGGTCGCAAGGATACTCGCCTCGATATCGTCGCCAATGGCGATCACGCCGACATCACATATCTCGATGCCAGCCTCACGCAGCGCGACATCCTCGCGCGCGTCAAGGATCAGGGTCCGGTCAAGCTCATCCGCGATGGCGGCGACACTGCGTTCGGACCGGTCGATCCCGGTGACGTGATTGCCGAACCGTGCCAGTTCAAGCGCGACGGTCCCCCCAAAGGTCCCCAGACCGATGACCACGAATGAATGATGTTTGGTTGCCATGGCGCGCGCCTCCGTTCGCCGCAAAGATGGCGCACCCAAGGCAAATGGCAAGGCTCAGCCCCGCGCGACGCCCGCCTCTGCCTCGATCTGGCGGCGCGATTTGCGCGCGCGCTCCGTCTCGGATTTCAACTGGCCGCAGGCGGCCATGATATCCTCGCCGCGCGGTTTGCGCACCGGAGAGGCATAGCCCGCCTTGTGCACGATATCGGCAAACGCCCGGATCCGGTTGTTGGAGGAGCGTTTATAGGGCGCGCCGGGCCACTCGTTGAACGGGATCAGGTTGATCTTGGCCGGGATGCCCTCGATCAGCTTCATCAGGCGGTGCGCGTCCGCGTCGCTGTCGTTCACCCCGTCGAGCATCACGTATTCGAACGTGATCCGCTCTGAATTGCTGACCTTGGGATACTCGCGCAGCGCGTCCAACAGCGCCTCGATGTTCCAGCGCTTGTTGATCGGCACCAGCTTGTCACGCACCTCATCCGTGGTGGCGTGGAAACTAACGGCCAACTGACAACCGATCTCCTGCGCGGTGCGCGCGATTTCCGGCACGACACCCGAGGTGGAAAGCGTGATGCGGCGGCGGCTCAGCTGGATGCCCTCGGGATCCATCGCGATCTTCATCGCGTCGCGCACGTTCTCGAAGTTATACAGCGGCTCGCCCATGCCCATCAGCACGATATTACTGACCAATCGCGCCTCGTAGGTGCGCGTGCCGCTTTGCGGCCATTCATCCAGATCGTCGCGCGCGACCATCACCTGCCCGATGATCTCGGCGGCGGTGAGGTTGCGCACCAGTTTCTGTGTGCCGGTGTGGCAGAACGAACAGGTCAGCGTGCAGCCGACCTGGCTGCTGACGCAGAGCGTGCCGCGATCGGTCTCGGGGATATAGACGACCTCGACCTCGTGACCGCCCGCGATGCGCACGAGGTATTTGCGTGTGCCATCCTCGCTGATCTGACGGG
The DNA here is from genome assembly GCF_018200035.1 of Sulfitobacter albidus. Classification (NCBI taxonomy): domain Bacteria; kingdom Pseudomonadati; phylum Pseudomonadota; class Alphaproteobacteria; order Rhodobacterales; family Roseobacteraceae; genus Sulfitobacter; species Sulfitobacter albidus. The sequence goes on along the minus strand of NZ_CP073581.1, from coordinate 3,143,957 downwards.
TGACGACTTCGGGCACCTCGATCACAAAATGCTCCGCCAGCTCGGCGCGGAACGCTTTAGACAGGTTCGTCATCGCATCAAAATCGCGCACGCCCCATTGGTAGATCCAGCTCCAGATCTGGCCCACGCGCATCTTGGCCTGTTTTTCCGGGGTGCCCATCGCGATCAGGGCCGCACGCATCGCGTCGCGGGTCAGCCCGACAAGGTTCTGCGGGCCTTCGGGCAGTTTGCGCGGAATGGTGTGCACATCTTGCGTGATCGGCGCATCGGCCATGGGGTGATTCCTTTGCCTCGGGTTCAGGCGCTATATAGGGGCTGTGCCCGTGAAATGAAAATGGCCCCGCCTTTTGGGCAGGGCCGTATCCGTGCGGGGCGCGCTGGGATCAGCCGCCGCAGCGCTTTGCCGCATCCTCGACCGCGGCGGTAAAGCCGAGCAGCGAAAACGTATCTTCGGTTTTGGTCCCGCGGCCGGACACACCGGTGACCTTGGCATCCGCCCCGCGCTTCATCGCGGCGATCAGCTTGCTGTCGTCAGCGGTGGTTGCTGGCCAGGCCCATTCGCCTTCCGTGAACATGTCAAAGCTTGTGCCGCCGATGTCGACCGTCACGGTCGATCCGCTCGCAAAAGGATAGCCACCGGTGAAGGCAACCTGCCCGTTCGCCCCGGCACTGGGCCGGTAGAACACCATCAAGAGCGTCTGACCACGGTTCACGGCAACAACGCGCCCGTCGCGGGAGTTCACCGATTCCTTCGGCGTCGAAACGCCCCAACATTCGGTCGGGTTGTCCTCGACGAAGACGCTCCAATCGGTTTTGGCCGCGACGCGGTTGGTGCTTTGGTCCTGCGCGGCGAGCGGTGCCGCCAGCAAACCGGCCAAGGCGAGCGCGCTCAAACCTGTCTTCAAAAGTGCCATCTGTGCAATTCTCCAGCCGTTCTCTCAATGCCTCAATGTCCAGACAGCCCCGGCATTGTCCGATTATTCCGGCTCTTTTGCCTGTGTTGGGTTGTCTTTGCGCTGACAACAAGCACCATAACGCGAAGAAGGCGAGCGGTGAAACCCTGATTGGCAGGTTTTTGCCCATCAAAACTGTGACAAAGGACCACCCCGCATGACATCTCCTGCCCCCTTTGCCGAAATCTGGCGCGGCCCTTTTCTGGAAAGCGTACACAGCGGCCATGCGGTCATCTGTGACGGCGCCGGAGAGATCATCGAGGCGTGGGGCGATCCGACAGCCACCGTGCTGCCGCGCTCGTCGTCGAAAATGATCCAGGCGCTGCCCCTGATCCGCTCGGGCGCGGCCAAGGCGCATGGCCTGGGGACGGAGCATCTGGCGCTTGCCTGTGCGTCGCACAACGGGGCCGCGATTCATATCGACCGGGTGGGCGTGTGGATGGATCAACTGGGCCTGAACGACGACGCTTTTCGCTGCGGGCCGCAGCAATCGCGCGACAAGGATATCCGCGAGGCCCAGATCCGCGCGCACGAAACGCCCTGCCAGATCCACAACAACTGCTCGGGCAAGCACGCGGGCTTTCTGACACTCGCGCAGCACCTTGGCGCGGGGCCCGAATACGTCGACCCCGACCATCCCGTGCAGCGCGCCTGCCTTGACGCATTCGAGGATCTGACAGGAGAGACCAGCCCGGGCTACGGCATCGACGGCTGCTCTGCGCCCAACCCCGCCGCCAGCCTGCACGGTGTGGCCCGTGCCATGGCCCGTTTCGCCACAGCACCCGAAGGCAGCGCAGAAGCGCAGCTGCACGAGGCCATGCGCCTGCATCCCGAGCTGGTCGCCGGAGAGGGCCGCGCCTGCACCGAATTGATGCGCGCCACGGGCGGCAAGGTGGCGCTCAAAACCGGGGCCGAAGGGTTCTTTATCGCGATCTGGCCCGAACGGGGCATTGGCATCGCGCTAAAAGCCGCCTGCGGTACAACCCGCGCGGCGGAGGCGGCGATTACCGCGCTGCTGGTGCGCCTCGGCGCGCTGGAAGCGGAGCATCCCGCAACCCTCAAACGTATCAACGCGCCGATCACCAATTGGCGGGGCATCCAGACCGGTGTTCTGAAACCTGCCGCCGGGCTTCTCTAGCGCCTAGGGCGTGACGAACTCCGATCGCGCGATGCCCTGCGCAAACAAGAGGGCGGTAAGATCGCCGTGATTGATCCGCACGTCGCATTGCGCGGCGACGCTTGGCTTCGCGTGCAGCGCCACACCCAGACCCGCGCGCCCCAACATGCCCAGATCATTGGCCCCGTCGCCAACGGCGATCACGTCCTGTTCTGACAGGCCAAGTCGGGCGGTAATTTCTTCCAGCGCGTCGACCTTGGCCTGTTTGCCGAGGATCGGCAGCCCGACTTCGCCGGTCAGCGCGCCTCCCTCCGCCAGAAGCGTATTGGCGCGATTTTCGTCAAAGCCCAGCTGCGCCGCGACCCGCGCGGTGAAGGCGGTGAAGCCCCCTGACACCAGGGCCGCATGCCCGCCGCGCGCCTTCATCGTGGCCAGCAGCGCGGGCCCGCCGGGCATCAGCGTGATCCGCTCTGCCAGCACCTTGTCGATGACGCTCTCGGGTAGGCCCTTCAGCAGGCCAACCCGCTCACGTAGCGCCGCCTCGAAATCAAGCTCTCCGTTCATGGCGCGGGCAGTTATGTCCTTTACACGCGCCCCGACACCGGCCTCATCGGCCAGCTCGTCGATGCATTCCTGCTCGATCATGGTGCTGTCCATATCCGCCAAAAGCATCCGCTTTTCGCGCCCATCGGTCGGTACAATCACCAGATCAACGCCCATCGCCTGACAACTCTGCCAAACCTCTTCGCGGTTGGCGGGGATTTGCGGCAATGTAAATTCTGCCGCTTCATCGGGGCTGAGCCAGACTGCGTCACCCCCGCCCCAGGCATTGCGCAGCGATTCCACCAGCGCCGGGTCGAGGGTGCGGGATGCAGGAGCGCTCAAAAGGACAGCTGTATACATGGCAAAAGTTTCCGATCCGCGTCAGGGGAAGTCGCAAAAGCGTGGTCAAGCGGCGGTTTAGCCCCGAAAATCGACTTGTACCAGCCTGCAATGCCCCGTAACTCCGGCGGTGGGACACCCTTCCCCAACGAAGGGTCGTGTTCATCGCTTCTTTCCCTATTTAATTCAGTTACTTACGGCTTTATTGTTTTCGTCTTGTGTCAGATTTGTGCCAAATAGCACGTCAGTGACGGTCGGATCATCCATCGCATGGGCATAGTATTTCATCACCGTGGCCACGTCTTTCCAGCCTCCGCGGACTGCAACAGTCTTAGGATCTACTCCTGCTTGCAACATGGATGTCGCAAAGCCGTGGCGGCAGCAGTGTGGTGACAGTTTTTCGATGCCTGCGCGTTTGATCACGTTCTTCCAAACCTGTCCTACGCTTTCGCCAGACGCGTAGTTGAAAACCAAGTCGTCCGGGTTCCGGTTTGATGGTATGTTGGCGAGTGAGGCAACTACAGGCGGCGAAAGATGGGCGACGCGCTGGTGCTCAACCTTGGTTTGATTGATCACAGCCGTCTTTTGGAACAATTCGACATCGCCCCATCTCAACGCGCAAGCCTCCCCTCGGCGGGCGCCTGTCCCAAACATGAATAGGCATAAGGCCGCGAGATGGTAGAGTTCATCTTCGACAGCCTGTGCCGCAAACGACTCCACCCATCCGCGAGTAACCGGAGTCTTTCGCTTGGCACTGACTTTGAACCGCTTCACCTTAATAGATGAGCACCACTCCAAGCCAGAAGCATAGTTAATTATTGCTTGTGCAGGTACAATGCCTTGCCGGTTGAGCGTCGCATTGGAAGCCTCTGGATAGAGTTTACGCGCCATTTGACGGATGGCTTCACCAGTGATCTTGGGAACCAACGTGTCTTTCCAATAGTCTTCAATTTCGTCGAGGAATCTAGTGTCGCGTCCAGCTTGGCGGTAAGCAATCGCCGCCTGTGCAAATGTCAGCGTAGCTCCCGGTCCATCGAGATGACTTTGCCACGCCTTGGTTTCGACCTCTGACCTGATCCTTTCCGCGATCCTTTTGTCCGTTGTTTCTGTAGTGCCTCGTAGTCGCCTACCGGCAACTGTCCCTGCATAGTGCCAGATTTTGTTGCGGCGGTAGATTTTGAGCGGCATTCCATCGCCTCCATAAATTCTTCAACATGCCGCTCCAGCATAATCAACCTGCGGCCGAGTCGGCAAAAACACCCCAACTCGCGAACGGTATCCGATACAAAGCGCGGTGAAGCGCCTAGCTCTTTTGCCAGTGCTTTGGGTGTCGTATGCTCCGGAGCCCTGATGGTCATTGGACCTTCCCCAGCAATATCAAATCGTTCTTCGATCGATCCGCATCAGCAGGGCACTCGATCAAGCTAACGATCTGCTTTCGGGTCAACAACATCAGTCGCCCAATCTTGTAAAACTGACCTGTCTTGTGCGCTTTAGAACGGATCAAGCGAGGGGACACATAAACGCCAAAGCCTTGCAATTCCGCGCTCCATGCTTCGGGCGTCTGTCCTTCGGAAAGTAAGTCTGGCATGTCTACCTCGATAAGTCGCAATCTCTTGCAAACCATCCGTCAAGCGGCGTATTGTGTCTATACGTTCTCGTATTTCTCTGCAAAAGCGGATCATATGTTCCGAAAATGAGGTTTTCGATATGGTTGAGTTCAGGTTCGGCTCTAAATCTGAAGAGGAAGAAGCTGCGGCCAAGCTCGAAATGCAGCTCGAATCTGAACGGCAAGACTTCGAAATGCGATACGGGCAACTGGGATCGGTCCATGAAAACCTGCGCCAATTCCGAATTCGGAAAGGCTACAAAAAGCAGGAAATGGCAGCAATCATGGAGATCACGCCGCGTACCTATTACATTTACGAGAAAGGTGAGCGAGCGATCCCATCCACCGCGCTTGTGAAGCTTGCTGCACTAACGCGCTGTGATTTGAACGAAATTTTGATGGGGCGACTTGCGCCTAGCAACGAGCAAACCACCCACAGGGCCGTCGATGACCTCAACACAACCATCGATTACCTGAAGCATATCTATCCCAAAATGGACCTGGCAACGCGGCTCGAAGTTGCTTGTTTCGTGGTAAAAAACGACTGGCAAGGAACCAAAAGAATGCAGCCAAGCAATATCCGCGAAGCCGTTAAGGTGATTACACGATATCGATTCCATCCAGAAGGTCTCCCTGCCCCACCGCATTGGGAAGACTATGGCGAGCACCAAGATCTCTACGAGGAGGCCGACGCGGAATGGAACCGCATTGTTGAAGAAGATTTTGGACCGCTGCCCGACAACTAAATTGTGCTGAGCCGCTCTAGTTCCTTTGTCCACCTAGAGGCCTACAAGAACCGCCTGACCTTTGCCTTATAGTCCTCAAACGCTGAGCCATATTGTTCTTTAAGCCATGGTTCTTCCGCGAATGGTGCCGTTATGAGCACGATAATCCCAGCCAAGCCGACAAGCGCAGCGTCTGCCGATGCAGAAAGGATGATCCAGCCGATAATCATTGCTATATCGGCCACGTATTGCGGATTGCGGGAATAGCGATACATGCCGCTTGTTCGAAGCGTTCCTTTTGCACCGCCAGTCTGGGCAACACCAAACTTTGCGGCTTCTGACCAGACAACCACGTTTCCCGCGATAATCAGGGGAACGCCCATGCCAAACCGCAACCAAGTTGGGATTGCCAGGCTTCCCCATTCTACGACGCCGAGGACGATCAGGATCCCAGAGAGGGTGAATGTCGGAACCCAAACCAGGATAGGAGTGACCATTGTATAGCGCTTTGGCGGCCAAAGGCGGCGGGCAGGATATGCGATAGACCAAAGCATAGCGGCAAACGTAGCTGCTGCGATCATAAGGCCGGTGAAGACTAAGACATTCGGCATCATACGGCCTCATGTTCATGCTGGGTCATTTCGAGTCGCTCTGCCAAGGCTTGGCGAACGATTTGGAAGGCCGATGACAGGAACAACCCTGCCATGATCGTCGCCACAATCAGATCAGGCCAACCCGTCGCCGTGCCCCATACTCCAACGGCCGCAAACATAACGGCCACGTTCCCAATGGCGTCATTGCGCGAACACAGCCAGACCGACCGGACATTGGCATCGCCGTCCTTGTAGCGGACCAGCAGCATGACGCTCGCCAGATTGGTGAGCAGTGCAAGAAAACCGACAATGCCCATGATCTCAGCCGTGGGAACGCCTGCATAGAAGACGCGGTAGACTGTTGATCCGAACACCCAAAGGCCCATCAACAGAAGGCTGACGCCTTTGAACAGCGCCGCATTCGTACGTGCGCGGAGCGATGCCCCGATGACCGCAAGAGAAATAGCGTAGGTCAGCGCATCGCCTGCAAAGTCGAGGGCGTCGGCTTGTAGCGCCTGAGACTTGGCCAGATGACCTGCTGTCATCTCGACAAAGAACATTGCCGCATTGAGGGCAATGACGATCCACAGCCGTCTTTTGTAGTCATCTGAAACGCCGTCAAACTTAGCGTCATGTCCGCAGCAACCTGCCATCACTCGGCCTCCTTTTGCATCGAAATGGATTTGGCAGGCACAAGGTTGTTTTCCCCACCAGGTATCGTCGGGACACGTCCCGCACGCAGCCGCGCAACCCGCCTGTTCATCCAATGTCGAATGATCAGTCGATAGACCAGCCCGCGAAATCTGGTGAGTTGCCGATGGTCTGCGTAGAACGCATCTGGGCTATCAAAGACCCCGAAATCCCGATTGATCCCAGTCTTTTGGATGTAGGTGCTCTTGCCGCTCCAAGCGACGTTCGGCGCTTGGAGGCAATCGGTGCCTGCCCCGTAAGCACAAAGCGAATTGCGATCTGGAAAGGCAGCTTGAAGCGCCGTCAAAACGCCCTGATCCAGAATGAAGCCCTCAAGCTCTAACCATTCTCCTCGATGCTGCACCTCGACCCACGAATGGATGATGTTGCGTGGCGCAAGCGGATAGACCAGCTCTGGCACCACACCACGTTGCAGCCCTTTGTCGATGGTAAAGCCGCGAAACCGACAAGGGATGCCTAAGGCGCGCAGCAGCGCCATCAGCAGCGTTCCCTTGGTGTTGCACTGGCCGTAGCCATCCGCCAACACCTGTGAGGCTGGTAGGGAATCGTCGGAATTGTAGCCGAACAAGACTTCGTTGCGGACAAAGTCATAGGCTGCTCCGATGCGTTCGCTTTCGCTCAACGCTGCCCAACCGCGTTGCGCGATGAGCTCTTGTATTGCCGGGTTCTCGTGGTCGAGGAGCGGCGTTTCAGATAGATAATCGTGGGACATTTGGAACTCTTCTCTTGTCGTCCCAACTCATATACAATCTCTAGTAACTAGAGGTTCAAGAGGTTTGTGTATGTTTTCCATCGGCGAGCTTTCAAAGCGTACAAAAGTCAAAGTTCCGACCATACGCTACTATGAAGAAATGGGGCTTTTGCCCGAAGCTGAGCGCACATCAGGCAACCAACGTCGCTACGACAAAGCCGGGTTGGAGCGGCTGAGTTTTATCCGACACGCCCGTGATCTGGGTTTCTCAATCGAGGCCATTTCATCGTTGATCGAACTACAAGATCATCCAGACCGGTCGTGCGAGGCTGCGACGGATATTGCAGCTTCGCAGCTTGCGGACGTTCGGGCAAAGATCAAACGGCTTAAGACGCTCGAAAAGGAACTCAACCGGATATCAAAAGGGTGCGACGGCGAAGGGGTATCGGAGGATTGTTATGTCTTGGCATCCCTTGGTGACCACGGCCTATGTGATCGCGAACACTAGCGCGGTCGTCAAAGCCAAAGCCTAACTAACTTGTTCGACATCTTGCCAATGCTTGTTCTCCTGTAAGCTCATTGCCCTTTGCTGAATATCTCGGATCGTGACCGGCACATAGCCCCAAACGTCCACCCCAACATTGACGGCATTGCGACTGCCGAACCATTGGTCGTGAACGTGACCAAATAAGTGCATCGCGCCTTTGCGGGCCCGGTGCCAAGTGATCATTGGGTAGTGGCACAACACAGACGGTGCGCCTGATCCGTCAGAAACTTCTGTAAGGTCGGTTACCGTCGTCCAAGGCAAAGCCTGCGTTGCCTCACCGTCGTGGTTACCAACGACGAGGTGCTGTTCTGCACCTGGAAGCCGGGAAAAGATGTTCAACAACCACTTTCGATCCTTTGCTTTAGGTCCGAATGCAAAATCCCCAACGATCCAGAGGGCATCTTCCGGGCCAACTTTTGACGCCAAGTTCTCAAGCAATACGGCATCCATTTGGGCCGCTGATTGAAACGGGCGACCGCAATGCTTGATGATATTCTCGTGGCCGAAATGCGTGTCGGCCGTATACCAGTTAATCATGGGGCTACTCGAAATCTGTTACTACAAGCGCGTCGGAGTTGTTGTTTAATAGCAGTCGCGGGGACTTGCTAGGCAAGTGCCAGCTGCCTCACCCCGTGCAAATCGCGAACCTCGGTTTCTGACGTGATGCCCGCCGCAATTAGCGCTTGCTCTACTTCTGCACAGACACGTGTGGCGCGTTCGTAGGCCCAAGCGTTCAGTTTTATCGAAAGCCACCACGCAGCGGGCAGCAGGACGAAGGGATAGAATTTCAATGCCGCCGCCGACATGCTGTCGCTCATGTTCGGAAACAACATTACCAAGAACATGTAGTAGACCAGCAGCCCTGGTAGGGCACCAAGGAAAGCGATGACAGTGGCGGTTGCTAGCTTACCTTTGCCTTCGGGAATGTCAGGGTCAGCGGAGCCATGCAGATGAAGGCACTGCGCTGTCAAATTGGCGAGTGCGACAGGTTCGCGGCCTACCGGGGCAAGCACAACCGCAACATCGTCACCATGACGGGCTTGTTCGAGGGCTTCGCCAACAAATGTGTGCTGTTTTCCGACAGTGTCTTTCAGCGTCATTTCACGCCATTGACGCGTGCGCACCACGCGATGGGTCCGTCTATCTACCTGGCGCTCAACTCGGTCCACGATGTCCACAACATTCCCCCGGATAACTTGGTATTCGGGCGGCATTCTTGGTTCGTTTTTGGGGTAACTCGGCATGGTCGCCTCCGCATTATCCTATAATGGGATAATACCAGAACAGGATTACGCGGCAAGGGTTTAGCCCAGATGGAGATGCCGCATGACCAGAAGTCTGCGAACGCCGGGGCACCAGGCGTTGATGCAGGTGCTGGTAGAAACGAGAAAATCAAAAGGGATCACGCAGCAAGAGCTCGCCGACCGCCTGGATCGACCGCAGTCCTACATAGCGAAGGTCGAGACAGGCGAACGTAGGTTGGATGTGATCGAGTTTGTTGAATGGTCGAAATGCTTAGGTGGCGACGTCTCAAAAATGATCAACGTCATTGATGAAGCGATGCAGGAGTAAGCGCTGTGGACACCAGTCTATATCATTGAAATTACAGTAAATTATCCGCTTCTGACTTGACTTCTCAAAGAAGTCTAGGAACCGACCCGATCATACTTTGTCAACCATTTTGTGATCTCAATATGGACAGGTAACGCGGCGTTCGCCTTGAATGCGACATATTGAGTCTACATATTTTGTGTACACCATCGATAGCTGTGTATAGGGTTTTGGCAATCGCCAGACCAACATGGCGTGACCCATGGGAGAGAAAGTGATGACGGCACCAACTACGTTGGACAAAGTTATGGCTGACGAAATTTTAGAAGTAATTCGCTCGAAGTTTGACCTGAAGACCGTTTCTGACATCAAAATCACCTCTATCGAAGTTGATAGGGAAGAGCACAAAATCCGCATTGATCTGATGATCACAACGACCGAAACCCCTGAGGTTTTGGCGCAAAACTACTTTGGTTTGACTGGAACCGTTCGCAAAGCGCTGGGGGCCGACTGGTCAGGATTCTTCCCTGTGATTACTCCGCAATTTAATTCTGGTGTGCATGCCTGACGCAAAACTTGCCGACGGGCATCTCGCTGTTGCCAAACGGCTATCAACGACCAAAAGACCAACCCAATCTGAAATTCGACGATCCATCAGTTCGTCGTACTATGCCGTTTTTCATGCATTAGCGCGCACTTGTGCGAACTCTTTGGTTGGCAAAACTCCAAGCAAACGTCCTAATAAGGCTTGGGTAGAAGTCTACCGTGGGCTTAGCCATACCGTGTGTCAAAAGGCATGTGCACAAGCAAACAAGGTCGCTTTTCCAGACTGTATCCATAACTTCGCTGACAATTTTCAACAGCTCCAGGAACTCCGGCACAAGGCTGACTACGATCCCGGCGTCAAGTTTGAGAAGAAGGACGCGGAAACTTGGTATCAATTGGCACAGCTGAGTATTGCCAGCTTACGGTCAGCAGAGAATATCGACAAGAAGGCCTTCGCAACATGGGTTTTGATCTCTTCCCAGGGCGCAAAGAGCGCGCGAAGGTCAGTGCTCGGAAATTGATTCAGCAACTACTTGCCGACCACAATTCCTAATTGTATCTATGTCCCGTGCCCATCGCACGCCCTCTGAGACCCAAATGCCTCCTATAGGTGGAACGCATAAGGTGATCCGCGAGTGTCGAACTGCTTTTCGACGTAAGCTAAAGAGGTGTAAAATATGGCACACTGTAGTTGGCCTAAGCCAGTGAGCGTTCGCGCTTATCTGCGCTTTCGCTTTGGCAAGTGGGAAACTGTTGTCTCCCACTGCCGCTCATTTCCTTCGTAGCCTGGGATTGCAGTCCCTACGAAGGTGACGTGAAATAAAGCGATGGGCATACCCTTACTCACGAGCCGTTAACCCGCAATTAAATTGATCGCAACCGGCTCATGAAGGTCGTTGCCGAGTCAAGAATGCAACAGATCACTAGTTCAGCGCAAATCACGAAGTGCCCAACATCAAGGACTCGGCCAATTTTTATTGATCATCCGACCTGGATGAGAGACGAAATTTTCCGTTCTAGCGACTGCTGGACCTCCGCCAACGCGCGCGTCGCAGAACCATCGATCGCCGCCTCTTCGGCGGAGGCGCGACACCAGTCCACCAATCGCATCTGACACTCGGCCAAGAGCTTCACGCATTCGGCCAAAGACTCCATGTCGCGTCGTGTTGCCATCGATATCCTGTCGGCGGAAAGCCTGATATCCTTCGCTGATTTGTCTGAGCGCTCGATCAACTGATTGACGGACTTCAGCAATTCGCGCTCCATAGGTGTTAAGCTGGACATTCAATTCTCCGTTTTGGGTGTTCTTACGCAGATGCGGCCCGCTGGAACGCGCAGCGGGCATGGCCGCTGCTCCACGCCCTCCGGTAGGACCAGGATCGTCCCAGCACCGCCGAGGGCCATCACTCTCTGAGAGTCTTCCAGACCGTTGATTGGCGGCCGTATCTCGACCCGCGTTTGCACCGGCGGCGGCATTATCGAGAAGGCGAGGATCGCCCCGATCAATACCATTGCCGCCCCGATCCCCATCGGGGTCACCACGAAGCGCCACTCCCCTTTGTTCCGCCAAAGCTGATGCCGATCCTGCATCTCGCGCATCGTCTTCTGGACCTCTTCCGCCTGGGTCAGAACCTCCTTCTGAAGCAGCCTCAAGGCGGCGCGCGTGCGCTCGGCGACTTCTTTCATATCTTTCTCTGTTAAGGCTTGAACGCCGAGCAACTGACTTTTCAAGGCTTCGTCGAAGTCGTTCAGCTCTTGCCAAATCCGGTCTTCGGACGCTTTCACCTCCCGCTCTGTTCGTTCCTGTATTTTTTGCAGCAACCCATTCATCGTAAGTCCAATCCTCGTGAAAAATCCTATCGGTGAGCCGATATGTCTGAGAGGTGCCCTCTGAACCAATCACCCGCATGACAACCTTCGAAGCAGACTTCTTAGGGGCCTCTTCGACGGGCGTGGCGGCTTGATTTCCATGCCGTCTTCTTCCAATTCCTTCAGGGCGGCGAGAACGTCTTTGTGATCTCGAATTTTGCCCAGTTCGATCTTTGAGATCACATGCGCCCTGATGGCGTCCCGAATTTGGGTGCGGTCTTCTTGCTCGAAGACATGGCGCAGTGTTCGCCTTCGGTTATGATCGTTGGGGCTGGCCCAGGCTTTCGCAGTGTTCCAATAGTCGCGAAAGGCATTGAAGTAGCTCTCGCTGCGTGGGGGCGCTGGATTGAATGCCGCTCCATCATAGAGTTCGATCCGCGGGACGATGAAATGCAGTTCGACATTGCCTTTATGCTCATGTTTGACCCAAAGGCAGTTGTACTGATCAGTTTCAAGGCCTGCGAATACTGTGCGCTCGAAGTCGTCCATGACCGAGATAAGCTCATCTTCGGTAGGCTGATCTTCTGCCGCAAAGGCCAGCACTCCACTGGTGTATCGCCATTTCCTGAAATTGCTATCAATCAAGGCAATTGTCTGCTCAGGATCGCCTTGCAAGACTTCGGGCAATACAGTGCGGACTTCGGTTTTTCCTTTGGTCCGCCGACGCTCCTCGTCATAGGCAGCGACCTCCTCGGCCAATAGGTACCGAACCGCGATTCTCCCACTGCCGTCTCCATGGCGGAACAGGCGGATCATCATGCGGAAACCTCGTCGATCAACTCCAGTAGCATGCGCTCAATGATCACAAGATGGCCAAGGACGTCCCGTGCGTCGGCATGTGCCTCAATCACTCGGGCCTCGTTCACGGCTCGAGCGATCTGGTTGAGATTGTTGCCAGCCATTGCGACCTGACGAAGAAGCGCGACGTCCACTGGCGGTATGGGCGAACGCCGCTTTTCAGGTGTGCCATCCAATAAGCGTCGAACTATACCGGAAACGGTTTCGTCTCGCGATTTAGCCATTGCCTGCCAGCGTTCCAGGTCTTCCGAGGTACAACGAACACGCAAGAGCTCCGAACGCTTCTTTGGATCAGATAACGAAACCACTGCGAGCCTCCATCGCATTGCCTGGAAAACGATGACTGTTCTGGGTTGGGGTCGAAGGGAAGGGCATGCCATTCCCTCGCAAGGTGCGGTGTCCTGTGGACACAAGCGTAACCTTGCTCCATCCGTCGATGACAAAGCCGCATTCTAAGTGCAGAGGTCCATTCCTTTTGGCTTTGGACGCCGCAGCCAACAGCCTAACATGAACGAATATGCCAAATAGCAATCGACGTCGTTTGAGTGCTCGCGCTGGCCGTAAATCCTTCATCGGCCCAGTGCCCTTTGCTGTTTGCAGGCAGCCTGCATGAGGCGCAGGAGGTTGAGGGTGCCGTTCTTTGCCTTCTTAGTCATTCCACAAAGACACGCACCTGGGCTTCGGGGGAAGTGTTCTGATTGTCTGGGAAGGTCCATATTTCGATTGATGAGGATAATGCAAAGTGCCGCCCGCTGTGGTCCCAAAGCCTTGGGATCACAAGCAGCAGCCCAAGTTCGATCATCGATACCTATCGATCTGGCAATCTCATAGGCGGCATTGATCACGCCTCGCCAAGAATAGTCGCCGTACATTTCGAGGCATTCTCGGAACGGCGGTGACGCCAGCGACATCGCTTGGTGTGCAGTGACACATTCAGCCACTTCATCAGGCGGATACAAGAATTTAGATTGTTTGGTTTGTACTATAGGTACGTCAAAATCTTCTCTACTGCCGGAAATTTTTTCCGAACGAGGCTCAGTTTCGAATGCCACTGCCAAAGCAGCAAGCGCGTCTCTTATCTGCTCCAACGTAGCCAGATCTTTGACCATGGCAGTCCGACCTTCCGGTAAAATGCTCTGTGCCTCATCAAGGACATCTGGGCAGTTCAAATGCCGAATCTGCCGGTTGATCTCACGGATTTCACTGCGGCATGACTCGATTGCATCTTTGTGGAGGCGAATAGCTTCAGCCTCCGCCAACAGCTCTGCGGCTTGTTCTATGATCGGGGCCAAGTTGATACCAAACACTTTGCGAAGGGTTTTCTCCCCCTCACCATCGCGCAGCCCATCACGCCTGCCGTTTGCTTTCGGATGCCTTGAGACCAAAGCAGCATCTACCAGATCACGTTCAATCGAATGAACGGTGCGTTCCGTGCAAGTCAACTCTTCGGCCAGACCGCTAACCTGATGCCAGAAGCCGCAGATTCGGCCCGGTTCATAGTCCTGGTCCCGTGTCCAATTTTCGAATGCCCTCGAGAGGTACACGATTGCCGAAGTCTTCAGTCCCCGCGCCTTCAAGGCCAACTTGATGCGACCAATGAACTGAGATCGCGTGATCCCGGGCGGCAAACCACAATGCGATAAAGTCGCGCTCATGACGTCACCTGCCTTGCCAGAAATGGGCGGCATGAGTATGTTGCGTTGGAAGAAGACTTTTCGAATTGGCCGTTGAGGTGAGTGCCAGCTCTCTCAACGGCTTTTCTTTGTCCGATGTGCCTACATCGCCGTTTCCGACGTAGTGAGCTGCCCGATTCCCGGATCAGCCATGGCAGAACAAAGCGCGATCCGCTTGTGTCAGATTTGTGCCAATAGGAAACATGCGTTCCTGCATCGTTCTGCAAAGGACTGCATTTACCTGCATAGCAAACACCTTTGTGTATTGCTGTTTTTACTGGGGTTCCGTATGTCCGGCAGTGGGACACCCTTCCCCAACGAAGGGCGCTTATCTGAAAGGGTAGCAGTAATGGCTATTGAACAACCGGTCACGCGGCCGGCAAACGCGCGTTTCTCCTCCGGCCCCTGTGCCAAGCCCCCCACATTCGATCTCGCCGCCTTGGCCACCGCCCCTTTGGGCCGCAGCCACCGCGCGGCGCCCGGCAAGGCCAAGCTGAAAGAAGCGATTGAGCGTACGCGCGCCGTGCTTGGCGTGCCGGATGACTACCGGATCGGCATCGTGCCTGCGTCCGACACCGGCGCCTACGAGATGGCGATGTGGACGATGCTGGGGGAGCGCCACGTCGAAATGCTCGCCTGGGAAAGCTTTGGCGCGGGCTGGGTGACGGATGCGCTTAAACAGCTCAAGATCGACGCGACGGAAAAGGTCGCCCCCTACGGTGAAATCGTGGATCTTGCGGGTGTGAATTTCGACAACGACGTGTGTTTTACGTGGAACGGCACGACCTCCGGCGTGCGCGTGCCCGCGACGTTCGAGATCCCGGCGGACCGGGCCGGCCTGACCCTGTGCGACGCGACATCGGCCGCGTTCGCGATGGATCTGCCGTGGGACCGTCTGGATGTAACGACGTTCAGCTGGCAAAAGGTTCTGGGCGGTGAGGCCGCGCACGGGATGATCATCCTGTCCCCTCGCGCGGTGGAGCGGCTGGAGAATTACACGCCGCCCTGGCCCCTGCCCAAAATTTTCCGCCTGACCAAAGGTGGTAAGCTGATCGAAGGCATCTTTGTCGGGGAGACGATCAACACGCCCTCCATGCTGTGTGTCGAGGATTACCTCAAGGCGCTCGATTGGGCCGAAAGCGTGGGCGGCCTGAAAGGGCTGATCGCACGGGCGGATGCCAACGCCGACGCGATTGCGCGGTTCGTGAACGCGCATGACTGGATCGACTTCCTTGCCGCCGATCCCGCGACACGCTCGAACACATCCGTGTGCCTGAAGTTCACCGACGACCGCATTACCGACGGCGCGGCTTTTGCCAAAGCCGTGGCAAAGCGGCTTGGCGATGAAAACGTGGCCCTCGATATCGGCGCCTACCGCGATGCCCCTCCGGGCCTGCGCATCTGGTGCGGCGGCACGGTCGAGACATCCGACGTCGAGGCCATGCTGCCCTGGCTCGCCTGGGCGTTTGAAGCCGAACTGGCCGCGCAAGCCTGATCCACGGCTCCTCGCTGGCCTTCAGCCGCTCCTCGCCCGACCTCGGGCGGGGGCGCATCCCCCGACAGAATTCTTATGGAAAAGGACCACCCAAATGGCTCCCAAAGTACTCATCTCCGACAAACTCTCCGACGCCGCCGTGCAAATCTTCAAAGATCGCGGCATCGACGTCGATTTCCAGCCCGATTTGGGTAAGGACAAGGACAAGCTGGCCGAAATCATCGGCAACTATGATGGTCTCGCCATTCGCTCCGCCACCAAGGTGACGGAGAAAATTCTCGCCGCAGCGCCCAACCTCAAGGTCATCGGCCGCGCGGGCATCGGCACCGACAACATCGACAAGGATGCCGCCAGCAAGCAGGGCGTGATCGTGATGAACACGCCCTTCGGCAACATGATCACCACGGCCGAGCACGCCATCGCCATGATGTTCGCGGTCGCGCGCCAGATCCCCGAGGCGAGCGCCTCGACCCACGCGGGCAAATGGGAGAAATCCAAGTTCATGGGCGTCGAGCTGACCGGCAAGACACTGGGCGTGATCGGCGCAGGCAACATCGGCGGCATCGTCTGCGACCGCGCACGCGGTTTGAAGATGAAGGTCATCGCCTACGATCCCTTCCTCGGCGAGGAAAAGGCCAAGAAGATGGGCGTTGAGAAGGTCGAGCTGGACGAGTTGCTGTCGCGCGCCGACTTTATCACCCTGCACGTGCCGTTCACCGACGCGACCGCCAACATCCTGAGCCGCGAAAACCTTGAGAAAACCAAGAAGGGCGTGCGCATCGTCAACTGCGCGCGCGGCGGACTGGTCGACGAAGAGGCGCTGGCCGATCTGCTGAAATCCGGTCACGTCGCCGGGGCCGCCTTTGACGTATTCGCGCAGGAACCGGCCACCGAGAACCCGCTGTTCAACCTGCCCAACGTGGTCTGCACACCTCACCTTGGCGCCGCCACAACCGAGGCGCAGGAAAACGTCGCCCTGCAGGTGGCCGAGCAGATGTCGGACTACTTGCTGACAGGTGCTGTCAGCAACGCGCTCAACATGCCATCCGTCACCGCCGAGGAAGCACAGGTCATGGGGCCATGGCTGAGCCTTGCCGGGCATCTGGGCGCCTTTACCGGCCAGATGACGGACGAGCCGATCAAGGCGATCAATATCCTCTACGACGGGGTCGTGGCCGATATGAACCTCGACGCGCTGAACTGCGGTGTTGTTGCTGGCATCATGAAGCGCGCCAACCCGGACGTGAACATGGTCTCCGCCCCCGTTGTCGCCCGCGAAAAGGGCATCCAGATCTCGACCACCAATCAGGATAAATCCGGCTCTTTCGATGGGTATATCAAAGTGACGGTCGTGACGGACAAACGCGAGCGGTCGATCGCGGGTACGGTATTCTCGGACGGCAAGCCCCGGTTTATCCAGATCAAGGGCATCAATATCGACGCCGAAGTGGGCCGCCACATGGTCTATACCACCAATGAGGACGTGCCGGGCATCATCGGCGCGCTGGGCGAGACCATGGGCCGCAACAACGTCAATATCGCGAACTTTACCCTTGGCCGTGCGGCGGTAAAGGGCGAGGCGATCGCGCTTTTGTACGTCGACGCGCCCGTGCCGCAGCCCGCGCTGAAGGATCTGGCAGATACCGGCAAATTCACCCAGATCAAAGTGCTGGAATTCGACGTAGCAGGCGCCTAATCATCTGGCGCGGCCCTCTCAGCGGGCCGCGCCTTTTTCAGCAGCGGAGCGCGCGATGACCCGTCCCCTCTACGCCATCGGCGACATCCACGGCCAGCTGGCCGAGTTGACCCGCGTGCTGGATCTGATCGAGGTGGACGGTGGGCCGGAGGCGCAGATTGTTTTTGTCGGAGACTATACCGACCGAGGCCCTGATAGTTCGGGCGTTCTGGATCATCTGATTGCGGGGCTTGCGGCGGGCAAGAACTGGCACTGCCTGAAGGGCAATCACGACCGCATGTTCGAATGGTTCCTGCGCGACTACCCGCAGCACGACGCCCATTTGCCGGTGGAGCTTTACTGGCTCCACCCACGGCTCGGCGGCGATACGACGCTCGCATCCTACGGGGTAGAAGTCACGCCCCGGATGCGCCAAGAGGCGGTTCATGCCGCCGCACTTGAGGCCGTGCCGCAGGCGCACGCGGATTTTCTGCGCAGCCGTCCGTTGAGTTTCGAAACCGACGATCTGTTCTTTGCGCATGCAGGCATCCGTGGCGGCGTACCGCTGGATCGGCAGACAGAGCATGATCTGCTGTGGATCCGTAAGGAGTTCCATATCCATCCCGGCCCGCATCCGAAGCTGATCGTACACGGTCACACGCCAGTCGAGACAGCAGCCCATTATGGCCCTCGCATCAACCTCGACGCGGGCGCAGGCTATGGCAACCCTCTGGCGGCGGTGGTGTTTGAAGGGGTGCAGTGCTGGCAGCTGACGGACAAGGGCCGGATTCCGCTGACAGCCTAGGCAAGAGGCCCTTTGGTAAGCGTATCAGCCAATCCGGTGAAGTCGGGCCGGTGGAAGACTGGCACACCCGCCGCCTCGACCGTCTTGATCGCGGCGAGGCTTTTGGCATCGGCGCCGGGCTTGGGCTCACGCAGGACCACGGCGGCCACACGGCCCGGATGACGCGCCACCGCATCGCGGTAGACAAAGGCATCGTGCTGACCGGTATCGCCCACCAGAACGTAGCGCAGCGTCGGATTTGCCTGCATCATCGTATCAATCGCGCGTCCTTTGTGATCGCCGTGTGTACCGGAGATGAACTGCTGCTCCCCCAGCCCCAGATCGCGCAGAAACATCGGCCCCTTGACCAATCCCGCCCGGTCAAAGATCGCCCGCAGAAAGCTGTGCAGGTTCCACGGGCTGGAACTGATGAAATAGATCGGATTGCGCCCGTTGGCACTCAGCGCCTGCATGAACGTCACTGCATCGGGAAAGATCTTGCGGGTCAGCGCGTTCCCTGTGAAAGACGTCCAGAGGTTGCGGGCCAGTGAATAGGCCCCGGTCTGAAGCACGGTATCGTCGATGTCCGACAGCACCCCAAACGACGCCTGCGGATCAGGGATCAGCGCCGGGCATACCGTATGATCCTCACCCCCGGTGATACGCACGGGCACCTCGACCCAGCCGGGCTGCGGTTGCAGCGGGACACGCAGGGTGAAATACCCCTCCTCGTCGCTCATCCCGCGCACACCCACCGCTTCGACCTCAACGGCGGCGACCTCATCGGTGAAAAAGAGGTTGAAAATCTGGCGCAAATTCTGCCAGCGCGATTGCCCCTCGGTGGGCGCGTTCCGGCGCAGCGCGGCAAGGACGCGGCCCCGCACGATGACGGCATCGCCATCGGCGTAACCCAGATAGGGATCAATCACGCGGTTGGGGTTTCGCTGGCCCCGGATACGGTCAATCCCGCGTTCCAGCTGCCATAGGGTTCGGTGCACTGTCTTTTTGATCATGCAAGGGGAACGCGCCGTGGGCCCGGATGGTTCACCCGCGCCAGTCCAGCACAACCTTGCCCGCGCTGCCGTCGGCCATCGCGGCGAAACCTGCCGCGAAATCCCGCGCGGCAAAGCGGTGGGTGATGACGCGCGAGACGTCCAGCCCGTTCTCCAGCATGGCGATCATCTTATACCATGTCTCGAAGATCTCGCGCCCGTAGACGCCCTTGATCGTCAGGGCCTTGAACACGATGCGGCTCCAATCAACGGCGCTGTGTCCCGGCGGGATGCCCAGCATCGCGATGCGGCCCCCCATGGTCATCGCCTCGACCATCTGATCGAAGGCGGCGGCATTGCCCGACATCTCAAGCCCCACGTCAAACCCCTGCTTCATCCGCAACAGTGCGATCACGTCGCGCAGATCTTCGGAACGCACGTCGACGGGCGTGACATCCGTCACCTGCGCCGCCAGCGCCAGCCGGTCCGGGTTCACGTCGGTGATGACCACATGCCGGGCGCCCGCATGCCGCGCGACGGCAGCGGCCATGATCCCGATGGGCCCGGCTCCCGTAATCAGCACATCCTCCCCCAACAGATCAAAGCTGAGCGCGGTGTGCACGGCATTCCCCAATGGGTCGAGGATCGCGCCGATGTCGTCGTCGATACTGTCAGGAAGTGGCACCACGTTGAACGCGGGCAGCCGCAAGTATTCGGCAAAGGCGCCCTGTTCGTTCACGCCAATCCCCCGCGTACCGGGATCAAGGTGGAACTTCCCCGCGCGGCTCTGCCGGGAGGTCTTGCCAATCAGATGCCCCTCGCCAGAGCAGCGCTGGCCAAGGGTCAGCCCCTCGACGTTGCGACCGATCTCGACGATCTCGCCCGCGAATTCATGGCCGGTGATCAGCGGCACCGGCACGGTCGCCGCCGCCCAATCGTCCCAGTGCCAGATGTGCATGTCGGTGCCGCAGATCCCCGTCTTGTTCACACGGATCAGCACATCGTCCGCCCCGATTTCCGGCACCGGCGCGGTGGTCTGCCACAGCCCCGCACGCGGGTGCAGCTTGGCCAGCGCCATCATCTCGTTGCTCATGCGATCACCCCGCAGGCGCGGCCCGCCGTGGCGAAGGCATCCAGCGCACGGTCCAGCGTCGCACGGTCCAGCGCAGCGTTCATCTGGGTGCGGATGCGCGCCTGCCCGCGCGGCACCACCGGAAAGAAAAACCCGCTGACATAGACTCCCTCATCAAAGAGCCGCGCCGCCATATCCTGTGCCAGCTGCGCCTCACCCAGCATGACCGGTACAATCGGATGCTCCCCCGGTAGCAGATCAAATCCCAGATCGGTCAGCCCGGCCCGCCAGTAGCGCGTATTCTCGAACAACCGCGCGCGCAGGTCATCGCCCGCCTCGACCAGATCAATCGCGCGCAGACCGGCGGCGACGATGGCCGGCGGCAGGGAGTTGGAAAACAGATAGGGCCGCGCGCGTTGGCGCAGCAGGTCGATCACCGGTTGCGGCCCGGCGATATAGCCGCCGATGGCGCCGCCCAGCGCCTTGCCCAACGTACCGCTCAGGATGTCGACGCGGGCGCCTGCATGGGCCGGGGTGCCCTCCCCCTTTGGCCCCATGAACCCCGTTGCGTGGCAATCGTCGACCATTACCAGCGCATCGTATTTCGCTGCCAGCGCCTCGATCCCCTTCAGATCGGCGAGCGTGCCATCCATGCTGAAAACCCCGTCCGTAGCGATCATCACGAACCGCGCCCCGTCCGCGCGGGCCTGCTTCAGCTGCCCTTCGAGATCGGTCATGTCGTTGTTGGCGTAGCGGTAGCGGCGCGCCTTGCACAGCCGAATACCGTCGATGATGCTGGCATGGTTCAGCGCGTCCGAGATCACGGCATCCTCGGGGCCCAGCAGCGGCTCGAACAGGCCGCCATTGGCGTCGAAACAGGCGGCAAACAGGATCGAGTCCTCCATGCCGAGGAACCCGGCGAGGCGCTGCTCAAGCTGGCGGTGAATGTCCTGCGTGCCGCAGATGAAACGTACCGAGGCCATCCCGAACCCTTTGGGCGCCATGGCGCCCTGCGCCGCCGCGATCAGGTCGGGATGGTCGGCTAGCCCCAAGTAATTATTGGCGCACAGGTTGATGACCTCATGCCCGCCGACCTGCACCTGTCCGCCCTGCGGTGACGTGATCATCCGCTCGCGTTTCATCATGCCGTCGGCGTCAATCTGGCCAAGTGTGTCGTTGATATGGTCGAGGTAGGCCTGAATCATCTTCGTCTCCTATGTTGGAGGCGGAGGTAGCATAACGGATTATCCGGTGAAACAGAAATTTTCCACTATTTCGGATTTATGCGTCCTGAACGACAAGAAACGCCCGCAGCGGGCTGTCCGCTGCCGCTATGCTGTGTGCCACATCCGCGGCATAGCGGGCGGTATCGCCTGCGCCGAGTGTTTCGGTGCTTTCGCCGCTGGTCACGCGGGCAGTGCCTTCAATCACGGTCAGATGCTCACGCGCGCCACGGGTGTGCGGCGCACTGTCGAGGATCCCGCCCGCATCGATGCGCAGATCGTAGACCTCATGCCGCCCGGCCTCTTCGGGCGGAGAAAGGATGCGGATGCGGCACCCCGTCCCGAGGTTCGAGATCATGGGCGCCTCGCCATTGCGCAGCACTTCGATCCGCGCGGCGGCCTGCGGGCCGTCCAAAAGTCCCGCAAAATCAACCTGTAACGCGCGGGTCAGATTCCAAAGCGTCGCAATCGTGGGGGAGCTTTCGCCCCGTTCGATCTGGCTGACCATTGACCGGCTGACGCCCGACAGTTTGGCCACCGCATCCAGCGACAACCCCTGACCGCGCCGCGCCTCTTTGAGGCGGGCGGGCAGTTGGGTCAGGATGGCGTCGGCGGAATCCGTCATGGCGGAATGTCTGCTGGCGAAGCGCCCGGCTGTCAAGCGGCGTGACGGCACGTCGGGGCTGACAGGGTATCAACCGGGCGGCATAGTTGCGCCAAATCCAAACGGGAGAGAATTCATGTCAGACGATATCGTCATCCTCGGCGGTGCGCGCACCGCGATCGGCACCTTTGGCGGCAGCCTTGCGGGCACCCCGCCGACGGCCCTTGGGGCCACGGTCGCACGGGAGGCTTTGGCACGCGCGGGCGTCGAGGGCGGGCAAATCGGCCATGTGGTTTTTGGCAATGTTATCAACACTGAACCCCGCGACATGTACCTCAGCCGCGTTGCCGCGATGGAGGCGGGCGTGCCCGATGCAGTACCCGCGATGAACGTGAACCGGCTGTGCGGTTCGGGTGTGCAGGCGATCGTCTCGGCGGCGCAGTCGCTGATGCTGGGCGACGCGGAGTTCGCGCTGGCCGGTGGCGCGGAATGCATGAGTCGGTCCCCGTTCATCCTGCCCGCCGCGCGCTGGGGGCAAAAAATGGGCGATGTCAAAGGCTTGGATATGATGCTTGGTACGTTGAACTGCCCTTTTGGCACCGGGCATATGGGGGTCACGGCAGAGAATGTCGCGGGCGAGCATGATGTGAGCCGCGCGGCGCAGGATGCCTTTGCCCTGACCAGTCAGGAACGGGCGGCGGCGGCGATTTCGGCGGGATATTTCACGGATCAGATCGTGCCGGTTGAGGTCAAGCGCGGCCGAGAAACCGTTATGTTTCAAGAGGATGAGCACCCTAAGGCGACAACGGCGGAGAAGCTTGCGTCGCTGCGGCCGGTTTTCCGCAAGGAGGGGTCGGTGACGGCGGGAAATGCCAGTGGAATCAACGATGGCGCGGCGGCGGTGGTGCTGGCGCGGGCCTCGGCGGCCGACGCCGCAGGGCTTAAGCCCCGCGCGCGGATCGTGGGATATGCCCACGCGGGCGTGCGACCCGAGGTCATGGGCATCGGGCCGATCCCTGCGGTGACCCGCCTGCTGGAGAAGACTGGCCTGAACGTTGATGACTTTGATGTCATTGAAAGCAATGAGGCTTTTGCCGCGCAGGCGCTGGCGGTGAGCCATGCGTTGGGGTTTGATCCGGCGCGGGTGAACCCCAACGGCGGCGCGATTGCGCTGGGTCATCCGGTGGGCGCGACGGGCGCGATCATCACCGTGAAGGCGCTTTATGAGTTGGAGCGCACGGGTGGAAAACGCGCGCTGATCACGATGTGCATCGGCGGTGGGCAGGGCATCGCGATGGCGATTGAGCGTGTATGATCGGCGTACACAGCCTGTGCACAGGCAGTGCATACGATGTGTGACACGATGCGTTTGGGAAAAAGCTGCCCGGCGGTGCCGCCGGGCGGGACGCGGATCAGAAAAGATCGATGATCGCGGTCAGCGCAAAGGCCGCCGTTGCCCCCAGAACCGCGGCGAGCGCGAGCCAGCGTTTGAACGGCGGGCGCGCGGGGGTGGCGGGTCGGCCTGACGGATCAGCGCCGCCTCGACCAGCGCCGGCAAACGCGGCCCGAATCGTGACAGCACGCGGGCGGTTTTCGTGAGATCGGAAATCACTGCCTTGGGCCCGATGGATTTGGTGATGTAGTCGGTCACGACCGGTGCTGCGACCTGCCAGATGTTCATCTGCGGATTAAGCGAGCGCGCGACACCTTCGACGACAACCATGGTGCGTTGCAGCAAGATCAGCTCGGTCCGGGTTTCCATGCCAAAGCGTTCGGTCACTTCAAACAGATAGGCCAGCAGACGCGCCATCGAGATGCGGCTGGCGTCCATGCCAAAGATCGGCTCGCCCACGGCGCGCAGGGCGCGGGCGAATTCATCGACGTCCTTGTCGGCGGGACATAGCCCGCCTCGAAGTGCACCTCGGCCACGCGTTTGTAATCCTTGCGGATGAAGCCATAGAGGATCTCGGCGTAGACGCGGCGGGTGTATTCGTCGATGTGGCCCATGATGCCAAAATCGAACGCGATGATGTTGCCGTTGGGGGCGACCTTGAGATTGCCCTGGTGCATGTCGCCGTGAAAATACCCGTCGCGCAGCGCGTGTTGCAGAAAGAGGCCGAGGATACGCTCGCTCAGCTCGATCCGGTCGTGACCTGCGGCGTCGATGGCGGCGTTATCGCCCATGGGCACGCCGGTGGCCCAGCCCAGCGTCATCACGCGGCGACCGGAATAATCCCATTTGATCGCGGGCAGCTCAAACCCTTCGTCGTCCTGCGTGTTGTGGGCGAATTCCGACGCGGCGGAGGATTCGAGGCGCAGATCCAGCTCTCCGCGCACGACGCCGTCGAAATGTTCGATCACGTCCATCGGGCGCAGGCGGCGGGAGCCGGGGGAGAAAAGCTCGACCATGCGGGCGGCGAGGTAGAAGGCGTCGACGTCCTTGCGGAAGGCGCGTTCCACGCCGGGGCGCAGCACCTTGACCGCGACCTCTTCGCCCGTGGCGGCAAGGCGCGCGCGGTGGACCTGCGCAATGGAGGCGGCAGCGACCGGTTCGGAGAATTCGGAATAGATGGTGTCGATGGGCTGGCCGAGTTCCTTTTCGACCTCGGCCTTGGCGGCCTCGATCCCAAAGGGGGGGAGTTTGTCCTGCAGGACGCGCAGTTGCAGCGCCATGTCATCGCCCACCACATCGGGGCGGGTCGACAGGATCTGGCCGAATTTGATGTAGGCGGGGCCCAGCGCCGTCAGGGCGCGAGTGGCGGGCGGCAGCGCCGGGTCGCCCTTGTAGCCCAGCGGCTTGAACGGGATCGCCAGCATCCGCGCGACAAAGCGCACGGGTTTGGGTGCCTCGAACGCGTCGAGCACAAAGTTCATCGCGCCCGTGCGTTCCAGCGTGGCGCCGGTGCGGATCAGCCGCCAGATGTTGTGGGGACCGCGCACGCGCTTCAGATCTTCCAGCCGGAGTGCAGGCAGGCAATGCCCATCGACAGGTTCCGGTATTTCGCCTGCTCAAACCCCGCCGCGCGCACCATGCCGAGGAAGGTCTCCTGATCGGGGAAGTTGCGGATCGATTCGACGAGGTACTGATAGCTGTCGCGGTCGTTCGCGATGATCTCGCCCATCTTGGGGATCACGTTGAAGCTGTAGAGGTCGTAGGCCTTTTGCATGGCCGGGTTGGGCAGCTGGCTGAATTCCAGCACCATCAGCCGGCCACCGGGTTTGAGGACGCGGTACGCCTCGTTCAGCGCCTCCTGCGGGCGGGTGACGTTCCGGATGCCAAAAGAGATCGTGTAGACGTCGAATGTATTGTCCTCGAACGGCAGGGCCATCGCGTCGCCCACCACCCAATCAAGGCTATCACCCATGGCGTCGGCTTCGGCGCGTTTGCGGCCCTCGTTCAGCATCCCTTCAGTCAGGTCGCAGACGGTTGCATGGCCGTGGCCCGCGCGTTTGAGGAATTTGAACGACACGTCGCCCGTGCCACCCGCCACATCCAGCAGGCGCTGGCCGGGACGCGGGGCGAGCCAATCCATCATCGCCTCTTTCCAGAGACGGTGGATGCCGACGCTCATCACGTCGTTCATAATGTCGTATTTGTTGGCCACGTCAGAGAAGAGCGTGCGCACGCGGCCGGCCTTCTCATCCTCGGGGATTGTCTGGGCGCCGAAATGCGTGGTCTTGTCGGTCATGGGGGTGTCCTGATCTTTTCAGGGTTGAGATATAGCCTGCGACCGCCAGATACAAACTGCCAATTGCCGCAGGAGAACGCCATGCCGGAGCTGCCCGAAGTCGAAACCGTGCGCCGTGGGCTTGCCCCCGTGATGGAGGGCGCGGTGATTGCGCGCGCGGAGGTGAACCGGCCCGATCTGCGCTGGCCCTTCCCGGCCAATATGGCCGAGCGGCTGACCGGCCAGCGGGTCGAGCGGCTGCGCCGACGGTCGAAGTACATTCTGGCGGATCTGTCGTCAGGGGAGACGCTGCTGGTGCATCTGGGGATGTCGGGGCGGATGCTGGTGTCGGGCGATCCGCTGGGGGCGTTCGTGCATGACCACCCGGCGCCGGAAAAGCACGACCATGTGGTGCTGCACATGGCAAGCGGCGCGCGGGTGACGTTCAACGACCCCAGGCGATTCGGGGCGATGGACCTGATGGCGACGGGGCATGAGGCGACGCATAAGCTGTTGGAAAGGCTGGGGCCGGAGCCACTGGGCAATGATTTTCACGAGGGCGTGCTGATCGATGCTTTTGCTGGGAAGGCCGCACCGGTGAAATCGGCGTTGCTGGATCAGCGGATCGTGGCGGGGCTGGGCAATATCTACGTCTGCGAGGCGCTCTTCCGTGGCGGCATCCACCCGCGCCGCCACGCCGGGCGGATCGGGCGCGCGCGGGTGGCGGGGCTGGTGCCGATCATCCGCGAGGTGCTGGCAGAGGCGATCGAGGCGGGCGGATCAAGCCTGCGCGATTTCAAGCAAGCCGATGGAGAGCTTGGATATTTTCAGCACAGCTTTGACGTTTACGGGCGCGAGGGGGAGGCCTGCCGGCGCCCCGGCTGCGCCGGGCGCATCGCGCGGATCGTGCAGTCGGGCCGGTCGTCTTTCTATTGCACCGTGTGTCAAAGATAGCTTGATCGAGGCCCGACGCGTGATAAGCACACGGGTCTGAGCAACAGCTGGAAGGCCACCCGAATGGCATATGAAACGATCATCCTCGACGTTGATAACCACGTGGCGACGGTCACGCTCAATCGGCCGGACGCGCTGAACGCGCTGAACGGACAGCTGATGAAAGAGCTCGCCGATTGCCTGAAGGGCTGTCAGGACAACGACAAGGTGCGCTGCATCATCATCACCGGGTCGGAGAAGGCCTTTGCCGCCGGGGCGGATATCGCGATGATGAAGGACAAAAGCTTTGTCGATGCGTTTGCGGGAGATCTGTTCACACCCGAGACCGACCAGATCATGCGCGTGCGCAAGCCGATTATCGCCGCAGTGTCGGGCTATGCGCTGGGCGGCGGGTGCGAGCTGGCGATGATGTGCGATTTCATCATCGCCTCCGAGAGCGCCAAGTTCGGCCAACCCGAGATCAACCTGGGCGTTGTGGCGGGCATCGGCGGCACGCAGCGGCTGACGCGAATCGTTGGCAAATCAAAGGCGATGGATATGAACCTGACGGGCCGCTTCATGGATGCGGATGAGGCCGAACGCTCGGGTCTCGCGTCGCGTGTCGTACCGGTCAAGAAGCTGATGGAAGAAGCGCAGGGTGCTGCGCAGAAGATCGCGGAGAAATCCATGATCTCGGTCATGGTGGTCAAGGAGGCGGTGAACCGCGCCTATGAGGTGCCGCTGCGCGAGGGGCTGCTGTTTGAGCGGCGCATGTTCCATGCGCTGTTCGCGACCGAGGATCAGGCCGAGGGCATGGGCGCCTTTCTGGAAAAGCGCGAAGCGCAGTTCCGCGACCGCTGAGATCGGGCGCGGGCAAACTTTCATCCGAAAGTTTGGGCACAAATCCTGTGGACAGGATTTGCCGTCGCGCCCTTTGCCCCCCGCCCCCTTTACATCCAGCGCGGTTTCCGGGTATCAGCCGCGTCAGACATGCGCGTGCAGCCCGCTTTGGCTAGAATCACCATTCCGGTATGACCGGTCAGGGTTTGGCGTCGCGCCATACACATATTTATCCGAAAGGTGATCGCACATGGCAAACTCCCCACAGGCAAAGAAACGCGCCCGTCAGAACGAAAAGCGTTTTGCCGTCAACAAGGCGCGTCGTTCGCGCATCCGCACCTATCTGCGTGCCGTCGAAGAGGCGCTCGCCTCTGGCGATCAGGCCGCCGCTGCCGCCGCGCTGAAAGCGGCCCAGCCGGAGCTGATGCGGGGCGTTACAAAAGGCGTCTTTCACAAGAACACCGCGTCACGCAAAATGTCGCGTCTGGCCGCCCGGGTCAAAGCGCTCGGCTGATTTCTTCTGAAATCGTTGAAAACAAAGGCGTCCTTTCGGGGGCGCCTTTCTTGCATTCTGCCCCCAAATTTTGCGCCCGCAGATTCGTTTTCAAGAGTCTTTCTGTCAACACGTAAGATCAGTTGAAACGCGCAGCGCGGCCTTGCTAGTTAAGTACAGCGATTCATTTCGCGGGGGGACAGATCACGGGTCCGGAGACAGGTGCACAGGCATCTGCGCCAGGTCCGAAACGCGGGAACAGCGGTTCATTAATGGGCGCTGCACCGTGGGTAGATGTTGCTGCCAGCACGTTTGCTCTGTCGAAATCACACGAACGGCGATGTTCGGTACAGTTGCGGTTGATCCGCGTCGGTGTCGTGCATCACGACGACCCGCCCGATGGGCGGAACGCCCGAGTGCGCTCGGGTGGCGGCTGACGTGTGTCATGAGGGGTCAGCTTGGGACGGTTGGCTGGGTGTAAGGAGAGTTGGAGCAGTGACTATGACGACGGACGAATGGGGCAACGTCAAGAAACGTCTTCTCAAGACGGTAGGGCAGAACAATTTCACGACATGGATCGACCCGCTGGCGCTGGATGCGTCAGAGGACGGTGTGGCGACGATCAACGTGCCCACGACCTTTTTCGGCAATTACGTCAGCCGCACATTCTCGGACCTGATCCTGCACGAGATGAAGGCGTTTGACAGCACGTTGTCGCGCGTGAATTTCACCGTTGCCAATCGCGACCGCAAGATCGCCGCCGCCCGTACCGCGGTAGAAAGCGACCCCGTGCCGCGCGCCGCCCCCGCGCCAAAGCCAAAGATGGCGCAGGCCAGCGACTACGCCGCGCCGCTGGAACGCCGGTTTACCTTTGACACCTTTGTTGTGGGCAAACCCAACGAGCTGGCCCATGCCGCCGCGCGGCGTGTGGCCGAGGGCGGGCCGGTCACGTTCAACCCGCTGTTTCTGTACGGGGGCGTCGGGCTGGGCAAGACCCACCTGATGCACGCGATCGCGCAGGAGCTTTTGCAGCGGCGCCCCGACCTCAACGTGCTGTATCTGTCCGCAGAGCAGTTCATGTACCGCTTTGTGCAGGCCTTGCGCGATCGCAAGATGATGGATTTCAAACAGATCTTCCGCTCGGTCGATATCCTGATGGTCGACGATGTGCAGTTCATCGCGGGCAAGGACAGCACGCAGGAAGAATTCTTTCACACCTTCAACGCACTGGTGGATCAGAACAAGCAAATCATCATCTCCGCCGACCGCGCGCCGCATGAGATCAAGGATCTTGAAGAGCGTGTGAAATCGCGATTGCAATGCGGCTTGGTCGTGGATCTGCATCCGACCGATTACGAGCTGCGACTGGGCATTTTGCAGAACAAGGTCGAAACCCACCGCACCTCCTACCCGGAGCTGGAGCTGGACGACGGGATCCTCGAATTCCTTGCGCACCGGATTTCCAACAACGTGCGTGTGCTTGAGGGCGCGCTGACGCGGCTGTTTGCCTTTGCCTCGCTGGTGGGACGCAAGATCGATCTGGATCTGACGCAGGATTGCCTGGCCGACGTGCTGCGCGCGTCCGAGCGCAAGATCACCGTCGAAGAGATCCAGACCAAAGTGTCGGCGCATTACAACATCCGCATCAGCGACATGGTCGGGCCCAAGCGGCTGCGCAGCTACGCGCGCCCGCGACAGGTGGCGATGTACCTGTGCAAACAGCTCACCAGCCGGTCGCTGCCCGAGATCGGGCGCCGTTTCGGCGGGCGCGATCACACCACCGTCATGCACGGCGTCAAGCGCATCGAAGAGCTGCGCGTGTCCGACGGACAGATCGCGGAGGATCTGGAGCTGCTGCGGCGCGCGCTGGAGGCGTAGCCGCCGCCGCCCGGCGGTGCAGCATTGCCACATTGCCCACCTCAAGCGCCCTGTTTCGCGGGGCGTTTTGACTGTGGCTCTTGTGATCGCGCGGGAAGCGGGTAACGTGCCGTTCCGGCCCGTCGCATTGGAGTAAGCCCATGAAAGTCAGCATCGAACGCGCCGCCTTGCTCAAGGCGGTCTCTCAGGCCCAATCCGTTGTGGAGCGGCGCAATACCATCCCGATCCTCGCCAATGTTCTGATCGAGGCCGAAGGCAGCGACGTGACCTTCCGCGCGACGGATCTGGATATCGAAGTGGTCGACAGCGCGCCCGCACAGGTCGAACGCGCCGGCGCCACGACCGTATCGGCCACCACGCTGCACGAGATCGTGCGCAAGCTGCCCGATGGCGCGCTGGTATCGCTGACCGCCGATAGTGCGGCGGGGCGGCTGACGGTTGAGGCCGGGCGGTCGAACTTTTCGCTCGCGACGCTGCCGAAGGAGGATTTCCCGGTGATGGCCTCGTCGGAATATGCGTCGAATTTCACCGCCGGGGCGGCGGTGCTGCGGCGGCTGTTCGACAAGTCGAAATTCGCGATCTCGACGGAGGAGACGCGGTATTACCTCAACGGTGTCTACATGCACATCGCCGATGGCGACGGTGGCAAGATGCTGCGCTGCGTGGCAACGGACGGGCACCGTCTGGCGCGCATCGACGCGGATATGCCCGAGGGCGCGGCGGACATGGCCGGCGTGATCGTGCCGCGCAAGACCGTGGGCGAGCTGCGCAAGCTTCTCGACGATGATGACATGCAGATCGCCGTATCGGTGTCCGAGACCAAGGTCCGCTTTGCCACGCCGCAGATCACGCTGACGTCGAAGGTGATCGACGGGACCTTCCCCGACTATACCCGCGTCATCCCGCAGGGTAACACGCGCAAGCTGGAGGTGGATGCCGCCGATTTCGCCAAGGCGGTGGACCGGGTCGCGACCGTCTCTTCAGAGCGCTCGCGTGCGGTGAAGCTGCAGCTGGACGAGGACCGTCTGGTGCTGTCGGTGAACGCGCCGGATTCGGGCGCCGCAGAGGAAGAGCTGGCCGTCGCCTACGCCGACGAACGGCTGGAGATCGGGTTTAACGCAAAATATCTGCTTGAGATCGCGAGCCAGGTGGACCGCGAGAACGCGGTGTTCCTGTTCAACTCTTCGGGTGATCCCACGCTGATGCGTGAGGGGAATGACCAATCCGCGGTCTATGTCGTCATGCCGATGCGGGTGTGACGGGGATCGGAATTTTTGAAAAATTCCGGCCGTTTTCTTTGAAAGAAAACGATCCCTGATCGATGGCGGGGCTCTACCTCTCTCAACTTACGCTGTCGCACTACCGCAGCCACAAGCGCGCGGTCATGGACGTTGACGCGCGGCCCGTGGCGATCACGGGCAACAATGGCGCGGGCAAGACCAACGTATTGGAGGCGCTGTCGCTGTTGTCGCCCGGGCGCGGGCTGCGCCGGGCGAGTGCGGAGGACATGACGCGACGGCCCGAGGCGTTGGGCTGGAAGATCACGGCAATCCTGCACGGACCCACAGGCGTACATGAGATCGAGATCGTCTCGGAAAAAGGCGCGGCCCGGCAGACACGTATCGACGGCAAGCCCGCGCCGCAAACGGCGCTGGGGCGCATTGCGCGGGTGCTGTGGCTCATCCCCTCGATGGACCGGCTGTGGATCGAGGGCGCCGAGGGGCGGCGGCGGTTTCTGGACCGCATGACGCTGAGTTTTCTGCCCGATCACGCCGATCTGTCGCTGACCTATGAAAAGGCGATGCGCGAGCGCAATCGCCTGCTCAAGGACATGGTGCGCGAGCCGTCGTGGTACACAGCGCTTGAGGCGCGCATGGCCGAGGCGGGGGCGGCGATCCATCACAATCGGCTCATGGCGCTTTCCGCGCTGGAGGAGGCGCAGGAGGCGGCGCAGACGGCCTTCCCCACCGCCACGCTGACGCTGGAATGTGACATGCCCGAGGACACCGAGGCCCTGCGCGCCGCGCTGGCCGATAACCGCATGCGTGATCTGTCCGCTGGCCGCACGCTGATCGGGCCGCACCGGGCGGATCTGCACGGGGTCTATGCGGCCAAGGGGGTCGCGGCGCGCGATTGCTCCACCGGGGAGCAGAAGGCGCTGCTGGTCTCATTGATCCTCGCCAACGCGCGCGCGCTGGCGGCGGATTTTGGCGCGCCACCGCTGTTGTTGCTCGACGAAGTCGCCGCACATCTGGACGCGGGACGGCGCGCGGCGCTTTACGACGAGATCGCGGCACTGGGCGCGCAGGCCTGGATGACGGGCACCGAGGACGGGCTCTTCGAGGCGTTGGGAGACCGCGGGCAGCGCCTTGAAGTGGTTGAGCAGGACGGGCTTTCGCAGGTCATTCTCAGCCCCTGAGAGAGACACAAAATCTTGTGTCTGGCGCGTGACAATCTGCCCGGAAAACCGTATATTTAGCGGGTAAAACAACAGGATTTTCCGAATGTCCGAGACAGAGCAGACACCCGAAGACTACGGCGCCAATTCCATCAAGGTTCTCAAGGGGTTGGAGGCCGTTCGCAAGCGTCCGGGCATGTATATCGGCGACACGGATGACGGATCGGGCCTGCACCACATGGTCTATGAGGTTGTCGACAACGGTATCGACGAGGCGCTGGCCGGTCACGCGGACCGGGTGACGGTGACGATCCACGACGACAGCTCTGTTTCCGTGTCCGACAACGGGCGCGGCATTCCCGTGGGCATCCACGAGGAAGAGGGCGTCTCGGCAGCCGAGGTCATCATGACCCAGCTGCACGCAGGCGGGAAATTTGACAGCAATTCCTACAAGGTGTCGGGCGGTCTGCACGGCGTTGGCGTATCGGTCGTGAACGCGTTGAGCGATTGGCTGGAGCTGCGGATCTGGCGCGAGGGCAAAGAGCATATCGCGCGGTTCGAAGGCGGGTTCACGACCAAGCACCTCGAAGTGCTGGGCGATACGGACCGCACGGGCACCGAAGTGCGGTTCCTCGCTGCGACATCGACGTTTTCCAACCTCGAGTACAGCTTCGAGACGTTGGAAAAGCGCCTGCGGGAGCTGGCGTTCCTGAACTCGGGCGTGCGGATCATCCTGCGCGACGAGCGCCCGGCGGAGGCGTTGGAGACGGAGCTGTATTACGAAGGTGGCGTCAAGGAATTCGTGAAATACCTCGACCGCAACAAATCCTCGGTGATGACCGATCCGATTTTCATCACCGGTGAAAAGGATGACATCGGGGTTGAGGTCGCGATGTGGTGGAACGACAGCTACCACGAGAACGTGCTGCCCTTTACCAACAACATCCCGCAGCGCGATGGCGGCACGCATATGGCCGGTTTCCGGGGTGCGCTGACGCGGACGATCAACAACTACGCGCAATCGAGCGGCATCGCCAAGCGCGAGAAGGTGACATTCACCGGAGACGACGCCCGCGAGGGACTGACCTGCGTGCTTTCGGTGAAGGTGCCGGATCCGAAGTTTTCCAGCCAGACGAAGGACAAGCTTGTCTCCTCCGAGGTGCGCCCGGCGGTCGAGGGGTTGGTCAACGAAAAGCTGGCCGAGTGGTTCGAGGAGAACCCCAACGAGGCCAAGGTCATCGTGGGCAAGATCATCGAGGCGGCGCTGGCGCGCGAGGCGGCGCGCAAGGCCCGCGATCTGACGCGGCGCAAGAACCCGATGGACGTGAATTTCCTCGCCGGAAAGCTCAAGGATTGTTCGGAAAAGGATCCAAGCAAGACCGAAGTTTTCCTCGTCGAGGGGGATTCGGCTGGCGGGTCGGCGCAGACGGGGCGTGACCGGCAGACGCAGGCGATCCTGCCGCTTAAGGGCAAGATCCTGAACGTGGAGCGGGCGCGGTTCGACCGGATGCTGGGCAGCCAGGAGATCGGGAACCTCGTGATGGCGCTGGGCACCGGGATCGGACGGGATGAGTTCAATTTGGCCAAGCTGCGCTACCACAAGATCGTGATCATGACGGATGCGGACGTGGACGGCGCGCATATCCGCACGCTGCTGCTCACGTTCTTCTACCGGCAGATGCCCGAGTTGATCGAGAACGGGCATCTCTATATCGCGCAGCCGCCGCTCTATAAGGTGAGCCGCGGGAAATCCGAGGTCTATCTGAAAGATCAGGCAGCGATGGAGGAATATCTGATCCAGCAGGGCATCGACGGGGCGATGTTGAAACAGGGCAACGGCGAGGAGATCAGCGGGCAGGATCTGGCCCGCGTGGTCGATATGGCGCGGCAGTTGCGGCGCGTGCTGGAAGCGTTCCCGACGCATTACCCGCGCCACATCCTTGAGCAAGCGGCGATCGCCGGCGCTTTCGTACAGGGCGCGGTGGACCGCGATTTGCAGGGCGTGGCGGACCGCGTTGCAGCGCGGCTGGACCTGATCGCGCTGGAATACGAGCGTGGCTGGCAGGGGCGGATCACGCAGGATCACGGCATCCGGCTGGCGCGCATTCTGCGCGGCGTCGAAGAGGTGCGCACACTGGACGGCAAGATTTTGCGCGGCGGCGAGGCCAAGAAATCCGGCAGCTTTACCGAGCATTTGCAGGACGTCTACAACGCGCCCGCCACGCTGGTGCGCAAGGATCGTACGCAGCTGATCCACGGACCGATGGACCTGCTGGATGCGATCCTGAAGGAAGGCGAAAAGGGCCTGTCGCTGCAACGCTACAAGGGTTTGGGCGAGATGAACCCGGATCAGCTGTGGGAAACCACGCTGGACCCGGACGCACGCACGCTATTGCAGGTCAAGGTCGAGGATATGGCCGAGGCCGACGATCTGTTCACCAAGCTGATGGGCGACGTGGTGGAGCCGCGCCGCGAATTCATCCAGCAGAACGCGCTGAACGTCGAGAATCTGGACTTTTGAGAATAGGGTGCGCTGGCGGAGGCTAGCGCACCCAGACTTCGACCCGCCGGTTGGCCTGACGGCCCCATGCGCTGTCGTCGCAGGCCATCGGCATCGCCTCGCCAAAGGCATCTACCCCCAGCTCGACACGGCCCAGATTTGCGGCCACGGCAGCCTCGCTCACGGCGCGGCGCACGGCATCGGCCCGTTTCAGGGCGATATCGCGGTTGGCGCTTGCCGCGCCGTTGCCGTCACTGAACCCCACGAACAGAAGGCGCCGCGCGTCGTAGGTGCCAACTTCAAGCGCGCGGGCGAGTTGCTGCACGTTGGAGCGTGATTGCGCGTCGAGCCGGACGGATCCTGCCTCGAACCGGAAGGAGGTCGACAGCCGCGCCATGGGAGACAGCGTGGCCGTCATGCGCTGGATTTCCCCCAGCGTCGTTTCGGCACCGGCGGCGACGATGGCGTTGGCGAAACGGTTGCCCTGTTCGTCGACCGGAATCTCCTCGGGGCTTTGATCGACGAAACCCGCGCGGCGGATCACGATTTGCGCCGCCGGGCCACGGGTAAAGGCGAGGAATTCGCGCGCCAGACGCGGCAGGCGGCGCGCGGGAAAGTAGAGGAACATCGGCGCGGTCAGCGGGTAATCCTCGGTCTTGATCGTGCGGCGGGCGGCGGTGAGCGCAAAGCCGCAGCGCCCTGTAAGGGTCAACGCGACCGTATCGCCCCGGTCTGCGTAGCTGGTCAGGCCCAGCGCAAAGGTGTCATCGCTGACGGCAACGGCAAGGTCGCCGGGCAATGGGTGACGGATCGCGTCGGCGCGGGTGGCGCGCAGATTGGCGGGGGCGAGAAGCTGATCGGTGATCGCCTGACCCAGTCCGGAGGTTTCGAGCGGTAGATGCAGATCAATAGGTACATCGGGGCCGCCGACCTCTTTCCAGTTGGTGATCTGCCCCGCAAGAACCTGCGCCAGACGCGCTGGAGAGATGCCACGCACGGGGTTTGAGGGCGACACCACCGGGACGATGGCATCCAGCGCCAATACCCGGCTGCGGTTGATGCCTGTCATGTCACCCAGCCCCGCCTCGCGTGCGCGCTGGCGCTCTTCCGGGCGGATTTCGCGCAGGGACATCACGATATCGGCCTCATCGGCGAGCAGATCGGCAAAGCCTTCGTCGGTGTTGGTGGCGCGAAAATAGAAACGCGCGGCGACTTTCTGGTCATCCGCGCGGCGCAGAACATAGGCAAAATCGGTGGGGGTGTCGCCCGCCTCGCGTTCGGCTACATAGCCGTTTTTCTGGGCAAACGCCTCGACCAGCGCGGGCATCAGAACGGCGCCCATTGTCGCCGCGCCAGACACCTGCATTTCGGCAACAAAGTCCTGGAGGTTCGGGCAGCCCGGTCCCTCGCAGCGCACGCCGGAGCCGTCGACCGTGAGCTCGCCGTACTCCGTCTGCAGGCGGTAGAATTCCCCGTCAAAGCCCAGAAGCGTGCCACTGATTTCGACCGCCGTATCGCGGGAGGTCAGGGTGACATCCTGCGCCGCGGTCGGGGGCGACGTGCCAAAAAGGAAAAGTGCGGCGAAAACCGCCGCACCTGTCAATCGGATCATGGGATCCTCAAAGTTGCGTTAGTTGGCCGCAACTTTCAGGTCTTGGAAGAGATTGTTCAACACAAGAAAGTTCCCGGCCGCGTCACAGTCCGGCACGGAGAGCGTTACGTTGCGCGATGTGATATCCGCGCCACGCTTGGATTGCAGCGTTTCAGCTTCGATCTCGAGGCCACAGTTGGCGTCACCCACCTGCGCCTCGACCGACAGGGCGACCTCGCCGCTGTCCTGCGCGATACTTGTGGGGAATGTATAGACCTCAGCCATGAGGCCGTCGGCAACGTCCGTATCGCCAAGCCGCGCGATAAATCCGCCCTGTCCGGTCACGGCCCAGCTCATGTCGCGGGCGGCTTCGCCCCAGACGTGACCCGGGTCGCCGTAGTCGGCGCCATATTCGCGGGCGTGCAGTTCAAACCCGGTTGCGCCTTTCCACTGGACGGCGACACGGTCAAACAGGTCGATTTCCTCGACCGTGGTCTGGGCGACGCCCCCCTCACCGTTGGAGAAGGCCACGACAAAGGTCGCCGCACGGCTGAGCGCGGGCACCACGGTATCAAGTGCACCGTTCTCATCGGTCAATTCATTGAACAGCAACCCGTCGTGCAGCACGGTGACGCGCTCGTTCGGAAGGCAGGGGGCCGCGAGCGTCAGGTTGACCATGGCGGCGGCCATAGGGCGCGCGTCAGCGATGATATCACAGGTGGTCTCCGCGGTTTGCGGCGCGGTTGTCGGCGCCTCTGATACGGGATCGCGCGTGCTGACGCGGATCTCCGCCGGAGTGGTGTCGTCCTGCTGCACCAGCGCGACAGGCGTCGCATTCAGGGTGACTTCAGCTTCGGGGGCGGGCGTGGTCAGCTCGCCGGAAGTGAGTGTGATTTCTTCGACATCCAGGATCGCGTCATCCGCGTTACTGAGCGTTTGCGCCTGATCTGGTGTTTTTTCTTTGCCGTACAGGGAGTTCGCCGTTTGCGATCCTTGCATGACGGCGCCAATGCCAAGCGCGCACCCGATTGTGCAGGCGGCCGTGATTATTCCTTTGCGATAACGCATTGTCCCTAAACCTTCCCACTATGTTCCCAAGGGTAAACTGCGGGACAAACGCGGCTGCAGTTGGGCAGCCGCGTGAGGGAATTATGACATTGTTGCGAAGGCGCTGGTTCAGGTCAGGCGGCCGTGGCAGCGTTTGAACTTCTCGCCCGATCCGCAGGGGCACGGATCGTTGCGGCCCGGGCTGCCCCATGTGGCCGGATCATTCTCGTCGAACCCGGCTGTGGGATTGCCATCGGCGGGCGGGGCCACGGCGGGCTGTGGCGCGGGATCGGTGGCGCGTTGGCCTTCACCCTGCGCGGCGCGCTGCTGGGCCAGCATCTGCTGGATCATTTGCTGCTGCTCTTCCTCGCTGAGCGGCTTGATCCGCGACAGTTTCTGCGTGACGTCCGCGCGCAGGCTGTCGAGCATCCCCTCGAACAGCTGGAAGCTTTCGTTCTTGTACTCGTTGAGCGGATCGCGCTGCGCGTAGCCACGGAAGCCCACGACCGAGCGCAGGTGTTCGAGCGTCAGAAGATGCTCGCGCCACTTGGCGTCGATGGTCTGCAGCAAGAGCTGCTTTTCGATGTTGCGCATGTTCTCGGGGCCAAAGGCTTCGGCCTTTTCGGCCATCAGCTTGTCGGTGGCCTCCATCAGGCGTTCGCGCACGACCTCTTCGTCAACGCCGTCTTCTTCGAGCCAGGCGATGATCGGCACGTCGACACCCAGCTGTTCGATCACGGCGGCGTAGAAGCCATGGCTGTCCCATTGATCGGCGTAGGTGTTGGGCGGCATGTATTGGTCGATCAGATCGTCGACGACCTGTTCGCGCATGTCCTGCGCGATTTCATGCAGATCCTCTGCCTCCATGATGTCGCGGCGCTGGCCAAAGATGACCTTGCGCTGTTCGTTCATCACATCATCGAATTTCAGCAGCTGCTTGCGGATGTCAAAGTTGCGGCCTTCGACCTTCGCCTGCGCGCGTTCCAGCGATTTGTTGACCCACGGGTGCACAATCGCCTCGCCTTCCTTGAGGCCCAGCGACGTCAGAACCTTCTCCAGCCGTTCGGAGCCGAAGATGCGCATCAGGTCATCCTCAAGCGAGAGGAAGAACGACGAGCGGCCCGGATCGCCCTGACGGCCAGAGCGGCCGCGCAGCTGGTTGTCGATGCGGCGGCTTTCATGGCGCTCGGAGGCGAGGACGTAGAGGCCGCCGGCCTCCAGCACTTTTTTCTTTTCATCGGCCGTCTCGGCGGTGATGCGTTCGCGGATCGCCACCGGATCGCCGTCCGGATCGGCAGCCAGCGCTTCGAGCACGCGCAGCTCGACGTTGCCGCCCAGCTGGATGTCGGTGCCGCGCCCGGCCATGTTGGTGGCGATGGTAACTGCGCCCAGCTTACCCGCGTCACCGACGATCTGTGCTTCCTGTTCGTGCTGGCGCGCGTTCAGGACGTTGTGGGTGATCCCCTCGGCGGTCAGCAGCTGGCTGAGCATTTCGGATTTCTCAATCGACGTGGTGCCGACGAGGCAGGGCTGGCCGCGCTCGTGCGCCTCTTTGACCTTTTCGATCATGGCGGCGTATTTTTCCTGCTGGGTGCGGTAGACGGCATCGTCCTCGTCCACCCGCGCGACAGGTACGTTTGTCGGCACTTCGACCACGCCAAGGCCGTAGATCTGGCTGAATTCCTCTTCCTCGGTCAGGGCGGTGCCGGTCATGCCGGCAAGCTTGTCGTAGAGGCGGAAGTAGTTCTGGAAGGTCACGGAGGCGAGCGTGA
Source organism: Sulfitobacter albidus (assembly GCF_018200035.1). NCBI lineage: Bacteria > Pseudomonadati > Pseudomonadota > Alphaproteobacteria > Rhodobacterales > Roseobacteraceae > Sulfitobacter > Sulfitobacter albidus. The sequence continues at coordinate 3,104,727 of NZ_CP073581.1, read as the reverse complement.
TGTTCTCGGGCTTGATGTCGACGCCTTCCTTGGCCTCGATCGCCTGATGCAGGCCGTCGCCCAGACGGCGCCCGGCCATCATGCGGCCGGTGAATTCGTCGATCAGCACAACCTCGTTGTCGCGCACGATGTAATCCTTGTCGCGGGCAAAGAGTTTATGCGCGCGCAGGCCCTGATTGACGTGGTGCACGATGGAGGTGCTTTCGGGATCGTAAAGCGTCATCCCCTCTTCGAGCAGTTCGCGGGCGCGCAGCTGCTCTTCGAGGAATTCGATGCCGTCGTCGGTGAAGGTCACGTTGCGGGTTTTCTCGTCGAGCTCGTAGTGCTCTTCGCGCAAGGAGGGGATCACGCCGTCGATGGTGACATAAAGATCCGAGCGATCCTCGGACGGGCCGGAGATAATCAGCGGGGTACGCGCCTCGTCGATCAGGATGCTGTCGACCTCGTCCACGATCGCGAAATTATGCTGTTTCTGGTAGAGATCCGAAAGTTCGGATTTCATGTTGTCGCGCAGGTAATCAAAGCCGAGTTCGTTGTTGGTGGCGTAGGTGACATCGCAGGCGTAGGCCGCGCGTTTTGCGTCGTCGGGCATGCCCGAATAGATGTAGCCGGTGGTCAGCCCCAGCGCGCCGAACACCTTGCCCATCCATTCCGCGTCGCGTTTCACGAGGTATTCGTTGACGGTCACAATATGCACACCGCGCCCGGTGAGCGCGTTGAGATAGGCGGCAAAGCTGGCGGTCAGCGTCTTACCCTCGCCGGTCTTCTGCTCGGCCACGTTGCCCTGATGCAGAAAGAGCGCGCCCATCAGCTGCGTGTCGAAGGCGCGCAGACCCAGCGTACGGCGGGCGGCTTCGCGGCAGTTGGCAAAGGCTTCGGGCAGCAGATCGTCGAGGCTCTCGCCGCCCATCGCGCGTTTTGCGAGCGCTTCGGTGCGGTCCTTGATCTGCGCGTCGGTGAGTTTTTCGAACTCAGGCTCAAGATCGTTGACCTTTTCGATCAGCGGGCGCGCGGCCTTGATCTTGCGGTCATTGGCCGTGCCAAACACTTTCTTGGCGATGTTTCCCAGTCCGAGCATGCGTTCTCCAGCCGACTAAACTTTACGTTTCTGCGATCTGCTTGCCCCGCAAACACCCAGTCCATAGATAGAAGGGGAGAACGATGGCCCGAGCAGCCGCCAGATATGCCCAACAGGGCGCTTAGGGCGATGTAAGGGCCGTGATATACAGTGTCAATGTAAGCGGCCTGAGCAGGCCGTAATGTTAGGACAAACCATGCAAAAACCCCTCACTTTTCTGGCGCCCTTTGCCGTTGCCATCAGCCTTGCCCTGCCTGTGTCCGCACAGGATACGGCCAACCCCTCGCAGGATCTGTCCACGGTTGTGGCGACCGTGAACGGAACCGAGATCACGCTGGGTAACATGATCGTGGCCTGGGCCAGCCTGCCGCCGCAGTATCAGGATCTGCCCGAAGACGTGTTGTTTCAGGGGATCCTGGATCAACTGGTTCAGCAGACGGCGCTGAGCCAGGGATTCGAGGGCGATCTGCCCGCACGGGTCGAGCTTCAGCTGGAGAACGAGCGGCGCTCGCTGATCGCCGGGGAAGCGATAGAAGGCATCATGGAGGGCGCGCTGGACGAGGCAGACGTGCAGGCCGCCTATGACGCGGAATACGGGGAAGTTGCCGCGGAACAGGAATTCAACGCGTCGCATATCCTTGTCGAGACCGAAGAGGAAGCGATTGCCGTGAAGGAAGAGATTGAGGGCGGCGCGGAATTTGCCGCCGTCGCGCGCGAGAAATCAACAGGCCCGTCCGGCCCGAACGGCGGGCAACTGGGCTGGTTCGGCACGGGGGCCATGGTGCCCGCCTTTGAAGAGGCCGTGAAGGCGCTGGAGGTTGGTGCAGTGTCCGACCCGGTGCAGACGCAGTTCGGCTGGCATGTCATCACCCTCAACGAGACCCGGATCAAGGAAGCGCCGGCGCTGGAGCAGGTCCGTGAGGAGTTGGAGCTGCAAATCCGCCAGACCCGCGCGCAAGAGCGGATCGAGGAAGTGACCGCCGCGGCGGATGTCGACACGAGCGGCGCCGAAACGGTTGATCCAGCGATGATCAAACAGATCGATTTGTTGCAGTAAGGGTCCGGCGGAATGGCAAAGATCGATAGCGTCTCACCGCTTGCACCGGCAAGCTTTCCGCAGTTGGTGCCGGTGGACGGTGTGCGCTTTGCCACCGCTGCGGCGGGGGTGAAATACAAGGACCGCACGGATGTGATGCTGGCGCTGCTCGATCCCGGCAGCGTGGTGGCGGGGGTGTTCACACGCTCCTCCACCCGCGCGGCGCCGGTGCTGGATTGCCAGGCCAAGATCGGTGTTCCCTCGGATGCGGGGGCGGCGATTTTGGTGAACTCCGGCAACGCCAACGCCTTTACCGGCGCGCGCGGCACGGACTCGGTCGAGGCGATCACGCTGGCGGTGGCGCAAGCGGCAGGTGTCCCGCAGGAGCGGGTGTTTACCTCCTCGACCGGCGTGATCGGGGAGCCCCTGCCCCACGACCGGATCACGGATGTGCTGTCGACGCTGACAAGCAACGCGGATGTGAATGGCGTGGCGGCGGCGGCAAAGGCGATCATGACCACCGATACCTTTGCCAAGGGCGCGCAGGCGCAGGTCGATGTGGCGGGCAAGCCGGTCAGGATCGTTGGCATCGCCAAAGGGTCGGGCATGATCGCGCCGGATATGGCGACGATGCTCGTGTATCTCTTTACCGATGCACGGATCGAGCAGACCGGGCTGCAGGCACTGGTGTCGGGTATCAACGAGCGCTCGTTCAACTGCATCACCGTGGACAGCGATACGTCGACCTCGGACACGTTGCTGGCGGCTGCCACGGGGGCGTCGGGCGTATCGGTCGATGGGGATCGCGGGTTTGCCGAAGCGCTGGAGGGCGTGATGCTGGATCTGGCGCATCAGGTGGTGCGCGACGGGGAGGGTGCGACCAAGTTTGTCGAGATCGCCGTGAGCGGCGCCGCCTCGGATGCGGAGGCCAAGATCCACGCGATGGCGATTGCCAATTCGCCGCTGATCAAGACAGCGATTGCGGGCGAAGACCCCAATTGGGGCCGGGTCGTGATGGCGGTCGGCAAATCCGGTGCCAAGGCAGACCGTGACCGTTTGTCGATCCGCTTTGGCGATGTAGAGGTGGCCAAGGACGGCTGGCGCAGCGAAAGCTACTCCGAAGAGGCCGCCGCCGCGCACATGAAACAAGACCATATCTCCATCGGTGTGGATATCGGCATCGGCACCGGGCAGGCAACCGTCTGGACCTGCGATCTGACGCACGGCTATATCTCGATCAACGCGGACTATCGGTCGTGAAACTGGTTCTCGTTTCGGCCGTTGCACTGATTGATGTGGATGGTCGTGTACTACTGGCACAGCGCCCCGCGGGGAAATCCATGGCGGGACTGTGGGAGTTTCCCGGCGGCAAGGTAGAGCCGGGGGAAAGCCCGGAAGCCGCGCTGATCCGGGAGTTGCACGAGGAGTTGGGGATAGACACCTGGGCCTCCTGCCTCGCCCCTCTGACCTTTGCCAGCCACGGCTACGATGACTTCCACCTGATGATGCCGCTGTTTGCCTGCCGCAAATGGGAAGGTACGCCCGTGGCGCGGGAAGGTCAGACGCTGAAATGGGTGAAACCGGTGGATATGCGGGACTATCCCATGCCCGCCGCCGATATTCCGCTGATCCCGATCCTGCGGGATTGGCTGTAGCGGTTAAAGATCTTGCGCCAGAGCCTGATATTTCATCCATTCCTTTCGCGATTGTGCTGGATTTAGAAACAGTTTCGTTTAATTTCTAATCATCTACTCTGGGGAGGATAGAAATGCTGCGGACAATCACACTTGGTTCTTGCGTATCGGTTCAAGGCACTTTCGTGCGGGACATGCCGGACGGGCGTATTTCGGTGAAGGTCGACAATACGGTGTATTCCGGCGTTCCAGTCTCTAAAAAGTAAGAGACGCGAAGACTGCAAAAAGGGACGGTGCATCGCTGCACCGTCCCTTTTTTCATGTGTATCCGATAGATCAGTCGAGCGTGCGGGTCACTTCCTCACGCGTGAAGATCTCGATCACGTCGTCAGGGCGGATATCATCGTAGTTCTCGAAGGCCATGCCGCATTCCTGGCCGGACTGCACTTCGGCAACTTCGTCCTTGAAGCGCTTGAGCGTTTTCAGTGTGCCTTCGTGGATGACCACGTTGTCGCGCAGCAGACGCACCCCGGCGGAGCGGCGTGCCACCCCTTCGGTGACCAGACACCCCGCGACCTTGCCCACACCGGTGACCTTGAAGACCTCCTTGATGTTGGCGTAGCCGATGAAGTTCTCCTTGATCTCGTTGCTGAGCAGGCCGGATGCCGCCGCCTTCACGTCGTCGACCAGATCGTAGATGACCGAGTAATAGCGAATCTCGACACCCTTCTGGTTGGCGGAATTCCGGGCGGAGGCGTTTGCCCGCACGTTGAACCCCATGATCGGGGCGCCGGAGGCTTCGGCCAGACCGACATCGGTATCGGTGATCGCCCCCACACCGGAGTGCAGGACACGCACGCGCACCTCGTCGTTGCCGATCTTCTCCATCGCCTGAACGATCGCTTCGGCGGAGCCTTGAACATCGGCTTTTACCAGGATCGGCAGCTCGTTCACGTCCTCGTCGGCCTTGGCGTTTGCCATCAGCTGTTCGAGCGTAGTCGCGGCACCGGCGGCGGCGCGTTTGTCCTTGGCCGCTTTTTCGCGATATTCGGCGATTTCGCGGGCCTGCGCTTCGGTCTCGGTCACGTTGAGAACGTCACCCGCCTCTGGCGTGCCGTTGAGGCCAAGCACCTCGACGGGCACCGATGGGCCGGCTTCCTTCACGCGGTCGCCCTGATCGTTCACCAGGGCGCGCACCTTGCCGTACTGTTCGCCAACGACGAAGATATCGCCCTGACGCAGGGTGCCGTTTTGCACCAGCACGGTCGCGACCGGGCCACGACCCACATCAAGCTGCGCTTCGATCACGGCGCCGACAGCGGCGCGGTCGGGGTTCGCCTTGAGCTCAAGGATCTCGGCCTGAAGCGCGATGGCTTCCAGCAACTCGTCCAGACCCTGACCGGTAGTGGCCGACACTTCGACGTCCTGCACTTCACCGGACATCTTTTCGACGATGACCTCGTGCTGCAATAGATCCGTGCGGACCTTGTCCGGGTCGGCGGCGGGTTTATCGCATTTGTTGATCGCCACGATCATCGGCACCTTGGCCGCCTTGGCGTGGTTGATCGCCTCGATCGTCTGGGGCATCACGGCGTCATCGGCGGCAACCACCAGAACCACGATATCCGTCACCTGCGCCCCGCGGGAGCGCATGGAGGTAAACGCCGCGTGGCCGGGCGTGTCGAGGAAAGACAGTACCTGCCCGCCTTCGGTCGTCACCTGATAGGCGCCGATGTGCTGGGTGATGCCACCGGCCTCGCCCGCAACAACACGCGCGTTTCGGATCGCGTCGAGCAGCGATGTCTTGCCGTGGTCGACGTGACCCATGATCGTGATGACCGGCGGGCGCCCTTGCAGATCGCCCTCGTCGTCCTCAACCTCCTGGATCACGTTTTCAACGTCGGCGTCAGAGACGCGCACGACCTTGTGGCCGAACTCCTCGATGATCAACTCGGCGGTATCGGCGTCGATGGTCTGCGTCTGTGTCACCATCATGCCGTTGTTCATCAGCGCCTTGACCACCTCGGAGACCTTTTCGGACATCCGCTGCGCCAGTTCGGATACGACAATCGCCTCGGGCAGGTTCACGTTGCGCACGACCTTTTCACGCTCGACGTTGCCGCCCATCGCCTTTTGACGCGCGCGCTCCTGCTTGCGCTTCATCTGCGCCATGGAGCGCTGACGGCCACCTTCGCCGCCGCGCAGAGCCTGATTCACCGTCAGTTTGCCAGAGCGGCGGCTGTCGTCGCGCTGGTTCTTCTTGTTGGTGTCTTCGCGGTCGCGGTCGGTCTTGCGTGGTGTCTGCTGGGGCGCGGATTTGTTGGGGGCCGCGCGGGTCGGTTCGACCACGGCGGGGGCAGCCGCGGCAGCCGCGGCTTCGCGGGCCTTTTGCGCCTCTTCCTCGGCTTTCGCCTTGAGAGCTTCCTCACGCTCGCGCTCTTCGCGCTCTTTCTCTTCGATCTCGGCGCGACGACGCTCACGCTCTTCGGCGCGGGCTTTTTCCTCGGCGTCGCGGGCGGCGGCCTCTTCGGCCTCGCGCGCCTTGGCGGCCTGAACGGCCTTCAGGCGGCGGTCCATCTCGGCATCGGTGATGCCTGCGGGACGTTTCGAGGGATCGCCAACGGGGCCGGCGCCGGGGCCGGTTGGTTTCTGGCCACCGGGTTTCGGGACCACGACACGCTTGCGCTTGGTTTCGACCACGACGTTCTTGGTCCGCCCGTGGCTAAAGCTTTGCTTTACGTTCCCCGGACGCGACCCACCGCCGCGCAGACCCAATGTTTTCTTGCCGTCACTATCGCTCATCTAGCTCGTCTATCCTTTCGACTGGCCGCTGCCAGCCTCATTTTTGCGCACGCCGTTCAATCGTTTGGCTTCCTCTACTACACGTTGCGTGAGTCCACCAGAGGCGAGCGCCCCATGTATCACAGTTTGACGTCCGAACGCCAACCCAAGTTCATCCGCCGTCAGACACCCGATGTAGGAGCCATAATGCGGCGTGCTTAGTTTCGATTTGCCGCGTCCCGATCCGTCCACAGCCTGGATCAGAACTTCGGCTTCTTCCGTTTGCAGCCAGCCTTTGACCTTTTCATAGCCAGCCACGGCCCGTCCGGCCTTGCGCTGCATCGAGATCAGATCGACCACCCGGCGGGCGAGCTGTTTTTCGACCTCGTCGACCAACCCCTCCGGCACTGTCACCGGCTGTTTTGCACCGCGCGCGAACAGTTTTTTCGCGACGGCCTTTTCAACCGCCGCGCGATCTGCAGCGACATACATACCACGTCCGGGCAGCTTTCCCAAGATATCGGGAACGACCTGACCCTCGGGCCCGACGACAAAGCGGATCAGCCCGTCCTTGGGCTGTGTCTCGCCGGTGGCGAGACATTTGCGTTCCGCGCCATCGCGCTCTTTGGGGGCACCACCGCGTCCCATGTCTGCCGCTCCAGGGCCTGCGATCAGGCCCCGGCCTCCTCGTCGTGCTCGACCTCTTCTTCTTCGACGTCGGGCTCAAGCTCGCTTGGGTCCACCCAACCCAGCAGGACGCGGGCGGTCATGATCAGGTGCTGCGCTTCTTCAAGGCTCATGTCGAAGGGCTCAAGCGTGCCGTCGTCCTTGACGCGCTCGCCGTTCACCGTTGTCCAGCCGCCGGCCAGCTCCCAATCCGCACAGGTGGCGAAATCTTCGAGGGTTTTGACATCGTCCTTGGCCAACGCCTCAATCATCTGGGGGGTGAGCCCGTCAAATTCAATAAGGCTGTCCTCGGCGCCCAGCGCGCGGGCGGCATCAAGGGCTGCCTTGGCCTGCGCCTCGAGTACGTCACGGGCGCGGGCCTGGAGCTCTGTCGCGGTATCGTCGTCGACGCCGTCGATCACGGTCAGCTCGTCAATCTCGACATAAGCGACCTCTTCGAGATTGGTGAACCCTTCGGAGACCAGCAACTGGGCAAAGAATTCGTCCAGATCAAGCGTATCCATGAAGAGCTTGGTGCGCTCTTCGAATTCGGCCTGACGGCGCGCGCTTTCCTGCTCTTCGGTCATGATGTCGATGTCGAGATGCGTCAGCTGCGAGGCAAGGCGCACGTTCTGGCCACGACGCCCGATGGCGAGCGACAGCTGCTCTTCGGGCACGACGACCTCGATCTTGCCGGCCTCTTCGTCGAGAACAACCTTGGACACCTCGGCGGGCTGAAGCGCGTTCACAAGGAACGTCGGCTGATCCTCGTTCCACGGAATGATGTCGATTTTCTCGCCCTGAAGCTCGTTCACGACGGCCTGCACGCGGGAGCCGCGCATGCCGACGCAGGCGCCCACGGGGTCGATGGAGTTGTCGTAGGAGATCACGGCAATCTTGGCACGCGAACCGGGATCACGGGCGACTGCCTTGATCTCGATGATGCCGTCGTAGATTTCGGGCACTTCCATCTTGAACAGCTCGGCCATGAATTCCGGCGCGGTACGGCTCAGGAAAATCTGGGGCCCGCGCTGCTCGCGGCGCACATCCTTGATGTAGACGCGGATGCGGTCGTTGGGGCGGTACGCCTCGCGGCCGATCTTTTCGTTGCGGCGCAGGATGCCTTCGCCGGGGTTCATATCAACGATGACGTTGCCGTATTCCTCGCGCTTGACCAGGCAGTTGATGATTGTTCCCACGCGGTCCTTGAATTCTTCGTACTGCTTGTCACGCTCCGCTTCGCGGACCTTCTGCAGGATCACCTGCTTGGCCGATTGCGCGGCGATGCGGCCCATCTCGACGGGGGTACTTCCTCGACGAAGGTATCCCCGACGGCGGGGTTTTCCATGTACTGCTTGGCCTGCTCGACGGTGAATTCGGCCTGGTAGTTCTCAAGCTCATCCTCTTCGACCACGGTGCGCACGCGGGTGAATGTCGCGCGACCGGTCTTGCGGTCGATGCTGACGCGAATATCCATTTCGGCGCCGTAGCGGGATTTGGCCGCGCGCGCGAGGCTCTCCTCCATCGCCTCGACCACCAGACCGGGGTCGATCATCTTTTCGCGGGCCACGGCCTCGGCGGTTTGCAGCAGTTCCAGCTGGTTTGCGGATGTAATGGCCATCAGTCTTCTCCCTCGCCGTCATCTTCGGCAATTTCGTCAAAGGTTTCTTCGTCGATCACGCCAGCTTCCTTGCGCTGGCGCAGCATTTCCTTGATCAGCTCGTCGGTGAGCACCAGTTTGGCGTCCGACAGCCAGTCGAATTTCAAACCCACAGTGCCCTCTTCGACGTTGATGAGCACCTCGTCGCCCTCGATGCCCGCCAGCTCCCCCTTGAAGCGGCGGCGACCGTCGATCAGCTCGGTCGTCTCGATCTTGGCCTCGTAGCCTTCGAAGGCGTCAAAATCCTTGAGCCGTGTGAGCGGGCGGTCGATGCCGGGGCTCGACACTTCGAGCGCGTATTCATCGAGGATCGGATCCTCGACATCCAGAACGGCGCCCACGGCGGTGGAGATCTGCGCACATTCATCGACCTCGATCCCGCCATCGGGGCGGTCGGCCATGATTTGCAGCGTCGTGGTCTTGCCCGACATCAGCCGGATGCGCACCAGCTCAAACCCCATATCCTCGATCACCGGGGTAACGATCTCGGCGAGGCGCTGGTCGATGGCTGCTTTGGCGATCAGGTCGTTGGTCATGGTCTCACTTTGGCTCAGGCGTTCGGGCACAAAAAAACGGGCGCGCGGCCCGTTATCGTGGTTCGGTGGGCGCTTGGTGTGGACCCGAGCGCGCCGCTGTTAAGAGGCATATACGCCCGGGGGCGCCGGGATGCAAGGGCTAGGCCAGCCACCAGCGTAGGGGCGCGCGCAGGTCGTCGAAGGGCGCTGTGGTGCCGGTGACGGGAGGCAGGGCGATGGAGCGCGCGATGGCGTGGCCGTCAAACAGCGCGATATCGTCGAAACCGGTAAGCGGTGTGGCGTCGTCGATGTCTGCGCCGTCCACGAGGTATTCGGCCACGGCCTGCGCGCGCACGGGGGCGGCGGGGATCGAGACGAGCTCGACCGTGTCGAACCAGCCCGCCGCGCCATCCTTGCGGTGGGTCGCGGTACGGTCCGCGATCAGCTGCTGGCCGGGGGTGAAACGCCGCAGGGTATAAAGCCCCGTGCCGATGCCCGCATCCGGCGCGTGGGCCGGGCGCATCGGGAGGGTGGCAAGGGAGAAAGGCAGTGCGGGGTCGGGCCGGTCGAGCGTGACCTCAACGCCAAAGCGGCCCGTCGCGCGGGCTGTGCCTATCGCGGCAAGGCTGGCGGCGGCATCCTTTGCGGTGAAGGGCGCGCCGTCGTGAAAAACCGCATCCCGGCGCAGGTCAAAGCGCCAGCGGCGACCGGCATCGGCACTTCGCCACGCGGTCGCAAGATCGGGGCGCAGGGTGCCGTCGGCGGCGATTTCAGTCAGCGTCTCGTAGATCAGGCCGACGCGGGCGAGCCGCATGAACAGCCCCTCCCCCTGCGTCCAGCTATCGTCGCGCGCTGCCCCCGACACCGCCAACCGCAGGTGCCCACCGCGCGCGGGCAGCGGCCCGGCGCTGACGCCCGTAGCCGCCAGCAGGGCGGCGGCGGCACCGCTGGCGAACAGCGCGCGTCGGTCAAGGGGACGGCGGCTCATGTCAGCGCGATCCGGTCCATGGCGCGCACCAGCTCGGCTGAAATGCCCGGCTCGCTCAGCGCGTGGCCCGCGTTGCGGACCATCTTGAGCTCGCCGCGCGGCCAGTTGCGCGCGATTGCATAGGCGCTTTCGGGCGGGCAGATCATATCGTAACGGCCCTGCACGATGACGCCGGGGATATGCGCAATCCGGTCCATCTGCGCGAGGATTTGGCCGTCGTATTCAAGGAACCCGCCGTTGATGAAATAGTGATTCTCGAGCCGGGCAAAGGCGCGGGCGTATTCCCCCGGCCCCTCGATCATCTGCCCCGCCGAATGGATCGAGGCGAGCGCGTTTTCCCAGCCAGACCACGCGCGGGCATAGCGGGTCTGCTGCGTCATATCGTCGGAGAACAGGCGCCGGTGATAGGCGGCGATGTAGTCGCCACGCTCATCCTCGGGCACGAGGGCCGTGAACTTGGCCCAGACCTCGGGCCAGAATTTACCGGCACCGCCGCCGTAGAACCAGTCAAGCTCGGCCTGCGTCATCAGGAACACGCCGCGCAGCACCAGATTGCGCACGGCCTCCGGGTGCGTCTGGGCATAGATCAGCGACAGCGTCGCCCCCCAGCTGCCCCGAACACGACCCATTGGCCGATGCCCAGCGTTTCGCGGATCAGCTCGATGTCGCGCACCAGATGCCACGTCGTGTTGTCCTTGACCGACGCGTGGGGCCGCGAGCGGCCACAGCCGCGTTGATCGAACAGGACGATGCGGTAGCGAGCGGGATCGAAATAGCGCCGCATTGACGGGCTGCACCCGCCACCCGGCCCGCCGTGCAGCACGACGACGGGGATGCCGTCGGGATTGCCGCATTGCTCGACGTAGACTTCGTGCCCCTCGCCCACGTCCAGCATCCGCCGGTCGAACGGGTCGAGGGGCGGGTAAAGATACTGCACTGCGCGCTTTTGATCCGGGTGTTTGTCCATCGAGACCCTATATAGTACGAAACGCGACAATGAATACAGAGGATCCCGGAATGCAAGCGTCTCAAAGCACGGTCGATACCGGTGAAGTGGCCAAGTTCGAGGCGATGGCCGCAGAGTGGTGGGACCCCAACGGAAAATTCAAACCGCTGCACATGCTTAACCCCTGCCGTCTGGATTATATCACCAACCAGATTGCCGGAGAATTCGGGCGCGACCTGACTGCGCCCGCGCCGTTTGAAGGGTTGCGCATCCTCGACATTGGCTGCGGGGGCGGATTGCTGTCAGAGCCCATGGCGCGGCTGGGTGCCACCGTGGTGGGCGCAGATGCGGCGGCGGGCAATATCCCTGTGGCGCAGGTGCACGCGCGGCAATCGGGCTTGGACATCGACTATCGCCACACCACCGCCGAGGCGCTGGCCGAGGCGGGTGAGCAATTTGATGTGGTGTTGAATATGGAAGTGGTGGAACACGTCGCCTCCCCGATCTCGTATCTAACCGCGTGCCAGCGGTTGCTGAAATCCGGCGGCTTGCACATTTGCTCAACGCTCAACCGCAATCCAAAAAGCTATGTCGTGGCGATTATCGGGGCGGAGCATGTGATGCGCTGGTTGCCCAAGGGCACGCATGAATGGTCGAAATTCATCACGCCGGACGAGCTGTTTGCGCTGCTGGAGGAAGCGGGTCTGGAGCCTGTGGATCGCAAGGGATTCGTGTTCAATCCGGTGACCTGGACCTGGCGGCTGTCGGCGCGGGATTTAAGTGTGAACTACGTCACCGCCAGCCTGAAGCGCTAGCTGTCCTTTGTCATCTGGCGTCGAAGCTCGCGCAGCGCCGGGAGCGTGGCGCGCACCGTTTCTTCGCCCAGCTCATCGACGACCTGCGTGATCATCGGCGTGATCGAACTCAGCGCGGATTCGCGCGCCTGACGGCCCGCCGGGCTGATCGCGACCATCTTGCGGCGTGCATCGTCCCAATCGGGGCGCACGTGGATATAGCCCGCCCATTCGAGTTTATTGAGCGTGTTGGTCATCGCACCGCGCGTGACGTGAAACGTCTCTGCCAGCTGCGCCGGGGAGCGTTCCACCCCGCGCCATGCAAGGTGGTTGAGCACCGAGAAATGCGAAATTTCCATTCCCTTGGGCAGCACCTTGCTCAACCGGTTGCGCAGGATCTGATCCGTGCCGAGGATCTCGCTGAACAGTAGTATCGCGAGGGTATTTCGGTCGTCGGCCATCAGGGTCCCGTAAAGTTGCGGCTGTGGGTGAGGCTGGGCACGCGCGCGCGGGCGCGGTCGACCTCTTCTATCGCGATCTCGAACGGATATACCCCCGGCGCGGTGCCTGCGTCCAGCATGACCTCCCCCACGGGCTCACGACAAGTGAATGACCATAGGTTTCGCGGGGTTTATGGGCGGCGCTGGCGTGGGTGCCGCAGGTGGCGGGCGCGATGACGAAACACCCCGTTTCAATCGCGCGGGCGCGCAGCAGAGTGTGCCAATGCGCGGCCCCCGTCGTGGGGGAGAACGCCGACGGCACGGCAAGGATCTGCGCGCCCGCCTGCGCCAAGGCGTGATGCAGCGCAGGAAAGCGGACGTCGTAGCAGATCGTGAGGCCCAGCGTGCCGTGGGGGGTCTGCGCGACGACTGCGCGGCTGCCCGGACGATAGCCTGCCGATTCGCGGTAGCTCTCTGTCGCGCTTACGGTGACGTCGAACATGTGGATCTTGTCGTAGCGCGCGGCGATTTTGCCTTCGGGCGAGATCAGGAACGACCGGTTTGCGAAACGCCCGTCGGCATCGTCCGTCTTGAGCGCGAGAGAGCCGATCAGGACCCAGATGCCGTGGAGCTTCGCAGCATCGCGCAGGGCGGCAAGCGTGGGATCATCAGCCTCTGCATGCAGCACGGCGCGCTGGTGATCGCGGCTGGTCGAGACGATATTTGTGACCTCTGGCGTAAAGATCATCTGCGCGCCCGCCTGCGCGGCCTCGGCCACCATCGCCAGCGTGACCGGCAGGTTCGCCGCCGGATCATCGCTGACGTTGAGTTGCAGGATCGCGCCGCGCATCACGCGGCGAGCAACGCGTCCAGCTTGCCCGCCCGCTCCAGCGCGTTCAGGTCATCGTAGCCGCCAACGTGGGTTTCCCCGACAAAGATCTGGGGAACCGTGCGGCGGCCGTCGGCGCGTTCGATCATCTCGGACTTGCGATCGGGATTTGCGAGAACGTCCACTTCTGAAAAGCTTACGCCTTTTTGGTTCAGCAACCTTTTGGCTGCGTGGCAAAAGCCGCAAAGGGGTGATGTGTAGATTTCGACGGGCTGCATTTGGTCGGTCCTTTGATCTGGGTTGACCCCATATCTAGGTATCTTTCACCGCCCGCGCCAGTGTCACCACCCGAACCTCGCGGGCACCGGCCTCCAGGCAGGCCCATGTCGACGCGGTGAGTGTCGCGCCCGAGGTCATCACGTCGTCGACCAGCAGCACCGCGCGCCCCTCGATCACGGCGCCGTTGCGCGGATGGGGCGCGATGGTATTGGCAAGCGTGGCAAAGCGTTGCTCGCGCGATTTTCCGTCCAGAGATTGCGTTGCCCGGCGGCGCACCAGCGCATCCACGCAAAGCTCTGCCCCCAGTGCGCGGGCGGTTTGACGGGCCAGCAGGGCGGATTGGTTGTAACGCCGTTTCAACAGACGGCGCCAGTGCAGTGGAACGGGGATAACGAGTGTGTCGTCGGGCGCGCCCGCCCGCATCCGGCTTGCCATCCACAGACCTGCGGGGCGCGCGATTTCCTGTCGGTCGCCGTGTTTGAGCGACAGCACCAGCTTGCGCCCGACCCCGCCATAAACCAGCGCCGCGCGGCCTTGCACCCAGGGCGGTGGTGCCTGAAGACAGGCGTCGCAATGCAGCGTCTCGTCGTGACCACCGGGTGGCAATGGGGTGCTGCAACTTTCGCAGATGGTGATGCCGATGAACTGCGTCTCGCGCCAGCAGGCGGCGCACAGGCCAAAGTCACTGTCCACCAGCCCGCCGCAGGGGATACAGCGCGGCGGATAGATCAACGAGACGGCGGTTTGCAGTTGTGCCAGCACGGCCCTATATCCCCTTCATGACGAAACCAATGACCGATACCCACGCGCTCGCGCGTCACCGCGCCCGTGTCCACCGGGACGCGCTGTTTCTGCATGAGGCGGCTCTGGCCGAGGTTCAGGATCGGCTGGAGATGGTTAACAAATCGTTCACGGATGTGGCAATCGTGACGGGACATCCCGGTTTCTGGGCCGATGCCTTTCCTGCCGCGCGGATCGTGGCGGACACCGATACGCTGGATCTGACGCCGGGCAGCTGCGATCTGGTATTGCATATGATGGCGCTGCATTGGGCCAATGATCCGGTGGGGCAGCTGATCCAATGCCGGCGGGCGCTTCGTCCCGATGGGTTGATGATCTCTGTCAGTCTGGGGGGCGACACGTTGCAGGAATTGCGCCGCGCGCTGGGCGAGGCAGAGGTCGCGGTGACCGGGGGCCTGTCGCCGCGGATCGCGCCGCTGCCGGATCTGCGGGATCTGGGCGGGCTGTTGCAACGGGCGGGGCTGGCGCTGCCGGTGGCCGATACGGCTGTGATGACCGCCGAGTATCGCGATATCCGGCATCTTTGCCATGATCTGCGCGCCATGGGCGAGACCAACGCGCTGACAGCGCGTCAGCGTCATCCGACCCGCCGGGCCGTATTTGACCGTGCGCAGGAACTCTACGCGCAGCATTTTGCCACGCCGGCAGGACGGCTGCGGGCAAGCTATGAATTGCAGGTGCTGACCGGTTGGGCCCCGGACGATTCGCAGCAAAAGCCGCTGCGCCCCGGCTCTGCCCAGCAACGACTGGCGGATGCGCTGGCAGCGACCGAACAACCGCTGGCTGATTGACGCACCGGCAAATCTGTCTATGTGACAGCCAAACAACGCGGGATGGACCGATGAAAGACATGCAAGCCACTGTGAGCGAAGCCCGTCCCGCGCATGCGGATGACGACCACCCAAAGGTGCCGCGCCCGAAGATAGGGATCCTTGTCGGCAACCTCGGCACGCCGGATAACTACGACTATTGGTCGATGCGCCGCTATCTGGGGGAATTCCTGTCTGATCAGCGTGTCATCGACTATTCGCCTTGGCTGTGGCAGCCGCTGCTGCAGTTGATCATCCTGACAAAGCGGCCCTTCACCTCGGGTGCGGCGTATAAGTCGATCTGGAACGAGGAAGAGGGCGAGAGCCCGTTGATGACCATCACCAAAGCGCAGACCGCCAAGATCGCCAAGGAAATGCACGCCACCTACGGCGATACCGTCATGGTCGATTTCTGCATGCGCTACGGCAATCCATCGACCCCCAGCCGCGTGCGCAAAATGGTCGAGGCGGGTTGCCAGAAGATCCTGTTCTTCCCGCTCTATCCCCACTATGCCGGCGCGACGTCGGCCACCGCCTGCGACAAGTTCTTCGAGGCGTTGGGCAAGGAGAAATGGCAGCCGGCCGCGCGCACGGTGCAGCCCTATTTCGACCGCCCCGACTATATCGAGGCGCTGGCGCAATCGATCGAACGCAAGTACGCGGAGCTGGAAACGCGGCCCGACATCCTTGTTTGTTCCTACCACGGGGTGCCCAAACGCTACCTGATGGAGGGCGATCCCTACCATTGTCAGTGCCAGAAAACGACGCGTCTGCTGAAAGAACGGCTGGGCTGGGACGATACCGAGATCAAGACGACGTTCCAGTCGAAATTCGGCCCCGAAGAATGGCTCAAGCCCTATACTGTCGAAGAAGTCGCGCGGCTGGCCGAAGCGGGCAAGAAGAACATCGCTGTCTGCGCCCCGGCTTTTTCGGCCGATTGCATCGAAACGCTGGAAGAGATCAACGAAGAGATTTTTGAAAGCTTCGAGGAAGCGGGCGGCGAGCATTTCACCTATATTCCCTGCCTCAACGACGATGACGCGCATATCACCGCGCTTTCGAATGTGATCCGCGAGAACCTGATGGGCTGGGTCTGAGGGCCCTTCACCCACCTGCGGGACGTAAAAAAGGCGGCACAGGATGCCGCCTTTTTAGATCTTACAACCGATGAGGTTGAATTAGTCTGCCAGAGCTGCGGCAACCAGGACCAGCAGCAGGATTGGGACCAGAACGCCAGCGGAAGAGCTGGTAGCTTCTTCAACGATGACGGGCGCTTCGATGACTGGGTCTGCCAGGGAGCCGGCGGAAGCAGCGGAAGCGGCAGCTGTCAGAGCAGCGGCGAGAACGAGTTTTTTCATAGTATATCCTCCAGGATTTCGTGCGACGCATTTCTCAGTACGACGCACACAAAGACTTACCTCGTGAGATTTTTCTAACCAGCAATCCTCGGAAAAGAAAACATGCATTCAGCAAACCACACGCCGTCCCGACAAAATGTCGTCAAATAAGCAACACTTGCGTGCCGACATTTGCCATCTCGTAGAGCTCTTCGATATGCTCGTTGTAGAGCCCGATGCAGCCGTTAGACGACCGGCGCCCGATCTTGCGCGTGTCATGCGTGCCGTGAATACGGTAATACGTCCAGCTTAGGTGAAGTGAGCGTGTTCCCAAGGGGTTATCAGGCCCCGGCCCGATGAATGACGGCCATTCGGGATTGCGCTTGAGCATCGAGGGTGTCGGACGCCACGACGGGTTGGGATCCTTCAGGGTCACGCGGGTGCGGCCCCGGCGCGTCAATTCCTGCGTCAAAGGCACGCTCGACGGGAACAACCGGTAAATGCTCTGATCTTCGGACCAGTAGTGCACGGCGCGGCTGTCGATATCGACAAGAATCGCCCCGTTGCGTGTGTTGTCGAAATAGGGACGCCAATCCAGCGTGCGAAAGCTGGAGATGTTGCGGCGCACGACTTCGCTGAGATCGCGTTCGTTTTCTGTCGTCGCTTGGCTGTTTACCGCCGATGTGGATTGCGCCACGGCAGGTGCGGCCAGCAACGATGCGCTGCCGGCGAGAAAGGCGCGGCGGCTCTGATTCTTGAAGTTTTCGTGTGACATGTCTGTCTCCGATCCAAAACTGATACCCCCGGTATAGTGCCGCAAAGCCACGTTTTCAAATCAAACCACGGCTCTGCGCCCGTCTCACGGTGAAGTGCATTTGAACTGTTGCAGCGCAGCATGTATTGCACCGGAAATGCTTGCGTGGAGTATCAGCATGATCCGTGTTCTTTCTGCCCTGTTTGCCGCCATGATGCTTCTGGCGGCCTGTCAGCCGGCGGCGCCGACGCTTGGCTCGGATGGCCAGCCTGTGCCGCGCGCCTACAAGATTACCGCGCGTGAGGCGGATCAGATCCCATTCCGCATGCTTGATTCGGTCAACACCCTGCGTGGCGCGTCGGGGCTTGTCCCGCTACAGCTCAATTCACAGCTGACTGCTGCCGCGGCAACTCACTCCCGCGACATGCAGGTACAGAACCGTCCGTGGCACTTCGGGTCCGACGGGTCCTCCCCGCTCGACCGGGTTCAGCGGGTGGGCTACTCGGGTCAACTGGTGGGAGAGGTCATTTCAGAGACATATGAGACCGAGTTGGAAACCCTGGGGGCCTGGATGGCGCAACCCGACACACGCCGGATCATCATGTCGCCCGAAGCAAGGGATATGGGATTCAGCTGGTTCCAGGAATCCAATGGCAAGATCTGGTGGACGCTGGTGATGGGTGCTCCGCAGGGCAGCGGTTTCGGCACCTGAGACTATTCAAAGCGCTTTGAAAGCAACGCCGCGCGGAGAGTTCCTCCCGCGGCGTTTTTCGTAGCATGTCAGGGATTTATTGCGATGGGCGTGCCGTCATTGACCATCGCATACACCTTTTCCATCTCTTTGTTGTCGATGGCGATGCAGCCCCAGGTCCAGTCACCCTTGTCGCGCCGGAAGGGAACTTTCTGACCGTGGATGAAGATATCGCCGCCTGGCTTCTTGCCCATTGCTGCGGCCTTTGCCCGGTCTTCAGCGTTCGGATAGGAGATCCCGAGCGACAGATGGAAGCGACTGTTGGGATTGCGGCGGTTGATGTAATAGACACCCTCGGGCGTGCGCCCGTCGCCTTCGATCTCCTTATGCCCTTCCGGGGCAAACCCCAGCCGGACGTCATATTGCTCCAGCACACGACCCTCGTTGAGCAGGAACATCTTCCGCTCGGCCTTGTTGACGACGATGCCCGTAACCTCGGGCCCGTTGTAGCGTTGGAATTTGCTTGGGGCGCTGCATGCGCCAAGGGTCAGCATTGCCGCCCCACCTGTCATCAGATGTCTACGTTTCATGTGCCTGCCACCTATCCGTTTTCGGACTATTGTTGGTGTACACGATAGCAAAAGCGCACTGTTTCACAAAGACGTCATCGTCAGGTATCGGCCATTTGTTGCGACACTGTCACGTCAGGGTAAACTGCGCGGCCAATTCCGTATGCGCCGACCAGCGAAACTGATCCACCGGCTGCACCCAGTCGAGCCTATACCCCGCAGAAATCAGTATGTTGGCGTCCCGCGCGAATGTCACTGGATTGCACGAGACAAAAGCGATGCGCGGCACCTGTGCGCGGGCAATTTCGGCTGTCTGTGCTTCGGCACCGGCGCGCGGCGGATCAATGACCACAGCGTCGATCTTTTTGAATTCATCCGGCAGCAGCGGGCGGCGGAAGAGATCGCGGGCGACCGCGCGCAGTGTCTTGAGACCCTTGGCCTGTCGCCATCCGTGATCGAGCGCGGCTATCATGTCGGCACTGCCTTCAACTGCCGTCACCTCGGCACCGCGCGCCAAAGGCAGCGCAAAGGTGCCACAGCCGGCAAAAAGATCGACGATGCGGGCAGCTTCTCCAACGGCCTCGGTTACCGCACGGCGCAGGCTTTCTTCGCCGTGTACCGTCGCTTGCAGGAACCCGCCGGGTGGCGGGGTGACCCCGATCCCGTCAAAACGTACGACGGGCGGGGTGCGCTGGGCGACGGTCTCATCCTCCCACGTTAACCGGTCACAGCCGTGCGCCTCACAAATCGCGGCGAGCGTTTGACGCAGCGGACCGTCGAGGGTTTTGCCACCGGTCACGGAGACATCAAGCCCACTTTCCCCAACCGTCACGGTCAATGCCAAAGGCGCCTTGCGGCTGGCTCCCGAGATGGCCAGGGCTTCGGCCAGTGGGATCGCGGGCATCAGCGCGGAGTCGAGCAACTGGCAATCGGGGATCTCGATGATCGTGCCGGAGGCGCGTCCGTGAAAGCCCACCATCGCACCCTTCTTGGTCCGGCGCGCGGCGAGGGTTGCCCGGCGGCGACTATTGCGCGGAGAGGTCACGATAGGACGAACCTCGGCCTCGATCCCCTGAGCGCCCAGCGCGCGGATTATCCCGTCGGTCTTCCATGCTGCCACCAACGGATCGGCGGCATGCTGCAACTGACACCCGCCGCAGGATTTGAAATGCCGACACGGCGGGCTGACCCGATCCGCCGAGGGCGTCAGGATACGAATATCGCTCAGCTGATCGCCCTGCGGCGTGGCAGAGATCACCTCGCCCGGCAGGGTCATGGGCGCGAACAAGGGGCCGGGGGCGATCCCGTCGCCGTGCTGGCCCAGACGTTGGATTGTGTATTCGGTCATGCCCCTGCCCTACTGCGGGCGGTCGCATAAAACCAGACCCTATTCCGCGGCCTTCAGATCCAGAAAGCCGCCCGACTGACTATCCCAATACTGCGCATAGAGGCCGCGCAGTGCCAGCAGTTCCGCGTGCGTGCCCTGTTCGGCAATGCGCCCCTGATCGAGCACGACGATGCGGTCCATCTCCTTGAGCGTCGACAGGCGGTGCGCGATGGCCATGACGGTCTTGCCTTCCATCACACGTTCAAGCGCGGATTGGATCGACGCCTCGACCTCGCTGTCCAGCGCGCTTGTCGCCTCGTCCAGCACAAGGATCGGCGCGTCCTTGATGATCGCGCGGGCGAGCGCGATACGCTGGCGTTGACCGCCCGAAAGCTTCACACCCCGCTCGCCCAGATGCGCGTCATAGCCGGTGCGACCCTTGTGATCCTGCAACCCTTCGATGAATTCATGCGCCTCGGCTTTCTTGGCGGCATCGATCAGATCCGCCTCGCTCGCGTCGGGGCGCCCGTAAAGGATGTTGTCGCGGGCGGAGCGGTTGAACATCGCGGTTTCCTGCGTGACCATCGCGATATTGCGGCGCAGGCTTTCCTGCGTGACCTCGCGAATATCCTGCCCGTCGATGGCGATGCGCCCGCGCTCCGCCTCGTAGAGCCGCAGCATCAGAGCCACCAGCGTGGATTTCCCGGCGCCCGACGCGCCTACCACGCCCAGCTTTTCGCCCGCGCCGATGCGCAGGTTGATCCCTTGGATACCGCCACTGTCGCGTCCGTAGGCAAAACCCAGATCCTCGATCACGACCTCGCCGTGTGCTGCGTCCAGCTCCCGCGCGTCGGGGGCGTTTTCGAGCCTGACACGAGGCGTAAGCGTGCGCATCCCGTCCTCGATCTCTCCGATGTTGGAATAGATCGCCATGAGCGTGAAGCTGACCCAACCGGTCATCTGCGCAATCCGGATCGAGATGGCCCCAGCCGCGGCAATGTCTCCTGCGCTCGCCAACCCGCGCTGCCACAGCAGGATCGTCGCACCGATAAGCAGCACCGGTAGCACGCCCGCAAGGCTCATCAGGCAGAAACGAAACCCGGCAGAGAGATAGCCGAACTCCAGCGCGCGGTCGCGAAAGCCCGCCATGGCGCCCAGCGCCGCGCGGTCCTCGTGTTCGTGATGGGCGAACAGCTTGACCGTCTTGATGTTGGTGATCGTATCGACAACCTGCCCCGACACCAGCGCCCGCGCCCCGGCCCGCGCGGCGGAACGCGCACGGATACGCGGCAAAAACCAGCGAATGAGCCCGAAGTAGAGACACAACCAGACCGCCAAACCGATGGAAACCCACCAGTTGATCCCACCCAAGAGCAGGACCGACCCGACGAGGGAGGCCAGCGCAAAAGCCACCACATTGATGACCTCAGAAGCGACATCGGTGACGGCACGCGCGGCCTGCATCTGTTTCTGGGCGATGCGCCCGGCAAAATCATCGTCGAAGAAACTGACATTCTGGCCCAGCGACCAGCGGTGGAGGCGCGACAGGACCAGCGGATTCACATTTGGTTGCACGACAATGGCGTTGGCCGCTGACGACAGGCCGAACATCACCGGGCGCGCGACGAGGAAAAACAGCGCCGCCGCCGTGATCAGACCCGCGTTGGTCGCGGTAAAGAACGCATCCGGCCCGCCTGCCACAGCCGCATCGATCACCCAGCCGAGGAAGAGCGCGGAGCCCACCTCCAACGCGCCCGCACCGGCGCTGAGCACGCCAGCGATGATCAGCGCGGGCCACGCCCCCGACAGGCACCAGCCCATGAACGCGCCCAGCGTTTGCGGCGGTGGCCCGTCGGCGGGGCGGAAGGCATCGATCATCTTGAGCGGGTTCACGGCGTATCATCCTCGTCAGCATTCAGGAACCCGCCCGACTGGCGCGCCCAGAATTGGGCATATAGCCCGTCCTGCGCCAAAAGCGCGTCGTGATCGCCGTCCTCCACGATGCGCCCCTCGTCGAGCACCAGAATCCGATCCATCTGCGCGATGGTGGACAGGCGGTGCGCGATGGCGATGACCGTCTTGCCCTCCATCATCTGGTAAAGCGTGGATTGGATCGCGGCCTCAACCTCGCTGTCGAGCGCGCTTGTCGCCTCGTCCAGCAACAGAATCGGCGCGTCTTTGAGGATCACCCGCGCGAGCGTGATCCGCTGGCGCTGACCTCCAGAAAGCTTCACGCCCCGCTCACCCACCCGCGCGGCATAGCCTTCGTTCCCTTCGGGGTCTTGCAGATCGAGGATGAAGTCATGCGCCTGCGCCTCATGCGCGGCGGCGATGATCGCGGCCTCATCCGCGTCGGGACGCCCGTACAGGATGTTTTCGCGCACCGAGCGGTGCAGCAGCGCACTGTCCTGTTGCACCATGCCGATCTGGCGGCGCAGGCTGTCCTGGGTCACGTGAGTGATGTCCTGCCCGTCGATCAGGATGCGGCCCTGCTCGGCGTCGTAGAACCGTAGCAGTAGTTTCACCAACGTGGATTTACCCGCACCCGACCGGCCAACCAGCCCGATCTTTTGCCCAGCGGGGATTGTGAGCGTCACATCCTCAAGCCCGCCGCGCCCGCGCCCGTAGTGATGCGAGAGCCCGTCAAGCTCGATCCGCCCGTCGGTCAGCTCCAAGGGTTTGGCGCCCGGGGCATCGACCAGCGTGATCGGCTGGGCAATCGTCTGCATCCCCTCGGCCACGACACCCAGCTGCCGGAAAAACGCCGACAGCGCCCACATGATCCACGCCGTCATCGAATTGAGCCGGAGAGTCAGCGCCGTGGCCGCCGCGACCGTGCCGACGCTTGCCGTGCCCTGCATCCACAGCGCCAGCGCCCAACCGACAACACCAACGATCAGCAGACCGTTGAGCGCGACGAGGCACATATCCATCACCGTGAAAATCCGCTGCTCAATCTGGAAGGTGCGACGGGCCTCTTCGATGGCCTCCTTGGCGTAGAGCTCTTCACGGTCGTGGTGGGCGAACATCTTGACCGAGTGGATATTGGTGTAAGCGTCCACCACACGCCCCGTCACCGCCGAGCGCGCGTCAGACGCCGCCTGCGAGGCCGGGCCGATGCGCGACAGCGCCCAGCGCGACAGGGCAAGGTAGAGGGCGAACCAGATCACCAGCGGGATCAACAGCCGCGGGTCGGCGTTGGTCAGCAGGATTGCAGCACCAATGAGATAGGCGAGCGAAAAGGAGATCGCGTCGAATGTCTGAAACACGACCTCCCCTGCGGCGGGCGGGGTTTGCATGATACGGTTGGCAATGCGACCGGCAAAGTCATTCTCGAACCAGCCCACGGACTGCCTGAGAACCTGACGGTGCGCCCGCCAGCGGATAAGCGTGCCGAAATTGGGCATAATGGCGTTGTTAATCAACGCCACGTCCAGACCCTGAAGAATCGGACGCAGAAACACGATAAATACCGCGACGGCGATCAGTTCGGCGCCGTAGGTGTCCCAAACAACCTGTGGCCCTTGCTCCAGCAAATCGACAACGCGCCCCATGTAATAGATCAGACCGACCTCGATCGCGGCAACGATGATCGACATCACGCCAGTGGCGATGAACACCCCACGAAACGGCTTGCTGTATCCCATGAAGAACGGGAACAGCCGTTGTGGCGGGCGATCCTCTGCCGGGTAATCACAGTAGGGGTCAATAAGATTTTCAAAGAATCGCAGCATTCCGCACCCGAAAATTGTCTTTGGGTGTTCATATCGCGCTTAGGGCGCAAAAGGCTACGCCACTGCCCTATTTGGTTGAGCGGTCCAACAATGCTGCGCGGTCCAGCGTGAAGCCCGACGCGATCCATATCGCGCGCAGCCGGGAGAGTTCAGCGCCCAGCGCAGGGCCGGCAAAGGCGGGCATCAGATCCTGTGCGGCGACGGGGAAACGCTGGCGCGCGGCATGGCGAATGGTGTTGAGCGCCGCGGCGTCCGGCGGCATCTCTGACAGTGCTGCGCTGAACAGGTGCTGACGGATAGCGGCGGTTTCGCCGTGAGCAAAAGCGGTCTCTAATAGGGATGTTCCGTCACTAATCGCTGCCCTCAGTACCGCCAGCTCTTTGGTATCCGCGCGCGACAGGCGCAGGCGGTCCGGCACGTCCTGCCCACCCAGCGCGGCGAGGCGCAGCAGCCAATCGGGCGGGAGGCCAAGCCGGGCTTCGCCGTCAATGACCAGCAGCGCCAGCTTTGCATCCGCGCCGGGCAGAAGCGTTTGCAGAACGCCCGTTTGCCCCATCGCGCCCATCGCGGTCGAGGGGTCGGGCGCGGTGAGCAATTTGGTTATCTCCGCGCCAATCCGTTCGGCAGAAAGTGTCTCTAACCCGGCAAGGTTGGCGGCGATGGCGGCAAGTGCATCGGCGTCCATGCCGCGCGTATCGTCGCCGTACCACGCGTGAAAGCGGAAATAGCGCAGCGCGCGCAGGTAATCCTCGCGGATGCGGCGGTCGGCGTCCTCGATAAATCGCACGCGGCGGGCGTGCAGATCGGGCAGGCCCCCCAGCGGATCAATCACCCGCCCGTCGGGATCGGCATAAAGCGCGTTCATCGTGAAATCCCGGCGGCGCGCATCCTCGGCCAGATCGGTGGAAAATGCGACAACGGCGCGGCGCCCGTCGGTTTCGACGTCGCGGCGAAATGTCGTGACCTCATAACCCACGCCGTCGGCGACGACAGTGATGGTGCCATGATCAATGCCGGTGGGCACGGGTTTGAGCCCTGCGGCGGTCGTTAGCTCAATCACCCTTTCTGGCAGCGCGTCAGTGGCGATATCCACGTCGCTGACCGGCGCGCCCAGCAGCGCGTCGCGCACACAGCCGCCAACAAAACAGGCCCTGAACCCCGCATCGGTCAACGCGCGGCAGACGGCTTGCGTACCGGGATCATGCAGCCAGGGCGCGTCGATCAATTCTGAAGAGTCTCGGACCATGCCCGCAACATACGCGCGGTCGCGCCCCAGATGTAGTAGGGACCGTATGGCACAACAAAATAGTGGCGTTTCTGCCCGCGCCAGCGCCGGGATTCCACGATATAGTTCGCGGGATCGAGTACGTGATCGAGCGGCACGGCAAAGACTTCTTCGACCTCGCCGGGCTCAGGCACGATATCGAACGGCGATTTGACCACACCGATCACAGGGGTAACGGAAAAGCTGGTGACGGTTTCATGCGGCGCCAGCGTGCCAAGCACCTCGACATTGTCGGGATGCAGGCCGATTTCCTCATGCGCTTCGCGCAGGGCGGCGGCGATCACATCCGCATCGCTCTCGTCTTGCTTGCCACCGGGGAAGGCGATCTGGCCGGGATGGTGTTTCAACGCGGCAGAGCGTTTGGTCAGCAGCAGCGACAGCGCATCACCGTTCCGCACAATCGGGGCAAGCACACCGGCTGGGCGCAGCTTGCGCCCTTCTGGCAGAACGGTGTCGGGGTTCAGATCAAAGTCAGACGAGCCAATACCGGTCTGCGCCAGGCGCGCGCGAAAATGGTCGATCCTGTGGTCCACCTCAGGATGTCTCGGCCTCGAACCCGACGGATTTGGGATCCAACACGTAATGTGCGCCGCAGAACTGGCAGTCTGCGGTGACCTCGCCCTCGTCCGTGGTCATCGTCTCGATATCGGCGGCGGAATAGATCGACAGGCTTTGCCGGACGCGGTCCTCGGAACAGGTGCAGCCAAAGTGTACGCGCTGGCGATCGTAAACGCGCGGGCGTTCTTCGTGAAACAACCGCAGCAGCACGCCGGACGGCTCAAGCGAAGGGCCGATGAGCTCAAGATCGTCGACGGTGTCGAGCAGGATGTTGGCGCGGTTCCAGTTCTCCCGCTCGTCGCCCTGCACCAGATCCTCGGCTTGCAGAACCTCGCCGCTGCCCTCCCCCTGGGCGGCAAATGGCGACGCTTTTGGCATGTGCTGCAGCATAACACCACCGCCACGCCAGTGTTCCTCGCCGCCCGCTTCGGTGGATTTGCCAAAGCTGAGTTCAAACCGTGTTGGCAGCTGTTCGGACTGGGCAAAATACGCTTCGGCAGCTTTTGCGAGACTGCCACCGACCAGCGGCGCGATCCCTTGATAGGGTGTCATGCCCTTGCCTTGGTCGATCATCACCGCAAAATACCCCTCACCGATCTGGTCGATGGGCGCGCCATCGGTCAGCTTGTCCCGGTCAAAGCTGGCGTAGCCACGGATACGGGCGGGACCACCCTCCTTTTCCGGACCGTAGTAATCGGTCGCGATCATGCGCACGGGCCCCTTTGACTGCACCTGCAACGACAGCTTCCACCGCAGCTTGATCGTCTGGCCGATCAGCGCGGTGAGCAATGCCATCTCAGCCACCAACGCCTCGACCTGCGGCGGGTAATCGTGCTGTTCAAGGATTCCGCCCAGTGCCGTATCAAGCCGCGCGATGCGGCCACGAATGTCGGAGGCATCGAGCTGAAAGGGCAGGACCGTATCGTCCCAGTCGGTGATGGGGGCGTCTGTCATGGGGCATTCCTAATGTCGCGTGTCGGCACTATGTAGGGCGGATCAGCCTGAACCAAAAGGGGGCACCCCATGATCCGCCGTATCGGACCGCCACCGCTGCCATCGCAGCGCTATATCCGCAGGCCGGGCGCCTACGCGATCCTGCCGTTGAAAGGTCGGTTCCTGCTGACGGCTGAAACCGGCAACGGCATCGATATCCAGCTTCCCGGTGGCGGGATCGATCCGGGCGAAAGCCCGGTTCAGGCCCTGCACCGCGAAGTGCGCGAAGAGCTTGGCTGGACAATTGCACGACCCCGACGCCTGGGCGCCTTCAGACGTTTTGTCTATATGCCGGAATACGATCTGTGGGCCGAGAAGATCTGCCATGTCTACGTGGCGCATCCCGTGCGCCAGATCCACGCCCCGACAGAGCCGCTGCACGAAACGCTCGTGCTGTCCGCGGATGACGCCATCGCGGTTCTGGGCAACGAGGGCGACCAAATGTTCATGACGCGCTATGCCTTTGGCTGAGGCGCGTATTCAAACAGAATGGCGGAAACATCGTCGGGGAAATCGTCGCTGCCATTGAACTCCGTCAGTTTCCAGATCAGTGCTTCCAGAAACGGCGGGCCAGACACCTCCCTGAGGGAGTTCATCAGGTCGGTGAGGCCCTCTTCCTCAAGCAGGGCGCCATCGGGGCCAGGACATTCGGTCACACCGTCGGACAGGATCAGCATGCGGTCACCGGGCGTCAGATCGAATTCGAACGCTTCGAACTGCACCCCTGACAGCAGACCCACGGGAAAACCGCCGGGACCAAAATGGTCGATCCGCCCGTCGCGACGCTGCACCGCCGGATGCGGGTGGCCAGCCTGACACAGGGTCACCCGGCCGGTGCCCAGCGCGACATGGCCCAGCAACAGAGTAAAATAATGCTCTGTCTCCATCTCGTCGAGCACAAGATCATTCATTTCGGCCACGACGAGGTCGGGCGCACGCGGGCGCAGGGCGCCCCGTGCGTCACGCTCCAACGCCACATTCTGATCGGGCGCCGCACTGGAAAGATAACCCGCAAGACGCGCCGTCATCAGCGCAGAGCTGATCCCGTGGCCGGAGACATCAATCGCAAAGAGCCCCAGATGATCGGCGCCCGCGTCGAAAAAGCCGACAAGATCGCCCCCCACATGACCCGACGAACGGAGCATCAACGATAGATTCCCGGCGTCGAATTGGCGAAATCGTTCGCGAATGAGGCTCTGTTGCAGACGTTTCGCTTCTTGGAGGTCCTTGTCGATGTGGTCGTGCAGGCGCTGCAACTCATCAAGCGTCTCGCTAAGCGCGCGATTGCTCATGGCCATATTGCGCTGCAATTCCAGCAGTCGTTCCCCTGCGGTAATGCGCGCACGCAGTTCGTTGCTATCGACGGGTTTGGTCAGGAAATCATCGGCCCCGCTGTCGAGACCGTGCGCGACCTCCGCCTTTTCTGATTTGGTGGTCAGCAGGATGAAGTAGCAATAGGGTGCCTCCGCATCCGCGCGCACGCGGCGACACAGTTCAGGTCCGCTCATCCCCGGCATGACCCAATCGCTGAGCACCAGATCCGGGCGCAACGCACAAATCTTGTCCAGCGCCTCATCGCCCGAGGCAGCCTCGGTCACTTGAAACCCCCAACGGGTCAGGGATGCCGTCAGGATCTTGCGCTGCAGACGGCTGTCATCAACCACCAGCACATGGCGGATCGCACCCTCGTGCAGGGCGGGGATTGGGTCTGAAGAGCACTGTGCAGGGGTCAGCATAAACGTCCGATCCTCAAAGGTAGGACCGTCCTAGTCCGGTGGCCGTTAACACCGTGTGAAATGCAAAAAGCCCTCGAAACTTATCACGCTCTGTTAAGAGGTTTGTTCTATCAACGCGCAACTCATGGAGGGCGCGATGATTGATTGGGATCGGATCAAAAGCTTGCAGGACGAAATCGGGCCGGAGGTATTTCCCGATATTGTCACCCTGTTTATCGATGAGGTGTCCGAAACGATAGGGCGCCTGCGCGATACGCCTGATCTGGAAACGCTGGGCGCGGATCTGCACATGCTGAAAGGGTCGGCGATGAACCTCGGCTTCACCAGTTTTTCGGAGCTGTGCCAGAGCGGTGAAAGCCGCGCGATGGAGGGGCGTGCCGAAGAAATCGCCATCGCCCCGATCCTGGAAAGCTTTGAGGAGTCAAAGCTGGTCTTTCTCGCGGGTCTTGAGAATGGGCAGGGCCGTTAAACCAGCTTGTAAAAGCTTGAGACCTCGATCCCGCCCTGCTCTGCCAGTGCCTTTGCGCGCAGCATCTGCATGCCCTTGATCCAGCGCGCCGGATCGGCCCCGCGCAGGGCGTTGTATTTGCCCACATCAGGGTGCGGCAGGATGACGAAGGTTTCGTCGGCAACACCCTGCCAGACCGTCTGCGCCACCTGATCGGCAGTCAGCAGATTGCCCGCCGCATCCCGGTCACCCAGACCGATCAGCGGCGTGGCGACATATTGCGGACACACGACCGACACGCCGATGCCGTCCGCCTCATGGGTGATCTTGAGCGATTCGGCAAAGCTGACGGCGGCGTGTTTGGTCGCGGAATAGGCCGCATCGCCGATCTGGTTGAGCAGCCCCGCGGCAGAGGCGACATTCACGAAATACCCCGAACCCCGCGCGATCATCGCGGGCAGCAGCGCCCGCGCGGCCCAGACATGGGCCATGACGTGCACGTTCCAGTTCAGCATCCAATCGGCATCCGGCGCGGACGCCGCGTGGGAGGGATCTCCGCGCCCTAAACCGGCGTTTGAGACAAATATGTCCACCGGCCCGTGTAGTTTTTCAGCGGCGCCAATCGCCGCGATGATTTGTGCCTCTTGCGAAACATCGCAGACGACGGCGATGCCGCCGATCTCTTGTGCCAGCGTTTGGGCCGCATTGAGGTTCAGATCCGCGATACAAACCCGCGCACCGGCCCCCGCCGCACGGAGGGCGAGCGCGGCGCCAATGCCCGACGCGCCCCCGGTGATGACCATGCTTTTGCCGCTGATGTCCATGAATCCCTCCCTAGATGACGAACTGGGCCACGGTCTCATCATTGGTGATATCTGTATAGGTAAACCCGGCGTCATCCATCGCCGCGAACATCGGGGCAAAGTTGCCGGGATCGTCGGTTTCGATCCCGATCAGGACCGAGCCGAAGTTGCGCGCCGATTTCTTCATGTACTCAAATCGGGTGATATTGTCCTGCGGACCCAGCAGATTGAGGAAATCCTTGAGCGCGCCGGGGCGCTGCGGCAGGCGCAGGATGAAATATTTGATCAGGCCGGAGTAGCGCTGGGCGCGTTCCTTCACTTCCGGCAGACGTTCGAAATCGAAATTGCCTCCGGTGGCAACGCAGACAGCCGTTTTGCCCCTGATGACCTCGCGCACCTCGTCGAGCACGTTGATACTCATCGCGCCTGCGGGTTCAAGCACGATGCCCTCGACATTAAGCATTTCGACGATGGTGGTGCAGATACGGTCATCGCTTAGGTGCACGACGCTTTCGCGCGGCACGTCGCGCAACCATTCAAAGGTGCGCGCGCCGATCTTGGCGACTGCGGCGCCGTCGACAAAATTCCCGATGGGCGACAGATCGACCGGCGCACCCGCTTGCAACGCGGCATCAAGAGAGGGCGCCGCCGTTGGCTCAACGTAGGTCCAGCCACAGCGATCCCCGAAAAACCCGCGCATCCCGGCAGACAATCCGCCCCCACCCACGGGCAGGATAATATGATCTGGCAAAGCGCCCAACTGATCCTCTATCTCCACCGCGACGGAGGCCTGCCCCTCGATCACGTCGTCGTCGTCGAAGGGCGACAGGAAGTACGCACCTTCCTCCGCGCAAAAGGCCTGCGCGGCCTTGAGGCATAAGTCGAAATAGTCACCGACCAGACGGACTTCGATATTGTCGCCGCCGAACATCTTGGTTTTCTGAATCTTTTGCTGCGGCGTCGTCACCGGCATGAAGATCACACCGCGTACACCAAAATGGCTGCACATGAACGCAACGCCCTGCGCGTGATTGCCCGCACTGGCGCAGACAAACAGCGATTGCTCCGCCACACGCTTGCGCATGGCGTTGAACGCGCCGCGCAGCTTGTAGGATCGCACCGGGCTGAGGTCTTCGCGCTTGAGCCAGATGTCGGCGTCGTACCGCTCCGACAACATCTCGTTGCGCAACAGAGGTGTCGCGGGGAACACCCCGCGCATCGCACGGGTCGCGGCAATTGCCGCCATCTGGAAGTCTTCGCTCATGGTGCCGGGCCCCTCTGCAATGGCCTGTCATAGCCCGATCAACCTTGCCGTGCGACACAAAAACCGATAACGACCGCGCGAAACCCGACAAAGGAAAAACAGATGTCCGCGCCCAAGAAAGTCGTGCTCGCCTATTCCGGCGGTCTTGATACCTCGATCATCCTGAAGTGGCTGCAAACCGAATATGGCTGCGAGGTCGTGACCTTTACCGCCGATCTGGGACAGGGCGAAGAGCTGGAGCCAGCGCGCGCCAAGGCCGAGATGATGGGCGCGTCCGAGATCTATATCGAGGACGTGCGCGAGGAATTCGTGCGTGACTTCGTGTTCCCGATGTTCCGCGCCAATGCGCTTTATGAGGGTCTGTATCTGCTGGGCACCTCGATCGCGCGACCGCTGATTTCCAAACGTCTGGTCGAGATCGCGGCAGAGACCGGCGCCGACGCCGTGGCCCACGGCGCAACCGGTAAGGGCAACGATCAGGTCCGCTTTGAACTCGCCGCCTACGCGCTCAACCCCGACATCAAGGTGATCGCGCCCTGGCGGGAGTGGGATTTGTCCAGCCGGACCAAACTGCTGGAATTCGCGGAGCAAAACCAGATCCCCGTCGCCAAGGACAAGCGCGGCGAGGCCCCGTTTTCGGTGGATGCCAACCTGCTGCACACCTCCTCCGAGGGCAAAGTGCTGGAAGATCCGGCAGAACCCGCGCCTGATTACGTCTACCAGCGCACGGTTGCCCCCGAAGATGCGCCGGACACGCCCGAATTCATCGAAGTCGGCTTCGAGCGCGGCGATGCCGTGTCGATCAATGGCGAAGCGATGAGCCCTGCGACGATCCTGACCAAGCTTAACGAGCTGGGCGGCAAACACGGGATCGGGCGTCTGGATTTTGTCGAAAACCGATTTGTAGGGATGAAATCGCGCGGCATCTACGAGACGCCGGGCGGCACCGTCCTTCTGGAAGCGCACCGCGGGATCGAACAGATCACACTGGATTCGGGCGCGGGCCACCTCAAGGACAGCCTGATGCCGCGCTACGCTGAGCTGATCTATAACGGTTTCTGGTTCTCGCCAGAGCGTGAGATGCTGCAGGCCGCCATCGACAAGAGCCAGGAGCACGTCACCGGCACGGTGCGTCTGAAACTCTACAAAGGGGCGGCGACCTGCGTGGGTCGCTGGTCGGATCACAGTCTCTATTCCGAGGCGCATGTGACGTTCGAGGACGACGCCGGCGCTTACGATCAAAAAGACGCGGCAGGCTTTATCCAGTTGAATGCACTGCGTCTGAAGCTGCTGGCGGCGCGCAATCGCCGGATGAAATAATAAGCTGCACACATGAAAAGGCCCGCCGTGTCCTCTGACGCGGCGGGCCTTTCTTTGTAAAAGTTTGGCGCTTAATCGGCGGTAATGACGGTCATTACCAGCTTGTCATCAATGCGGATCGGGCCGTCTTCCTTCGCACCGAGAGTGTATTCGAACACGCCGGTTGCCGTGCCGCCCTGTTCCGCGTGAACCATCAGCATCAGCATGTCACCCGATGCGACCTCTTCCTGCAGGATGGCGGCGACGTCGGCGGTTTCACCGGCACGCAGCGGCGCGTAGGCGACGACGGGGCCCGGTTTCATCTCGGCGTCGGTCCGGTGGACCACCAGCCAGCCGTTTTCGGCAGCAACAACCTTGGAGGCGCTTACGACGCCGTTCGAGACGTCCTGATTGGCCGCTTCAACCATCGGTGTGGCGTGACCGGCGGCGCTGGCGATACCAGCGGACAGGGTAAGGGCGAGGGCAGCTGTGATAAACGTCTTCATTGAAACACTCCTTGTGCGTTTGTTCTGCTAGACCCACGGGCGGCCAGGCAGGAAAGTTTCAAAAAAAATTGGCCCGGGGGGATGACACCCCGGACCACGCACTCGTTACCGCAAATTTGTTAGCACTGCCCCAAGTGTAAGGGGCGACATCTTTAACATGCATGAATATCTAGGCGAATTTTTGCGCCTTTCACGGGGAAAGCCGCTGACGGTGTAACCCTTCGTAGTGCGGCAGCGCGGCTGCAAGGATTGGACGCAGTTCCTCGCCTACATCAGGCAAAGGGCCTTCGGCTGCGGCAAAACCGGTGCTCTTGTGCACGGCGTTATACCAGTGGCGCGCCCAGACACCGTCCTGCGGACGCGGACCAGCGCGCCAGTGCAGCATTGCAGGATCAAAGGGGATGCCGATCGCCGCACAGAGCGCGCGCAACATCCCCTCGGGATCCTCACGGATATCGGCGCTGTCGATCACGACCCCACCCAGCCGCTCGAACAGCGCGGTTTGCTGGACAAAGCCGATATCGGCAAGGCTCGGCGCTTCGCGCTTGGCTGCGTAGCTTGCAATCACACGGGCAGGATGGCGGATCAGATGCACATTCACGCATCCCTCTGCCCATTCCAGCGGAAAACCGGGGAGCATGTGGTGCGGCATGTGTTTCATGTAGAGATGTGGCGCGCCCTGTACCGCGCAGCGATTGGCCACGCTAAGCGGATCGCAATCGTGTGCCGCAAGGATTTCCGCGCGCATTGGATGATCCGCCCTGGTTTGCGCCAGATAGGCAGCATAGAAGGGTTCATCCATGATCTGCATGTCCGCCCGGTTACCAAAGGCGTACATCATCGCCGTGCTCAGATTGCGTGGCCCGGACCACATTGCGATGCGCATGGCTGTCTCCCTCCGGCGGATCGTATTTCGGGGTCGACCTTGGGCATTGTGCACGCCGAGGTAAACCGCTTTCACCCCTGTGTGAGATTTGGCTACAGCCATTGTGCAACCGCCTATATCAGGAGCATTGTCAGAAAAAAGGAGAACGTTGCGATGATGACATTCACGAATTTCAAGACGATCGCCCTTGCCACACTGATCGTCGTTGGTCTGATGACCCAGGCGAACGAAAGCCGCGCGGCCGGTACCGAAACAATTACCGTCGCCGGTGGATGTTTCTGGTGCGTGGAGGCTGATTTCGAAAAGGTCGAGGGCGTCACGGATGCAGTGTCCGGCTATACCGGCGGCGCGGCCGCGGAACCTACCTACAAGGAGGTTACCGGGGGCGGCACCGGCCATTACGAGGCCGTACAGATCACCTTTGACCCCGGCGTGATCAGCGCGGGGAAGATCCTTGATCTCTTCTTCCGCTCCGTCGATCCAACGGACGCGGGCGGGCAGTTCTGCGATCGTGGCGAAAGCTATCGCACCGCGATTTTTGCGACCGACGCACAAATGGAAGCTGCCGCAAAAGCCAAGGCAGATGCGCAGACCGCCCTTGGCCAGGACATCGTGACGCCAATTCTGGATGCGCAAACCTTCTATCCCGCTGAGGAATATCATCAGGATTACTACAAGGGGACCAAGCTGGTCCTGACCCGGTTTGGCCCAAAACGGCAGGCGTCAGCCTACAAGGCTTACCGCGAGGCTTGCGGGCGCGATCAGCGTGTCAAACAGCTCTGGGGCAGTGCTGCGCCCTTCGCAAGCTAAAGGCCAAAGTGATCCTGGATCTCCTTGAGGTCCGGGATCACATCTGCCGTGCCGTGGCGCATGACCATGAGCGTGCCCGCCTTGAGCGCCAGATCAATCGACACCTCCATCCCGAGCCCCCTGTCCAGACCGGCGAGCAGATAACCGGTAAAGGTGTCTCCTGCGCCCGTCGTATCAACGGGCTGCGCGGGATAGGCCTCAAATGCCCGCTCGCCTTGATCCGAGATCCATTTGCATCCGTCGGCCCCCAACGTCACCACCACGTCGCGGATACCCAGCGCCAAAAGGGGCGCGCCGGTCGCTTCCTCCAGCTGTGCGGCCTCGATCGCGTTGAGAACCATGATGTCGATGCGGTCCACCAACCGCGCGACTGCGTCCGCATCAAACGGAGCCGCCGCATAGGCGACCCGCAGGCCGAGTTTTTGCGCGGTATGGGACGCGTATTCCTGCCCATTCGTCTCGTTCTGCATCAAGAGGATATCGCCTGCCGACGCCTCTGAAAGGGCCGCACCGATCATGGATTCGGTCAGCCGCACGTTGGCGCCCTGAAACAGCACGATCGTATTCTCGCCCTCGGCGTCCACGACGATATTCGCGTGGCCCGTCGGCACGTCAATCTCGTGAATATGCGGCGTGTCGACCCCGTATTCCAACAGCCGGTCACGGGTCCAGCGCCCCTCTCGCCCGATTGCGCCGATGTGGGATACCGGCGCAGCCGCGCGGGCGACTGCCACAGACATGTTTGCACCCTTACCGCCCAACCCTTCGGAAAAGCTGTGCGCGGCGAGGGTTTCGCCGCCCGCCGGGTGGTGCGTGACGCCATAGAACTTGTCGATATTGATCGAGCCGAGGTTCCAGATCATTCGCCGACCTTGCAGGCCGCAAGCACCGCCATGTTGAGGATGTCATTCGCCGTCGAGGTCGAGGACGCGATCTGGATTGATTTATCAAGGCCCGTGAGGATCGGCCCGATCACCGTCGCCCCGGCCATTTCCTGCATCAGCTTGACCGAAATGCTGGCAGAGTGCCGCGCAGGCACAACCAGAATATTCGCAGGCCCCGTCAGGCGCGAGAACGGGTAATTGCGCTGGCTTTCGGCGTTGAGCGCGACATCCACCGTCATCTCGCCCTCGTATTCGAAATCGACACCGCGCGCGTCCAGAACGGTGGGTGCTACGTGCATTTTCTCGGCCCGTTCCGACACGGGATAGCCAAAGGTGGAGAAACTGACAAACGCCACGCGCGGCTCCAACCCCAGATGCCGAGCGACCCGCGCGCCCGCCACGGCGATGTTGGCAAGGTCGTTCTGGTCAGGCCATTCGTGTACAAGCGTATCCCCGATCAGCACGATGCGACCCTTGTGCAGGACAGCGGTAATGCCCGTTGCCTCACCGTCTGCGCTGGCGTCAAAGACGTGATTGATCCGGTCAAGGATATGCGCCGATTTGCGCGTGGCCCCGGTGACCAGCCCGTCGCCGTGGCCATGCGCGAGCATCAGCGCGGCAAACACGTGCCGGTCCCGTGCGGCGAGGCGGTGCACGTCCTTTGTATCAAAACCGCGTCTCTGCAACCTACTGTAGAGATAGGATTTGTAGAGATCGAGGTGCTGGGTATTGGCCGCATTCACAACCTCCAACTCGCGCACCGCGTCCTCGAGGCCGGAGGCGACAAGCTTGGCCCTCACATCGTCGCTGCGCCCGACGACAAGTGCTTTTCCCAGACCCTGACGTTGGTACATCACGGCGGCGCGCAGAACCTTGGGATCGTCCCCTTCGGCAAAGATCATGCGGGCCTGATTGGCACGAGCGCGGGCAAAGATGCCGCGCATGATATTAGCGGTCGGGTCGAGCCGGGATTTCAGGCTCGCCTCATAGGCATCCATGTCGATGATCGGGCGTCGCGCGGCGCCGGTGTCCATCCCGGCCTTGGCGACAGCGGGCGGAATCCGGTGGATCAGGCGCGGATCGAACGGCGTGGGAATGATGTAATCCCGCCCGAACGTGAGGTTCTTGCCGTAGGCGAGCGCGACCTCATCCGGCACGTCCTCCCGCGCGAGGTTGGCCAGCGCATGGGCGCAGGCTATCTTCATCTCGTCGTTGATCGCACGGGCGTTGATGTCGAGCGCCCCGCGGAAGAGATAGGGAAAGCCCAGCACGTTATTGACTTGGTTGGGATAGTCACTGCGCCCCGTGGCCACGATGGCGTCGGCCCGTACGGCGTGCGCCTCTTCGGGCGTAATCTCGGGGTCTGGGTTCGCCATGGCAAAGATCACCGGATCATCTGCCATGCTTTCGACCATAGCGGGCGTCACCGCCCCCTTGACCGACACGCCGAGGAACACGTCGGCCCCATCCATCGCCTCGGCCAGCGTGCGCGCCTCGGTCGCGACGGCGTGGGCCGATTTCCACTGGTTCATGCCCTCGGTGCGGCCCTGATATATCACGCCCTTGGTATCACACATGATGCAATTCTGGTGCCGCGCGCCCATGGCCTTGAGCAGCTCCAGACAAGCGATGCCCGCTGCCCCGGCCCGTTCAGCACAATCCGCACGTCCTCGATCTTCTTCCCCGACAGCTTCAGCGCATTAAGCAGACCCGCCGCACAGATCACCGCCGTGCCGTGCTGGTCGTCGTGGAAGACGGGGATGTCCATTTCTTCCTTGAGGCGCTGTTCGATGATGAAACATTCGGGCGCCTTGATATCCTCAAGGTTGATACCGCCAAAGGTCGGGCCCATCAGCTTCACGGCGGCGCAGAACGCATCGGGATCTTCGGTATCGAGCTCGATATCGATCGAATTGACGTCAGCGAAGCGTTTGAACAGAACCGCCTTGCCTTCCATCACCGGTTTGGATGCCAGCGCGCCAAGGTTGCCCAAACCCAGCACCGCCGTCCCGTTCGAGATCACGGCAACCAGATTACCCTTGTTGGTATAGTCATAGGCCAGCTGCGGATCGGCAGCGATGGATTCGCAGGGCACTGCGACACCCGGCGAATAGGCCAGCGACAGATCACGCTGCGTGGTCATCGGGACGGTGGCGGAAATCTCGAACTTTCCGGGTGTCGGTTCAAGGTGGAAGGCCAGCGCCTCTTCGGCGGTCACTTTATTCTTTGTCACGGGCTAGATCTTTCGCTTTGTTTCGCCCCTGATAGCCGCCCCGTACGTGACAGACAATCACGCGACGTAGCGAACCCACGCATGATTGGCGACAAAAGCGTCGTGGCGGTCGGGAAAATCCCGCTCAAGCCTTGAGAGCGCCCAGCGTATGACCTGCGGACGCTCCACCCGGTTGGCACACCAGATGATGCGCACCAACGTCTGCCAGCGGTCAGGATCCAGCTTGAAAGCCCGGTCCAGCGCAAGAAGCTCTGATTTGGGGGAGTCCAACGCTTTGTGGCAATCCGCCAAAGTGAGACACAGCGCGCCGCTTGCTTCCGTGAGATGCTTGTGTGCGTCAAGCAGCGCAAGTGCGCGGTCCGGCAGATCCATCCGCAGCAGCCGTTGTGCAAGGCTTTGCACCGCATCCGCTGAGGGCAGATCAGGCACATGCCCAAGAACGCAGACCACATAGCTGAGGATCTGGGCAATCGCCGCATCCGACAATGCCGTGGGGACAAGTCCGTCTTCGCTGAAGTCAGGCTCTATACTGGGGTTTTGGGAATTGAAATCCGCAAAAAAGCTGACAAAGCGACACTGCGCGGCATGCGCCAGGGGCCAGAAGTCTGCCCAGCGATGTTGCGCTGTCTGCAATGTACCCAATTCGATCACGTGGCAATCCGACCGGGCAAACATCATATGCGTGAGACCAGCGCCGTGCGGTGCGATCACGATCTCCGCTCCCGCCATCAGAGCGATCTGGTCCAGCGGGCTGTAATCCTCAAACGCAATAGTCTCGAACCCGAAAAGCGCAAGATGTTCCAGCAGACGCGCCTCCCCCGCGACGGGACGGGCGCGGGCGTGGTCATCGCGCCTGCCCACATAGATACGGCGTGGCAAGTCCCCCGTATGCGCCGCCACCGCCTTGAGGCCCCGGGCACGCAGGCGCAGGATCGTTTCGCTCACGCTGTTCATGGCGAGGGTCGGTTGGAAGTCGACAGTGCCCGGCGCCGCGTCCTGACCCATCATCCCGGTCAATTCGGGATCCAGCGGCATCTGCGATACGGCGCTCAGCATGTCGTAGCCGGTCAGCGCCATATTGTATTGCGCTGGCGCTCGGGAAAACCGAATCCGTCCGACCAGTTCGGGAAACAGCGCATCCGCAAAGCCCTCGGTGAAGGCGCGATGCTTATCGTCGCTGTGCGGGTAGTGAAAAACTATCTCTCGCCCCTCCGAGAGACCATCAAAAAGGGTGAGTTGCGCAAGGGATTCGGTGATGAAATGGAAGAAATTGAAGGTATTGCGACACTCGATCACAATGGGAACGTATTCGGGCGGGACGCCCACACGTAACACTGCCCCTGCATTCTGCATGCGGCATTCAGCAAAGAATGTATCAAGCGCAGCCGTGCGCGCGTCGCGTAGTCCGGGATCTTCCCATCGGTATTGATTGATCAGGCGCGTGCCCGACGCCCCCTTGAGTAACGCGCGCTCGCCTACAAATGCATGGCTTTTGCGGATATTGAGATCCTCGACGATCATCGGTTGTGCGTTGAACACAAAAGCACGCGGCATCTGTCGGTGCCGTTGGGTGTGGGTGACCACCTCGCCGATCCGGCGACTGATTGCGGGATGCGCGCTGGCGCCAAAGCCCGCAATCCGTGCCGCCGGGGCCTCTCTCCAGATAAAGCTCGGCGGCGCGGCAAGCGTGATCCCTGGCGTGCGCCATGGGTTTGCGAAAATCTCCGCGGGATCCGCACTGAACTCGATCTTGTTGCGCACGGGCTTTCCGAGCCTTTGGGTGTCGTTAACTTATCGTTAACACTATCGACGCGCCCCACCAATGGGCGATGACCCTTCCCTCCCTCCCCGCGGTTTTGTAGAGACAAGGAGCACGAGGGAGATGCGAATGAGCACTGGCACCGTCACGCCCATGATGGCCCAATACCTTGAGATCAAGGCGGGCTATCCCGATGCGTTGCTGTTCTACCGAATGGGCGATTTCTACGAGTTGTTCTTTGATGATGCGGTCGCGGCCGCAGAGGCGCTGGACATCGCGTTGACGAAAAGGGGCAAACATGATGGCGCGGATATTCCCATGTGCGGCGTGCCGGTCCACGCTGCCGAGGGCTATCTGCTCACCCTTATTCGCAAGGGGTTTCGCGTGGCCGTGGGCGAACAGTTGGAAACCCCGGCCGAGGCGAAAAAGCGCGGCCATAAATCCGTGGTCAAACGCGATGTGGTGCGACTGGTCACGCCCGGCACGCTGACCGAGGAATCCTTGCTTGAAGCGCGGCGACACAACTACCTTGCGGCCTTTGCCGAAGTGCGTGATGACAGCGCGCTGGCGTGGGTTGATATTTCGACGGGTGCTTTTCACGTCATGGCGGTTCCTACAGCCCGTCTGGGCCCAGAGCTGGCCCGGCTTGCTCCATCAGAGCTATTGGTGAGCGAGGGAAAAGCCGCGGATCATCGCGAGTTAGAGACAGAATTTGGCCTGGCACTGACCGAATTGGCCCGATCGAGTTTTGACAGTACCGGCGCAGAAAAACGGATCTGCGCGCTCTACGCCGTTTCATCGCTTGAAGGTTTCGGCAGTTTTGGCCGCGCGGAAGTATCAGCAATGGGTGCGTTGATCGACTATCTTGAGCTGACACAGCGCGGAAAGCTTCCCCTGCTGCGCAAACCGGTGCGCGAAGCATCCGCCCGCACTGTGCAAATCGACGCCGCGACCCGGCGCAACCTTGAGCTGACCCAAGGATTGTCTGGCGGGAGGGGTGGTACGCTTTTGTCCGTGATGGACCGCACGTCCACGGCCGGCGGCGCGCGCCTGTTGGAGCGCCGGATATCGTCGCCTTCCCGGGTGTTAGAGACCATTCGCGCCCGGCAAGAGGCCGTGACCTACACGCTGGAGAACAGCAAACTACGCGCCGACATCCGTCAGCGGTTGCGAAATGTACCGGATCTGGAACGTGCGCTCTCACGCCTGTCGCTCGACCGGGGAGGACCACGCGATCTGGCAGCAGTGCGAAATGGGCTGACAGAGGCCGCACAGATCGTGGCGCTTTTGGACGGTGGTGACATGGCCGGACTGCTTCAAACCGCACGGCGCGGGCTTGAAGGCCACGAAACGCTGATCGATCTGTTGGACGAGGCGCTTGTGGCGGAACCTCCTCTTCTGGTGCGCGACGGTGGATTTATCGCTCAAGGCTATAGCATCGAGCTCGACGAGGTGCGCAAGTTGCGCGACGAAGGGCGCGGCGTTATTGCCGGGATGCAGGCACAGTTTGTCTCTGACACCGGTATTTCGTCTCTCAAGATCAAACATAACAATGTTCTTGGATATTTTGTCGAAGTGACCGCGACACACGCGGAAAAAATGCTGTCTCCCCCATTGTCAGAGACGTTTATTCACCGGCAAACGACAGCCAATCAGGTTCGCTTTACCACAATCGAGCTATCCGATCTCGAGACCCGGATCCTGAACGCCGGGAACCACGCCAACCAGCTTGAGCGGACGCTATACGAAACGCTGAGGCAGGCCGTTCTGGATCAGGCAGGCCCGATCGGCGCCGCCTCTGCCGCGTTGGCGGAGATTGATTTGGCCTGCGCGCTCGCGGATCTTGCACAGGCCGAAGATTGGAGTTGCCCGACTGTCGACAGCTCGCGCGCCTTTGAAATCATTGGCGGACGTCATCCCGTTGTGGAACACGCACTCAAGCAACAAGGCGGCACGCCGTTCATCGCGAATGACTGTAATCTCAGCGCCGAAGATGACGCAGCGATCTGGCTGCTGACCGGCCCGAACATGGCGGGTAAATCAACTTATCTTCGGCAGAACGCGCTCATCGCGCTCATCGCGCAAATGGGCAGCTATGTGCCTGCCACATCGGCCCATATCGGGGTGGTCAGCCAGCTGTTCAGCCGGGTTGGTGCCTCGGACGATCTGGCGCGCGGGCGCTCGACCTTCATGGTCGAGATGGTCGAGACAGCAGCAATCCTCAACCAGGCGGATGACCGGGCCCTGGTGATCCTGGACGAGATCGGGCGCGGCACGGCGACTTACGACGGGCTGTCGATTGCCTGGGCCACATTGGAACATCTGCACGACGTCAA
Source organism: Sulfitobacter albidus (assembly GCF_018200035.1). NCBI lineage: Bacteria > Pseudomonadati > Pseudomonadota > Alphaproteobacteria > Rhodobacterales > Roseobacteraceae > Sulfitobacter > Sulfitobacter albidus. The sequence continues at coordinate 3,063,259 of NZ_CP073581.1, read as the reverse complement.
TCGCGCACGCGCACTCTTCGCCACCCATTACCACGAGATGACGGCATTGGCCGGTAAGCTGGACGGCGTCGCCAATGCAACCGTCACGGTGAAGGAATGGGAGGGCGAGGTGATCTTTCTTCACGAAGTGAAGAAGGGCGCAGCGGATCGTTCTTACGGCGTGCAGGTGGCACAGCTCGCCGGGTTGCCCCTCAGCGTGATCGCGCGGGCACGCGTGGTGCTCGAAGCGTTGGAAAAAGGCGAACGCGAGGGCGGTGCAACGCAGAAGACGTTGATCGACGATTTGCCGCTTTTTGCAACCACCCCTGCCCCGCCACCGCCTGCGCCAAAGACCTCGCCGTTGGACACGATGATGGCGGATATCATGCCGGATGAGCTGACCCCGCGCGAAGCGCTCGACATGCTGTATAAACTGAAAGAGGCGGCAAAGGAGTAACCTTGCCGCCTCTCCAAGAATTGCGAAAGCGCCGGATCAGCCCGTCATGGACGACACGCCAACCTGCGCCGGGCGCAGCAGGCGATCGTGCAGCATGAACCCTTCGGCGGCGACCTGGATGATGTCGCCTGCCTTGGTATCCGGCACGGGCGCCTCAAACATGGCCTGATGTACCTTGGGATCAAAACGATCCCCGACCTCGGGCGCGATGATGTCGATGCCGTGCTTCTTGAAGACATTCAGCAGCTCGCGCATCGTCAGTTCGATCCCTTCGAGCAACGGACCTGAAATCGTGCGCTGCTCTTCGGTAGCCGCTTCAAGCGCGCGTTTCATGTTGTCGTAGACCGGCAACATGTCGCGGGCGAGCTTGGATCCGCCGTAGTTCTCGGCCTCGCGCCTATCCTTTTCGGAGCGTTTGCGCGCGTTCTCCGCGTCAGCAAGGGCGCGCATGAAGCGGTCCTTGTACTGGTCCCGCTCGGCGATGATCTCTTCCAGCGCCAGCTCACCCTCGTCGATCTCTTCCATCTCCTCGGCGTAGGCTTCTGCCTCGGCTGCTTCGGGATCGTCCAGGAAATCGTCTTCTTTCGGGTCTGCCATTTTCCACCTCTAACTCCGGTCGGAAATCAGTTTCCCGACCAGTTGCGCCGTGTAGTTCACAATCGGCACGATGCGTCCATAGTTCAGGCGCGTGGGGCCGATAACCCCGACCGCGCCCACAATCTTTCGATCCGAGTTCATATATGGGGAAACCACCAAAGAGGAACCCGAAAGTGAGAAAAGTTTGTTCTCCGACCCGATAAAAATGCGCACGCCGTCACCGTCCTCGGCCAGTTCGAGGAAATCGGCGATATCGCGTTTGCGTTCCAGATCGTCAAAGAGCGTGCGGATGCGATCAAGATCCGCCGCCTCGCTCCGGTCTGTCAGCAGATTGGAGCGGCCGCGCACGATGAGACGCTCTGGCTGACCTTCGCCACCCTCCCAGATGACAGTACCACTTTCCACCAACTCGGCGGCGAGCGTATCAATCTCCTGCCGTCGCGTCGCCATCTCGCGTTGGATCGTCGATTGCAGCTCGCTCAGCGTTTTGCCTTCGATGATCGCATTGAGAAAATTCGCCGCCTCGCGCATGGACGACGGGGTTTGGCCCGCTGGCGGGTGAAACAGGCGGTTTTCTACGTGACCGTCGGAGAACACGAGTACGGCCAAAGCCCGATCATGGGCGAGCGAGACGAATTCGATGTGCCTGATCGGTGCCTCATGTTTTGGCGCAAGTACCAGCGAAGCACCCTGCGTGACGCCGGACAGGGCAGAGCCAACGCGGTCCAGAATTCCCGAGACATCGTCGGAATTGCTGGCCGCGGTCGCATCCATCTGGGCACGGTCGCGATCATCAAGGTCGCCGACCTCCAGCAACCCATCGACAAACATCCGCAGGCCCATCTGCGTCGGCACACGTCCGGCACTGGCGTGCGGGCTGTTGAGCAGACCGAGGTACTCAAGATCCTGCATGGTGTTGCGGATGGTCGCCGCGCTGACCTTTTCCGAAAAATCACGGGTCAGCGTGCGCGACCCCACGGGATCACCGCTCGCCAGATACCCTTCGACCACGCGGCGAAAGACCTCGCGCGAGCGGTCGTTCATCTCCTGCAAAATTCCGCTTTGTTCACTCATACCCATACATTAAAGGCGCGGGGGTTGCATCCGCAAGGGATCGGGCGGTATCCCGGTGATCGAACTTGGAAAAGGAAGAACACCATGCGCCCCTCCGGTCGGAAATTGGACGAAATGCGGGAAGTCTCGGTCGAGGTGGGTTTTACCAAACACGCCGAAGGATCGGCCCTGATCAAGATGGGCGATACGCATGTGCTGTGCACCGCCTCCATCGAGGCGCGCGTGCCCCCGTTCATCAAGGGGTCAGGGCTGGGCTGGGTCACGGCAGAATACGGCATGTTGCCCCGCGCGACCAATACCCGGATGCGCCGCGAGGCGGCATCGGGCAAGCAAGGCGGACGCACGGTTGAAATTCAGCGTCTGATTGGGCGCAGCTTGCGGGCGGGTGTGGACCGCTCCGCCTTGGGTGAGCGGCAGATCACCGTAGATTGCGACGTGCTGCAGGCCGACGGCGGGACACGCTGCGCGTCGATCACCGGCGGCTGGATTGCGCTACGGCTGGCGGTGAACAAGTTGATGAAGGCAGGCGATGTGATATCCGACCCGATGACGGACCCGGTTGCCGCGATCAGCTGCGGCATCTACGCGGGCCAGCCCGTGCTTGACCTCGACTACCCCGAGGATTCCGAGGCCGGTGTGGACGGTAATTTCATCATGACCCAAAGCGGCCAGATGATCGAAACCCAGATGAGCGCTGAAGGCGCGACCTATACCCGCGAGCAGATGAACGCGCTGATCGATCTTGCCGAAAAAGGCGTGGCTGAGCTGACTGCGATGCAGCTGGACGTCACCAAATGAGTCGACGTTTCGACGGCAACCGCCTGCTGATCGCCACCCATAACGCGGGCAAGCTTGAAGAAATGGCCGAGCTGTTTGGCCCGCGTGGCATCACCGTGGTCGGCGCCGCCGAAATGAACCTCTCTGAGCCGGAAGAGACAGAGGATGCCTTCATCGGCAACGCCCGGATCAAGGCGCGCGCCGCCGTTGCCGCCACCGGGCTGCCTGCCCTCGCCGACGACAGCGGGATCGAGGTGGCAGCCTTGGGCGGTGCACCCGGCGTCTATACCGCCGATTGGGCCGAAACACCCAACGGACGCGATTTTGTAATGGCAATGGAAAAGACGCATGATCTATTGGAGAAGGCCGAGGCACCACAGCCAAGGTTTGCCCGGTTCTGCGCCACGCTCGTACTCGCCTGGCCTGACGGGCACGAGGAGATTGTTGAAGGGCGCGTCGATGGGCATTTTGTCTGGCCCATGCGCGGGCAAACCGGCCATGGCTACGATCCAATCTTTCAGCCGCTGGGCGAGACACGCACCTTTGCCGAGATGAGCCACGAGGAAAAGAACGCCATCAGCCACCGCGCCGATGCGTTCAAAAAGCTGATGGCCAAATGCTTTGACGGATGACTGGCGGCAAGGCGGCTTTGCGATCTATATCCACTGGCCGTTTTGCGAGGCGAAATGCCCCTACTGCGATTTCAACAGCCACGTTGCGCGCCACATTGACCAAGCGGCGTGGAAGGCTGCCTATCTGGCAGAGTTGAAACGCTATGCTGCGCTGACACAAGGGCGCGTCGTCAATTCCGTCTTTTTCGGGGGCGGCACACCAAGCCTTATGGACCCGGAGACAACCGCAGAAGTCATCGCCGACATCCGGCGCTTGTGGCCAACGGCAAATGATCTGGAAATCACACTGGAGGCCAATCCCAGCTCTGTAGAGGCAGGTCGGTTTCGGGCCTACCGGGAAGGCGGCGTATCCCGCGTATCGATGGGCATACAAGCATTGAACGATGCTGATCTCCGGCGTCTGGGGCGTCTACACTCTGTCGCGGAGGCGCAACAGGCATTTGAGACGGCTCGCAGCGTATTCGAGCGGGTCAGCTTCGATCTGATCTACGCGCGACAGGATCAGCCCCTTGCGGATTGGCAGGCGGAACTGCGCCGGGCGTTGGAGATGTCGATCGACCACCTCTCCCTCTATCAATTGACGATCGAGGACGGCACGGCGTTTGGCGACCGCTATGCGCTAGGAAAATTACGTGGTTTGCCCGGTGATGACCTTGGCGCTGACATGTTCGACGCCACGCAAGAGATCTGCGCCGCCGCCGGGATGCCCGCCTACGAGGTTTCCAATCACGCGCGGGACGGGGCGCAATCGCGGCACAATCTGATCTACTGGCGTTACGGCGATTATCTGGGGATCGGGCCGGGGGCGCACGGACGGGTCACACTTGATGGTACGCGCCACGCGACCTTTTGTTACAGCAATCCCAAACGCTGGCTCGACGCAGTGGAAAGTGGCGCGTCCGAACAATCCCTTGAAGCGCTCAGCCGAGAGGATGCGCGGACAGAATTCCTCCTGATGGGATTGCGTCTGCGGGAGGGCATCAGCCTTTCCCGCTACGCGGCGCTTGCCGGATCCCCCCTTGCTCCAGAAGCTATCGAACATCTAGCGGAAATCGGGATGATTTCCCTTCAAGATGATCGTTTAATCGTTACAGATCAGGGGTTTAGCATATTGAATTCGGTTATCGAAGCGCTGTTGAGGGACTAGCTTCCACTCAAGAGACGGCAAAGTTCATCCAGTTGATCCAGCGATTTGTAGCTTAGTGTCAACTGGCCCGCTTCCTGCCCTGGTTTGTGCGTCAACGTAACCCTCATTCCAAGATTGGCAGACAGATCATTCTCCAGCGCAACAGTATCGGCATCCTTTTCAGGTTGCGGAGCACTTGCCGATTTTGACGTGTCGGGACGATCGCCCGCCTGTTCCTGTTTCACAAGTGCTTCGGTGGCGCGAACGGAAAGACCGCCCTTTAAGATTTGCTGCGCCAGTTTCATCGGATCCCGCGCGGGGATCAATGCCCGTGCGTGGCCAGCACTCAGCTCTCCTTTGCGCAGAAGATCCAGCACCCCCTCAGGCAGATTAAGCAAACGCAAGAGATTTGCGATATGGCTGCGGCTTTTGCCCAATGCCTCTGCCAGTTTCTCCTGTGTATGCCCGAAACGATCCATCAGCTGCTTGTATCCAGCGGCTTCTTCCGCAGCGTTCAAATCAGCCCGCTGGATATTCTCTATGATCGCGACTTCCAGAACTTCGGTATCAGAATAGCTGCGCACAATCACCGGCAGCCGATGTTGCTGCGCCATTTGTGCCGCGCGCCAGCGCCGCTCACCCGCCACGATCTCATAACTTTGCGGACCCGTCTGCCGCACAATCAGCGGCTGCAGAACCCCTTTTTCACGGATCGAATTTGCAAGATCATCCAGATCGGATTGGCTGAACTGCTTTCGCGGCTGCTCTGGATTGGGAGAGATCTGTTCAATCGGAACGGTCTGATCCGCGGCTACCGGACCACGCGCGGCCGCCGTCTCTGTCTCATTCACGTCGGCCATGAGGGCAGATAACCCACGCCCCAGACCCCGCTTGCGTTCCTGCTTATCCGACATCTGCAACCTCCGGTTCGCGAATATTGTTGTTCTGGATGACTTCACGGGCCAGCGCTCGATAGGCGACCGCCCCCTTCGACGCCGAATCGTAACTGAGCACGGGTATGGCAAAACTGGGCGCTTCGCTCACCCGAACATTTCGCGGGATCATGGTTTTGAAAACCAGATCACCGAGGTTATCACGGGCATCCTGCTCCACCTGCTGAGACAGATTATTCCGGCGGTCATACATTGTCAGCACGACCCCTTCGATCCGCAAATCCTTGTTCCCGGATTGGCGAACTTCCCGGATTGTAAGCATCAACTGGGACAAACCTTCGAGAGCAAAAAATTCGCTCTGAAGCGGGATCAATACGGAGTGCGACGCGATCATTGCGTTAACAGTCAGCAAGTTCAGCGATGGCGGACAATCAATGAGGATGAAATCAAGGTCAAACTCATCCATCTGCGTCTGGCGCAGCGCATCATGCAGCAAAAAGCTCCGCTTTTCGTTCGTTAGCAACTCCAGGTCGGCGGAGCTGAGATCGACTGTCGCGGGGACAATCATCAAACCGTCGGTCTGTGTTTTCAAAATCACGTCATGAAGGTCAATATCTTCGAGCAGCAACTCATACGTCGTAAATTCACGATCATCCAAGGCGATCCCCAAACCAGTCGAAGCATTCCCTTGTGGATCAAGGTCTACGACAAGGACGCGCATCCCCTCTTCAACGAGCGCTGCAGCAAGATTGATCGCCGTCGTCGTTTTTCCCACGCCGCCTTTCTGGTTTGCGATGGATACGATCTTAGGGCCTTCTGGCCGGGAAAAATCAGGCACGCGTCAGCTCCGTTATCCGCAGGATTGTTGCATCGGGATTGGTCAAACTTGTAGTTGTTTTGAGGTCGTATGACCATTGGTTGCGGGCTTCATCGACCTCTTTTTCCCATCGCGCGCCTTTTGGAAACAACGCTACTCCGCCAGGATCCAGGTGACGCTCGGCGAAACCAAGGAGCGTATCGAGGGGACCTAAAGCCCGCGCCGACAGGACCGCCGCCCCCTGCGCCGGCAATTCTTCTATGCGCTCAGCATAAACCTTCACATTCAGATCAAGCTCTCGCGCAGCGGACCGGAGAAAAGCACATTTACGCTGATCACTGTCGACCAATGCAAATTCCCGACGACCACCGTCCGCGTCAAGGATTGCGCATACAAGTCCGGGAAAACCACCTCCACTTCCAATATCCAACCACAGCCCCTCGCGCGGCGCGAGATCAAAAATTTGGGCTGAATCCAGAATATGACGCTGCCAAATTTCGGCTGAGTCGGACTTGGAGACTAAATTGATGCGCTTTGTCCATTTCGCCACCAGGCCTTCAAACGTTTTCAAGCGGGCGAATGTTTCACGTGAAACATTGGATAGACAGATATCCTCGTTCATGCAGACCGCGCCCGTTTGCTCTTCTGGATCACAGCCAAAAGCAACGTCAAAGCAGCCGGCGTCATACCGTCAATCCGCGAAGCTTGGGCAATCGAGGCTGGGCGGGCAACCTTCAGTTTCGCCTTCAGCTCATTTGAAAGCCCCTCTATGCTGTCAAAGTTAAACTCAGCCGGAAATTTCTGCGCCTCATCCTTGCGTAATTTTTCAACATCACCCGCCTGACGGCCGATATAGTTCGCATAGAGCGCATCCCTGGCAATCTGAGTTGCGATCTCAGGTTCCGTAGCGGCCAATTCGGGTGCAAGTTGGACGAGATGATGCGGCGTCACATCCGGGAAAGCCAATAGCTGAAACCCGTTGCGCCGTTGACCGTCCTGATTGACCTTGATCCCCGTTGCCGCGACTTCTTTGGGTGTAAATGAAATAGCCTCAAGATGAGACCGGTAGCTCGTCAGCTTTTCCATTTTCCGGTCAAAGGCCTTGCGACGGTCGTCCGAGACACAGCCGATGTCGATACCTTTTGGCGTCAATCGCTGGTCGGCGTTATCGGCCCGTAGTGATAATCTGAATTCAGCCCTTGATGTAAACATCCGGTAGGGCTCGGTCACACCACGCGTTGTAAGATCATCTATCATGACCCCGATGTAGCTGTCCGTGCGGCTGAAACTTACACGATCACGGCCGAGGGCCCGCGCAGCCGCGTTGAGCCCCGCAACCAATCCCTGAGCTGCTGCTTCTTCGTAGCCGGTCGTCCCGTTAATCTGCCCCGCAAGGAACAATCCATCGACCCCCTTGAGCGCCAGAGTTGGATCAAGGCTGCGCGGATCAACGTAATCGTATTCGATTGCATAGCCCAACTGCAGAATTTTCACATTCTCCAATCCGACGATAGAACACACATACGCCTCTTGCACATCAGCGGGAAGCGAAGTCGAAATGCCGTTTGGATAGATTGTCGGATCGTCCAAACCTTCGGGTTCAAGGAAAATCTGATGGGCATTCTTGTCGGAGAACCGTACCACCTTATCCTCTATTGACGGGCAATAGCGGGGACCTACCCCGTCAATATGGCCGCCATACATCGCTGATCTATCCAGATTCTTACGAATGATGTCATGTGTTCGTTCATTTGTATGCGTAATACCACAGGAAATCTGGCGGCACGCGATCTCCTTGGACATGAACGAAAATAACGTAGGATCACTGTCGGCAGCTTGGCTTTCTAATCCTTCCCAGTTGATCGTTCGGCTATCCAGACGCGGGGGTGTGCCGGTCTTTAGCCGTCCAAGGGGTAGGCCAAAATCGTCAATACGCTCCGCCAGCTTGGTCGATGCGCGGTCACCCATGCGCCCGCCGGAGGTCTGCTTATCTCCGATATGGATAATGCCGCGCAGAAACGTGCCTGTGGTCAGAACGACTGAAGGGGCGCGCAATTGACTTCCATCCGCAAGCACCACCCCGGAAACGACATCCTTCTCGAGAAGAAAATCAACCACCTCACCGGACAGGATGGTAAGGTTAGGGTTCTGCTTGAGTTGCGCCAGAACACTTTGGCGGTAAAGCGCACGATCGGCTTGTGTTCTTGGCCCCTGGACGGCTGGGCCTTTGCGGCGGTTTAGCAGCCGGAACTGTATACCGGACGTATCTGCGGCACGCCCCATAATGCCGTCAAGAGCATCTATCTCCCGAACCAAGTGCCCTTTCCCAAGGCCACCAATCGCAGGATTGCAGGACATGACCCCGATTGTTTCTTCGGACATCGTGACCAAGGCTGTGCGTGCGCCACAACGCGCAGCGGCATGCGCCGCGTCCGCGCCAGCGTGTCCACCACCGATGACTACTACGTCAAAATGTTTCACGTGAAACAACCCTCATTTTCCAAGGCAAAAACTTGCGAAGATCTCGTCTAGCATATTCTCCGCGTCAATGCGACCAAGCAACACCTCGAGAGCGTTTACTGCCAATCGCAGTTCTGCAGCGACCAGGTCATAGCCGTCCGGGCCCTGTTCAAGCAGACCTATTGATGTAGCTATACCCGCCGAAGACTTGCGCATCGCCTCCGCGTGTCGTGCATGTGTCGCAAGGCCAGCGCCGCCAACCCGTTTCAGAAAAATCTCTTGCAGGACACCCAAAAGCTCTGAAATGCCTGCGCCCGTATGGCCAGAAATTGCTGGAAACGGAAGATCCATCAGATCCCCCTTTGCGCTCAATATGACATCGTCCATTTGAACGGGCAAAGGCGGCTCATCCCCTTGGTTCAGAAGGAAGATCCTCAGATCTGCAGATTCAGCCCGGCGCCGCGCGAGATCGATCCCAAGGATTTCGATTTCGTCCTGCCCTTCACGAATACCAGCCGTATCCAATAACGTCACGGGAACGCCGGCCAAATCCATCCGGACTTCTATGACATCGCGGGTCGTCCCGGCGATGTTTGAAGTGAGCGCGGCGTCGCGGCCTGCCAGGCGATTCAGCAACGTCGACTTACCAACATTCGGCGCACCGATAATCGCCACCTCAAAACCCGCACGGATACGTTCGGCAACTTTCGTACCGGCAATCTCGATACTCAAATCGTTGTTTACGCGGGCCAGAAGCTCACGTACCTCCCCGCTCACGTCGAAGGGCACATCTTCATCCGCGAAATCAATGGTAGCTTCCAACAGCGCCGCCGCACGGATGAGATCACGGCGCCAATCCTCAACACGGTTTCCCAGATCGCCCGATAGAACACGCAGTGCCTGACGACGCTGCATCTCCGTCTCGGCCTCGATCAAATCTCCCAATCCTTCGACTTGGACTAGATCGAGCCGTCCGTTTTCAAGCGCCCTGCGGGTGAATTCTCCCGGATCTGCGAGTCGTAAATCTGCGAATCCCGAAAGAACGGCCACCACCCGTCGCATAATCGCAATACTACCGTGCAAGTGAAATTCGACCACGTCCTCACCGGTAAAGCTCTCGGGGCCATCAAACCGCAACACCAAAGCCTGATCTATGAAATCTCCGTCCGTGTCGCAAATCATACGCACGGCGGATTGACGCACCTTTGGCAGCGATGACATCAGACCTTCCGCAACCTCATGCGCGCGAGGTCCGGAAATCCGGATGACGGATACACCTGCCCTGCCCGGGGCGGTTGCCTCGGCGAAAATCGTATCCATTCGTTAACTCTTTGATTTTGAAGGATATCAGGTATTCATTGAGTCGAAGAAGTCAGAGTTTGTCTTGGTCTGCTTCAACTTACTGATGAGGAACTCGATCGCGTCGGTTGTCCCCATCGGATTGAGAATTCGGCGCAGCACGAAGGTCTTCTGCATGTCCGCCTTGTCGATCAACAGATCTTCCTTTCGGGTGCCGGATTTCAGAATGTCGATCGCCGGGAACACACGCTTATCCGCGATCTTACGATCCAGAATGATTTCCGAGTTACCGGTGCCTTTGAACTCTTCAAAGATCACTTCGTCCATCCGGCTGCCAGTATCAATCAACGCGGTTGCGATGATGGTAAGCGATCCGCCCTCCTCGATGTTCCGTGCAGCACCAAAGAAACGCTTGGGGCGTTGCAGTGCATTGGCATCGACGCCACCCGTGAGAACCTTACCGGACGAGGGCACCACGGTGTTGAATGCACGGCCCAGGCGGGTCACGGAATCAAGAAGGATCACAACGTCGCGCTTATGCTCGACCAGCCGTTTCGCCTTTTCGATGACCATTTCCGAAACGGCAACGTGGCGCGTCGCCGGTTCATCAAAGGTTGAGGAGACGACCTCTCCCTTGACCGAACGCTGCATGTCGGTGACTTCTTCGGGGCGCTCATCGATCAACAGAACAATCAGATAGCACTCCGGGTGGTTCTTCTCGATTGAATTGGCGATGTTCTGCAACAGGACCGTCTTGCCGGTCCGAGGTGGCGCGGTAATCAACGCCCGCTGCCCTTTCCCAATGGGCGAGACAATGTCGATGATGCGGGCCGAGCGGTCCTTTACCGTCGGATCATCGACTTCCATCTGCAAGCGCTGATCGGGATAGAGCGGTGTGAGATTTTCAAATGCCACCTTGTGGCGTGCCTGCTCTGGCTCCTCGAAATTGATGCGGGTCACTTCGGTCATCGCAAAGTAACGCTCGTTGTCGTCAGGTGCCTTGATATGCCCCTCGATCGTATCGCCGGTGCGCAGTGACCACAGTCGGATCATGTCAGGCGAGACGTAAATATCATCCGGACCCGGCAGATAGTTCGCCTCGGGTGAGCGCAAAAAACCAAAGCCATCTTGCAGAACTTCAAGAACACCGTCGCCCGAAATCTCCCAACCCTCATCCGCGCGTTCACGGAGGATCTGGAACATCATCTCACCCTTGCGCATGGTGGAAGCGTTTTCAATCTCCAGCTCTTCGGCCATTGCCAGCAGGTTCTTGGGAGATTGCGCCTTGAGATCGGCGAGGTTCAGCGTTTCAACTGTCATGTAAGATCCTTGGACCGGGCACACCTGCGCCACGCGGTCGTTCGTCTGAAATGAAATACGAATGATGCCACCCCGGACGGGGTGCAAAACCGGGTTAAGCGCTCAACCCAGCGGAGTCAATCGGAAGCGTCAGAACTTCACCGTAACGGAGAAGACAATCAACAACATCAGCAGCGTCGGGACCTCGTTCATCATCCGGTATTGCTTGCCCGTGAGTGAATTTTCACCAACCTGAAACCCCCGCATTCGCCGCATGAGCCAGACGTGAAACACCGTCATTGCGATCACGCCTGCGGCCTTAAGCCAGGGCCACACATCCGACCAGACCACGATCCCCGGTGTCATCACCAGCAACAGACCAAAGATCCACGTCGCCATCATCGCAGGCGACATGATCACTTTGGCGAGCTTGTATTCCATCATGGCAAAAAGCTCATGCGTCTCACCGCTGAGCCCGACACGTTCGGTATGGTGCACCATCAACCTCGGGAGATAGAACAACGCTGCCATCCAGGATATAACCGAGATGATGTGAAATCCCTTCACCCAAGGGTAGGCCAGACTCAGAATGTCACTCATTGGCTCCGCTCCCCGTTCTCGCCCTCTTTATAATAATAAAGAAAGAAAGATAGATTGTTGATGTAAGTAGGGGCCTAAAAAACTGTGGATTAAGGGTTTATCCTCATACCATCGAGGTCTTTGGGATGACACGGTATAATCTGTGTAACAGATCCGTAACATACAAAATTAAGTTATTAATATCAATTAGATATAGAGTTATTGATCTTCGATGATCTGTGGAAAACCCTGTGCGTTGATCGACCAGGTCTCGGATCATCCACAGGCGCAGTTATTCTTTTCCCCCGTGGGGGAATCCGCTAACCAGTGGGTGGGGGTTTCTGTCAAGGCAGGATGTTTCTCGCCAGACCGCAAGTTTGGCTGAGAACTCATTAACAAATCCCTAAGAACATTTAGGGTTTATCCACATGGCTATACAGATTCTGCTCGCTTCGGGCTCTGAAATCCGGGCGCAGATGTTGCGTCAGGCCGGGGTAGCTTTCGAGGTTGAGGTCGCCCGGATCGACGAGGAGATGATTACCCTGTCCCTCATCACCGAGGGCGCTTCGCCACGCGACGTTGCCGACACTCTGGCCGAGATGAAAGCCCGTAAGGTGAGTGAACGCCATCCTGCCGCATTGGTGATCGGTTGCGATCAAGTGCTCGATCATCGGGGGAAAATGCTGAGCAAGCCAACGTCCCCTGATGAAGCAATCCGGCAACTGACCGACCTGCGGGGTGACCGCCATACCCTGATGTCGGCTGCGGTGATCTATGAAAACGGCAAGCCAGTGTGGCGCCATGTCGGCACTGTGCGGCTGCGGATGCGCGAGGCAAGTGATGCCTTTATCACCGATTATGTCGACCGCAATTGGGACAGCATCCGTCACGCCGTAGGTGCTTACAAGTTAGAGGAAGAGGGTGTCCGGCTGTTTTCGCGCATTGACGGCGACTATTTTAACGTTTTGGGTATGCCTCTGCTGGAGCTGTTGAACTACCTGACGTTGCGTGGAGATTTGCCGACATGAGCCCCCTGCCCCGGATCCCCCTCGCCGGTGTGATCGGATCGCCGATCGCCCATTCCAAATCGCCGCAATTGCACCGCCACTGGCTCAAGACTTACGGGATTGCTGGGCATTATGTGCCCATGGACGTGGCGGCGGAGGATCTTGAGTCCGTTTTGCGTACTTTGCCAAAGGCCGGGTTTGTCGGGGTTAATGTCACCATCCCCCACAAGGAAGCCGTGATGCAGATCGCCGATCTGATAACGGATCGGGCAATCCTCATTGGTGCGGCCAATACCCTTATCTTCCGTAAAGATGGGAAAATTCACGCGGACAATACAGACGGATACGGCTTCCTTGAAAACCTGCGCGCGGGCGCACCCGGCTGGAATCCGCGTTCCGGCCCCGCGGCGCTGTTGGGAGCGGGTGGCGCCGCACGGGCGGTGATTGCCTCGCTACTCGATGCCGGAGTGCCCGAAATCATGCTCTCAAACCGGACCAGAGTGCGCGCTGAGGTCTTGCAGCAGGAATTCGGCAGCCGTGTACAGGTCTACGATTGGGTGCAGGCGGGCAATATGATCGATGACGCCTCCCTGCTGGTGAACACCACCTCGCTGGGCATGATTGGCAAACCCGAATTGCGGGTCCCGCTCGATGGATTGCGCCCCGGTACGGTGGTCACGGATCTTGTCTATACGCCGCTCAAGACACGATTGCTGTCCGAGGCCGATGCCGCCGGATGTGTGACTGTGGACGGGTTAGGCATGCTTTTGCATCAGGCAGTGCCAGCGTTCGAGCGTTGGTTTGGCACGCGTCCCGAGGTGGATCGCGCAACCCGCGCGGCGGCGCTGCGCTGATGTTTATCCTTGGTCTGACAGGCTCCATCGGGATGGGCAAATCCACAACTGCGAAGATGTTTGCGGATGAGGGGTGTGCGGTTTGGGATGCCGACGCCGCCGTGCACAGGCTTTACGCAAAGGGTGGGCGCGCGGTTGCGGATATCGCCCGCGCTTTTCCCGATGCGATTGTCGACGAGGCCGTTTCGCGCGACGAACTCAAACGGATCATTGCCCAAAACCCCGAAGCGCTGCGCCGGATTGAGGAGATCGTGCATCCGCTGGTCACCGAAGATCGCGGTGCCTACATGGCCCGGATAGACAATGATATCCTCGTGATGGATATTCCCCTTCTCTTTGAAACCGGTGGAGACCAGCATGTGAACGCGACTGCCTGTGTCCTTGTCGATGACGAGACCCAACAGGAACGCGTCATGGCCCGCGGTACGATGACGGGTCCGCAATTTACGGCCATCCGGGCCAAGCAGATGCCCGCCAGCGAAAAGGCCATGCGGGCGGATTATGTGATCCGGACAGATACCCTTGAAGGGGCTCGCGCCCGTGTGCGAGAGATCGTGCAGCAGATCAGGAGCCAGTTGACAGATGCGTGAGATCGTTCTCGACACAGAAACCACCGGTTTTGACCCTAACACGGGTGATAGGATCGTTGAGATCGGCGCGGTTGAGCTGATGGGGCACGTTCCGACGGGCCGCACCTTTCATGAATACATCAACCCAGAGCGTGAAATGCCGCAAGAAGCGTTTGAGGTCCACGGTCTGGGCGACGAGTTCTTGCGCGACAAGCCGAAGTTCGCGGCTGTCGGTCGTTCCTTTCTCGATTTCATCGGGGACGCCAAACTGGTCATCCACAATGCAGCCTTTGACATCAAGTTTCTGAATGCCGAGCTGAAATGGATGGGTCTACGGCAAATTCCGTGGGAACAGGCTATCGATACGCTTGCCATCGCGCGGAAAAAATTTCCCGGATCACCTTCGTCACTCGACGCGCTGTGCCGTCGGTTCGGGATCGACAACTCTTCGCGTACGCTACACGGCGCGCTTTTGGACAGTGAGATACTGGCCGAAGTCTATCTGGAGCTGATTGGTGGCAAACAGCCTGATTTCGGCCTGTCCCATCAGCCAACACAGAAACCCGGCGAGGCCCCAGCCGATTGGACGGCCAGACCCCGTCCAACGCCACTTCCTCCGAGGATCACACCGCAAGAAAAAGCCGCCCACGCTGAGTTTGTCAGCAAGCTGGGCGGCGATGCCTTGTGGTCGAAGGTCTAGATCACGCGTCCGCAGGTGGCGGGGTGTTTTCGGCCTGCCGACGGGCGATTTCGTTGCGGTAAAGCTGGATGAAGTCGATGTTTTCCAGATTCAGCGGCGGGAAACCACCATCGCGGGTGATATCGCTGACGATGCGGCGCAAGAACGGGAAGATCATGCGCGGACATTCGATCAACAGGAACGGGTGTAGCTGATCCTCTGGCACATCCTCGATGTGGAAAATACCGACATAGTCGATCTCAAGCACGAAAAGTGTTGCATCACCG
Source organism: Sulfitobacter albidus (assembly GCF_018200035.1). NCBI lineage: Bacteria > Pseudomonadati > Pseudomonadota > Alphaproteobacteria > Rhodobacterales > Roseobacteraceae > Sulfitobacter > Sulfitobacter albidus. The sequence goes on along the minus strand of NZ_CP073581.1, from coordinate 3,047,874 downwards.
TCTTTCGCCTTTGAGGTCACTGTCAGCTTGATCGCGGATTCAAACTGGTTCTCTGTCTGGCGCTTTTTGGCGTCGAGGTTCACCTGAACCTGCACATCGGGCTGCACATCGGATGGCGCACCCTTTTGCGCCATGATGTTTTCAAAGGACATGTCACGGACAAATTGCCCCATGACCCGCATTTGCGGTGGTTTGGATTGCTGGGGTGCTGCGTCGGCCTCGGCCATAATGTCGCTCCTGTTTGGGAGGTGAATATCAATCACGCAGGCTTAGCAGACGTTTTGGACCCCCTCAACGGATTAGTGTTTCGTCCAACCTGAACCACCGCGTGGTTCATCATCATCGGGGAGTTCGGTAAATTCGCCGTCAATAACATCCCCCTGAGTGCCGCCGTGGTGTGGATGCGGCCGAGGCCCGGTTTGACCCGCTGCAAAGCTATTCACCTTCACGCGCGCCCGGATTGCACGGTAAGCGGCCGACCTTACGCCAGGTACAAGCAACGAAAAGCCGACGGCATCGGTAAAGAATCCCGGCGTCAACAGCAGCGCCCCCGAGAACAGGATCATCGCCCCGTGCACCAAAGGTTCGGTCGGGTCGCTCACCTTTGAGAACGAGTCCTGCACCTGGCTCAGCGCAAGCCGTCCCTGTGATTTGACAAGATACGTGCCGGCAACGGCGGTAAGAAGGACAATCAGCAGCGTCGGCCAGAGCCCGATGAACCCGCCAACCTGAATGAACAGCGCGATCTCGATCAGCGGTACGGCGATGAATGCGATTAATAGCCACATAGCTAGGGCTCCTTTCATGGGGGCGTATGGTGGACTTGGCCCCCTGCACACCCTACATAAGGTCCTCGATACATTGTTTCCACGCCCAGCCCCTATGAGGTGCCTATGAATTCGCCGCTTATCCAGCTTTTGGTGCTTGCCGCCATTGCGGTTTTCCTGATCCTGCGGCTGAAAAACGTTTTGGGGACGCGGGAGGGGTTTGAAAAACCGCCGTTGCCGCAGCAGCCTGCCGAACGCAAGGGTCCCGCCTTTGAAGTGATCGAGGGCGGTCCTGACCTCGACATCACCGATCATTTCGACGAGGGCACCGCACAGGCGCGCGCATTGGCGGAGATGAAGCGGCTGGAGCCGTCGTTCAACGTCACCGACTTCCTTGGCGGTGCCAAGGGGGCCTATGAGATGATCGTGATGGGTTTTGAACGGGGCGAGCTGGATCAGATCAAGCCATTCCTGTCGGAAGACATTTATGAAAGCTTTGTCGACGGTGTCGCGGCCCGCGAGGATCAGGGCCTCACAATCGAAGCGGAATTCTACGGCGTGCGTGAGATGCAGCTGGAAAATGTGACAATTGATCCCGAAACGAACGAGGCCGAGATGACGATCCGCTATGTGGCAGAGCTGACCTCTGCCGTGCGCGACCGTGCGGGAGAAGTTGTCGAAGGCAGTCTTACCGACGTGAAAAAGCAAAAGGATACGTGGGTTTTCGCGCGTATCATGGGCTCGGACGATCCGAATTGGTCATTGGTTTCCACAGACGGCTAAGGACGGCATGGTTTGTGGTCCTTGCAACACTGGCCTCGCTGATGGCGGGGCCTTTGGCGTCTGAGGTTTCATACGATATTCTGTCTTTCGATCAGCTTGATGGTTGGGCCGAGGACGATCACGCAGCCGCGTTTTCAACCTTCCTGAACACCTGCGGCGATATGAAGGATCCCGATTGGCAGGCGATCTGCCGTTACGCGCGCACGGAGCCCGAACCGCGCGCGTTTTTCGAGTTGCTGTTCCGCCCCGTCTTGATTGATGATCGCAAGCCTGCCCTCTTTACCGGATATTTTGAGCCTGAGCTTGACGGCTCTCTCTCTCAAACCGCGCGCTATCGCTATCCTGTCTACAAAATGCCCCTTGAGGCACGCCAGAACCGTCCGTGGCTGACCCGTCGCGATATCCTTGAGAGCGGCGTGATGCAGGGGCGTGGCCTTGCCATTGCCTATGTCGATGATCCGGTCGAATTGTTCTTTCTCCAGATTCAGGGATCAGGCCGGATCCGCCTTCCGAACGGGACCGCCATCCGCGTCGGGTATCGTGGATCGAATGGACACGACTACCGTTCAATCGGGCAAGAACTGGTGCGCCGTGGCGTTTATGAGCCCCACCAGGTCAGCGCAACGGTGATCAAGAATTGGGTACGCCGCAACCCGGTCGAGGGGCAGGAGCTTCTCTATCACAATCCGTCCTACGTGTTTTTTCGCGAGGTAAGCAAAGTGCCAGCGGATCGCGGTCCCTTGGGCGCGATGAACCGTTCAATCACGACGATGCGCAGCGTCGCGGTTGATCCCGCCTTCATCCCGTTGGGCGCGCCCGTTTGGATCGAAAAGGACGGAAAGCAACCGTTGCGGCGTTTGATGATTGCGCAGGATACCGGATCGGCGATCAAGGGGGCACAACGGGCGGATGTCTTTTTTGGCACCGGGGATGGCGCGGGGCGTGCAGCGGGCCAGCTACGCGATCCGGGCAGGCTGCTTGTCCTCATGCCAATTCAGCGCGCCTATGCACTGCTGCCGGAAAGCGCGATATGAAACGCCGTCGACTCAGCGCCGAGGACCAGGAGTTGTGGGAGCGTGTGACCGCGCGAACCGAACGAATGCGGAAATCAGATCTGGAGGCCGCGCGATTTGATCCCGATGTTGGCATGCCGACACCAGTGTCGCGCCCTGACGCCAAGACACTCAAGCGATCAAAGGCCGCACTGCTGGGGAAACCCGAAGGGCGCCAAGCGGCCCCCGGACACAATCTGGCACCATCCGTTTCCGATCAGCTGCGCCGCGCCCCGGTGCAGATGGATGCCAAGGCCTACGGCAAGCTTAAGCGTGGCAAGTTACGCCCCGAGGGGAAGCTCGATCTGCACGGAATGACGCTGGATCGTGCACATCCCATGCTGACAGGATTTGTTATGAAGGCACATGCGCAAGGCAAACGTCTTGTGCTTGTTGTAACGGGAAAGGGGAAGCATCGCGACGACGGTGGCCCGATCCCCGTACGGCTTGGCGTGCTGCGCCATCAGGTGCCGCAATGGCTCCAGACACCGCCGTTGAAATCAGTTGTGTTGCAGGTGACACCCGCGCATATCAGCCACGGTGGCGGCGGTGCCTACTACGTCTATCTCAGGCGACAACGGTAGTGGGCAGATCCCGCTGGTAGCGCAGTACGCCCGCCCCGGCAATCAGGGCCCCGACAAAGTAGAACCCTGCAATCGGGATCATTTGCCCGGGAAAATCAATGCCGTAGTCGATCACGGCCCCGGTAATTCCCGGCCCGATGGCAGAGCCAAAGACCATCAATGCCGTCGCTGCCGCCTTGATCGCGCCCAGATGCCGCGTGCCGTAGAAAACGGCCCAGAAAGCGGCGGTCGCCGTCCCCTGCATTCCTTGCCCTATTCCGAAAATGACCAGACCAACTCCGGCCATCGCAATCGTATCGGCGTAGGCCAACACCAGAAAGGAGACCCCGAAGGGCACCATTTGAAACGGCACGATCCATTTCACGCCGAACCGATCAATCGCCCAACCGGTTGCGAAGGTGAACACAATCGACGCTGCCGTATAGATCGGCATCAGCGCGACATAGGCGCCAAGGCTCCAGCCCTTGACCTCTGTGAGATGCACCTGCTGAAAAAACAGCGCCGTTCCCCAGGCCGACGGACCAAGCACCAGCAAGATCAGCGTGTAGAACAGCGGGTGGCGGAGCATCTCTGCACGGGTCCAATGACGGCCCTGCATCCCGAGGCTTTCGTCGCTTTGCGCCATGGACTGCGGGGTGCGTTCCTGTTTCAGCAGCAGCTGCATCACCGGGATCACGGCCACGATGCAAACCGCGGCAATCAGCCAAAGCAGTCGCCAGTCAAGGCTTACCAACAGCGCGACAAACACCACGGGCAGCGCCGCTTGTCCCACTGCAAACCCCATCGAGGCCAGCGAAAGCGCACGGCCCCGCGTCGCGATGAACCAGCGCGACATCGCCACTGCACCCAGTTGCGACAGCATCCCCTGCCCCATCAGCCGCAGCATGTAGATCACCCCGATCAGCAATAGCGCCGTGGGCACCACAGACATCGCCACACAGGCCAGCGCCAGCAGGATCATCACCCAAAACGACAATTGCCGCACCCGAAACCGATCCGTGAACGCACCGGCCCAGATCATCGTAAGCGCCGAGGCGGTCGTGGCGATCGTATAGACCAGCCCCCAGCTGCCGTCGGTCAAGCCAAAGCTGCCCTTGATCTCACCCGCGAACAGCGAGATGAAATAGGTCTGCCCGAAGGACGACGTAAAGGTCAGCAGAAATCCGGCCAGCAGGAACAACCGGTTGTCGATGAGAAATCGGATATAGCCCATGCCCGATCTGTTGCAGGCACGGGCAGAATTGAAAAGCCGTTACAGGACGTATCGGCTGAGATCTGTGGATTTTGTCAGCTCGCCCAGGTGTGTGTCGACAAAAGCGGCATCCACTACCACTGTATCGCCCGCGCGGTCCGGTGCCGTAAACGATAGCTCCTCAAACACCCGTTCCATCACCGTATAGAGCCTGCGGGCACCGATGTTTTCGATGGATTGGTTCACCTCTGCCGCGATATGCGCGAGCGCCTTGATCCCATCGGGTTCGAACGTGACTGTGACATCTTCGGTGCCCATCAGCGCGGTGTATTGCAGTGTCAGCGCGTTATCGGTCTCCGTCAGGATGCGCACGAAATCCTCTTCGGTCAGCGGGCGCAGCTCGACCCGGATCGGCAGACGGCCCTGGAGTTCTGGCAGCAGATCAGACGGCTTTGCGATATGAAACGCACCCGACGCGATAAACAGCACGTGGTCGGTTTTTACGGGCCCGTGTTTGGTGGAAACGGTTGTGCCTTCGATCAGTGGCAGCAGATCGCGCTGCACACCTTCGCGGCTGACATCTCCACCCCGCGCGTCGCTGCGCGCGCAGACCTTGTCGATCTCGTCGAGGAATACGATCCCGTTCTGCTCCACCGCCTCGATCGCGGCGCGGGTAACGGTTTCATCATCCAGCAGCTTGTCTGCTTCTTCTCCGATCAAAACGTCATAACTCGCAGAAACTTTCATCCGTTTCTTGGTGGTGCGCCCGCCCATGGCTTTGCCAAACAGATCGCCAAGATTCATCATCCCCATGCCGCCTTGCTGGCCGGGGATTTCCATTGCGGAGAAGGGATTGGAGGTGTCCGCGACCTCCAGCTCGATCTCGGTATCGTCGAGCTGCCCGTCTTTCAGTTTCTTGCGAAACATCTCACGCGTGCCTTCGCGCGCATCCGGCCCGGCAATCGCATCGATCACGCGGTTTTCGGCGGCGGCCTGCGCGTTTGCCTTGACGTCCTCGCGCATGTGATCGCGCGTCATGGCAATGGCGGCATCCACCAGATCGCGGATGATCTGCTCCACATCCCGCCCGACATAGCCGACTTCGGTGAACTTTGTCGCCTCGACCTTCAGGAACGGCGCGCGCGCAAGCTTCGCAAGCCGGCGGCTGATTTCGGTCTTACCGACGCCGGTGGGCCCGATCATCAGGATATTCTTGGGATAGACCTCGTCGCGCAGATCATCGCCCAGCTGCTTGCGGCGCCAACGATTGCGCAGTGCGACGGCGACGGCGCGTTTGGCGTCGTTCTGCCCGATGATATAGCGATCAAGCTCGGAAACGATTTCGCGGGGTGTGAGGTCGGTCATTTGGAAATCTTCTCCACGGTCAGGTTTCCGTTGGTGTAGACACAGATATCAGCGGCGATCGCCATCGCATCGCGCGCTACCGTTTCGGCATCGCGGTCGCTCTCGATCAGGCCGCGTGCGGCGGCGAGCGCAAAATTCCCGCCCGATCCGATGGCGGCGATGTCATGCTCCGGCTCCAGCACGTCACCCGCGCCGGTGATCACAAACAGATCCGTGCCATCTGTCACGATCAGCATCGCTTCAAGCTTTTGCAGGTATTTGTCCGTGCGCCAGTCCTTTGCCAGATCTACGCTCGCGCGGGCCAGCTGTCCGGGCGTCGCTTCAAGCTTCGCCTCCAGCCGCTCCAACAGGGTGAAGGCATCGGCGGTCGATCCGGCAAAGCCCGCGACAACATCGTAGCCACCGGGCGACAGTCGGCGCACCTTGCGCGCTGTGCCTTTGATCACCGTCTGGCCAAGGCTGACCTGGCCGTCGCCGGCCACGACAACCTCATCACCCTTGCGCACCCCGATTATCGTGGTGCCGTGCCATCCGGGAAATTCGTTCTTTGCCATCTGCGCTCTCCTTGCGGTGCTGCGCCCTATATGGCCTCCGGGTACGAGAGGGACAAGGGTAGCCCTTGTTGTGCTTCCGCGCACAGGATAGCGTATGTGTATGAACCCCCCAAATTATGTTACCTTTTTGATGGAGCCGTCCCTGCGCAACAGTGCGATTGAGGGCCGCCATAATTTCATCGCCAAGGTCGCGGAGGTTTTAAACAATGCGGGGATCGTCGTCGGCTTTGACGTCTTTGGTGCCGAGCCGCGCGGCGCGACGCTCAGCCATATGAAGGCGCCCCGAGACGTGGGCGGCCTTCTTTTCCGAAGGGTTTACCATTACCCCTTCTGGCAGATTGAACGCAGTGCGGAGCGATGGGATTGGGACACGGCGCAGGCCGACTTTCCTGGCGCAGCCGAAGGCGCCGGTGGCTTTTTCAAACGCTGGCAAACCCATCTGTTCGGAACCGGACCAACAAAGACAAGCCGCGATGGATTTATCTATGTCCCGTTGCAGGGACGCTTGAGGGATCATCGCAGTTTTCAGCAATGCAGCCCCATCAGCATGCTTGAGCATTGTCTGACACACGCGGGCGGGCGTCGCATCGTCGTGGGTCTGCATCCCAAGGAAAGCTATTCACCTTCTGAGAATGTCACGCTCAAACGGCTGGAGCGGGAAAACGATCATCTGACAGTCCAGCGTGGCGGGATGGAGGAAGCGTTGCGGACATGTGATTTCGTCGTAACGCAAAATTCCTCTGTGGCGTTCAATGCCATGTTCTTTGAAAAACCCAGCCTGCTGTTCGCAAAGATCGATTTCCACCACATCTGCGTACTTGCAGACTTAACGGATCTTGCAGAGAGCTTTTCTATAGTGGCGGATCATTGCCCTGATTACGCGGGTTATGTCCACTGGTTCTGGCAGCTCAACTGCATCAACGCGGGCCGTGAGGATGCCAAAGAACGGATCGCCGCTCGGTTCCGCCGTTTCGGTTGGCTGACATGAAAAAAGGCGCCCGATGCGGCGCCTTTGATCGGGACATTCAAGGAAGGGCTCAGATCGACTCTTCGATCCAGCTTTGCAGGGCTGCTTTGGGGCGCGCGCCTGCCATGTTGGACACAACCTGACCGTCCTTGAAGATGAACAGCGCCGGGATCCCGCGCACGCCCATTTGGGCGGGGGAATTCGGGTTTTCGTCTACGTTGACCTTCACGATCTTGACCTTGCCGTCCATCTCGGCCGACAGCTCTTCGAGCGAGGGGCCGATCTGCTTGCAGGGGCCGCACCACTCGGCCCAGAAATCCACGACAACGGGAATGTCGGAATTTTTGACTTCGGTGTCAAAAGTAGCGTCTGTGACTGCAACGGTGGCCATGGTGTTCTCCAGCTTGGGAATGGGGTGGTGTCTTGCGTGATCGTGCGAACCTAAGAACGCCCCCCCGCCCCGTCAAGGAGGGGCCGTCGCTGTAACGCCGACGTGACGAGTTCGGGCGGCAATTCCATCAGCTGGGCAGTACCAGTCCACAGCACCGCCGTGCGGATCGATTTATCGGGATAAATCGCCGCCAGGGCATGGGCGTAGGCACCCATCTGACGCAGGATCCCTTCGGGGCAGGCATCTGGCGTATCCGGCACCACGCGATTTGATTTGAAATCAACCGCCAGAACGTCGCTATCTGTCACAATAAGCCGGTCAATGAGGCCGTAGAGCGGTGTGCCGTCGAGCCGTGCGCTCACGGCGACCTCGGCCAGGGTCGCGGGGGCGAAAAGCGGCGCGAGGGCGGGCGTTTCCAGAACGCGCGTCGCTTCCGCCAGCGCCTCTGCCGCCAGCGGGTCGTCGGGGATCAGCGCGTTTGCGGCTGCCGCACGGTCCGTGCCGGGGATCGCGGGCAAATGTTCCAGCAACAGATGCACATAGCCACCATAGCGCAGCGCGGTGTGTTCATCGCGCCCTGTGTCGCCGGGAAGGGCTTTGTCGCCGCCCAGTCCCGTTGGGGTCAGCGTTTCGGGGCGCTGCGGCGGGGCAGGGGCAGCGACGGTGAATATTGGATCCAGCGTGACATCGGGCGTGGTCTTTATCGCGGGGGACACCAGTGGCAGATCGTACCAACCGGGCTCCTCGTGGCGCTGTCCGCTGACGTGTCCTTCGGTAAAGTCAAATGCCCCCAGATGCGGCATCGCGGCCTCGATCGTCTGATACCAATCACTGCCATCCTTCGCGCCCTTGCCCGCGCCCGTCACGATCAGCCATTTCTCGGCCCGTGTCATCGCAACATACAAAAGGCGCAGCCGCTCTTCCCGCAGGGTATCCTTTGCCGCATCAAGTCGATCTTGCAGGACCGCGGGCACATCTTCCGCGGCGGGTTTCCAGATCGGCACCCCGTCGAGCGACACAAGATCAGCGTTAAGCCTTTCGGGTCGCATCGCGGTATCCGGCAGGATCACGATCGGCGCTTCAAGCCCCTTCGCCCCGTGTACCGACATCACGCGGATCTGATCCGAGGCGCTGTCGATTTGCCGCTTGATCTCAAGGTCATCGGCCTGCAGCCACTCCAGAAACCCGGTCAGGCTGGGGATCGATGTCTGCTCATAGGCAAGCGCTTGCGCGAGCAGCGCGTCGATCCCGTCCTCGGCCTCGGCGCCCAGTCGACCCAACAGCCGCCGTCGTCCGTCGTGGCGCGTCAGCAAACGCTCGATCAGATCGAATGGTCGCAGAAAATCAATTTGCCCCCGCAGATCGCGCAGTGTCTCAAGGGTCTGCGGATGCAGATCGGTCTGGCCCCGCAACCGCTGCCACAGCGTCCCGTCCCGCCCGTGTGCAAGCGTGAATACCTCCTGCTCGGACCAGCCAAGCAACGGAGAGCGCAACGCCGTCGCCAGCGACAGGCTATCATCCGCACTGGCAAGAAACGACAGCAGGGCGCGAATGTCCCGCACCGCAAGCTCAGCGCCGACTTTCAGGCGGTCCGTGCCCGCAATGGGCAGACCCGCCACCTTGCAGGCGCGAATGATCTCCCGAAACAGCGATACGGCGGATCCTGCGTTGCGCCCCTGAACAAGGATCAGGAAATCCCCCGCCCGGATCGGCCTGCGCACCATCCGCCCGCCAACTTCGTCCGGGATCGTCTCCTCGCTGTCAATCAGATGCCGGATCTGCGCCGCGATCCGATCGGCGAGGATGACCTTTGCGTCCTGTGGGCTGGCACGGTCGATGGGGTCGGTCCAGTGGCTGTCGTCTTTTGGTTTCTCCGTCAACGGCTCCATCGGCCAGATATCGACACGACCGGGCAGACGGTCCTTGAAAGCGATATGGTGAAGCGGCGCGCCCATGCGCGGCTCAGGCTCAGTGTTGAAGGTTGCGTCGACCGCGCGCAGGATCGCCGGGGAGGAGCGGAAGGAATAATCCAGACTGAGGCTCTGAAACGTCAGTTCCGCACCGGTAAGACGGTCTTGGAAAACACCCCGCTTGGTGTCGAATTCGCGCGGGTCGGCGCCTTGAAACGAATAGATCGACTGCTTCTTGTCCCCCACGACAAACAGCGTGCGCGCGCCTGCATCCCGCGCGCCCTCGCCCGACGTGAATTCATCCGCCAAACGCTCGATCACGTCCCATTGCCGGGGGGAGGTATCCTGCGCCTCGTCCACAAGGATATGATCTATCCCGCCGTCGATACGGTAAAGAACCCAGGCGGCCACACGAGGATCGGTCAGCAACGCCCGCGCCCGCAGGATCAGGTCGTCGAAATCCAGCCAGCCGCGTTTGGCCTTCTCAGCTTCATACCGTGCAAGGAAGGGCCCGGCAAAACGGTGCAATGCCGTGCTGCGGGCGATGGCCTGCGCGACGAGTCGAGGATCCCGCGCCGCGTGGGTGCGAGCGATCAGATCCTCGAACGCCGACAGCATAGGGCCTAGATCGGCAGCGGCATCCTTGGTCGGTATCTTGGAATTGATGGTGCCGGTTTTTGTCAGCAACGCTGTCTCAAGTTTTTGCAGCTCCGCGAGGTTCGGTGCGGTAAAATCAATCGCCCGCAAGCGGTCAGCGAGTGTGTGCATCGTCGACTGTTTCTGTCGTGCGAATACCGAAATCGCCTCCGGCATCCAACGCGCGACGGCTTCGTCCATCACGTCGCGCGCCAGCGCCTCAGCATCAAGATCGGGCGGCGCGCCGAAAAGAGCAATCAGGTCCGGGGTCTCCTGAAAATCGCTGCGATTGCCGACGATTTCCTTGGTCAGCCCGGCAAAGTCCTCCCCGGTGTAGAATTGCGCCAGACCGGCCACCAGGGCTGCGTCGGCGCTGTCCGCCATGGCATCGACCACCTCGGCACGCAAAAGCTCGGCGGCGCGCTCTTCGATCTCTGTGAATTGGGGGAGATGCCCGCCTCAAGAGGAAAACGACGCAGCAATGCCGCGCAGAAAGAGTGGATCGTCTGGATTTTCAGGCCGCCGGGTGTCTCTATCGCTTGGGCAAAAAGCGTGCGCGCACGGCGCAACTCTTCGGGGGTGACCTCATCCAGAATCCCCAGATCGCGCAACGTCTCGCGCAGATCGTCGTCGGGCATCATCGCCCAGGCGCCCAGCCGTTTGAACAGCCGGTTCTGCATCTCGCTCGCCGCAGCTTTGGTGTAGGTCAGGCACAGGATATGCTGCGGCGTGACCCCATCGAGCAGAAGTCGCGCCACCCGGTCGGTCAGTACCCGCGTCTTGCCCGACCCTGCATTCGCGCTGAGCCATGTCGACACGCGCGGCTGCGCGGCCGTGATCTGGGCGCGGGTGGCGTCATTCCAATCGGGCAGGCTCATGTCAGATCCTCCGGGTTCGAGGTATCGGTCGCATCCCATTCGCCAAAACGTGCCAGCTGGTCGAATTCCCCGGCAAAGCTCTCCATCTCCATCATGCGCCGGGCTGTGAACCCCTGCGCGGGGTCGAGATAGCGGGTCAACAGGGCGCGTAGATCGGCCAGCACGTCTGCGGTCGGCTCCTCGTCCAGCGGCGCGTCGACCTCGTGCGGGTTCCTGCCCATCCCAATGAACGCCGCGCGCGACACCGGCGCCACGCCCACGGCGGGAAAGGCGCCTTGTTCGACCATCGCCGCCTCGATCAAGAGCTGTTTGTCGAACAGTTTCTGCTGCGGCGATGTGGGCGGTTTTCCGGTCTTGTAGTCATACAGTTGCACGGCACCATCGGCGGATTGATCCATACGGTCGGCAACGCCGTGCAGCGAAAAACCGATCTCGGGGATCTCCAGCGTGCCCATCGCGTCACGTTCGAATGCGATGGGGCGCGCGTTCGCAAGCCTGGCGGCCTCGCGCTCCAGAAACCAGTCGGCGACACGGGCGATGCGCGCATGCCAAAGCGCGCGGGCGGTGGGCCAGGGGACATCCTCCGCCAGAACCGCCCCGGCGGTATCCAGGAACGCGTCGCGGCTCAGCTGCGTCGGATCTGATACGACCGATTTCACAAACCGTTCAAGGATCGTGTGCAGCGTAACTCCGCGCAGCAATGCATCGGGCGACTGCACAAGCGGGCGCTGGGCGCGCAGGCCAAGCGTGTGTTTCGCGTAGATTGCGTAGGGGTCGCGGATCAGCGTCTTGATCTCCGTTACTGAAAGCTTGCGCGGGCGTACAGCCACGGGTGGGCGCGGTGAGGGGCGTCGCGCCGGGGGTAGTGGCGCCGCGGCCTCAAGCGCACGCGCCTGATCGAGCCATATCTGCCCGCGTGCGGCCATCGCCGACCAAGCATCTGCCCCGCCCTGACCGTGCAAGCCCTTCATCAGGTTTTCCAGCCGATTGATCCAGCGGGACGGCACCGTTTCCGCATCCTCCGAGCGGATTGCGCGGGTGATCCAGACCTGCGGCGCGCAGACTGACTGCTGGTAGTCATGTGCGGCCAGCCCGACCCGACGTTCGGGCAACAGCAGCCCCGCGTCATGGCGCATCTTGCGGTTGAGCCATGGATCGGGTGGCGGCGCTTCGGGCCACGTGCCGTCATTAAGACCGCCGAGGATGACCAGCTCGGCGCCTTGCACGCGGGCCTCAAGCGTGCCCCAGATCATGATACCGGGATGCGGCGCGTCACGGTCGCGCACCTCGCCCGCTGCGATCAGAGCACCGGCCAGATCAGCATAATCGGTTGCATCCAGATCCGCGCCGTAGGGGGCTTCGGCCAAAAGCTCCGCCATGACGCGCTGTGCCTCGACACCCGCGCGCTGCTGCCACAGCCCGTGGGCGGTATCGCCCCCGACACCTGCTGCGACCGCTTCGGCCAGCCGCAGGTGTTCGGCTGTCCAGTGGGTCAGTGCCGCTTCTCCGGTCTGCCATTTGTCCAGCAGGCTCTCGCAGATCCACGTGATCCACGCCGCGAACCCTGTGTCCGCCATTTCCGTATCGACCAGCATGCGCAGCGTGTCACCGGTGGGGTAGGGCAAGCCCCGATGACGGATCGCTTGTTCAAGCCGCTGGGTATGAAGGACGTGCAGATTGCGTGTCGCGGTCGAGTGGGTAAGCGGATGTTTGAGCAGCGTCAGCAACATCTCCGCATCCATCCGTTTGGCGAACAGGCCCGCAATATGGCGCAGGAAACGACCGGGCGGCGAGAGGTGCAGCGGGGTTCCCGCGCTGTCGTCCGGTAATACCCCCCACCGGTCAAGCGCTGCCGTCACCCGGCGGCTGAGCATCCGGTCGGGGGTGATAAGGGCGGCGGTCTGCCCGTCCTGCGCCGCGCGGCGCAAGCGCAGGGCAATCGCCAACGCTTCGGCCCGTGGGGTGTCGGCCAGAACCATCGTCATGTCGGTCACCGCCGCAGTCAGATCACCCAGGCCGGGCCCCTCGATGCGCCAGGCATCCGTGACCGGTGCGGGGCGTAGCGAAAGCGATACCAGCCTGTTGCGCGCCGGAGCGGGCGGCGTGACATCATGCCAGTTCCTGACAGCATTGGCAGACGCCCCAAGATCGCGCATCAGCTTGTGATAGCGGTATTGCGGATGGTCTTCGGACATCATCGGATCGTCGAGCGCCGCCCAGACATCCGCAGGCATGTCGCTGTCGAAACCGGGGAGCACCAGCGCCCCCTGCGGCAACCGCGCAACTGCCTGCATCAACATCATCGTGGTCCCACGCGATCCTGTAGAGCCTGCGATGATGACCGGGTGCGCGGGCGGGATTGCCTCCCAGGCTGCCGCGATGCCGGCGACGCGCAAACGCTGGCGCGCTTCGGTATCCGGGGCCGCTTCGGTCTCCTGCAAATAGGTCTGCACGATACCAAGGAATTGTTTCGCCCGCTCCCAATGGCCCGATTGGTCACTCACGTCCAGCGCGGCAATATCTTCCGGCGTGACCCCTTCGCCCTGCATCTCATCAATGAGGCCCGCAAGGCTGTCGGCCAGATCGTAGAGCGACGTACTGGGGGTGATCGTCTCCGACTGCGCCATGAGACCCGTAATCAGGCGGATCAACTCTAACCGCCGCCGCAACGCGGAGGTGCCGGGCGGCACTACGACCTGCGGCAACAACGTGCCCAGATCGGTGATGGTCCGAATGCGCGGGAGCAGGCGTGGCGGCCCGTCCTCGAACAACTGCCGCAACCGGCGCGCCATACGCTCCGTGTTCACGATCAGATCCACGCGCGCAAGCGCTTCGGGCGGCTGTCCCAGGCTGCGTGCCTCAAGCCCAGAGATCAGCGCTGCGGGGAAATCGACACCCGGCGCTACGCCAAAGACGCGCGGCGCGTCCGCGGCTTCAAAGAGTGTCATTTATCAAACCCACCGCCGTGGCGATACCGCCGGGATGACCCACATCGCACCAGTGCCCCTCGTATTGCAGACCAAACAGCCGGTCCTCGGCGAGCATCCTGTCCCACAGCAGGTTCAGCGAAAATGACGTCTCGGCAAATGCGTCCAGCCCCTCTGGCTTGATGATCTGCGCCCCGCCAAAGACCAGCCCGGGTCCGCGTGTAAGCCGCCCGTCCGGTGCACGCGTGAAGTCTCCCGCGCCGGCGTGCTCCAGCGCCCGCGTCGGCGGGACGCCCATCAACAGCGCATCCATTTTTTCGGGATCCCAGGCGGCAAGCAGGGCGGCGACGGGGTTTGGCCCTTTCCAGATCGCGTCGGTATTCAGCGTTACCACCGGCCCGGTGCCCAGCGCATCGCGCGCATTGCGCAGCCCGCCACCTGTCTCAAGGATAGCGGGGGCTTCGATCACGCATCTCACGCCGAGAGGCTCAAGATGTGCCTGCAACATTTCGGCCCTGTAGTGCAGGTTGGCAGCGATGCGCGGCGGCGCCACCGCGTGTGCAAGATCAAGCGTATGATCAATCAGTGGACGACCGGCGACCGGGATCAGCGGCTTTGGTCGATCATTCGTCAGGGGCCGCATGCGGGTGCCAAACCCCGCAGCGAAGAGCAGCACGGGCAGGCTCATGCGACCTTGCTTCGGATCAGATCGCGCAGCTCCTGCGTCGGGGATGGAAGGGTTTCGCGCACAATCTTTGCCACGGAATCAAGGGCAGGGTGGGCAAGGTTGCGTTCCACAAACTCCCAGACTCGCGGCATCAGATCAACGTATCCGGGTTTTCCGTCCCGCAGACACAGCCGGGCAAAGGCACCCATGATCCGCAGGTTCCGCTGCACTCCCAGCAAGGCATAATCGGCGCGGAAACGCTCGGGGTCTTGCGGGTTTTGATCGAGATAGCGGGCGATCATCGCATCCTCAATCTGTCGCGGTACGTCGCGGCGTGCGTCCTGAAGGATCGAGACAAGATCGTAGGCCGGATGTCCCAACAAGGCGTCCTGGAAATCCAGCAGGCCCACGCGCGCCACCCCGGACCGATCCGGCAGCCACAACAGGTTCTCCGCGTGGTAATCGCGTTGAACCAATACCTGCGGTCCATGCGACAGTCCGGCCATCAATGGCGCAAACGCGGCTTCGAAATCAGCCTGTGCCGCCGTGTCGCGGGCGCCGGTCCGGGCGAAGGCGTACCAGTCGTAGGCAAGGGCCGCGTATTGCGTCAAAAGCGGCGTGTCGTAGGGTGCCAACCCCGAAGGCGGTTCCGCGCGGTGCAAAACGGTCAAGACATCTACCGCAGCTGCATAAAGCGTTTCTTCGAGCGCAGGATCCGCGGCGATGACCGGTTTGAACAATCGGTCGCCAAGGTCCTCGATCAGCAAAAGCCCCGCATCGTGATCGCTGGCGAATATCTTTGGTGCACTCAGGCCCAGTTCCGCGAGGTGGGTTGCAATGGCGATGAAGGGGCGCACGTCCTCTCCCTTTTCCGGGGGCGCATCCATCAGGACGGCGCTGCGCCCGTCCGCAGCGATCAGCCGGTCGTAGCGGCGGTTCGATGCATCCCCGGCGAGAAACGCGCGCTCAGCCCCTTGCCAACCTGAAGCAGCGATAAAAGTGGTGATGCGTTCGGCGCGGTCGGTCATGGCATCCCATCGCAAAGTTTCTGTTCCCACAGTCCTGTATCCCACGCAATCGTCATGTGCCGATCGGTCTCACCATCGCCGGGGCTCAGGGTGATGTCCAGCGCGTTGGCGGGCCGCAGATCGCCCAGCCGGTCGGGCCATTCGACAAGGCAGATTGCCGTGTCAAATGCATCCCGAAGGCCCAGCTCTTCGATCTCGGACGGATCGCTCAGCCGGTAGAGATCGGCGTGCCAGATCTCGGCGACGGGGCTGTCGTAGGTCTGAACAAGAGTGAACGTGGGTGACGGCACATCCTCTGGCGTCTCAAGCAGGGACTGTATCAAGGACCGCGCAAAATGGGTCTTACCCGCGCCTACATCGCCGGTCAGCAGGAGGGTATCCCCGGCGGTCAGACGCGCGCCGATGCGCCGTGCGAACGCGGCAGTCTCGTCTGGGCTGGAAAAGTGGTGTTTTTGCGTTGGCATAGCGCCTTGCTACAGCGCGGAAGTCTCCCCGAAAAGGGACTATTCGTGCATCTGTAAAGGGACAGGCAACGCCGGGACTGACGGAGGTGTGCAAAAGCGTACCAGCGTCGCCTCCGCAGACAGTGGGGTCACGCGGCACTGCCGTTCCGGTGCGCCGGTCCTTTTGACTGTCAGATCGAAACCATCGCGTTCGCCAAAGGTCAGAACCGTCTCCCGCAACCGCTGCCAGTTCACGCGATTTTCGGTTTGCGCGCGCCACAGGTCCACAGCATCGTGGATCGTCACATCAGCAAAGCTAAGCGCCCCGTCAAAGCCCCACATCCTGTCGTAGGCAAGGTTGGAGAAAGTCAGCAGCCCTGCTTGGGAAAAAACCGCGATGGCATCTTCGAATGTATCGAGAAGGTTTTGACCCAGTTCCAGCTCTGTCCTGAAATTCCGTGTCAACGACACTTCGGCGCTGATATCCTCAATGAGAAATGCGAGCGCCCCGTCGGGGTAGGGTTGACCCTTGACCCGCAGGGTTTGCCCGCTTTCCAATACCCATGTCTCTTCAAATCCCTCGCTTTGTGCGGCGCTGACCATGTCGTTCACACGTTGGCGCCAGCCGATGTAATCCTTCGGCTCCGGCATCTGACGTCTTTCGCGCAGTGTGTCGAAAAACGTGTCGATCGTCGGGCGCGGCCCCAGGAATTCGATCGGCAGACCCGTCAGATCCGCAAGTGCGGGATTGAACAGCATAAGCCGTCGGCTTCGGTTGAAGATCGCGAGCCCGGTCGGCAGATGCGCGAATGTTTTTGAAAGCGTCTGCACAAAATCACGGCGTGCCTCCTCGGCCGTCACGACCCGTGTCTCGTTTGATGCAACAAAAAGTGCGCCGTTTTGTTTCTCGTGGCGCTCAAGTTGCAGCCAGATCGGATCGGCGCTGCCGGAAAGCGCGATGCAATGCCGCGCTGACAGGTCGGCGTCCGCGGGGATCAGTGGCACCAGCGGATCCTCTGGCGGGTCGCGCATTGCAGCCCGCAGGGCGTCGTGTGCTGGGTTGCTCCAGACGACATCGCCCGACGCATCGACACACCATGCGGCACAGGGGTCCACCGCCGCAAGCAACCGCAGGGTGCTCAGCTCTTCGAGGATCTCCGGGGGCAAGTCTTCGGCGCCGGTATGTGGGACGGTCAAGGTCAGCCGGATGCTTTTGCCGACCCGTTCTATCGTCGCAGCCTCTCCTGCTGCGTGCGGCCCGCCCGTCAGATATATCGGATCTGACGTAACTTCATCCTGGGTGGCGGGGAAACCGGGAAACCGATCCTGAAATATCTCCCGCAGATCGCCCCATTCCTGATGGCCGGGGATCAGCGGAAACGCCCGCGCCGCAAGGGGGCTGGCATGTTCGACAACCCCCTCCCGAAAAAGAATCGCCGCCTCTTCATGGGGGGGATCGGCAGTTTCAGCCGGTGGCATTTCCGATCGCGAGATCCATCGAAAGACAATCCATATCAATACGATAGAAAAAGAGATACTTATCAAAACGTCCAGCAAGATGATATCCAGTCCCAGACCAACCCGCCTTTCACGGTGCCGTTCAAGACATTAACAAAGTGTTAACCACCCGTCCGTGCGGCTGCGTTGAAATCGATCCGACGGTTGGGCTTATCGATGCGGGCGTCCTGCGCGCCATGCGCGTCGATCCGCGCCCGCGGCCAACGAACCTCGACAATAGCACCGATGTGGGCCGTCTCATCGGTCCCGTTGGCAAAGCGAAGCACGGCTCCCGTCCGCTCCAGCAAGGTCTTGGCGATGAACAGGCCAAGGCCCATGCCTTCATACCCGGGGCGGCGTCCGCGCAGTTTGCCCCTTTTGCGGCGGCTCATGAAGGGATCGCCAATGCGTCCCAGAACTCCGCTGGGAAAGCCTGGTCCGTCATCCACGATCCGCAGGGTGATGAACGTTTCGCTCCACCGCGCTTCGATCCAGACCGTGGTATCGGCGAAATCGACCGCGTTCTGAACGAGGTTGCGCAGACCGTGTATGATTTCGGGCATGCGCAGGATTGCAGGTTGGTCGCTTGCGGGGCCATCGTCTTCGTTGAGAGAGATGATGACGTCCTTCCCGCGTTCCAGATGCGGCTCGGCTGCGCTTTCGACAACAGTGATAAGCGGAGCCTGACGCATATGCAGATCGTCTTTCCCGGCCTGGCCCATGTCGCGCAGTATATCCCGACAACGGTCCGTCTGTTCGACGATCAGCGCCGCATCCTCGCGCAGGTCCGGTTTATCCCGCAACTCCTGCACGAGTTCCGCACTCGCCAGTTTGATCGTGGCCAGCGGTGTGCCCAGCTCGTGCGCGGCGGCGGCGACCACACCGCCGAGGTCGGTCAGCTTTTGCTCCCTTGCCAGCGCCATCTGGGTCGCGGCAAGGGCGTCGGCCATCATGTGTATTTCCGACGTGACGCGGCGCGAATAAGCGGAGGTAAAGACCACACCGATCACCAGCGCGATCCAATGCCCAAAGACGAACAGCCCCGGAATGCGCAGCTCATCCCCCGCATTCGTTTGCAAGGGCAGATGAAACGCCGCCAGAACCGTCACGCTGATAATCGCCATCGCCGACAGCGTCAGCGTGGCCCGCAGGCTCAGCGCCGTGGCTGAAATCGTGACCGGACCCAGAAGCAAAAGCGCAAACGGATTGTTCAGCCCGCCCGTCAGGAACAGAAGAAAACTCAACTGAACCAGATCGAACATGACCATCGCCATGTTCTCCGCTTCCGACAGGCGCTTGTTTTCGGGAAAGACGAAGCCCGCGATCAGGTTTCCGATGACCGAGGCGCCAATGGCGAACAGGCACCATCCCAGTTCCAGGTCGATCCCGAACAGCGGCGGAGTGACCAGAACGGCCGTCAGCTGCCCGGCAATTGCCACCCACCGGATCACGATCATGGTGCGCAGGCGGATCCAGTTGGCCCGTGTGCGCTCGCTCGTCGGTCTGATCATCGGCTGCGTCATCTGCGCGCCCCACTCGTTTGTGACTTTCGATCCTGCTGAACCTAGCCTAGATCTGCGGCAATTCATCCACAATCGCGCGCATGCGCGCAGCCGCAGGAGAGTTCAAATGGTCCGTATCGCCGCAATCGTCGCCGTTGTCATCACTGGTGCCGCCCTGATCGCCTTTACCATGATGAGCCAGTCAGGTGACGATCAATATGCAGAGTGCCGCGCCGGTCAGGTCGCGGGCGGCGCGCTGGGTGGGCCGTTTGAATTGGTCAACGCCGAGGGCGAGACCGTCACAGACGCTGACGTCATCACAGAGCCCACGCTGATCTACTTCGGCTACACCATGTGCCCGGATGTTTGCCCGCTTGACGTGGACCGCAACGCGCAGGCAATCGAGATTCTCGAGGCGCGCGGACAATCTGTCACACCCGTTTTCATTACTGTCGACCCCGCCCGCGACACGACAGAAGTTGTCGGTGATTTTGCCGAGGCGATGCACCCGAGAATGATCGGCCTGACCGGCAGCCCGGAACAGGTCGCCGCAGCGTCCCAGGCCTACCGCACCTACTACAAGGCGCATCCCCCGGTAGATGACGAATACCTCGTGGATCATTCGACCTTCAGCTACCTGGTGACTCCGGAGGACGGGTTCGTCGATTTCTTCCGGCGCGAGTTGTCGCCCGAGCAGCTGGCCGACCGGCTGGCGTGCTTTGTCGGGTGATTTGAAAACGCCGCGTGGCGCGCCATATCTCTGTTCAAACAGTGAATTGAATAAATGAGGCACGCCCGCCATGACCGCTGAACAGACCTACGATCTCGGCCCCGATAAATCGCTTCTGCTGATGGACGACGATGAGCCATTTCTGCGTCGCCTCGCCAAGGCGATGGAGAAACGCGGCTTTGAAGTCGAAACCGCCGATTCCGTTGCGGCGGGGAAGGCCATCGCCTCGGCCCGGCCCCCGGCCTACGCCGTGTGTGATCTGCGGCTGGAAGATGGAAACGGCCTAGACGTGGTCGAGGTGCTGCGCGAAAAGCGGCCCGAATCCCGTGTCGTCGTGCTGACGGGCTATGGTGCGATTGCCACGGCCGTCGCCGCGGTCAAAATCGGCGCGACGGATTATCTTTCCAAACCCGCCGACGCGACCGATATCACCAACGCGCTTTTGGCCAAAGGGGATGATCTACCCCCGCCGCCCGAAAACCCGATGAGCGCGGATCGAGTGCGCTGGGAACATATCCAACGCGTCTATGAGCTGTGTGATCGCAACGTGTCTGAAACGGCGCGCAGGCTCAACATGCACCGCCGGACGCTCCAGCGGATTTTGGCAAAGCGCAGCCCGCGCTAAGGCGCGTGCGCGTCACACGTCATAGCGTTTGAGCCTTTTGTCGACGGTGGTGCCGTCGGCAAGTTCGTACCCTTCGATGACGTCATAGTCCCGAAAGCCCCGGCTTTGATAGTAGGTCAGCCCGCCGTCGTTATCGGCACGGATGTTGGCGCGAATCCAGACATAGCCCAACCGCTTTGCCGCTTTTGCCGTGGCCGAAAACAGCGAGGATCCTATCCCCAGGCCCGTCTGCCCGACCTGAACGAACGTCGCGATTTCGGCAGCGTCCACCGGCAGCTGATCGCTGGGCGCAATCCACTGAAATCCCACCACCTGCTCCGCCTCGTTGAGCGCCACGTGCCAGGCAGACCGCGCAGGCTCCGCGGCCATTGAGGCGCGCATGTCCTCGGCGGTCACGGCTTCGACCAGCGCCGTGGTGCCACCAATCTCGATGATCTCATTGAGCAGTTTCGCGATTGAGCCCGCATCGAGCGGCATCGCAGGGCGAACGTGGATCATGGCATTTCCTTCAGAAGGGCTGCGTGTCGTGCGGTGAAATCGGCGCGGACCTCGACCGGGGGGCGCAGGCGGATGTGCAGCCCCTCGCGCAGGGCCGGGTCCGGGCGTCCAAAGAACTTGTCGGCCTCCGCTTCCGAGAAACCGGCAATCTGCACGGCCTCCATCCAGGCGCTGACACGGTCCGCACGTTTGATCTGTTTCTTGACCGCCGCTGGCACCTTTGCGGGCAGGCCAAACCGGATATGCACTGCTGCTTCCAACCGCTCGTCCAGCGCGCCGTAGCCGGGGCCAACGGCGGCTTTCACCGGGGAAATCATGTCACCGATCACGTATTCCGGCGCATCGTGCAGCAGCGCGGCCAGCCGCCATTTCACCGGCGCGTTCGGCGCGATACGGGCGAATATCGTCTCGACCAGCAGGGAATGTTCAGCCACGGAATAGGCGAAATCCCCCTGCGTCTGCCCGTTCCAGCGCGCCACAAAAGCAAGGCCATGCGCAATATCCTCAATCTCGATATCCACCGGCGTCGGGTCCAGAAGATCCAGCCTGCGCCCCGACAACATCCGCTGCCACGCCCTTGGTTTTTGCGCCACGATGCACCTCTGTTTCCGCGAAAGGCCAAAAGGTTCCCAAAACTTTTTCAGGAACTTCGGCATCTTATTGGAGGTTACCTCGACATCAAGGAGGCACCAATGAAAACGCTGATCGCAACCGCACTGACCGTAACGACCCTTGGCACCGCCGCCGTCGCACAGGACGTCTGCATGCCCGCCGCTGAAATGCAATCGTCGCTGATTGACTGGTACGGCGAAGCACCTGTCGCAGGACCGTCGCAGGACAATACACGTCTGTGGGTTTCGGACGCGTCGGGCACATGGACACTGGTGCGCACCCTCGCGGACGGTAATGCGTGTGTGGAAGCCACCGGTGAGAACTGGTCGCCGGACCGCGATGCCGAGCAGTTGCTGGCAGCACTTGAGGCACGCAACGACAGCTAACCGCGTTTGCGCCCTGCATCCCTCGGTGATATGCGCCCTTCATACCTGATTGAAGGAGCGCCGACATGGCCAACGACTACATCGTCAAAGACATCTCCCTTGCGG
This sequence comes from Sulfitobacter albidus, assembly GCF_018200035.1. Lineage (NCBI taxonomy): Bacteria > Pseudomonadati > Pseudomonadota > Alphaproteobacteria > Rhodobacterales > Roseobacteraceae > Sulfitobacter > Sulfitobacter albidus. The sequence continues at coordinate 3,025,775 of NZ_CP073581.1, read as the reverse complement.
AATACGGTCGCAAGGAACTCGACATAGCCGAAACCGAAATGCCCGGTCTGATGGCGCTGCGCGACGAATACGGCGCCGCAAAACCGCTTAAAGGTGCGCGGATCGTTGGGTCCCTGCACATGACCATTCAGACCGCTGTTCTGATTGAGACGCTTGTGGCCCTTGGTGCTGACGTGCGCTGGGCCTCTTGCAACATATTCTCGACACAAGACCACGCCGCCGCGGCCATTGCTGCGGGCGGCACACCCGTGTTTGCGATCAAGGGTCAGAGCCTTGAGGAGCATTGGGATTACCTCGACAAATCCTTCATGTTCGACGAGGGGCCAAATCTAATCCTCGACGACGGTGGCGATGCCACCCTCTACATCCTGCTGGGCGCGCGTATCGAAGGCGGCGAAGAATTCGGCGTCGCGACCTCTGAAGAGGAAGAGGTGATCCAAAAGCAGATCGCCAAGCGCATGGAAGCCTCCCCCGGCTGGTTCACCAAGATGAAAGAGCAGATCCAGGGCGTCTCCGAGGAAACAACTACCGGTGTGCACCGCCTCTATGATCTCAAGAAATCCGGCGGCCTGCCATTCCCGGCGATCAACGTGAACGATTCTGTGACAAAATCGAAATTCGACAACAAATACGGCTGCAAGGAATCGCTGGTTGACGGTATCCGCCGCGCCACCGACACGATGATGGCAGGCAAGGTCGCCGTGGTCATGGGGTACGGCGACGTGGGCAAAGGCTCCGCCGCGTCCCTGCGGGGCGCCGGCGCGCGCGTCAAAGTCACCGAAGTTGATCCCATCTGCGCGCTTCAGGCGGCAATGGACGGTTTCGAGGTTGTGCTGCTCGAAGACGTGGTATCGACCGCCGATATCTTCATCACCACCACCGGCAACAAGGACGTGATCCGCATCGAGCACATGCGCGAGATGAAGGATATGGCGATCGTCGGCAACATCGGCCATTTCGACAATGAAATTCAGGTGGCCTCCCTCAAGAACCACAAATGGACCAACATCAAGGAACAGGTGGACATGATCGAGATGCCGTCGGGCAATCGTCTGATCCTGCTTTCCGAGGGGCGCCTGCTGAACCTCGGCAACGCCACCGGCCACCCTTCGTTTGTGATGTCTGCTTCCTTTACCAACCAGGTGCTCGCGCAGATGGAGCTGTGGAACAACGGCGACAACTACGAAAACGACGTCTACATCCTGCCGAAACATCTGGATGAAAAGGTCGCGCGCCTGCACCTCGACCGCATCGGCGTAAAGCTCAGCAAGCTCGATCCCGAGCAGGCGGCCTACATCGGCGTCTCCCCCGACGGGCCATTCAAGCCAGAGCATTACCGCTACTGATCAAAACCCGGGGTTGGCAAAATTTTGCCGACCCCGAAGGCTGTCAAATCACAATCATGGGAACCAGATCGGGGGATATTTGTTTCTTTGCCAGAGCCTCACGAAGGCACAGCAAAGGAGAAAGTAATGTTTAAGAACCTGATGATGACCGCCGCAGTATCGGCATTCGTGGCAACTGGCGCACTGGCGCAGACCGCCACAGAAAACGCCCCTGCTACCGATATGAACGAGACCGTCGCGACCGACCCAAAGGTGATCGACACGCCCGTTGAGCCCGAGTTCACAAGCATCGATCAGATGACAGTCGAGCAGGTTATCGGTTTCGAAGTGATCGATGGGAACGGCGAAGACGTCGGTGAAATCGACTACGTCCTCGAAGGTCCCGAAGCCGTGATCGGCATCGGTGGCTTCCTTGGACTGGGTGAATATACCGTTGCGCTGCCGCTCGAAGATTTTGAGTTGAACGAAGACTACACCGCGTTCGTTCTGGACCGCACGAAGGAAGAACTTGAAGCGATCCCGGAGTTTGACGAATCCGGCGCCGAAAGTCTGCCCGGTGAGACCCTCATTTCGACGCTGATGTCCGACACCGACAACGCGGCAGCAAGCTCCACAGACATGGACGTGAATGCGGATACTGAGGGTGATGTCGCAAGCGACAGCATTATGCAGGATGACGCAGACACCGCCGCCACCGGCACCATGGAAGAGGACGCTGACGCACCCGCCGACAATGCTGCGGCAGCACCGGCTGCTACCGACAGCATGACAAATTCCGATAACGCGTCGAATGAGGACGCGATGGAGGAAGATGGCGGTGAAGAAACAACCGCGCTCGGCGATGAGTACGACGCCGACGATGGTGACGAAAACAGCGACGGCTGATAGTCGCTCTGGCTAGACCCGAAGACCTCCGGCATTTGCCGGGGGTCTTTTGCCGTTCAGGGGGGAAATTAACTGGGGTATTTCCTTTTGCACACATGTCCGCGTATCGTAACGCTGCAAACAGCAGCGCAAACAGCTGCACGTCAGACTAGGGAGATTGGCCGATGGGCAAACGGGATGAGTGGATCGCGAAATACGCGGATGATCTGCGCAACAAATGCGGGATGGAACCGGATATGTACCTTTTGACAAAGGTGACAATCGGTTGCGGCCCGTCGATCTACAACGCGGACGCTTCGACCGTTGCAGGCAGCCAGCCCGCCGAGCTTGAGACCGTGAAGAACAACTTTCTCATCAAGAAGCTCGGCCTCGCAGATGGGCCGCAGCTGATGGAGGCGATCAACAAGGTGATCGAGGTTTACGGAAAATCCGAGCGCAACAAATACCGCGCGGTGATCTACTACATGCTGACAAAGCATTTCGGCAAGGAATCCGTGTACGGCTGATACGCCTCGCCGTGCCGACCGAACGCCCGCCTCACTGGCGGGCGTTTTTGTTTTGATCTAAATGCAAAACACTGTTTTCTTGCAGTTTTTCGATCCGCGCTCTACTCAGGGTGCACGGCCAGGATGGCCAGAACAGATTTCGAATACGTGTGTGGGTTATGGGAGCACACGGGGTGAGAGGGGTTCTGGCAGGGGTGCCGGAGCCCTTTTTCACGTACCACTTTCCGTTTTTCCCATCTCGCAGATGCGCCGCCATTCGGCCTCTTTAACGGGTTGCACAGACAGGCGGCTGTTGTTGACCAACACCATATCCGCCAGTGCCTCCTCGCTCTTGATCTGATCCAGGCTGACGGATTCGATAAAGGGGCGCACGGCCTTGATATCGACGCACTCCCACCGGTCGTCGTCGGTCGTGCTGTCGGGATGGGCCGCGGCGCAGACCTCGACGATACCCACCACGGATTTCTCTTTCTGCGAGTGATAAAAAAACCCCAGATCGCCCACGGCCATCTCGCGCATGAAATTGCGCGCCTGGTAGTTGCGCACGCCGTCCCATTCCTCGCCCGCGTCGCCTTTGGAAACCTGATCGTCCCAGCCCCAGACCGAGGGTTCGGATTTGAACAGCCAGTAGGCCATCAGCCGATCACCTTTTTCCATTCGGTCAGACTGACAGCCTCAAACAGACCCGCACGGGCGTAGGGATCCGCCTCGGCCCAGGCTTCGGCCCTGGCCATGTCCGGCACATCCAGCACGATCATTGATCCGCACATCTGCCCCGCAGTGTCCAGCAGCGGACCGGCAAGATGCACGTGGTCGGTGGATTTCAGATAGGCGATGTGGTCATCGCGGTTGGCAACGCGCACGTCCAGCGCGCCGGGTTTGTCGCGGGCCATCAGGCAAACCAGCATGTCATTCCTCCTTGAGTGGTCGGTCGAGCAGCATCTGCATCGCCGCGCCCACATCTAGCCGCTTGTCGAGCACGGCTGCAACCGCGCGGGTGATCGGCATCTCAAGATCCAGTCTGGCCACGGCACGGGCAGTTGCCGCGCCCTCGACCGTGGTGCCGGGATCAAACGTTCCGCCCCGGCCAAGGCTCAGCCCCAGCCTGTAATTGCGCGAGCCCTCCGACGTGCAGGTCAGCGTCAGATCGCCAAAGCCCGACAGCCCGGCAAGCGTTTCCGCCTGCGCGCCGCGCGATAGCGCCAGCCGCTGCATCTCGGCAAAACCACGGGTCATCAGGGCGGCGCGCGCGCTGTCACCCAGACCCGCGCCAATCGCCGCTCCGCAGGCAATCGCGATCACGTTTTTCAGCGCGCCGCCGATTTCGGCCCCAGCGTGTCGGTTGTGCGGTAAAGCCGCAGCGTCGGCGTGGTCAGCTGCGCCTGCAACGCGGCACCGTCCTGCGACACCGCCAACGTCAACGCGGTGGGCAGCCCCCGCGCGATATCGGCGGCAAAGCTTGGGCCGGTCAGGATCGCCGCCCGCGCGTCCGGCGTCACGTCCCCGATCACGCTGACAGGGCCAAAGCCTGTCGCAAGCTCGATCCCTTTGCAGCAGGCGACAAGGGTGCGCCCGGACAGCGCGTCCGTATGGCGTTCAACAAATCCGCGCAATTGCTGCATCGGCACCGCGATCAGCAGCGTTTCCGCAGCGCAGGCTGACCGCAGATCATCCGTGACGGTCAGGGTATGGGGAAACGCGCAGCCGGGCAGGCGGCGCGTGTTTTCGCCGTCCGTCATGCCGTTTGCGTTGCGGGCCCAGAGGGTCACAGGACCGTTCTGCCCCAGCGAAATGGCCAACGCAGTGCCAAAGGCACCGCCCCCAAAACCGCGACGTTCATGCCTTCGCCCCCTTCTTCCCGCTGCCCAGCATCGCGGGCGCTTTCCCATCCAACGGCCAGCGTGGACGTGCCGACAGATCCATCCCGTCCGGGGCGCGGTGCGGCATCTGTTCAATCGCGGCAAAGGCGATCATGGCCGCATTGTCGGTACACAGCGGCAGCGGCGGACAGATCAGCGTCGCGCCCGCCTCTGCCGCGACCTGCTCAAGCCCCGCGCGGATCGTCATATTTGCCGCGACACCGCCGGCCACGCAAAGGGTCGGCGTTTCGGTCAGAGGCACCAGTGAAGCCAGCGCGCGCCGGGCCTTTTCGGCAAGTACGTCCACGACCGCCGCCTGGAATCCTGCCGCCAGATCGGCGCGATCCTGCACCCGCAGCGCGCCATCGATCATCAGTGCATCACGCTGGCGCAGTACCGCCGTCTTGAGCCCCGAGAACGACATGTCGCAGCCGTCGCGGTCCAGCAGCGGACGCGGCAGTCGAAAGCGCTCCGCATCGCCGTCACCGGCGCAGCGCTCAATCGCGGGGCCACCGGGCTGGGGCAAGGCCAACAGGCGGGCGATCTTGTCAAAGGCTTCACCCGGCGCGTCGTCAATGGTGCCTCCCAGGCGCTCGAACCGCTCAGGTCCGTGGGCGATCAGAAACTGGCAATGCCCGCCCGATACCAGCAGCATGAGGTAGGGATAGGCCACATCATCCGTCAGTCGTGGCGTCAGCGCGTGCCCCGCCAGATGGTTCACCCCATAAAGCGGCAGATGCCGCGCCATCGCGATCCCCTTGGCGCACATCACGCCCGACACCACGCCGCCAATCAGCCCGGGCCCTGCCGTCACCGCCACCGCGTCGATCTGATCCAACCCAATGCCTGCCTCGTGCAGTGCCTGCGCCACGCAGATGTCCAGCTTTTCCGCGTGCGCGCGCGCCGCGATCTCTGGCACCACACCGCCAAAGGCCGCGTGCAATTCGGTCTGTCCCAGCACCACCGATGACAGGATCTCTCGCCCGCGCAGCACGGCGGCGGCGGTGTCGTCGCAGCTGCTTTCGATACCGAGAACGGTCTGGGGGGCCATGATGCGGGCTTTCGCTAGACGTGGGATGCGCAGCAGGTAACACTCTGGCGTCCGCCAAACAATCCTGCGAACCTGCGGCATGCGCAAGCCGACCCTCCTGCTTACCCGTCCCGCCGAGAGCGCTGAACGCTTTGCCGCCGCGCTTGATCCGGTGGCAATTGCGGGCATGCGCGTGCTGATCGCGCCGCTGATGCGGATTGATCCGGTCGCGACAGAGCCTCCGGCCGTCGAGGCCGCAATATTCACCTCTGCGCAGGGGCCCCGACATGCGCCGCCGGGTGCGGGCCGTCCCGCCTATTGCGTGGGTGCGCAGACGACCGCGGCGGCCCGTGCACACGGTTGGCAGGCGATCTGCGCCGGGCAGACCGCCGCGGCCCTCGTCGACACACTGCGCACCGACCCACCCGCCGGACGGCTGACCCATCTGGCAGGCGCCCACCAACGGGGGGACATCGCGGAGCGGCTGCGCGATGCAGGTCTGCACGCCATGCGTCACACGATCTACCGGCAAGTCCTTTTGCCACTCAGCGATGCGGCGCGAGATGCGCTTGAAGGTCCGGCAATAGTGCCGCTTTTTTCCCCGCGCACGGCCAGGCAATTTTGCGAACAACTGGCGCTACCGGCCCCGCAGGCGCGACTGATTCTTCTCAGCGCGGCGGTCGACATGGGTCTTGATCGGGTGAATCCCGAAGAAATCCGGATCGCAAAGGCACCTACGGGCGTTGAAATGCGTAAAACGGTTGAAATCGAATGCAGGCGGATCACCTCCGCTTGAGGGACAGGGGCGCGGCGGCTAAGGTCGCAGGGTCGAGATCCGGCGACGGATCAGAATCGAAGAAGGTGTAAAAGTGGCGTCATCCAGGAAAAACAGCTCTTCCAAGGGTAAAGCAACGAAGTCCAAGGCGGACGAAACCCCCGAGGTTGAGGAAACGACCGCCGCTGACTCTCCCCCTGCGGAAACGCCAAAAGAACCCGAAATCGTCAAAGACACCGAGAGCGCAAAGGCTCAGGCGGCGGATACCACCGACGATGAACCCGCAACGGACGCGCCCGACGAGAAATCAGCGGCGGATCCCGCGCCGGAAGAGCCCGAGGCCAAAGCAGCCACCACAAGCACGGTCGCCGAAATGGTGCATCCCGTGCCTGCCCCGGTCACCGCTCCGCAACCCGAGAAAAGCAGTCCTTTTCTGCCATTGGTCTTGGGCGGCATTATCGCCGGTGTGATCGGCTTTGCCGTCGCTGAGATGGACCTGCTGCGCGGCCCCGCCGAGGATCCGACCGCCGAATTGCGGGAGACGATAGCCGCGCAGGAGGACCGCATCGCCACGCTCGAAGCGGTCGAGCCGCTTCAGATTCCCGAAGTCGATCTGTCGGGCCTTGAGGCGCAACTGGCCGAGATTGACGCGCGCCTCGCCGAGGTAGAGGCGCGCCCTGTCATCGTGGCTCCCGAAGGCATCGACGCCGATCAGGCCGAAGCCTACATCGCCGAGCTTTCGGGCCTGCAGCAGGCTGTGCGCACCCAGCGTGACGAGATTCAGGCGCTGATCGAAAATGCCCGCTCGGTCGAGGAAGCCACCGCCGAAGCTGCGCGGCGCGCCGACGCGCAGGCAGCCCTGTCGAAAATCATCGCCGCGCTAGAGGCAGGCCAACCCTACGGTGATGTGCTGGCCGATCTTGAGGCGGCAGAGGTCACGGTAGACCCGGCGCTCAGCGCGCCCGCCGCCGATGGGGTGCCAACTCTCGCAGCGCTGCAATCACAATTTCCCGACGAGGCCCGCAGCGCGCTGGCTGCGTCGCGGTCGGCAGACGATACCGCAGGCGTGGGGGCCTTTTTGCAGCGCTCGCTGGGCGTTCGGTCGGTCGCACCGCGCGAGGGGGATGACCCCGATGCCGTGCTGTCACGCGCCGAAGCTGCCGTGCAGGCAGGCGATCTGAACACCGCCCTGACCGAGCTGTCGACGCTGCCCGAACCCGGGCGCGCGGCAATCGCGGATTGGCTCTCCGCCGCCACAGCCCGGACGGATGCCCGCGATGCAGCCGCCGCGCTGTCCCAAAGCCTGACGGCAGACTAAGGAAATTCACATGCTCTGGTCCCTGATCAAAATCATTCTTTTTGTCGGCATCGTCGGCGCGTTGTCCTGGGCGGCGGTGTTGCTGCTGGACGCGCAGGGTGGCGTGCAGATCCGCGCGATGACCTACGAGATGACCTTTAATCCGCTGGAAACCGTGATCCTGCTCATCGCGCTGGTGGTCATTCTCTGGATCGCGCTCAAGGTGCTTGGCCTGCTGATCGCGACGCTGAAATTCATCAACGGCGATGAGACCGCGCTGTCGCGCTATTTTGACCGCAACCGTGAGCGCAAGGGGTACGCCGCGCTGTCCGAGGGTCTGATGGCCCTCGCCAGTGGCGAGGGGCGTACCGCAATGACCCAGGCCGCCAAGGCCGAAAAATACCTCAACGATCCGCAGCTGACCCAGCTGCTCACGGCACAGGCCGCCGAAATGGCAGGCGACCGCCGCAAGGCGGAAGAGACCTACCGCAAGCTGGTCGAAAGCGAAAAGACCCGCTTTGTCGGGGTGCGCGGGATCATGAAACAAAAGCTTGCCGATGGGGATACCGACACGGCGCTGGAGCTGGCCAAAAAGGCGTTTGCCCTCAAGCCCAAGCATGAAGACACCGGCGACGTGCTCTTGCGCCTTCAGGCCCAGAAGGAAGACTGGACCGGCGCGCGCAAGACCCTGAGCGCCAAGCTGCGCAATGGTCAGCTGCCCCGCGACGTGCACAAACGCCGCGACGCGGTGCTGGCGCTGTCGGCGGCGCGCGACATCGTGGACGAGGATAAATCCGTCGAGGCGCGCGAAACAGCGATCGAGGCCAACCGCCTCTCCCCCGATCTGGTGCCCGCCGCCGTCATGGCCGCCGAAGGGTATATCGCCCAGGGAAAACCGCGCTACGCCACCCGCGTTCTGAAAAAGGCCTGGGAGATGCGCCCGCATCCCGACCTCGCCGCAGCCTTTGCCGCGATCGAGCCGAACGAGACCGCAAGCGCTCGCGTCAAACGGTTCACCGCGCTGACACGGATCAAGCAGGACCACCCCGAAACCAAGATGCTGCTTGCCGAGTTGCACATCGCGGCAGAGGATTTCCCGGCCGCCCGTCGCGCTCTTGGTAGTCTGGTCGAAACCGATCCGGACGCACGTTCCGTGACGCTGATGGCCGCGATCGAGCGCGGCGAGGGCGCCAGCGATACGGTGGTCAAAGGCTGGCTGGCCCGCGCGCTGAGCGTACCGCGGGGTCCGCAATGGATTTGCGACAACTGCCAGCATATCCACGTCGGATGGGCGCCGATCTGCGAGAATTGCGCCAGCTTTGACACCCTTGAATGGAAACGCCCGCCACAATCCGATGTCGCCATGCCCGCCGGTGCGCAGATGCTGCCACTGATCGTTGGCGCGCTTGAGGACAACACCGCCACGGGTGTGGTCCCGCAGGTCGATGAGCCGCCCATCGAGGACGCGACACTGATCGAGGACGCGCCGGAAGAAACCGCCGAGGCGGAGCCGTCAAAGCCCGAAAAGTAGATCTCCGGTGACGCAGCGCGTCCGGCTTCGTATCGAAAACATGTCCTGCGGCGCCTGCGCGGCGCGGGCGCAGTCAGCGCTCGACGGTGTGGCTGGGATCACGTCGGCCTCGGTCAATCTGGCGGATGCGTCTGGAGAGGTCGTTTTTGCCGGTCCGTCCGAACTTGATGCCGCGCTGAGCGCGCTCAGGTCGGCGGGGTATCCCGGTTCAGTTTCGCAGGGTTATGCTGGCAACGCGCATGCCCGCGATGCCGCAGCCCTGCGTCGCGATACATTGATGGCAGCCCTGTTGGGCCTCCCGGTACTTATCATCGAAATGGGGGGGCACCTGATCCCCGCCTTGCACAGCGTTCTGACGCAAACGTTTGGGCAGGCGCCGCTTTGGGGTCTGCAGTGCGTGCTCACGACGCTGGTGCTTTTCGGACCGGGGCGCCAATTCTTTGCCAGAGGGCTGCCGGCGCTGATCCGGCGGGTTCCGGATATGAATAGCCTTGTGGCGCTGGGCACGGGGGCGGCCTATGGCTATTCCGTATTGGCCATTCTGGCGCCGGGTCTATTCCCCGCTGGCGCGCGTGCCGTTTATTTCGAATCCGCCTGTGTGATCGTCACGTTGATCCTCCTGGGCCGCTGGTTGGAAGCGCGGGCCAAGGGGCGCACGGGCGCTGCAATCGAGCGGCTTGTCGGGCTTCGGCCAGATACGGCCCGCGTCAGGATCGACGGGACATGGCAGGACCGACCGCTCGAGGCGCTTGCCCATGGCGATACCTACATGCTGCGCGCCGGGGACAGGATCCCCGCGGATGGCATCGTCCTCGAGGGGCAGAGCGACGTCGATCAATCCATGCTCACCGGGGAGCCTGTACCCGTTGCTGTGGCGCCCGGCGATGCGATCACGGGCGGGGCGATAAACGGTGCCGGAACGCTCATTTGCCGGGCGACCGCGACGGGGCAGGACAGCAAGCTGGCCCAAATCATTCGTACAGTGCAGACCGCGCAGGCGACACGCTTGCCTATTCAAGGGTTGGTGGACCGGATCACGCTGCGATTTGTGCCGGCGGTTCTGGTGATTGCGGCTCTGACAATGATGCTCTGGGCTCTGTTCGGGCCCGAGCCACGATTGGCCTATGTCCTTGTGACAGGCGTATCGGTTCTGATCATTGCCTGCCCCTGCGCGATGGGTCTGGCGACGCCCACGTCGATCATGATTGGTGCCGGTCGGGGCGCCGAATTGGGTGTTTTGTTCCGTTCTGGCAGTGCCCTGCAAAGCCTGCGGGGCGTGCATGTGGTCGCCTTTGACAAGACAGGGACGCTGACCGAAGGGGCGCCACGGCTGGACGCTGTGCACGTGATTTCAGACATGGAGCATGAGGTCGCGATACGTCTGATCGCCGCGGCCGCGCAGGGATCGAGCCATCCGCTGTCGCGCGCGATTGTCGCCGCCGGACCGGACCCGCTGGCAGAAGCAACGCAGACGCAAACCATGCCGGGACGGGGTATCCTTGCCTTGGTAGAGGGGCGTCGGATTATACTGGGAAGTCGTCTTTGGCTCGAAGAGCGGGGCATCGGATGCGACCCATTTGATGAGGTCGCGCGCGACGAAGGACAGTCTGTCGTCTACGCCGCGGTAGACGGTGCGCCGCTGGCATTGCTGACATTTTCTGACAGCATCAAACCAACATCTCAGGCCACCATAGATGCGCTTAAGGCACGGGGGCTGCGTGTTGCCTTGCTCAGTGGCGATACTGAGGCCGCAGCGACGCGGCTGGGTCGCAAGCTTGGGATCGAGACGGTGCGCGGCGGGATCCTGCCCGAAGAAAAGGCCGACGCAATCGCGGCATTGAAGGCGCCGGGAGAAATCGTTGCCTTTGTCGGGGACGGCATCAACGACGCGCCGGCGCTGGCCCGCGCGGATGTGGGAATTGCCATCGGCACGGGCACGGATGTGGCCATCGACGCGGCGGATGTGGTGCTGATGTCGGGGGATCCGGGCGGGGTGGTTACTGCGATCACGGTGTCCGATCAAACCCTGCGCAATATCCGCCAGAATCTATTCTGGGCGTTCGGCTATAACGTGGCGCTGATCCCGGTTGCGGCTGGGATGCTGTATCCTTTTGCGGGCCTGTTGTTGTCGCCTGCGTTGGCGGCGGGGGCGATGGGGCTGTCGTCTGTTCTTGTGCTCAGCAACGCGTTGCGTCTGCGCAAGCTGCGCGCCTGAGGTTACAGGTAGCCTTCTGACCGAAAGCTTAACTCTGCGGACTTTCCGATGATGAGGTGGTCGTGCAGCGTGATCCCGAGCGCCCCGCAAGCCAGGTTGATCTGGGCGGTCATGTCGATATCGGATTGCGATGGCGTGGGATCGCCGGAGGGGTGATTGTGCACCAGGATCAACGCCGATGCGTTGAGCTCCAGCGCGCGTTTGGCGACCTCGCGCGGGTAGACGGGCACGTGATCGACGGTGCCCTTTGCCTGTTCCTCATCGCCGATCAGGGTATTTTTCCGGTCGAGGTAGAGCACGCGAAACTGCTCCGTCTCGCGGTGGGCCATGGAGGTGTGGCAATAGTCCAGGAGCGCGTCCCAGCCGGTAAGAACGTGTGATTTCATTACCTTGGAGCGTGCCATGCGTTGGGCGGCGGCGGCGACGATCTTGAGCTCGACCACTACCGCGTCACCCACGCCGGAGATTTCGCGCAGGCGCGCCTCGGATGCCGTGATGACGCGGTTGAAATCGCCGAAACGGTCCATCAGGGCGCGGGCGAGCGGTTTGACATCGCGGCGCGGAATGGCGCGAAACAGCACCAGTTCGAGCAGTTCGTAGTCGGGCATCGCGTCTGGCCCGCCGCCCATGAAACGCGCGCGCAATCGCTGCCGGTGGTCAGCGATATAGGAGGGTTGTTTGCCCCCTACTGGCGCAGTTGCGGGCGTCTCGTCGGTGAGAAAGGGCAGGGGCTGTTCGCGGAAATCGGCCATGGTGTACGCTCGCCCGATTCTGGTTACTGAACCGTTAATGTTTACCGGATCTTAGGAGTCACACGATGTGCACAGGGCGTACACCGGGCGTGCACGGGGTTGGCGGACAGGCGAAAATGAAAAACGCCGCAACGTGCGGGGCGTTGCGGCGTCTAAGATGTATCGTGGTGCGTTGATGGGCGGGACGGATACCCGGGGCTCCGCCCGTGAAAACCTCAAATGCTCCCCCGGAGCATTTGCCGGACCAAAGGTCCGGTGCAGGTTTTCACCCCTTCATGCTGTCCCAAAAGCTCTTTACGCTGGAAAAGAAGCTGCTGCTTTCGGGGTTGTTCTCTTCGGAGAGTTCCTCGAATTCGCGCAGCAGTTCCTTTTGGCGCGCGGTCAGGTTGACCGGGGTCTCGACGGCCAGTTCGATGATCATGTCACCGGTGCCGCCGCCGCGCAGGTGGGGCATGCCCTTACCGCGCAGACGCATTTGGCGGCCGGATTGGCTGCCGGAGGGCACTTGCACGCGGCCGCGGCCGCCGTCGATGGTCGGCACCTCGATGCTGCCGCCCAGTGCCGCACTGCTCATCGAGACGGGCACGCGGCAAAACAGGCTGGGGCCGTCGCGTTCGAACAGCTCGTGTTCCTGCACCTCGATGAAGATGTAGAGATCGCCCGAGGGGCCACCGCGCATCCCGGCCTCGCCTTCGCCGGCGAGCCGGATACGGGTGCCGGTTTCGACCCCTGCGGGGATGTTGACCGACAGCGCGCGGTCTTTCTCCACGCGGCCCGCGCCGCGGCAGGTGTTGCAGGGATTCTTGATGATCTGGCCAAGGCCGGAACAGGTTGGACAGCCGCGCTCGACGGTGAAAAACCCTTGCTGTGCGCGCACCTTGCCCATGCCGGAGCAGGTCGGGCAGGTGGTGGGTTCCGCCCCGCCTTCGGCGCCGGAGCCGTTGCAAGACCCGCAGGCGACCGAGGTGGGCACGTTGATGGATTTCTGCAGACCCGAGAACGCCTCTTCAAGGGTGACGCGCAGGTTGTAGCGCAGATCGGATCCGCGTGCCGCGCGACGCCCGCCGCCGCCACCCTGACCGCGACCGCCCATGAAATCGCCGAACAGATCGTCGAACACATCCGAGAACGCCGAGGAGAAATCACCCTGCTGGCCGCCGCCAAAGCCGCCACCGGGCCGCCCGCCGCCGCCACCTTCAAAGGCGGCGTGGCCGTAGCGATCGTAGGCGGCTTTCTTGTCGGCGTCCTTGAGGACTTCGTAGGCCTCGTTGGCTTCCTTGAACTGCGCTTCGGCGTTGGGATTGCCGGAGTTGCGGTCGGGGTGCAGTTCCTTGGCCTTGGTGCGATAGCCCTTCTTGATCTCGTCGGCGGAGGCGCCTTTGGCCACGCCGAGGATCTCGTAGTAATCACGTTTTGCCATGGGAATAATCCTTTATTGGAACGTGAAGGGCCGGCCCGTCGTCCGGACCGGCCCTGTCATTGGTTCCGCCACGCGGGCTTAGCCGCGCTTTTTGTCGTCGTCGAGATCTTCGAACTCGGCATCGACAATGTCGTCGTCGTCGGATTTGCCCGCATCTGGGTCATCCGCCGCCTGCGCCATGTCTTCGCCTTCGTCCTGCGCGGCCTTGTAGATCGCCTCACCCAGCTTCATGGCCGCTTCGGTCACGTTCTGGATGCCGGATTTGATCTTTTCGGCGTTGTCGCTTTCCATCTCGTCCTTGAGGGCGGCGATTGCCAGCTCGATTGCTTCGACCGTGGTCGGATCGACCTTGTCCGCATGCTCTTCCACGGATTTCTCGGTGGAGTGGATGAGGCTTTCGGCCTGGTTCTTGGCGTCGACAAGCTCGCGGCGGGCCTTGTCGGCATCCGCGTTCTCTTCGGCGTCCTTGACCATTTTCTCGATGTCCTCGTCGGACAGACCGCCCGATGCCTGGATCGTGATCTTCTGCTCCTTGCCGGTGCCTTTATCCATTGCGCCGACCGACACGATACCGTTGGCGTCGATGTCGAAGGTCACTTCGATCTGGGGCAGGCCACGCGGGGCGGGCGGGATATTTTCGAGGTTGAACGCGCCGAGCATCTTGTTGTCGGCGGCCATCTCACGCTCGCCTTGGAAGACCCGGATGGTCACGGCGTTCTGGTTGTCCTCGGCGGTGGAGAAGATCTGGCTTTTCTTCGTCGGGATGGTGGTGTTGCGGTCGATCAGGCGGGTAAAGACACCGCCCAGCGTTTCGATCCCCAGCGACAACGGGGTCACGTCGAGCAGGACCACATCCTTGACGTCGCCCTGCAGAACGCCGGCCTGGATGGCGGCGCCCAGCGCCACGACCTCATCGGGATTGACGCCCTTGTGGGGCTCTTTTCCGAAGAATTTGGTCACTTCCTCGATGACTTTTGGCATACGGGTCATCCCGCCGACCAGCACGACCTCGTCGATGTCGGATGCCGACAGGCCCGCATCCTTGAGGGCGGCCTGGCACGGCTTCAGCGACGCCTTGATCAGATCGTTCACCAGCGACTCAAGCTTGGCGCGGGTGAGTTTCATCACCATGTGCAGCGGCTGACCGTTGGCACCCATCGAGATGAAGGGCTGGTTGATCTCGGTCTGGCTGGAGGACGACAGTTCGATCTTGGCTTTCTCCGCCGCCTCTTTGAGACGCTGCAGGGCCATCTTGTCTTGGGTCAGATCGACGTTGTTCTCTTTCTTGAACTCGTCGGCGAGGTAGTTGACGATGCGCATGTCAAAGTCTTCACCGCCGAGGAACGTGTCGCCGTTGGTGGATTTCACCTCGAAAAGGCCATCGTCGATTTCGAGGATGGTCACGTCGAATGTACCGCCGCCAAGGTCATAGACCGCGATGGTCTGCGTGTTTTCCTTGTCGAGGCCGTAGGCAAGCGCCGCCGCTGTCGGCTCGTTGATGATGCGCAGCACTTCGAGGCCCGCGATCTTGCCCGCGTCCTTGGTGGCCTGGCGCTGGGCGTCGTTGAAATAGGCGGGCACGGTGATGACGGCCTGCGTGACTTCCTCACCGAGATAGCTCTCGGCGGTTTCCTTCATCTTGCCGAGGATGAAGGCAGAAATTTGGGAGGGGGAGTATTTCTCACCCTTGGCGTCGACCCACGCGTCGCCGTTGCCGCCGTCGATGACGTTGAACGGCATGTTCTTGCGGTCCTTGGCGAGATCCGGGTCGTCGTTGCGACGACCGATCAGGCGTTTGACACCGAAAACGGTGTTTTCGGGGTTGGTGACGGCCTGACGCTTGGCCGATTGGCCAACCAGGCGTTCGTCATCCGTGAAAGCCACGATGGAGGGCGTCGTGCGCGCACCTTCCGCGTTTTCGATCACGCGCGGCTTGCTGCCGTCCATGATGGCGATACAGGAGTTGGTTGTACCAAGGTCGATACCGATGACTTTTGACATTTCGATCCCTCATGTTTTTCAAGGCGATTGCACGAGGCGATGGCCCATTTCGGCACCCACACCCCGATCCGTTTACGCCACGCACGCATGGTGTGCAGCGGTTCGGAGCGTATATAGGGAGGGGTCTGGGGGCTGCAACCGGTCCGGACACGCAGATGTGAGGAATCTGCGCATACGGTCGAAAAATGCGGGCGAATGGGGCGAATTGCATGAAATTGCGCGTAAAAGGCTTTGACATTCACGGGGGATACCTGTCGGCGGACGCCCAGCGGGATGTGCTGGAGGCGGTGCGCGGGGTCGTGGCGCAGGCGCCATTCTTTCGCCCCGACACGCCCTATGGCAAGCCGATGTCGGTTAGAATGACCGCTGCGGGCAGCTACGGATGGTTTTCCGACAAGAGCGGCTATCGCTATGTCGCCGCGCATCCGTCTGGGCCGCCCTGGCCTGCGATCCCGCCGGTGGTGCTGGATCTGTGGCGGGACGTGACCGGACTGGCGCGACTGCCGGAGTGCTGTCTGATCAATTACTACGCGGCGGACGCGCGCATGGGTTTGCACCAGGACCGCGATGAGGCGGATATGCAGTGGCCGGTGGTATCGGTGTCGCTTGGCGATGACGGGCTGTTTCGCATGGGCAACGTCACCCGTGGCGGCAAGACCGAGAGCGTCTGGTTGAAATCGGGTGATGTTGTGGTGATGGGCGGCGACGCACGGCTGGCCTATCACGGGGTGGACCGGATCCGCGCGGGATCGTCCCGGCTGCTGCCCAAGGGAGGACGGCTGAACCTGACGCTGCGGGTTGTTGAGTAATCGATTTTTTCGAAAAAATCGGGTCGGAATTTTTGGAAAATTCCGGGGCGTGGGGGAACGTGTTTCGTTTCGCTGGCGGTGTTCGGGGTGCAGCGTTGCGTTCAGGTATTTGTGAAAGGGTGCAGAGGGGGCGGTTCACCGGTCAAGGCGCGACCGTACAACAGCCCGACAGGAGTATTGGCGTGCCGCTATCGGTCAGCAGCAGGTCGATGCCGAGGCCGTAGAGGCGATCTGACATGCCGTCGGAACAGGTCGTACGGTGCACGATGGCGGTTACCGGCCCCTCGAAGTCCGCGAAATTGCCGGTCAGGGCGAACCGGTCGGTGCGGTTTTGGGAAGGAATTGGTGCGGCAAGTTGAACTGCGTCCGGCGAGTCCGTCTCCGGGGTAATCCAGCGCCAACTTTCGCCGTCTTTGGTTTTGAGGGTCCAGAAAGGCTCTGTCCCGAAGCAGGCGGTGATGGGTGCTGCCGGTTTGTTTTCGGTGAGGAACGCGTGGGCGGCCCAGCCGCTGCGCTCGCCTGCGTTGAGGCGGGCCCATTTGCCGTTTTCGGAGGTGGCGGTGATTTCGATGTCTGTGGCGTTTGGGGCGAGGGTGCCGATGATCTCGGCGGAGGCCGATGGGGCGCTGCGGACGTTGAGGGTGTCGTTCTGCGCCACGCCGGTGACACTGTAGAGAGCGGGCAGGTCTTGTGCAGACAGCGTTGCGGGCCAGAGGACGCAGAGCATGTAAAGGACACGGATCATCGGCGGGCGTTCCACGAGATGGAGGCGTGCCGCCGGGTGTAGAATTCGCCCATCAGGCCGATCATCAGCAGGACAAGGCCGATCCAGAAGGCGTACATCGGATCGCTGTAGCGCGGGTTGTAGTTGATGAAGGCAAAGCCGCGGGCCTGATCGATCGTGTGGAAGAGCGGATTCCAGTCGAACATCGCGAGCATGAAGCCCGGCAGGGTGTTGGCGACGAACATCTTGCCCGACGCGATCATGTTGGCGCGCTGGTAGATCGTGGTGAAGATGTTCACGAAAGTGGGAAACCATGGCTTGATCGCCAGCAGCACGAGACCTAGGGCTGCGCCGGTGAACCACGCCAGCAACAACATCCCGAAGGCGGCGGCGGGTTGTTCGATTTGCAGCGGGGTGAAGGCCACGTGGTAGGCAAACAGGATCATCGCCAGCGACAGCACCTGAATATAGAGCACGCCCAGCGCCGCCGAGCAGATCGAGATGATCGTGTTCATCGGTGCGTGTTGCATCATCGGGCTGGCGGGCCCTTCGGAGCCGACGACGCCGCCCAGCGCCTTGGAATGGGTCATGTAGAGGAAAATCCCTGACATGATGTAGATCAGGAAATCGCCCCGCAGGGCCGCCCCGCGCAGGCCCAGAATGGTGAACATCACGTAGAAGGCGGCGACAAAGATCACGGCCTGAAGAATGTTGGTGGCGATGGCGAGGAAGGCGTTGTTGTGGCTTTTGCGGACGGAACGCACGATGGAGTGATAGATCAGCTCCAGCATCGTCAGGACGGTATGCAGCGCCGACCGATTTTTCCGTACGGGTTGGAACATGAGGTACCTGCCTTGGTTTATCGCTCTATCGCACGGAATTCTTGCCGATCCGTTGCAAACGCATCATAAGCGTCGCCAGCAATATATCAACGAACGATGGCAGGAGTTGGGCATGGATTTCGAAAAGCTGACCCGTGAGATGCGCAGGCTGGCCCTTGAGGCCGGGGACGCGATCATGGCGATATACGGTCAGGACGATTTCGAGGTCGAGGCCAAGGACGACGACAGCCCCGTCACGGCGGCGGACAAGGCGGCGGACAGGATCATCTCTGACGGGCTGCGCGCGGCCTTTCCCGACACGATGCTGGTGACCGAAGAGCAGGCCGCGACGCATGAGATGCAGGCCGATACGTTCCTGATCGTCGATCCGCTGGACGGGACCAAGGAGTTCATCCACCGGCGTGGTGATTTCACCGTCAACATCGCCTATGTCGAGGACGGCGTGCCGACGCGCGGCGTGGTTTACGCGCCCGCCAAGGGCCGGATGTTTTTCACCGGTGCCGCGGGGCAGTCGGTGGAGGAGACCGGGCCGCTTGCGAAGGATAACGTGGGGCCGCTGACGCCGATTTCGGTGTCGGAGCCCGACAATGCCGCGCTGATGGTCGTGGCGTCGAAGTCGCACCGCGATCAGGCGACGGATGACTATATCGGCAAGTATCAGGTCAAGGACATGAAGAGCGCGGGATCGTCGCTGAAATTCTGTCTGGTGGCCACGGGTGAGGCCGACATCTACCCGCGGCTGGGCCGTACGATGGAATGGGACACGGCTGCGGGTCATGCGGTCTTGGCGGGGGCCGGGGGGCAGGTGCTGCGCTTTGATGACCTCACGCCGCTGCGCTATGGCAAGCAAACATATGCCAACCCGTTCTTTATCGCGACAGCCCCCGGTGTGACGCTGCACCAAGGCTGAGGCGAGCGGGGCCACGGGGATGGGCGATCAGGCGGTCAGCGTCGTCATTGTCAGCCGCCACCGGGCTGCGGCGCTGCTGCGGTGTTTGCGCGGGGTAGCACAGCTGCAATACCCGAATTTCGAAGTGGTGGTCGTTGCCGATCCCGAGGGGTTGGAAGCGATCGACACGTTGGACGGTATGGACGCGGTCAAGCGGGTCGGGTTCGACGAGGGCAATATCTCGGCCGCGCGCAACCTTGGGGTCAGCCACGCGGCGGGGGAGATCATCGCCTTTATCGACGATGATGCGGTGCCGGAGCCGTCCTGGCTGCGCCATCTGTGTGCGCCCGCCGCGCGGCAGGACGTGGCGGCGATGGGCGGTTTCGTGCGCGGTCGCAACGGGATCAGCTGGCAGAACCGGGCGCGTATCCTCGACCGCCATGGTGCGGCGCAGGAGATCGAGGTTGATCCCTTGCAGGCCACGGTGATGGTTGCGCCCAAGGGGCGGGCGATCAAGACCGAGGGCACGAATATGGCGGTACGCCGCGATGTTCTGGTGGCGCTGGGCGGCTTTGATCCGGCGTTTCGGTTTTTCCTCGATGAGACGGACCTGAACATGCGTCTGGCGTGGGCGGGCCACGCCACAGCACTTGTGCCGCTGGCGCAGGTGCACCATGGCTTTGCCGCCAGTGCGCGGCGCCGCAACGACCGGGTCCCGCGCGATCTGACCGAAATCGGCGCCAGCTGGGCGGTGTTCCAGCGCAAGCATGTCGCCAAGGACGATCGCGCGGCCCATTGGGCCGGGATCCGGGCGGCGGAACGTCGGCGGCTGCTGACACATATGGTCGCCGGACGGTTGGAGCCGCGCGACGTGCGGAGGCTGATGCGCGGCCTGCGGCGGGGCTATGACGCGGGGCTGGCGCGGCCTTTTGGCGGGGGTGCGATACCGCGCCATTCGGTGCGGGCGTTCCAGAGGTTCGAGACGCGCAGGGCGGATCCGGGATTTAACGCCGTCCCATGGCGCAAGCGGGCGCAGGCGATGCAGGCGGCGGCCGACAGGGTGCGCGCGGGCGGGATCGAGACGGTGTTGATCCTGACGCGCACGGCGCTGTTCCACCGTGTCAGTTTCGAGGCCAATGGCGTCTGGGTGCAGCGCGGCGGCATCTATGGCAAGGCCGAGCGGTCAGAGCCGCTGGTGCGTTTGACCACGCGCGCCCGCCGCGCGGCGCGAGAAAGGCGGCGCATGGCGCAGGTTCGGGGGCATGATGCGGGATAATTCACCCTTCATGATGGGAATGACACGAACTAGCTCTATTTTTGCTGTGTTTCGGGGGTAATACCGCGCAGGATAGTTTCAGCTGCTTGAGGCAATAAAGGTGAAGAGACGACATGGGAAATAAAGTCACGACAGCAATTTTTCCGGTGGCCGGGATGGGGACGCGGTTTTTGCCCGCGACCAAATCGGTGCCGAAAGAGATCATGACGCTCGTCGATCGACCGCTCATCCAATACGCCATCGATGAGGCCCGCGCGGCCGGCATTACTGAGTTCATCTTTGTCACCTCGCGCGGCAAGGGCGCGCTGGAGGATTATTTCGACCTTGCACCCACGCTTGAGCAATCATTAGCGGACAGCGGCAAGACCGAACTGCTGGAGATCCTGCGCAAGACCAATATGGACAGTGGGCAGATCGCCTATATCCGCCAGCACAAGGCGCTGGGGCTGGGGCACGCCGTGTGGTGCGCGCGGCGTCTGGTGGGGGATCAGCCCTTTGCGGTAATCCTGCCCGACGACGTGATCGCGGCGGAAAAGCCGTGTCTGCAGCAGATGGTCGAGGCCTATGAGGAGACCGGCGGCAACATGGTCGCGGCGATGGAGGTTCCGACGGAGCGGACTTCTGCCTACGGGATTCTGGATGTGGAGACGGCGGAGGGGAACCTGTTTCCCGTGCGCGGCATGGTCGAAAAGCCCAAGGCCGAGGATGCGCCATCCAATCTTGCCGTGATCGGGCGGTATATCCTGTCGCCCACCGTGATGCGGAACCTCGACAGCAAATCCACCGGCGCGGGTGGGGAGATTCAGCTGACCGATGCGATCGCCGCCGATATCGCCAAGGAGAACAACGTGCATGGCTTCCGGTTCGAGGGGCAGCGGTTCGATTGCGGCTCTAAATCGGGGTTTTTGCAGGCGACTGTCGCCTTTGGGCTGGACCGGCCCGAGTTGCGCGACGATCTGGCCGCCTACCTCAAGGACCTGGTGCCGGGTCTGGCGTGAGCGTGACGCACGCCGGTGCATAATCCGCCGCCCGCCCGGTTGATCGACGTCACGCGGCTGCTTCGGCGGTCGGGGCGGATGCTGACCGGGGTGGACCGGGTCGAGTTGGCGTATCTTCAAGAACTGTTGCAAGGCGACGTGGCCTTGTGGGGGATGGCGCGCACGCCGCTCGGCTATGTGTTGCTGGACCGTACGGGGCTGGCGCAATTTGCGGCGGCGGTAACGGGCGCGCGTCCCTTCGGACCTCCTGATCTGCTGTCCCGGCTGAGCCGACGGCAACATCCGACAGTACGCGCGGCGCAAAGCGATCTGCGGCGCTGGGCGGTGGCGCGCTGTATGCCGCGCGGTCTGGCGCGGATGCTGGTGCGGCATCTTCCCGAGGGGACCGCGTATCTGAACCTTGGACATTCCAATCTGACCGAACGGGTGTTCGAGGCCGTGCGCGCGGTGGCGCAGGCGCGGATCACGGTGTTTATCCATGATATCATTCCGCTGACCCATCCGCAGTTTCAGCGCCCCGGTACGGTGGCGCCCTTCGAGGCAAAGCTGGCGCGGGTGCAGCGGTACGCGGATCTGATCCTGTATAACTCCGATGATACGCGCCGCCAGACGGAGGCATGGATGCAGCAGCGCGGGACTGTTCCGGCCGGTATTGTTGCGCATCTGGGGACAATCGTGGTGGAGCCGGATCCGTCGGCGCTGCCCGCGCGGCTGCGGTTTGATCGGCCCTATTTTGTCTGTGTCGGCACGATTGAGCCGCGCAAGAACCACGCGCTGCTGCTGGATATCTGGGAGGCGCTGGGCGATCGGGCGCCGCCGCTGGTGATCGCTGGCAGCCGGGGGTGGAATAACGCGGGGGTGTTTGCCCGGCTCGACGCATTGCCCGAGGGCGCACCGGTGCACGAGGCTGCGGGGCTGAGCGATGCGGCATTGGCCGCCTTGGTGCAGGGCGCTCACGCGCTGCTGTTTCCCAGCCATGCGGAAGGGTTCGGATTGCCCGCTATCGAGGCGATGACGCTCGGAACCCCGGTTTTGTGCAGCAATATTGCGACATTTGGCGAAATCCTTGGGGATAAGGCCGTTTACACAGACCCGCTTGACTGGCAATTATGGCAAAGTCGAGTTGTTGACTGGTCTAAACGGTCTCGGGAGACACTACGGGTAACGGATTTTGACGCGCCGACGTGGGACGCGCATTTCAAGATCGCATTAAGTTTTACCTGATAGCTGCACGAGAAGGCCGACGATCAAGAGTGTGAGGGCAGTGTTTGGGTGCGATCCGATCCTACCGTCTGAGGCTTCAGCGTAAACGCTGGAAGCTGCGGGCGCTGAGAAAACGGCGCGAATTGAAATGTGTCGTTGACCGGACGGACCAGATCCGCCCGGACGATATTCTGTTGTTCTGCACCCAACGCAACGAAAAGATCCGGCTGGCCTATTTCCTTGAATACTACCGCGAGCAGGGCGTTAATCATTTCTTTTTTGTGGACAATGACAGCGACGATGGCGCGCTGGAGTATCTGCGCCAGCAGCCCGATTGTTCGGTCTGGTTTACCCGCGCGTCCTACCGCCGGTCGCGGTTCGGTGTCGATTGGCTGAACTGGCTGCAACGCAAATACGCCCATGGCCACTGGACGCTGACGGTCGATCCAGATGAATTCCTGGTCTACCCGTTCTGCGACACGCGGCCCCTGCGCGCGCTGACGGATTGGCTGGACGCGTCGTCGATCAAATCCTTCTCGGCGATGTTGCTGGACATGTATCCCAAGGGCCGTCTGGACGAGCAACCCTACCGCGAGGGGACCAACCCCATCGATATCGCGGCGTGGTTCGACAGCGGCAACTACACGATGTCGCGCAATCACGCGTTCACAAACCTGTGGATACAGGGCGGCCCGCGCGCGCGGGTGTTTTTCCGCGATGAACCGGCGCGCGCGCCCGCGCTCAACAAGGTGCCGCTGGTGAAGTGGGACAAGCGATACGTCTATGTCTCGTCCACCCACATGCTGCTGCCGCGCGGTCTGAATCAGGTCTACGACGAGTGGGGCGGGGAGAAGGCGAGCGGCGTTCTGCTGCACGCAAAATTCATCGACACTTTTGGCGCCAAGGCTGCCGAAGAGCTGGAGCGCGGCCAGCACTACGCGGGATCGGTCGAATACAAGGCCTACGCGGAGCGGGTGCGCGAGAACCCGCAGCTGTGGTGCAAATGGAGCGAGAAATACATCAACTGGCGCCAGCTTGAGATTCTCGGGCTGATGTCCAAGGGGAACTGGGCATGACCGCGGGCGTGGGCGTTGTGATGCTGGTGCATACCGCGCTGGGCCGGGCCGAGCAGGTGGCGCGGCACTGGGCCGCATCGGGCGTGCCGATCGTGATCCACGTCGACCGGAATGTGCCCAAGGCTACCTATGACACCTTTCGCACCGCGCTGGCGGATGTGCCGAACCTGCTGTTTTCAAAACGCTACCGGTGTGAGTGGGGGACCTGGGGCATCGTCGCCGCAAGTCAGGCCGCAAGCGAGCTGATGCTGGCGAGCTTTGCCGATGTGCGGCATGTCTACCTTGCCTCTGGTTCATGCCTGCCGCTGCGTCCGGTGGAGGAACTGATCGACTACCTCGCCGCGCGCCCGCGCACCGATTTCATCGAGAGTGCGACGACGGCCGATGTGCCCTGGACCGTGGGCGGGTTGGACGAGGAAAGATTCACGATGCGCTTTCCCTTTTCGTGGAAGCGGCACCGATATTTCTTCGACCGCGCGGTGGAGTTTCAGCGCCGGTTCAACATCAAGCGCCGGATGCCGCCGGGATTGGTGCCGCATATGGGCTCGCAGTGGTGGTGCCTGACGCGCCAGACCCTGTCGGCGATCCTGCAGGATCCGCAGCGCCCGGTCTATGATCGGTATTTCCGCCACGTGTGGATCCCGGATGAAAGCTATTTCCAGACACTTTCGCGGCTTTACTCCGTGAATATCGAAAGCCGGTCCCTGACGCTGTCGAAGTTCGATTTTCAGGGCAAACCGCACATCTTTTACGACGACCACCTGCAACTGCTGCGTCGGTCGGATTGTTTTGTCGCGCGCAAGATCTGGCCCTATGCCGACAGGCTTTATCAGGCGTTTCTGACAGACACAGACGGCGCCATGAAAAAGACCGAGCCGAACCCCGGCAAGATCGACCGCATTTTCGCAAAGGCGGTGGAGCGTCGGACGCGCGGGCGGTCGGGCCTTTATATGCAGTCCCGCTTTCCCAACGAGGATTGGGAAAATGGGGTGACGGCGGGCGAGTATTCGGTTTTTCAGGGGTTTTCGCAGCTGTTCGAGAATTTCGAGCCATGGCTGGCCAATGCGACCGGTGCGCGGGTTCACGGGCATCTGTTCAGCCCCGACCGGGTGCAATTTGCCGATGGGCAGACCACGCTGAACGGCGCGCTGAGCGACAGCGCCTTGCAGCGCGATTATAACCCGGAGGCGTTTCTGACCAACCTGATCTGGAACACCCGCGGCGAGAGGCAGTGTTTTCAGTTTGGCCCGATGGATAACCAGAAGATCAACTGGCGCGTGGCCAAGGACCCCAACGCGCAGGTGTCGGTCATCACCGGGGCCTGGGCGGTGACGCTGTTCCGCTCCAACCTCGATTTTGTGGATATTCGCCGGGTGGCGGCGACGCTGCAAAAGATCGAGAGCGATCACATGGACGTGCTGCGCTCGCCCTACGCCAAGGCGCGGGTGCGGATCTGGAACATGGCGGAATTCATTGAGGCGCCGATGGAGCCGTTGCAGGGCATCCTTGACGAGATCGGGCAGGCGCGGATCAGACGGCTGAGCGAGGCGCCCAAGATGGTCGATCTGCACGGCTTTGGCCAATTCCTGCAGAACCTCAAGAACCAGGGCATGCACCCCTATCTGATGGGCGATTTCCCGGTGGAGCGTGGTCCGGTGTCGAACCCGGATGTGCCGCGCAAACCCTATCTGGTGAAGTAGATGACAGCGCGTTTCGACAGTTTTGTGGTCTTTGCCGAAATGCGGACCGGGTCGAATTTTCTGGAGGCGAATCTCAATTCCTTCGCCGGGATCACCTGCCACGGTGAGGCGTTCAATCCGCATTTCATCGGCTATCCCAACAGCTCCTCGATCCTGGGCGTGGACCAGGAAACACGCGACCGTGATCCCGGGATCCTGCTGCGCGCGATCCGTGAGGATCAGGCGGGGATGGGGGGCTTTCGCTATTTTCACGACCACGATCCGCGCGTGCTGGACCGTGTGCTGGACGATCCGCGCGTGGGGAAGGTGATCCTGACGCGCAATCCGTTGGAAAGCTACATCAGCTGGAAGATCGCGCAGGCAACGGGCCAGTGGAAGCTGACGGATATGAAGGCGCGCAAGGCCGCGCAGGCGATCTTTAACGCCGATGAATTCGAGGCCCATCTGGAGGCGTTGCAGCAGTTCCAGCTGAAGCTGATGAACCGGTTGCAGACCTCTGGGCAGACTGCGTTCTACGTCGCATATGAGGATCTGCAAAGCGTCGAGGTAATGAACGGGGTTGCCGCCTATCTGGGCGTGCCTGAGGCGATAGAGGGGCTGGACAAGAGCCTGAAGAAACAGAACCCCAGCCCGCTGTCGGAAAAGGTCGCGAATTATGGCGCGATGGTGCAGGCGCTGGGCAAGCTCGACCGCTTTGATCTGACGCGCACGCCGAATTTCGAGCCGCGGCGCGGGCCGAATGTGCCGGGCTATGTGGCGGGGGTGAAGGCGCCGCTGTTGTTCATGCCGATGGCGGGCGGTCCGCAGCAAAGCCTGCGGCGCTGGCTGGCAGCGCTGGACGGGGAAAAACCCAACGCCCTGACGACCAAGATGACGCAAAAGGATCTGCGCCAGTGGAAGCGCAAGCACGAGGGGCATCGCAGCTTTACCGTGTTGCGGCATCCGGCGCTGCGCGTGCATGAGGTGTTTTGCCACCGGATCCTGAATGCGGGGCAAGGCAGCTATGTGCAGCTGCGGCGCACGCTGGTGCGGCGCTACAAGCTGCCGCTGCCCGGCGAGGGGGAGGAGCGTGGCATCGACCGCGCCGCCCACCGCGCGGCGTTTGTCGCGTTCGTCGAATTTCTGCGGGGCAATCTGGCGGGGCAGACGGCGATCCGCGTGGATGCCGGATGGGCCACGCAGGCCGCCAATGTTCAGGGCTTCGGAGAGTTCACACTGCCGGATCTGATCTTGCGCGAGGATCAACTGGCGCAGGAGCTGCCCCTGCTGGCGGCGCGGTTCGGATATAACGGCGTGCCCGCCATCGCGGCGGAGGAGGCGCGCGGGCCTTTCACGCTCGCCGATATCTACGACGCAGAGATCGAGGCGCTGATCGCCGATGTCTACCAGCGCGACTACATGATGTTCGGATTCGGTGCCTGGCGCTAAGCGGCCTTGCTGTCCTGCACTTCGGTCAGGATGGTGTGCAGCGTATCCGGGGAGCGATTGGCGCGCAGTTTCACGCAGATGCTGGTGTCGCGCAGGGTGCGCGAGACGAGCGCGAGTGCCTTGAGGTGCTCGACGCCTGCGTCCTGCGGGGCCAGCAGGCAGAATGCGATATCTACCGGCTGACGATCCACGGCCCCAAAATCCACCGGCTTTTCCAGAAGGGCGAAAAGCCCGCGCACCTCGTTGATCCCATCGATTCGGGCATGGGGCAGGGCCACACCGTGGCCCACGCCCGTCGGTCCCAACGCTTCGCGCGCTAGAAGCGCCTCGACCACGGTGGCGGCATCGACGCCATATGCCTGTTCAGCCATATCTCCCAGCTCTACCAGCAGCCGCTTTTTGCTGCTGGTCGATGCAAGCACCTTCACGCCCTTCGAGGGCAGGAGTTTGGCAAAGTTCATATGTCGTATTCCCTAAGCGTGGCCGTGACCCGCGCAGTAGACCAGCTACGACCCCGGGTCAATCCAGCCTATATTTCCATCTTCGCGCCGGTAAACAACGTTGACGCCCGCGGCGCCCTCTTTTTTGAAAACCAAAACCGGCGCGCCGGAGAGTTCCATCTGCATGACCGCTTCACCGACAGACAAACTGGCTATTTTTGTCTGCATTTCGGCAATGATCATGGGCTGCAGCGTCTCGGGTTCTTCACCCTCGGCCTCGCCCTGTGATTGCAGAACGTAACTGGAAGCCCCAAGAAGTTCAACCGGTTCGGCCCGCTCCTTGTGATGGTCCTTCAACCTGCGCTTGTATCGGCGCAGCTGCTTTTCCATCTTTTCGCAGCAGTTGTCAAAGGCGGCATAGATCTCGGTCGCGTGGGCCTTGGCGGCGGCGGTCAGTCCGGTGGACAGATGCACTGTTGCCTCGCAGACATACTCGTGACCCGATTTGGAAAAAATCACCTGCGCATCAGTCGGTCGTTCGGCGTATTTCTGAACCGCGCTTCCCAGCTCTTCCTTGACGTGGGTTTGCAGTGCGTCGCCGATGTCGATTTGTTTTCCGCTGATCTGGTACCGCATGGTTTCTCCTTGTTGCGATGTGATCCGAGCCCGAAAGCGGCCACGGGACGCAAGCGTCCGGCGGGGTGCAATGGGGTCAGATCCGGGATAGGCAGGCGCGCGATTGGTTATGTGTCCCCGCACCACCCGAAGGGGGCATGCGTGTGAGAACCGTGAGCGTCCGCTTTGCCATGGGATGAGTAGAGCGACAAAACCCCATGTCTGTCAATCGTTTCGCATAGATCCGGCCGGAAACGGCGGATCAGGAAATCTTGAAATTGTCGCCGAGGTAGACGCGGCGCACGTCACCGTCGGCGACGACTTCGTCCGGGGTGCCGGACATCAGCACGCGGCCCTCGTGCAGGATATAGGCGCGGTCCACGATTTCGAGGGTTTCGCGCACGTTGTGATCGGTAATCAGCACACCCAGCCCGCGTTTCTTGAGATCGGCCACCAGCGTACGGATATCGCCGACCGAGATCGGATCGACCCCGGCAAAGGGTTCATCGAGCAGCAGGTATTTGGGATCTGCGGCGAGGCAGCGGGCGATTTCGACGCGGCGTCGCTCCCCGCCCGAAAGGGCCAGCGCGGGCGCGCGGCGCAGATGTTCGATGGAGAATTCACTGAGCAGTTGTTCAAGCCGTTTGCGTTTCTTGCGCCGGTCGGGTTGCGAGATGTCGAGGATGGCGAGGATATTTTCCTGCACGCTGAGCCCGCGAAAGATGCTCATTTCCTGGGGCAGATAGCCGATGCCAAGCTGGGCGCGGCGGTACATCGGCAGGGTTGTGACGTCTTTGCCGTCGATGGTGACGGTGCCGCCTTCGGGTGTGACGAGCCCCGCGACCGAGTAGAACGTCGTTGTCTTGCCGGATCCGTTGGGGCCCAGAAGCGCCACAACCTCGCCCCGCCGCAGCTCCATCGAGAAGTCGCGGATGACGATTTTCTTGCGGTAGGATTTGCGCAGGTGGTCGATGCGCAGGCCCGCGTCGCCTTCCGTCACCTGCAAATCGGCTGGCATCAGTCGCCGCCTGTCTGCAAACGGGTGCGGACGTTGCCGGACATGTTGGCTGTGCCATCCTCGAGCCGGATCGTCATCTGATCGGCACTGAGCGCCGAGCGCCCCTGCGCCAGCAGCACGTTGCCGCGCATCACGATGGTGCCGGTGTCGATGCTGTAGTCGGCGCGCTGCGCCTCGGCTGCATCAGGGCCGGAGACCAGCGTCACCCCGCCTGTCGCCTCCAGCCGGGCGATGCCATCGGCCTCCGCGCGGTAGACCACCACGACCCTGCCCGCTGACAGCCGCATCTCCCCCTGACCGATGACGACATTGCCGGTAAATACCGCCTCGCCGGTGTCCTGATCGACGGCGAGCGCGTCCGAGCTGACCTCGACTGGCAGGCTGGTGTCCTGTGCGATGGTGCCGAAAGCCACGCTCGTGCCTTGTGCAAATGCAGCGGTGGACAGGCAGACCGTGACGGCGGCGCTCAACAGCAGGCGAAGGGACATAGGGTAAGACTTCCAAGCTCAGTTGGGATCGTATACCAGCTTCACCCCCTCGGTGAAAAGCATTTGCGTACCGTTGCCCGTATCCGGTGACGTAATCGTCATTGCGCCCGCATCGAGGGTGCCAATCGGGCCAAGGGCCGTCACCTTGCCCGGCGCGGTCAGCGTGACGTTGCTGACACCGCTGGTCAGCTGCGCGGTATTCAGCCTGTAGCCTTGCGAGGTGAGGATGGTGACATTGCCGTCCAGCAGCGCCGTGTTGGCGCCGATGTCCAGTTCGGCAGCGTCGGCGCTGAGCTGGTATGTCGCGCCGGCGGCGGTGACGATGCGCGCACGCACGCCCTCGGCGCGGTTGATGCCCACACGCCCCTCGGGGCTTTTCAGCGTATCGGCGGAAAAGGAGATCTGGTCCCCATCCGCCGAAGAGCCGGAAAAGAACGGCCCGGTGATCTGCTGATCCCGCAGCCGGTCCTGAATTTCCTTGTCGGCGAAGGGCACGGCGCCTTCGGGCGCCATCGCGCGGGACAGCAGGAACAGCGTCGACAGGATCGCGAGGGCGGCCAGCGGCAGCACGACCTTGAGCAAGGCCACGGCGCGGGAGTGTCTATCCGCGCGCGAGGGGTCCGCGCGCCCGCTCATGCGTGGGCGAAGATGTCCGTTTCGGGCCAGCCCTCAAGATCGAGGCGGGCGCGCATGGGCAGGAAATCGAAACAGGCCTGCGCGATCTCCATCCGGCCCTCGCGCAACAGCATCTCATTGAGCGCGTCGCGCAGCTGGTGCAGGTACAGAACATCGGACGCGGCATAGCTGACCTGCGCGGGCGTCAGCGTGTCGGCGCCCCAATCGCTGGATTGCTGTTGTTTGGAGATATCGATGCCAAGCAGTTCGCTGAGCAATTTCGCCAGACCGTGCCGGTCGGTATAGGTGCGCACGAGGCGGCTGGCGATCTTGGTGCAGTAGACCGGCGCGGTGACGGCGCCAAAGGCGTTCTGCATCGCCGCGATGTCGAAGCGACCGAAGTGAAACAGCTTGAGCACGTCCGGATCTTCGAGCAGGCGCGTGAGGTTGGGCGCCTCTGTCTGGCCCTTGGCGATCTGCACCAGATGGGCCGTGCCGTCGCCGCCGCTGAGCTGCACCACGCAAAGCCGGTCGCGGTGCGGATGCAGCCCCATGGTTTCGCAATCAATCGCCACGATGGGGCCAAGGTCGAGCCCGTCGGGCAGGTCGTTGAGGTGTACGCTATGTGTCATGGTCTCTCTATATCCCGCGCTTGGGTGGCGCGAAAGGGCCGGGGATCAGTCGGGTTGGATCGTCTCGATCGCGGGGCGCGGCAGCCGGGCCAGCAGCCGGTCAACGAGCGCGTGACAGCGGTGGCCGGGCCAGTCGTCGGGCAGGAGCCCTTTGGGCAGCACGGGGTGTTTGAGCACGATGCGCCGCCAGTTATGCACGATCAGGCAGCGCAGTACGGCAATCTGTAGCGCCGAAAGATCGGCTGGATCGAGCGTTGCCTGGGCACGGGTGAGGATGCGGGCAAGGGCGTCGTATTCCGGCGCGTAGAGCCCCTGCGCGATTTCACTCCGCAGCCAGTCTGGCACCTGACTGCTGCCAAGCGTCAGCGCGTGTTTGGGCGCCTTTGCTTGCGCGCCACCGATATAGAGCCGTGGGATCAGCGGGTGAAAGCCGCGTTTGGCCATCTTCTCGGGTGCGGTTCTGTGCGGGTGTTCCAGCATCACCATCTGCCAGCCATCGGGGCCGTCACCGGGGGCGGCGTAGATACGTGCGCTGGCGTGCTGGCTCTCGCGGCGGCTTTTTGCGGTCAGGGCGTGGCGGCCCGTGCGGCCGGTCTTGCGCGACGTCAGCCAATCTTCCTTGCGCAGCCGGTGCAGGGCGACGCGCACGGCTTCCGGCTTGACCGACATCTCGGCCATGAGCGCAGACAGGACCGGCCCTTCGATACTGATGTCGCGGTGCTGCGCCAGATCTCCAAAGAGGCTGACAATCAGGGACCAGACCCGATGGCCCCCAGATCAATCAGATCCTGCACGGTTGTTTGATAGGGGGTCTGTTTCATCGGGGGAACATCCGCGTCGCCATTCAAGCCCCGTTATACGCAAATCGCCCTTGGGTGCCACAGGTCGCGACACTCAATGTGCAAGCCCGCCGCGCAACAGTTGATTGACGGCGGCAACAAGGCGTTCTTGACGAAAAGGTTTTTGCAGAAAGAGCACCCGAGGCGCCGCCGCTGCGAATTCGGTGCCTGCGGTGTCCCCGCCGCTGACCACGATGATCGGCAAGCCGCGCAGGTGTGCATCATCGCTGCTGCGCAGCCAGCTGATGATCTTGTCCCCCTGAAGGCCGGGCAGGCCAATGTCGATCACGGCCAGATCAAAAGGCCGCTCCGTCAGATGCAAGGCCGAGAGAAACACACTCGCATCACCCGCGTCCCGCACGGTTGCGCCAATCCGCGCCAGTTGCCGACACAGGAGCGCGCGAAACGCCGGATTGTCATCCACGACAAGTGCCCGAAACCACGGATCGGGAGCCAGGTCTGTATCAGCTATGTCCATCATGGCGCGCGATGTCCGGGCTTCGAAGGGGGTAAATTTGGGCAGCGGGGTCGCGTGGGACGACAAATTTCACGCGCATTGGCGGGAGTATGCGCCGGAACTACCGGTTCTGCTAGCGCTAAAGCTGTGGGCTGGGGGTGCGGTCTGCTGGTGTGAGCGCCTGAATGACCGCATCGACGAGGGTTTTGCCCCGCAGCGGCTTTTGCAGAATATCCACCGCAGGATTCATCGCGCCAAGTTCTGTCACAACCCGGTCAGGGTATCCGGACACCAGGACAACGGGAATATCAGGCATCAGCCGCCGCGCGCGGCGGATCAGTTCATCGCCCTGCACCGCGCCGGGCATGGCAAGGTCCGTCACGAGCCCGGCGGGGCGCAGGCCCTCGTCCAGAAGCTGTGAGCCGGCCTCACCATCGGGGGCGAGGACCACGTTGAAACCGGCAATTTCGAGGTGGCGCATATACGCGTGGCGAAGCCCTGCTTCATCCTCGACCAGGAGCACGGTGCCGCGCGTTGCCGCCACTTGCGGTAAGGCGGCGTTTGTCGCGCTGTGTTTCGCGTCGTCGGGTGCGGCGGGCAGGGTGAGGATCAGCGTGGTACCCTGGCCCGGCGTACTTTCGAGCGTGAGGGTGCCGCCCGATTGCCGCGCAAACCCCAGCACCATCGACAGCCCCAGACCCGATCCTGAACCGACCGGTTTGGTTGTGTAGAATGGATCGAAGACCTGCTGTTGTTCGGAGACCGGGATCCCTACTCCGGTGTCCGCGACACGGATTGTCACGCCCGGCGCGGCCTCCGTGAGAAGTGCTGGCTGCCACCCGTCCTGTTCGGTGGGACCGACGGTGATCGTGAGCGTACCACCATCCGGCATCGCGTCGCGGGCATTGATCGCGAGGTTGAGCATCGCCGTTTCGAGCAGGGCGCGGTCGACAAAGAGTTTTGGCGTTTGTGGGGCAATCACGACATCGGTTTCGATGCTGCGGGGCAGGAGCCTGTCGAGCATGGCGCGCACGTCCTTGCAGATCACGTGCACGTCATGAACTGCCGGCGCCAGCTGGGAGCGACTGCCGAATGCGAGCAACTGCTGTGACAGGGCCGCGCCGCGCTCGGCGGCCTTGATGATCTCGTCGGCAAGATGCGTGCGCAAATGCGCCGGCGCGCCATGCAAAAGCTCCGCGTTGCCGAGGGTCACGGCGAGAATATTATTGAAATCATGTGCGATCCCTGTCGACAGCTTGCCGAGGGCATCGTGTTTTTGTGACTGGGTGAGCGCGTTTCGGGTGACTGCCAATTCGGTCGCCTGACGATTGGCCTGACGCAGGCCGAGCAGGAAATAGGGCGCGATGAAGAGAAAGACCAAAAGCGCGGCGATCCCTTCCTCGACCGTGCCACGATACAGAATGACATTCGCGGCCATGGCGCCGAAATTCAGCCAGGTCGGGATCACGGTGCACAGGATAATTCGCGGATGCGTGGCGTGAAAGACAAAGATATTGACCGTCGCCGCGACCATCAGCGCGGCTGCCGCCATCTTGTAGGTGTCGCCCGGCATGGCCCAGACACTGAGCACAAGCACATTGTAGATCAGCGCCCGCACCGTGAGGATACCCAGAACGGGCGCATGCATACTCGGTTTTTCGTGACGGAATGCCCACAGGGCGAGCGCCTTTTCGGCCGTCAACGTGAGCAGATAAAGAAAGGCGATGGCGCTGAGCGTCCACAATCCCCTGATACCGGCCGCAAGCGCAGCGGCCAGCAGGATCAGCCCCACGTGGGTATAGAACATCGTTCCGCCAAGCTTTTCCGCCATCGCCACGGAGGCGATTTCGTCGAGCTTGCGGGCATCTTCCGGGTCCGGCGCAGGGGCCCGTTTTGATCGCATATCGCGTTCTGAACCTGTGACCATCTCGCGAGCATAGGCAAGGCTGAGAAATCCGTCGAGGGGTTCGCGCTCTGGACCCTCGCTAGCTCTGTCGGATGACATAGTCTGCGGGGCGCGAGGTGCTGACGACCGTATCGACGTTGCGCATGTCGTTGCCCAGCGCGCGCGCCCTCGCGGCCTCGGGGTCCAGGCCATACGCCAGCCATCGGTCGATCAGCCGCTGCTCCAGCACGTGGCGTGGAACATGCAGTTGCACGGTGAGATCGCAGAGTGGCGCCAGCCTGTCCCATGGGGCGTTATCGAGCAGGAGGTAATTCCCTTCGGCAAGGACAATCCGCGTGTCTGCGTCGATCATACCGCCGCCCGGAACGGTGGCGTCCGCGTTGCGATCAAAGGTCGGGTAGGATACCGCACCACCGGCCCGCACTTCGCGCAGAAGGGCGATGAAACCGGCGGCGTCAAAGGTGTTGGGCGCGCCCTTGTGCGCGAACAGCCCGGCGGCGCGCAGGGTCGCGTTATCGAGATGAAAGCCGTCCATCGGAAGGACCGCCGCCCCCGCGCCAAGGCGGTTGGCCAGATCCTCGGCAAGTGTGGATTTGCCGGAGCCGGGCGCACCGGCGATGGCGACGATCAACCGATCCCGTGCTGTGTTACGGTCGGAGATCTCGCGCGCCAGCGCAGCGATATCAATCGGCTGCGCGGTCAAATTTCGTGGGCCCACGGCGGGTTGGCGCCCGCACGGGAGACGGTGACGGCGGCAACCGTGGCCCCGAAAGACAGCGCCGCGTGCAGCGTGTCCGGCGACAGGGTGGCGAGCGTGGATTTTTGCAACGCGCCGTCCCGGCTGAGCTGCGCCAGAACGCCCGCGTTGAACGTATCGCCTGCGCCGACCGTATCGACGACCAACACCTTTTGCGATGGCACATCGACCGTCGCCCCGCCGCGCAGGTAGCCGGTGGCGCCCGCGCCACCACGGGTCACGATCACGACGGCCGGTCCCTGTGCCAGCAGGCGCGCCGCCTTGGTCGCGACGTCCCCCGTGCCCGTGTCGATCCAATCGAGATCTTCGTCGGAGACTTTGACGATATCGCTTTGGCCGATCATGCGGTTCAGACGCGCCCGATAGCGGTTCGGATCAGCGATAAAACCGGGCCGGATGTTGGGATCGATCATCACCGGGTAGCTGTCTGCGTGACGGTCGAGAAGGGCGGCGTAGGTCTCTGCCGCAGGCTCGCACGCGAGGCTGATCCCCCCGAAGTAAAGTGCCGTGACCCCGGCGTCGAGCTTTGGCAGATCCTGGGGCGCCAGCATCCGCCCGGCGGAGCTTTCGTCAAAAAAGCTGTAGCTTGCCTGCCCGTCTGTCAGCCGAACGAAGGCCAGCGTGCTGGGTCTGTCGCTGTAGATCACATGCGCAGTGCTTACCCCTGAAACGCGCAGTGCCTCGGTCAGTTGATCGCCGAACATGTCGCGCGACAGCCCCGTGAGCAGGCCGCAATCAACTCCGAGCCGCCCCAAGGCGATAGCGGTATTGAAGACTGCGCCGCCGGGATGAGGTTGGAAGGCATCGGGGCCGGTGCTGACAGAAATTGGCAGCATATCGATCAACGCTTCGCCGTTGCACAGGATCATGGGGCGCTCCGCTCAGGTGTCGGCAAGGTAGGCGCGGATTGCCGCCCCTGTGCCTTCTTTCCAAATCTGCGACAGGGCAGCACCAAACGCATCGGCAAACGGCGCGTGATCGCCAAGATCGTCGTAGAGCGTAAGCCACGCTTTGGGATCGGTACGGGCGGTCTGCGCGAGGGTGTTCAGGCGATCCCATTCCGGGTCGTTCGGGGCGATTTCGCTGCCGTCCTCGCGGGTGCCCGCGCACATTCGCGCCCAGAGCGCCTCTACCAGCGCAAGCCCTTTGATCGGCGTGTCGCCGACAAGTGCGTCGCGCAGAATGGGATGGATGAATCCCCGGTGCCGCGACAGGCCGTCAAAGGCGACCCGGCGGGTGGTGTCGTGGATTTCGGGATTGGCAAAGCGGCGGCTGATGAGGGTGATGTAAGCGTCCGGCGTCATGCCGGGAACGGCGGTGACGTGCGGCGCGATTTCGCTCTGCTGAACCTTTTGAAACAGCGCGGCAATGTCCGCGTGCGCCATGCAGCCCGAGATCGTTTCGATCCCCAGCAATTCGCCCGCGTTTGCCAGCACCTGATGGCCTGCATTGAGCATACGGATCTTCATCGCCTCAAAGGCGTGCACATCATCGGTCAGCGTGGCGCCCACCGCTTCCCACGGGGGACGGCCCGCGCAAAAGCTGTCCTCGATCACCCATTGGCGGAAATTTTCGTGGGTTACCGGGGCGGCGTCGTCGATGCCGAGCCGTTGCACGAGGGCCAGTTCCTGCGGGCCGGTGGCGGGCACGATGCAATCGACCATGGAGTTGGGGAAGGCACCATTGGAAGCGATCCAGTCGGCAAGCGCGGCATCGGTTTGCTGCGCCAGCGTCAGCACGGCGGCACGGGTGATGTCGCCGTTGCCTTGCAGGTTATCGCAGCTTTGCACGGTGAAGGGCTGCGCGCCTGCCGCACGACGGGCCGAAAGCGCGGCGACGATGGCGCCAAAGACGGTGCGCGGAGTCGCCGGATGGGCGATGTCGTGGGTGATATCCGGGTGGTCCAGATCGAACGCCCCGTCGGGCCCACCGTAATAGCCGCCTTCGGTCACGGTCAGTGCCACGATGCGAATCGCAGGATCGCTCATGCAGGCGATCAGCGGGGCGTTATCCTCGGCGACGGGCAGGAAATCGATCATCGCGCCGGTCACTTCGACGGACATGCCGTCCGGGTCAAGCTCGATCAGGGTGGTGAGGTAGTCCTGCGCGGCAAGACGGTCGCGCATGGCCGCGTCGGGCGCGCGCACGCCCGCGCCGATGATCGCCCAATCCTGCGCCAGCCCCTGCTGCATCAGGCGGTGCAGATACCACGCCTGATGGGCACGGTGAAAATTGCCGAGACCCACGTGCACGATGCCGGGCCGCAGGGCTGCGCGGTCGTAGGTGGGGCGCGTGACGGTGATCGGCAGATCGCCAAGCGTGTCATCGCCAAGCTTGAGCAGGGGTTTGGGGGGGCGACTTTATTCATCAGCTCATCCAGTTTCCGCCGTCGACGTTGTAGGTCTGGGCGACGATGTAGTTTGCCTCGTCAGAGGCGAGAAAGACGGCCATGCCGGTGAGATCCTCGGCGGTGCCCATGCGTCCGAAAGGTACGGCGGCTGCGACTTCGGCCTTTTTCTGGCCCGGTGCTTTGCCCTCGTGTTTGGCGAAAAACGCATCGACGCCGTCCCAGTGTTCACCGTCCACCACACCCGGCGCGATGGCGTTGACGTTGATGCCGTGGCGAATGAGGTCCAGCCCCGCCGACTGGGTGAGCGAGATCACCGCCGCCTTGGAGGCGCAGTAGACCGCGACCAGCGGCTCCCCCGGCGGCCGGCCTGGGAGGCCATGTTGATGATCTTGCCGCCCTTGCCGCGCGCGATCATGCGTTCGGCTACCGCCTGAAGGGTGAAAAGAGCACCCTTGACGTTGATGTCGAAAACGCGGGCGTAATCGGTTTCGGCAATCTCGACGATTGGTGCCGCGGTAAAGATCGCGGCGTTGTTGATCAGGATGTCGATATCGCCGAAATCGTAACTGTCGGCCACGCCCAAGCCATCGCGGATACTGGCCGTGTCGGTCACGTCCATGTGCACCGCCAGGCACTTGTCCCGGTCGATGGCGTTCGCGGTCTGCGCCGCGCGGGCTTCGTCGATGTCGGCGATGATCACGCGCGCGCCTTCGGCCACATAGGCTTCGGCAAAGGC
Source organism: Sulfitobacter albidus (assembly GCF_018200035.1). Classification (NCBI taxonomy): domain Bacteria; kingdom Pseudomonadati; phylum Pseudomonadota; class Alphaproteobacteria; order Rhodobacterales; family Roseobacteraceae; genus Sulfitobacter; species Sulfitobacter albidus. The sequence continues at coordinate 2,988,360 of NZ_CP073581.1, read as the reverse complement.
GCTCCCGATGCCGCGCGCGGCGCCGGTGATCAGCGCGGTTTTGCCGTCCAGCCGTTTCATGCGATGCGCAGACCGTCTGCGCCAAAGCGGTGGATCTGGTCGGGCTGGGGCGTGAGATAGATGTCATCGCCGTGCTTGAACGCCACGTCGCCCTGTGCGCGCACGGTAATCATGTCGCCCAGACCGGTGTCGTGCACGTGGCAAAAGGTGTCGGAGCCCAGATGTTCGGACACGCCCACGGTCCCTTTCCAAATACCTTCGGTCTTGGAAATGTCGCAGTGCTCGGGCCGAATGCCGATGGTGTGGGCGTCGTGCTTGGCGGCCTCAGGCCCCTCGATAAGGTTCATCTTGGGCGAGCCGATGAAGCCCGCGACAAAGGTGTTGCGCGGCGCGCGGTAGAGCTCGAGCGGGGAGCCGACCTGTTCGATGTGGCCCGCGCGCAGCACAACGATCTTGTCGGCCATGGTCATCGCTTCGACCTGATCGTGGGTGACGTAGATCATCGTGGTCGCAAGGCGCTTGTGCAGCTCGGAAATCTCAAGGCGCATGCCGACGCGCAGGGCGGCGTCGAGGTTTGACAGCGGCTCGTCAAAGAGGAATGCGGCAGGCTCACGCACGATGGCGCGGCCGATGGCAACACGCTGGCGCTGGCCCCCCGACAGCTGACCCGGACGGCGATCAAGGTAGTCGGTGAGGTTGAGCACGCTGGCCGCCCCTTCGACGCGGCGGGTGATTTCGGCGGCGTCCATCTTGGCCATGCGCAGCGGGAACGCGATGTTCTTGCGCACCGACATATGCGGGTAGAGCGCGTAGGACTGGAAGACCATCGCCAGACCGCGTTTCGCGGGCGGGGTCGAGGTGGCGTCGGTGCCGTCGATCTCGATCGCGCCGGAGGTGATATCCTCGAGCCCCGCAATCAGGCGCAGCAGGGTGGATTTACCGCAACCCGATGGGCCGACGAACACCGTGAATTCGCCGTCCTCGATGGTGAGGTTCAGGGGCGGGATGACCTGAGTGTCGCCAAAGCTTTTGGTGACATCGTTGAGTTGAATGCGTCCCATGTGTCGTGTCCCTTATTTCACCGCGCCAAAGGTCAGGCCGCGGACGAGTTGTTTCTGGCTGAACCAGCCAAGGATGAGGATCGGCGCGATGGCCATGGTGGATGCCGCGCTGAGCTTGGCAAAGAACAGGCCCTCGGGGCTGGAATAGCTGGCGATGAATGCCGTGAGCGGGGCGGCGTTGACCGCCGTGAGGTTGAGCGTCCAGAACGCTTCGTTCCAGGCGAGGATGAAATTGAGCAGCAGCGTCGAGGCGATGCCGGGAATGGCCATGGGCGTGAGGATATAGAGCACCTCTTCGCGCAGGGTGGCGCCGTCCATGCGGGCGGCCTCCAGGATCTCGCCGGGGATTTCGCGGAAATAGGTGTAAAGCATCCAGACGATGATCGGCAGGTTGATCAGCATCATCACGACAACCAGACCCGCGCGGCTGTCGAGCAGACCCATTTCGATAAAGATCAGATAGATCGGATACAGCACACCCACCGCTGGCAACATCTTGGTCGAGAGCATCCAGAGCAGGATGTCCTTGGTCCGTTTGGAGGGCACGAAGGCCATGGACCACGCGGCAGGCACCGCGATGATGATGCCCAGAATGGTCGAGCCCCCCGCGATGATGACCGAATTCCACAGGAACCGCATGTAGTTGGAGCGTTCCTGCACCACGCGGTAGTTCTCCAGCGTCCAGTCAAAGCCGAGGAAGATCGGCGGGCTGGCGATGGCCTGTGCTTCGGTTTTGAAGCTGGTGAGGATCGTCCACAGGATCGGGAAGAAGATCAGCAGACCAATCGTCCAGGCGAGTGCGGTGTTGAACGCTTTGCGTTGGGATGTGACGGCACGGGCCATTAGCGGGCTCCTTTCGCGGCAAGGACGGGGGGCGCGGGGTGCATGAGATCAGGCATCGAGGTTTTTCCCCACTATGCGCATCAGGAAGATCGCGACGATGTTGGCGAGGATGATCGCGTAGACCCCCCGGCGGATCCCAGGCCGACGTTCTGGCTTTCCAGCACGCGCTGGAAGATCAGGTAGGTCAGCGTCCGGGTGCCAAAGGCGCCGCCGGTGGTCACGAAAATCTCGGCAAAGATCGACAGCAGAAAGATCGTCTGGATCAGGATCACGATGGTGATGGCGCGCCCCAGGTGCGGCAGGACGATGTGGTAGAACCGGCTGAGGATCGGCGCGCCGTCCATCTCGGAGGCCTCCAGCTGCTCACTGTCGAGCGACTGGATCGCCGTCAGCAGGATCAGCGTTGCAAAGGGCAGCCATTGCCAGCTGACGATCATCACGATGGAGCCGAGCGAGGCGTCGGAAAGCCATGAGACAGGTTCGGCCCCGAAAAACCGCCACAGATGGGCAAACAGCCCGTTCACCGGATCCATGAACATGTTTTTCCACACCAGCGCGGACACGGTGGGCATCACAAAGAACGGGGCGATCACGAGGATACGCACGATGCCCTGGCCCCACATCGGCTGATCCAGCAGGATCGCCAGAAGGATACCGAGGCATACGGTGATGATCAGCACGCCACCGACGATGATGAGCGTCGTCTGAACGGCGGGCCAGAAGGCGCTGGAGGACAGAAAGCGGGTGTAGTTGTCGAACCCGGCCCATCCCAGATCGCCACCGCGCAGGGGCAGATACCGGCGGAACGAGAAATAGAGCGTCATTATCAGCGGCACGAGCATCCAGCCCAGCAGCAGGACCACGGCAGGCGCCATCATCAGACGCGCGGCGGAACGGGAGTGTTGGGTGGCCATCGGGCATACCTCCATCGGTCAGACTGGTTGCAGTCTGCTGGGATGACGCGGAATTTGAAAGGGAGTGGTATGGGGCAGGCCGGTATCGGCCCGCCCCGGGAGCAGCGGCTTAGTAGCCTGCGGCTTCCATTTCTTCGGTGGCGATCGCCTGCGCTTTTTCAAGCGCTTCCTCGACGGTCTGCTGACCGGCGTAGGCGGCCGACAGTTCCTGGCTCACTTGTGTCCAGAGACCCGCCCACTCGGGGATGGCTGCGAACTGCACGCCGACGTAGGGCACAGGCTCCACAGTCGGGTTCTGCGGATCAGCCGACAGGATCGAGTCGAGCGTCATCTGTGCGAAGGGCACTTTCTGGTACTCGGGGTTCTCGTACAGGGATGTACGCGCACCGGGAGGCACGTTTGCCCAACCTTCGTTTTCCGCAACCAGCTCAATGTAGTCGGTGGATGTTGCCCACTCGATGAACTGCTTGGCTTCGGCTTCCTGCTGTGTACCGGCGGGGATCGCCAGCGCCCAGGCCCAGAGCCAGTTGGAGCGTTTGCCCAGACCGGTGTCGGGTGCGAGAGCAAAGCTCACCTTGTCGGCGACTGTGCTGTCGTCAGGGTTTGTCACAAAGGATGCCGCGACGGTCGCGTCGATCCACATGCCACATTTGCCCTGCTGGAACAGGTTGAGGTTTTCGTTGAACCCGTTGGTTGCGTAGCCCGTGGGGCCGGAGGCATCCATCATGTCTTTGAAGAAGTTGACCGTGTTGGCCCACTCTTCGCTGTCGAGCTGGGGAACCCAGTTTTCGTCGAACACGCGTGCGCCGAACGAGTTGGACATCGCTGTGATGAAGGCACCGCCTTCGCCCCAGCCGGCCTTGCCGCGCAGGCAGATGCCGTTGATCTCGTTGTCGCGGTCGGTCATGGCGGCCGCCGCGTCACGGATGAATTCCCATGTGGGTGCGTCGGGCATTTCCATGCCTGCGGCTTCCATCAGATCGGTGCGGTACATGATCATCGAGCTTTCGCCGTAGAACGGTGCCGCGTAGAGCGTACCGTCGTGCGACAGGCCACCGGCCATGGCGGGCAGGATGTCGTCGGCGTTATAGTCGGCGGACAGATCGTCAAGCGGGACGAGCCATTCGTTGGCGCCCCAGATCGGCGTCTCGTACATGCCGATTGTCATGATGTCGAACTGGCCACCCTTGGTGGTGATGTCCGTGGTCACGCGCTGACGCAGCACGTTTTCCTCGAGTGTCACCCATTCGACGGCGATGCCTGTCTCTTCGGTGAACTGATCTGTGTAGCCTTGCATACGGATCATGTCGCCGTTGTTCACGGTGGCGATCGTGATCGATTTGCTGTGGCCATCGGCCAAAGCAACGGAACCTGCGATCATCGCGATCGCGCTGGCCGTTGCAAATACGGTCTTGCTGAACATCCGAATCCTCCCTCGGTAGATGTGATGTGGCACCCTAGTGAGCGGGTGCATCCTGCGTCAACTAAAAACTTTACGCGCGATAAAATACAACTTCAGGCAGAGCGGCGCATGACCAGCTTTCCATCAAAAAGCGTTGGCGGGCCCGGTGGATTTTCGCCGTCGATCATGTTCAGCAGCAACTCGACCGATTTGCCTGAAATCGCGTCATAATCCTGCGCCACCGTGGTCAGCGCGGGACAGGTATAGCGCGAGAAGGGGTGGTCGTCCTGACCTGCCACGCGCACGGCGCTGTCGGCGCCGAGGCCGACACTGATGCCCTGTTCATAGCAGGCTGCCAGCAGCCCTATAGCCAGTCGGTCGTTGCTGCACAGGACGGTGTTGGTCGCAAATTTACCCGCCGCGACGGCCTCCCCGCCAAAGCGGCGTCCAATCTCTTCAAAATGCCAGCCTTCGCCCGCGATCTGCACGACCTGCGCCCGCTCCCCGACCTGGGCCATCGCGTCGATATAGGCTTGTCTGCGGCGGCGGGCGTTGGGGTTGGCCGGTGTCGCCATCTCCAGAAAGCAGGGGGGTTCGCCGCTGCGACACAGATAATCAACGATCTGAAGCGCCAGATTCGGGTTGTTGGAGCCGACAAATGTCGCCTCCAGGTCCTCGAGTACGTTGTCGAAAAATATCGTCGGTACATCGTCGATAAACCGCGCAATCGCCGCGCGATTGGAGGCGCGACCCAAAGGGGCCAGCAGCACTCCCGCGGGCTTGAGCGCACGCAGATCATCGAGGATCTCAACCTCGACATCCGGTTGTCCATGCGCGGAGTAGAGCGTCGGGCGGAATCCAGCCGTGATGCAGCGCTGTTCAAGATTGCGGGCGATTTCGGCAAAGAATGGGTCGGCAAGGTAGGGCACCACGATGCCGACATTCTTGGTCAGTTTGCGGTTCTGGTTCACAGCAAAGATGTTGGGCCGGTAATCGTAACGGGTCAGCGCCTTTTCGATGCGTGCCCGGGTGCTGGCGCGCACACTTTCGGGGTCATTGAAATACTTGGATACCGTCGGACGCGAAATCCCGCTGAGCGCGGCGAACTCTTCCATGTTGCGCAGCTTCTTCACTGTTTGCCTCCCGCAGTTTCGCGCAGTCTGGCACGAAGTTTGCGGGCGTGCGAACTTTTTTACGCGGGTAAACGATTTTTTTCTGCATAGAAATTTTGTGTCAAGTTTGCGCCAGCTTCCGCAGCAACTCTTCGATCCGGGGCTTATGCTTTGCGACAGACGCGGCCTTGACCGGGCCGTAGCCGCGAAACTCCTGTGGTGTTTCGAGAATTTTGGTAGCGATATCGTGGTTTTCGGGACCGACCTGCGGCGCGATGTCGGTCAGGATCCCTTCGAACCAGCCGATCAACGCGCGTTCCTCGCGCCGCTCCGCGGAAAAGCGGAACGGATCGAGAGGCCCGTCGCGCAAGGGTGCCATGCGTGCGAGCCCGCGGAGCACGCCGCCCAGCCACGGACCGAAACGGCGCTTGCGCGGGCGCCCCCGCGCGTCGCGCCTTCCGGGCAGGAAGGGTGGGGCCATATGGTAGTCGATCTTGAACCCCGGCTCGAACTCCGCTGCGAGCCTCTGCGCAAAACGCTCAGAGCTGTGCAGGCGGGCGACCTCGTACTCATCCTTGATGAGCATTAGCCGAAACAGGGTCTGCGCGGCGATGCGGGTAAGATCCTCGGCCTGATCTGCGGGCAGCGCTGCGCGGAAGGCGCCCAGCGTGTCGCGGTAGCGCGCGGCGTAGGCGGCATCGCGCGAGGCGGAGAGCTCCTCCGCTCGGCGGTCGATCATCCGGTCGAGGGTGAGGCGGGCGTCATCCGGCGCGCTTGTGTCGAAAACGCGGGGATTGGCGGCCAGTGCGCGGCCGCAATCGAACGCCAGTGCGTTCTTTTCGACCGCCACACCGTTGAGCGTTATCGCCTGCTTCAGCGCCCCTTCGCTCACAGGGACAAGCCCGCTTTGCCATGCGTGGCCCAGCAGCATGACGTTGGCAAAGACCGCATCGCCCAGTAGGCGTTCGGCCAGCGCGTTTGCGTCGAAGGCGGTGACATTGCCTGCCCCCACGGCGGCGCGGATCGCGGCCTCACGCGCGCCGGTGCGCAGCGAGGCATCGCGGTGCAGCACCAGATCGCCCGTCGGCATCTCTGCGGTGTTGAGCACGCAGCGCGTGCCCTCGCGGTAGTGCACGGAGGCGCGCGGCGCGGAGGAGGCGACGATGTCGCTGGCGATCACCGCATCGGCGGCGCGGTCGTCGATGCGCACCTGATGAATCGCCTCGGGGCGCTCGCCCACCCGGATATAGCTGAGAACGGTCCCGAATTTCTGCGCAAAGCCCGTGAAATCAAGGACCGAGGCGCCCTTCCCCTCAAGGTGTGCTGCCATGGTGATGAGTGCGCCGATGGTCACGACGCCCGTGCCACCCACGCCCGCGACCAGCAGATTGAACGGTGTCTCAAGCGAGATCGCCGGGGGCGGCGGCAGATCACGGGTCAGGGTGGCGGGGTCAAGGGTGGCGCCCGCGCGCTTGCGTTTACGCTCCCCTTCGATGGTGACAAAGCTGGGGCAGAAACCGTCGAGGCAGGAGAAATCCTTGTTACAGCTCGACAGGTTGATGCGGCGCTTGCGGCCGAATTCGGTCTCAAGCGGTTCCACGCTGAGGCAGTTGGACGCGACCGAGCAATCACCGCAGCCCTCGCAGACGTCCGGGTTGATGAAGGCGAATTTCCTGGGATCCTCCAGCGTGCCGCGCTTGCGGCGGCGGCGCTTTTCGGTGGCGCAGGTTTGCTCGTAAATCAGGACGCTGACGCCTTTGACATCGCGCATCTCGCGTTGCAGCGGATCCAGATCGGCGCGGTCGTGAAAACTGGTGCCGGGCGGGAAATCGCCGCGGCTGAATTTCCCGATATCGTCAGAGACAAGCGCGATACGCGCGACCCCTTCGGCGCGGCAGCTGTGCGCGATGCCCTGCACGCTGACCGGGCCATCGACGGGCTGACCGCCGGTCATCGCGACGGCGTCGTTGTAGAGGATTTTATAGGTGATGTTGGTCTCTTGCGCCACGGCCTGACGGATCGCCAGCGCGCCGGAATGATACCACGTGCCCTCGCCAAGGTTCTGGAAGATATGCTTGCCGCCGTTGAACTTGGAGGCGACCACATGGGGCACACCCTCACCGCCCATCTGGGCGTAACCGACAGTCGCGCGGTCCATCCAGCTGGCCATGACGTGACAGCCGATGCCACTGGCCGCCGTGCTGCCGTCGGGCAGTTTCGTCGAGGTGTTGTGCGGGCAGCCGGAGCAGAAATAGGGCGTGCGGGTCGCGCCCGTGATGTTGAGCAGGTTCGGCGGCGTGTCGGTCAGCGCGCGGGCGCGCGCTGCGAGCCCTTCATCGGGGAAGAACGCGTCAAGCCGTTCGGCGAGGATGGGGACAAGTTTCAGCGGGCTCAACTCGCCTGTCCAGGGGATCAGTGGATCGCCTGCGGCGCGGTATTTGCCCACCATCTTGTCGGGTTTGGCGCCGGGCCAGTCATAGAAATATTCCTTGAACTGGCTTTCGATGATGCCACGCTTTTCCTCGATCACGAGGACCTCGTTCTTGCCCTGCACAAAGTTCAGCGCGTCGCGGCGCGCCAGCGGCCAGACCATGCCGACCTTGTAGATGTCGATGCCAAGGCGACGGCAGGCGGCGGCGTCGAGGCCCAGCAGGCGCAACGCTTCGAGCGTGTCGAGATGCCCTTTGCCGGTGGTCACGATGCCGTAGCGCGCATCGGGCCGATCATAGATTGCGCGGTCGATCGGGTTCGCCTCGACAAAGGCTTCGACGGCGCGGAGTTTATGGGCGATGCGCGTCTCGATCTCGGGGCTGGGCAGATCCGAGGGTCGCACGTGCAGACCACCCGGTGGCAGATCGATAGCGGGCAGGGAGAATGTGCGGTCGCTGGACAGATCGACCGACTGGCCGCTCTCCACCGTTTCAGAGATCGCCTTGAACCCCACCCACGTCCCCGAATAGCGGCTGAGCGCGATGCCGTATTCGCCAAATTCAAGGTACTCGGCCACATTCGCGGGGTTCAGCGTGGGCATGAACCACGACATGAACGCCACGTCCGACTGGTGCGGCATGGACGAGGAGACACAGCCGTGATCGTCGCCCGCCACCACCAGCACGCCGCCCTTGGGCGCGGAGCCATAGGCGTTCCCGTGCTTGAGCGCGTCGCCGGAACGATCGACCCCCGGCCCCTTGCCGTACCACATGGAAAACACGCCTTCGACCTCGCAGGCGGGATCGAGCGTCGCCTGCTGCGCGCCCAGAACGGCGGTGGCGCCGAGGTCTTCGTTGACGGCGGGCATGAAGGTTATGCGGGCGGCTTCTGCCGCGTGCTTGGCGCGCCACAGCTCTTGATCCAGCGCGCCCAGCGGGGAGCCGCGGTAGCCCGAGACGAACCCGGCCGTTTTCAGCCCCGCCGCCCGGTCGCGCCGTGCCTGATCGAACATGATCCGCACAAGTGCCTGCGTCCCGGTCAGAAACACCCGACCGGTTTCGAATCGGTAGCGATCCTCAAGCGTATAGCTGGGCAGATTATCGGGGTGTTTGGTCATGCGGGCCTCCCTTTTGATGTCAGAATACACGCTTGGGGCGAAAAAGGCGTTCAGATCCTTGCTCAAATTGTCGCATGACCGGAATGTGAATTCGCAGATCAGGCTTGAGTGGGATAAAATGTTCTCATGAAGCTTGAACCGCGCGATTGCCGCCTCTTGGCCCAGCTGCAACTCGACAGCCGTATCTCGAACGCCGATTTGGCGGATCGGGTGGGGATGTCGCCCTCTGCCTGCTGGCGTCGCATCCGGCAGCTGGAGGACGCGGGGCTGATCACAGGCTACCGCGCGGAGGTGCGCGCCGACCGGGCCGGCCTGGCGTTTGAGGCGCTGGTTCATGTGAACCTCACGCGCCACAACGAAACCCACCTTGAGGAATTCATTTCCGCCATCGCACGCAGGCCCGAGGTGATGGATTGCTACGCCACGACCGGAAAGTCGGACTATCATCTGCGCGTGGTTTGCGGCTCCATCGCGGCCTATACCGAATTCCTCGAAGAATTCCTGTTTCGCCTGCCCGCCGTGGCCAGTGCAGAGACGAATGTGGTCCTGCGTCAGATCAAACGCAGCGCGGTTTTGCCGATTGCGCCCATCGGATAGGCGCGGGAGGTGACCCGGCCCCGTGCCCTTCGACTGGTGGTGCAAGACATGCTGACATTGCGTAGGGCGGGTGGTATATCACGGGCGCGCCACACCGACGGCGCAGTTCGTTTTCAATAGGATAGATTGCTCCCCATGCCCAAACCCGCTGCGACCGTTCGTCCGAATACCTGGGAATTTTTGCGGGATGCGATGATCGCGCCGACGGGGTTTCGGGAGTATGACGCGCGGTGGCAGTACCCCGAGGCGATCAATCTGCCCGGGGTGACGGCGCTGGGCGTGGGGTTGGGCACGCAGATGCACGCCCGCGGCATCGAGCCGGTGATAGCCGTGGGCAACGATTACCGCGACTATTCACTGAGCATCAAGAACGCGCTGATCCTCGGCCTCATGCAGGCGGGTATCCACGTGAAAGACATCGGCCCGGCGCTCTCGCCCATGGCCTATTTCGCGCAGTTCCATCTGGACGCGCCCGCCGTCGCCATGGTCACGGCCAGCCATAATCCCAACGGCTGGACTGGCGTGAAGATGGGATTTGAGCGCCCGCTGACCCACGGCCCCGACGAGATGGCCGAACTGCGCGACATCGTGCTGGAGGGCCGCGGCGAGCTGCGCCCGGGCGGCGGGTACGAATTCGTCGACGGCGTGCGCGAGGCGTATCTTGATGATCTGGTGGGGGATTTCAGGATGACCCGCAAGCTCAAGGTCGTCTGCGCCACGGGCAACGGCACGGCCAGCGCCTTTGCGCCCGAGCTGTTCCGCCGGTTGGGGGTCGAGGTGGTCGATAGCCACAACACGCTCGACTACACCTTCCCGCATTACAATCCGAACCCCGAAGCGATGGAAATGCTGCACGACATGAGCGCATCCGTGAAGGCGTCGGGCGCCGATCTGGCGCTGGGCTTTGACGGCGACGGCGACCGCTGCGGCGTGGTGGACGACGAGGGCGAGGAGATCTTTGCCGATAAGGTCGGCGTGATCATGGCGCGGGATCTGTCCAAGATCTATCCGAACGCGACCTTCGTGGCGGATGTGAAATCGACGGGGCTCTACGCGTCCGACCCGGAGCTGATCGCGAATGGCGTGACGGCGGACTATTGGAAAACCGGGCACAGCCACATGAAACGGCGGGTGCACGCGCTGGGCGCGCTGGCGGGATTCGAGAAATCCGGCCACTACTTTCTGGCGGAGCCGATCGGGCGTGGCTACGACTGCGGGATGCGCGTGGCGGTCGAGATCTGCAAGCTGATGGACCGCAACCCCGAGATGAGCATGTCGGATCTGCGCCGGGCGCTGCCGGTGACCTGGTCGATGCCGACGCTGTCGCCCCATGCCGCCGATGAGGAGAAATACGACATCCTCGCGCGGATCGTGGCCCGGCTGGAGGGCGTGACGGAGTTTGCGGGCCGCAAGGTGGCACAGGTGATCACAGTGAACGGCGCCCGCGTGATCCTCGACAACGGCAGCTGGGGGCTGGTGCGCGCCTCGTCCAACACGCCCAACCTCGTGGTGGTCTGCGAAAGCACCCAAAGCGAGGCCGAACTGCGCGCCATTTTCACCGCCATCGACGAGGTCATCCGCACCGAGCCGGGCGTGGGCGAATACGATCAGACGTTCTGATCAGGTCGCCAGATCAATCGCCTCCTGCGATTTGGTCAGATCATCCAGCGCGCGCAGCTGACCGATCACTTGCGCCATCTTATGCACCGGGATCATGTTGGGCCCGTCAGACGGCGCGCGGTCAGGCGCCTCGTGCGTTTCGATGAAAAGGGCCGACACACCCACCGCCACCGCCGCGCGGGCAAGCACCGGCGCGAATTCGCGCTGGCCGCCGCTTGTGGTGCCTTGCCCGCCGGGCTGCTGCACCGAATGGGTCGCGTCGAATACCACCGGATAGCCCGTGCGCGCCATTGTGGGCAGGCCGCGGAAATCCGACACCAGCGTGTTATAGCCGAACGAGGTGCCCCGATCACACAGCATGATGCGGGTGTTGCCCGTGCTTGCGATCTTTTCGGCGACATTGCCCATATCCCATGGTGCCAGGAACTGCCCCTTTTTGACGTTGATCGCGCAGCCGGTCTCGCCTGCGGCGAGCAGCAGATCGGTCTGGCGGCACAGGAAGGCGGGGATCTGAATCACGTCCACGACCTCGCCCGCCGGGGCGCATTGGCCCGCGTCGTGCACATCCGTGAGGATCGGACAGCCGAATTCATCGCGGATCTTGCTGAGAATGCTCAGCCCTTCGTCCATGCCCAGCCCGCGCTGTGTGCTGATCGACGACCGGTTGGCCTTGTCATAGCTCGCCTTGAAGATAAACCGCGTGCCGGTGGGCGCGCAGGCTTCGGCGATTCGCTCGGCCATCATGCGCGCGTGATCGAGGCTTTCCAACTGGCAGGGGCCGGTGATGAGGGCAAAGGGATTGGCCCCCCCGATGGCGATGTCGGCGACGGTGACCGTGTTGGTGAGGATCATGTGAGGCGCTCCAATGCGGCTTCGATGCGGGGGACGTCGGTGGGGTTGTTGAGCTCCCAGAACACGCGGCCGCGCGCGTCGACCTCGACGCAGCGCACCGGCACGCCACTGTAGAGAAAGCGCAGCTGTTCCAGCCCTTCGAGGGTTTCCAGCGTGGTGACGGGCGTGGCGACATAGGTGGCCAGCGCGTCCGGGCGGTAGGCATAGACGCCAACGTGGTGGAACACGGGGATCGGATCAGGCAGCTTGCCGGGGTCGATGTAGGGCAGCACTTCTTTCGAGAAATAGAGCGCGTTCATGTTTGCGTCGAACACGGCGGTGGTGCCGCCGACACGACCGTGGGCGCGGTCGTCCTTGAACGCGTCGTAGGTGGCGCGGTCGCAGCGCAGCACGGGGGTTGCCATGCCGATGGTCGCATCGCCCTTCATCGCGTCGATCAGCGCCTCGACGAACCACGGCGGCGTGAGCGGCGCGTCGCCCTGAAAGTTGATGACCAGATCCGCCGTCTCGCCAGATTTGGCCAGCGCATCGGCGCAGCGCGCGGTACCGTTTTCGCACGCCTCTTCCGTCATCACCACCTGCGCGCCAAAGGCGCGGGCAGCGTCGGCGATGCGCTCGTCGTCGGTCGCCACATAGACGGCATCGACGCCGCCGATGGCCGACGCGGCTTCCCAACTCATCTGAATGAGCGATTTCTGCGTGCCGTCGGGCTGGCGCAGCATCGCGAGCGGTTTCGCCGGATAGCGGGTCGAGGCAAAGCGGGCGGGGATGAATAGAACGGTGCGCATGGGTCTGCTGCCTTGGGTTGGGTGAGCGTAAGATAGGCACGCCGCGCGGCGAAGGGAATGGCCCGCCTCAGGCGACGCCCGCGCGCAGCAGATCGTGGATGTGCAGCACGCCGACGGGCGCGCCCGCCTCGACGATCACCAGCACGTTGAGCTTGCGGTCGTTGAGGATGCCAAGTGCTTCGGGGGCAAGACACTCTGGCCCGACCGTCAATGGGTTGCGGTTGGCGATGCCGATGGCGGTTTGGTCCATCAGCCCGTCCATGTTGCGCCGCAAATCCCCGTCGGTAATGACACCGGACAGCTTGCCATCCTTCACGACCACACCGATGCCGAACCCTTTGGAGGTCATGGCGAGCAGCACGTCCTGCATGCGCGCGTCCTCGTCCAGCAGGGGCAGGTCATCGCCGCCGTGCATCAGATCGGCGACGGTGCGCATCTGCGCGCCCAGTTTGCCGCCGGGGTGAAAGACGCCAAATTCTTCGGAGGCGAAGTGGCGCTGATCCATCAGCGCGACGGCCAGCGCATCCCCCATGCCCAGCGTCAGCGTGGTCGAGGTGGTGGGCGCCATCCCGATCGAGCAGGCCTCGGGCAGTTTTGGCAGGGTGAGCCGGAAATCGGCAGCCTGCATCAGCGTGCTATTCGGGTTCGACGAGATGCCAATCATCGGGATCGAAAACCGCTGCGTGTGGTAGACGATATCGCGCAGCTCCGTCGTCTCGCCCGAGTTGGAGATCAGCAGGCAGACGTCGCCCTTGCTGATCATGCCCAGATCGCCGTGGCTCGCCTCGGTCGCGTGCACGAAATACGACGGTGTGCCGGTCGAGGCGAAGGTCGCCGCGATTTTGCGCCCGATGTGGCCGGATTTGCCGATGCCCGACACGATCACGCGGCCCTTGCAGGCAAGTATACAATCAACAGCGGCGGCAAAATCCACCGGCAGATCGTCGGCCATGTGTTTCAGCGCGTCGCCTTCGAGGGTCAGAACCCGGCGGGCGGAGGCAACGCTGTCCTCGGATGCAGTGAATGTCTGGGTCATTGGGCACCTTTCACGGGTCAGCGGCGACGTAGCATAGCCAAGGCCTGAGTTAAACTGCCCGCTGCGTCGCGAGTTGTACCTGCCGCCGGTACTCTGTAAGCTATTTATCGATAAAACACCGAGGAATTATCAGAATGGTCGAGCCAAAGATCCCCAGCCGCCGCATCGTCTCTTCCCGCCATCTGGCGGACGGGGAGCATTGGCAATCCTCCGAAATCGAATACGGGATGATCATCGCCTACAACGCCTTTTCGCGCTGGATGACGCGCTGCATGTCGGCGGCGGGCAACACGGATTTGACTCCGCTGGAAATCCTCGTGCTGCATAACGCCAACCACCGCGGGCGGCAAAAGCGGCTGACGGATATCTGTTTCCTGCTCAACATAGAGGACACGCATACGGTCAACTATGCCCTGCGCAAACTGCTGAAGATGGAATTGCTGACATCGGAAAAGCGCGGCAAGGAAGTGTTCTATAGCACCTCCGCCGAAGGGGAGCGGCTGTGCGAGGCGTACCGCGATGTGCGCGAGCGGTGCTTTACCGATGGGCTGTCGCGGCTGGATATGACCGGCGACGAGATGCGGGAGATCGCGGCCAACCTGCGCGCCCTGTCGGGGCAATACGATCAGGCCAGCCGCGCGGCGGCATCGCTTTAGCGTGCCATGAAGGTCGGCAGGAAGGTGACGATCTGCGGGAAAAGGCAGATCAGCAGGACGCCGAGCAGCAGCAGCAGAAAGAACGGGAATGCCGCCTTGGCGATGCGCAGGATGTCGATACCGGTCAGCCCCTGAATGACGAACAGGTTGAACCCTACCGGCGGGGTGATCTGGCTCATCTCGACGACGATCACCAGGTAGATGCCGAACCAGATCGGATCGATGCCGACGGCGGTGACCATGGGCATGATGATCGAGGTCGTGAGAACGATCACGGATATCCCGTCCAGAAAGCAGCCCAGCACGATGAAGAAGATCGTCAGCGCCACCAGCAGCGCCCCAACCGACAGGTTCATGTCGGAAATCCATGCGGCGAGATTGCGTGGCAACCCGGTGAACCCCATCGCGACCGACAGGAACGCGGCCCCCAGCAGGATCAGGGCGATCATGCAGGAGGTGCGCGTGGCCGACATGACCGCCTCGCCAAACAGCTGCCAGGTGAAGGTGCCCGACGACCACGCAAGGATTGTGGCCAGCACCACGCCCAGCGCCGCCGCATCCGTGGGCGAGGCGAGCCCGCCGTAGATCGACCCGATCACGCCGCCGATCAGCAAAGCAACAGGGATCAGCCGCCGCGACGCGGCGAATTTTTCGCGCAGGGAGAACGTCTGGTCGATTGCCGGGATCAGGTCGGGGTCTTTCCACGCGCGGAATGCGACGTAGCCCGCAAAGAGGCTCATCAGCATGATGCCGGGGATAATCGCCGCGATGAAGAGCCGGGCGATGGATTGCTCAGTCGCGACCCCGTAAACGATCAGGATGATTGACGGCGGGATCAGCAGCCCAAGCGTGGCGGAACCGGCCAGCGTGCCGAGGATCAGGCTTTCGGGGTAGCCGCGTTTGGTCAGCTCCGGCACCGACATCCGCCCGATGGTCGCGGCTGTGGCGGCGGAGGAGCCCGAGACGGCGGCAAAGATCGCGCAGCCCAGCACGTTGACATGCAGCAACCGCCCCGGCGCGCGGCTGAGCCACGGCACAAGGCCGGTGAACATGTCGTCACTCATCCGGGATCTGAGCAGGATCTCCCCCATCAGGATGAACAGCGGCAGCGCGGTCAGCGCCCAGCTGTGCGAGTGGCCCCAGAAGGTCGTGGCCAAGATCAGCCCCGAGGGTGCGTTGGAGAAGAGCACCAGCCCGACAAGACCCACGATCGCGAGCGACACCGCAACCCAGAGGCCGCTGGCGAGCAGGGTGATGAGGACGCCCAGAAGGACGAGGCCGATCAGTGGATCCGACATGTGTTAAACCTCGTCCGGGGTAGAAAGAATGGGGCGGCCCGCGCGCAGCAGATCGACCAGTGTGTGCACCACCGCCACCAGCAACAGCACGGTGCCAAAGGCGGCAACGCTTTGCGGGATCCACAGGGGCACGGGGATGATCCCCGTCGACAGATCGCCGTAGTGGATGCTTTCCAGTACCAGCGCGCCCATGAACCAGCTGGCGTAGCCGATCAGTGCGCTTGCCAGCAGCAGCACCAGAGCTTCGGCCAGGAATTGCGCACGATCCGGCAGGCGAGAGACCACCAGATTGACACGAATGTGGCCCCCCGCTCGCAGCGTATGTGCCAGCGCCAGAAATGTCGCCCCCGCCAGCATGAAGCCCGAAAAATCCGCGTAGGAGGGGATGGTGGATGGCAGGAGCCCCGGCGCAAAACGGCCAAAGGCGTTCAGACAGATCTGCGCCGAGATCAGAAGACAGATCGCAAGGATCAACCCGCCCGCGATCATCCCGCAGATGTCGTAGAGGCGTTGCAGCAGGCGGCTCATGGTGCGGATGCCTTTCGGTTGGTGTACCGGCCGGCGACTGCAAAAGCCGCCGGCCGCACGTCAGGGACGCTTAGTTGTTGTAGGCGCTCAGCACCGCTTTGGCGCTGTCGGAGGCATTGGCGTTCCAGTTCTCCAGCATTGTGGCGCCAAGGCCCTGCAGACCCTCAAGCAACTCGGCGCTTGGCTCGTAAACGGTGATTCCGTTCTCGGCCAGCGCTGCGGTCATGCTCTCGGCCTCGGCGGCGGACATCTCCCAGCCGCGTGTCTCGGCAGTGGCGGCGGCTTCCATGATGGCCGTTTGGGTATCGGCGTCGAGCCGGTCAAACACGCGCTGGTTCACCACGACGATGTTTTTCGGCACCCAGGCGTTGATAGGGGTGTAGTGGGTCACGAAATCCCACGCGGTGCTGTTCACACCGGTGGAAGGCGAGGTAATCATCGCCTCGACCTGGCCGGTAGTGAAGGCCTGCGGGATATCGGACGCTTCGATCTGCACCGGGGAGGCGCCGGCGAGTGTCGCAAACTCCTCAAGTGCCGCGTTATAAGCGCGGAAACGCAGACCGTTCAGATCGTCAACTGTCGCGATTTCACCGTTGGTATAGAGCCCCTGCGCAGGCCACGGCACGGAAAACAACGGGATCAGGCCCTGCTCTGCCAGAAGTTCGGTGATGACAGGTTTCTGTGCATCCCAGAGACGTTTTGCATCGTCGTAACTGGTGGCGACAAAGGGTTGGCTGTCGATACCGTAGGCAAGATCTTCGTTCGAGAGACGCGACAGGAAGAATTCGCCGATGGGCACCTGACGGTTGCGTACGGCGCCTTTGATCTCGGCGTGTGGAAACAGCGATCCGGCAGAGTGCAGCGTGATGTCGAGCGCGCCATCGGTGGCATCCCGCAGATCATCGGCGAATTGCGCGATGTTCTGGGTGTGGAAGGTCGAATCACCATAGGGCGTCGGCATGTCCCAGCTTTGCGCGTTGGCACCGGTTGCAAGGACCGCTGCGGCGGCGGCGAACAGAAAATGTTTCATCAGAAGTCTCCCAGTCAGTTTACAGGTCGGATCCCTGTCGAATCCATTACGTTGACACTTTGTCAGCGTTATATCTGCAAAGCAACGATATTTTATTTCTCGACCTCCCTTTGAGGGAAATGTACGGATTTTGACGCTTGGGCAGGCGAATGAGACGCGCATGAAAAAAAGGCCCTCCCCCGGCAAGGGGAAGGGCCGACATGTCCACGTTTGACACGGAAACCTGAACTAGAAGATATCCAGCGCCCCGCCCAGTGACGTCACCCCTTCGATCACCAGGGTCTCGTCATCATCAAACGTCAGCTTGAGCGATCCGTCGGAAACCTCGCCAAAGATGCGAACAACCGCAGCGCTGCTGAGCTCTCCGTGGGTGTCGCGCCACAACACATCGTCCACCCGCAAGACATCGCCTTCGCCCGCATCAAAATCGGTGATCGTGTCATTGCCCGGCTGGAAGCCAAAGACGAACCGATCCGCGCCGGAGCCGCCGGTGACCTCATCATCGCCCCATCCGCCGAAGAGCGTATCGTTCCCACTTCCGCCGTTGAGTGTGTCATCCCCGGCACCGCCAAGCATGACATCACGGCCGCTTCCGCCGTTGGCCACGTCATCGCCGATGAAGCCGTTGACCGTGTCGTTGCCACTGTTGCCGTTTACGGTATCGTTGCCCCAGCCACCGTTCACGCTGTCGTTGCCGTCACCACCGAACAGCCGGTCCGAATGGGACCCACCGTTGAGCAAGTCGTTGTGGGCGCCGCCGTAGATCGTATCGTTCTGATCGCCGCCCCAAATCTTGTCATTGCCGTTATCGCCGTAAATGACATCGTCACCCAATCCGCCACCAAGTGTGTCAGACCAACCTCCGCCGTAGACGGTGTCCTCCCCGGAGCCACCAAGAACCGTATCGTTACCGGCGCCGCCGCTGACGACATCGTCGCTGTGCGACCCGTCGACAAAGTCGTGCCCGGTCCCGCCGTCGAGTGTGTCGCGACCCCAACCGCCATTCAGGCTGTCGTCACCGGTGCCCCCATCGATCTGGTCGGATTGGGACCCGCCGTTCAACGTATCGTTCCCGCTACCGCCGTCGATCGTGTCGTTCTGGTTTCCGCCCCAGATCGCATCGTCGCCGGCGTCCCCGTCGAGCTTGTCGTTCCCGCCACCGCCACCGATCGTGTCGGCCCAGCCCCCGCCGGAAACCGTGTCATTTCCAGCGCCGGCCCAAATGTTGTCGAACCCATCCATGCCTTCGATGTTGTCGCCCCCATCGCCACCAATAAGGGTATCGTTTCCGCCGCCGCCGTCGATGGTGTCGTTGCCGATACCGCCTTTCAAAGCGTCGTGGCCGCTGGCGCCGTAGAGCCGGTCATTTCCGGCCCCGCCGTCCACGGTATCCTGTGCATCAGTACCGCTGAATGTATCGCTGCCAGCGGTTGCGCTGAATGTGATTTCTACCGGTGCTTGCGTCGTGGTCACAGTCGGCGTTTCGGCGACAGTGACCGAACGTCCACCGTTCAGGTCATCAAGATCGACCGTGCCATTGGTCCGTGCAAAGTTCTGCGTGGCGATCACCGAAGTTGCGGTAAAGCCGGAATCGTATGTGAACGAACCGACCTCGATCCCGATCCCGATGTATTCGAGATCCGGGTTGAGAATGTTGGCCCGGTGACCGGGGCTGTTCATCAAAGACACATGCAGATCGGCCACATCGTCAAGATACCCTGATGCCCCGCGCGCCGACTGCACTGCAAGGTTCTCTGCCGTACCCCAGGGGGCCACCAGATCAAAATCCGCCGCGACCATACGTTCGCGCGATGAGCTGCCATTTTCGCCGGTATGGGAGAAAGTGTCGGTTTCGAGCATCCACAGGGAATGGTCCTCGGCCGACATATTGAGGTTGGTTTCGAGTTTCAGCGCCCCAAGATCGCGGGAGGTTCGCTCCTCGTTCACCAGCTCCAACATGTACCGCTCTAACGCGCTTGCATATACCATCTACACTCTCGTCCTCTAGCTACCACATACGTCGTCCCGAACCGCCCCACGCAGGGATGGATTAGCCGGAACGGATGAACTTCAAGCTAACGCTACTCACCAAATGTGCTGCGAATGCGACTCAGATAGGGAATTGTGGTGTTGGTCAAAAGGCCGTGGAAACTCCCGCGCAAAGCCTTGCCAAACGGGCGCTGCCGGTACGCAGATTTTCGCCTCTTATCTCACCTGCGACACTTTTTCATCTCGTATGGAAGGACGCACTTTTCGAATGGCTGCGTCCCTAGACGTGTTTCCACGCGCACGCACCGTGCCAGTCTACCAAAGCTGGTTGATGGCATTCGCCATTGTCGCTCGGACCAATGGCGCGACAAGGCTCATCTTGTGCTGGAACTCATTGTCAGCCTTCAGGACGATGAACGCCGGGCTGGCTATCAGATTATGGGTCATGAGTGCGCGGTAGCCCCCAGTCGGATATCTGGTCCGACTTTGCCGTTTTGAACAGCAGGCTGGGGGTAGGGACGCTTCAACGGGCCTTACCGCGGCATCGCCAAAGGTGGATGAATGGCAGCTCCGGGCCGCCAGTGAAGGCGATCCCAATGCGCTAGATTTCATTGGCTTCGGCGATTGCCAGCGCATCCTCGAGTTCAACATCCAAGTACCGAACCGTGCCCTACATTTTGGTGTGCCCGAGGGCGAGGCGCGCGAATGGCTGTCAGGTTTAGCGTTCGAATGACTGATCCTCCGCTCCGCCAAATCCTCCCTGAACGCCGGCCCAATGTTGGCGCGAAGGTTTGGCATTTTGTGCTGGTGGGCTACTTGAGGGTTCGTTTGAGGGTCGGAGATACCTGACGTTTCAGGCAGCGCCTTCGCGAGCTGGGTGCTTGCACTTCCACTCTATTTCGAACAGGTTACGCGCTGATCAATCAGACAATGTTTGGGTCTTGAACCGTGAAAGTCGGATACACGATTGCAGCACTTGTATCGGCAGGCGTCCTCGCGGCTGCTGTTGCGATCGTTTGGCCCAAGGGTCCGCAGATTTCCGAGTCCGACGCCTTTTCAGTGCCAGGTCTCGACCCGCTTACAATCAGCGACGCTCAATCGGAGTTCTGGCGATTGACGCCCGCGCTGCTGCTGGAGGTCTACAAAGCATTCGGCGAGACGCAAGAAGATGGGATCTATGATACCTTGGCCAGCGTGACGCACGGCGAAGCCCTTGAATACCTCTACCTGGAGCGCGTCGGTGCGATGAAGGATGGTGGGCTGGACGAGGTTGATCAGACGATCCATGAGATCAAACTTTTGAACACGCAGGTCGCGCGTGAGAACAGCTCGCTCGTTATCGATGCCTCCTGGCAGGTCATTGGCACCGTGGGACACTCCGAACATCTGCATGTCCGTGGCAACACGTACAGCGCTGACCTGACTGTCTCGCCCGTCGAAGGGGCGTGGCGGATCACTGATTTCGAACTGCTCGACGTCAACAGAGATACCGCGGGCGAGACGTTCCCCGCACCTCCGACAAACTGATGGTCCGGGTCGAAAATCTCACGTTCGGCTACGGCGGCGGCGGGTTCCGGTTGCGGGTGCCTGAGTTTCACCTCGATGATGGAGAACGGGTTGCCGTGGTTGGCCCGAGCGGCAGCGGGAAAACGACGCTGCTCAATCTGATAGCGGGTATCCTGACGCCGGAAGCGGGGCGCATCGACGTCGCAGGCACCGAGGTGTCGGGTTTGTCGGATGCGGCGCGTCGCCGCTTTCGGGCGAGCCGGATCGGCTTCGTGTTTCAGGACTTTGCGCTCCTTGATTATCTCTCGGCACGGCAGAACATTTTTTATCCTTATCGCATCACGCCCGCCTTGACCCTCGACGACGCGGCACGGGACCGCGCCGAAGCGCTCGCGGCGGCCTGCGGGATCGGCGACAAACTCGACCGGCATCCGACGGCGCTTTCCCAGGGCGAACAGCAACGGGTGGCGATTTGTCGGGCGCTGGTCACCCAACCGAAACTGATCCTGTCGGATGAGGCGACCGGCAATCTCGACCCGGACAGCAAGGCGCGCATCCTCGATCTTTTGTTCGAGCAGGCGTCAGAGGCGGGTGCCGCCGTGCTTGCCGTCACCCACGATCACGAATTGCT
This sequence comes from Sulfitobacter albidus, assembly GCF_018200035.1. Classification (NCBI taxonomy): domain Bacteria; kingdom Pseudomonadati; phylum Pseudomonadota; class Alphaproteobacteria; order Rhodobacterales; family Roseobacteraceae; genus Sulfitobacter; species Sulfitobacter albidus. Next base: position 2,966,950 of record NZ_CP073581.1, on the reverse strand, counting down.
ACCGCGCTTTGAGCGTGTTCTTGATTTCGCGCAGTTTCGCGAAGGGGGTTGAGCCATGAACGCGCTTTTTCTCGCCTTTTCCTACCTGCGCTATCACTGGGCACGCAGCCTTGTGCTGGTGCTCGTGGCTGCGCTCATCATGTTTGTCCCTGTGGCGACCCAAACGCTTCTGTCCACCAGCGAGCGCGCCTTGGTCGCGCGTGGCGAGGCGACGCCGCTCTTGCTGGGTAGCCGCGGATCGCAACTCGATCTGACGATGGCGGCACTCTACTTTTCGGACGAACGCCCGGACCCGGTCGCGATGCGCGAGGTGGAAAGTGTATGGGACAGCGGCCTCGGTGTTCCGATTCCAGTGCACACGGCGTTTTCCTCAAGCGGGTTTCGGATCGTGGGTACGACGCTGGACTACTTCGATTTCCGCGCGTTGACCCCCGCCGATGGGCGAGGCCTTTCGATTCTCGGAGACGCGGTCATCGGGTCGGATGTTGCGTCCGCCTTGGGAAAAGGCGTTGGCGACACGCTTGTGTCTGCCCCGGAAAACCTCTTCGACCTGGACGGCGTCTATCCGCTGGAAATGCCCATCGTCGGCGTTCTTGCGCCGACGAACACGGCCGACGATCAAGCCATCTTTGTGGACATCAAGACGGCTTGGGTCATTCAAGGCATAGGTCATGGTCACGAGGACGTGGTGACGGCAGCGGATGTAGCCGCCGGAACGGCTGCGCTCGCGAATGCTGCGGTGGTGCAGTACCAGCGAATAACCGAAGACAACATCGACAGCTTTCATTTTCACGGCAGTCAGGATGATTTTCCAGCCTCTGCCGTCATCGTCGTGCCTAACGACACGCGGTCGAACACCATCCTGAAGGGCCGCTATCTCGACAGCGATCTCCCGACGCAGATGATCGAGCCTGCTGGCGTGATCCAGGGGTTGGTCGACCGCATTTTCCGCATCAAATCCCTGCTCGACGTCGTAACGGCCATCATCGCGGTCGCTGCCGCCGCCGCAGTGGGGCTGGCGGTTTTCCTCAGCTATCGTTTGCGTGCCCGCGAATTGGGCACCGCTGTAAAACTGGGCGCTCAGAAAGGGATGGTTCTGAAACTCTTGGCAGCGGAGACCGTTACTCTACTGTTACTGGCAGGAAGTATCGCAGCCATTGGTGCGGCCATCGTGTCGCGCAACGCTGAAGCCTGGGTGGGCTGGTTGCTTGCCCTTGGGTCATAATCAACAGGAGGTTTCATGAAACGACATTTTCTCACCGCATCGCTCGCGACCTTGATCGCCGCCACGCCCGCGCTGGCGCATTACGGCATGATCATCCCGAACGATCCCATGATCAGCCAGGAAGACGGGCGCAGCGTCGCACTGACCATGTCGTTCTCCCATCCGTTCGAGATGGATGGGATGATCCTTGAAACACCGGTGTCGTTCGCGGTGACCCATGAGGGCACGACGACAGACCTCCTTGGCAGTTTGCAGGACGCCACTGTGATGGAGGAGCAAGGCTATACGCTCGACTACCCGCTGGAACGTCCGGGCACCTACATCTTCGCGATGGAGCCGCAACCCTATTGGGAACCTGCCGAAGATGCCTTTATCATCCACTACACCAAGACCTACGTAACCGCCTATGGCGACGACGAGGGCTGGGACACGGAACTGGGCCTCAAGACCGAAGTGGTCCCGCTGACCAAGCCGTTTGGTCTGTGGGAGCACAATGTGTTCCAGGGGATCATCAAACTCGACGGCGCGCCGGTGCCCTACGCCGAGGTCGAGGTCGAGTTCTTCAATGAGGGTCTCGCTGCCACCGCACCGGACGAGCTGATGATTACGCAAACCGTCAAGGCCGACGCTGATGGCGTGTTCACTTACGCACCTCCCGCCGCTGGCTGGTGGGGCTTTGCCGCGCTCAACACCGCTGACTACACCATCACCGAAGAAGGATCGGGCGAGGAAAAGCCCGTCGAGCTTGGCGCCGTGATCTGGGTCCACTTCGAAGAGTGGACGGGCCAGTGATCCGGGCGCTTGCCTTCTCAAGCCTCATGATCGCCGCTCCGATCGGGGCGGCGGCGCATCAACTTGTGGTCTTTGCCTCGGTCGATTGCGAAGCCGTCACGGTTGAGGCGAAGTTCTCCAATGGGCGCGTCACCCAGCAGGGCGATGTCCGTGTCCTCGATGGCGAAAACAACCTGCTGACGACATTGCAGCTTGAAAGCGACGGCACGGTCCTCGTGCCGCTCGACAGCGTTGACTACACCAGCGGGCTATTGATCGAGGTCGATACGGGCAGCCACGACAACTACTGGATCGTGACACCCGAAGACATTGCGCGGAAATGCGGGAGCTGAGTCTGGTGCGTGTTCTACAAGGCGTTCTCGCCGCCCTGATGATCGTGTTCTCGGTGAATGCGGCGCTCGCACAGGATCGCCCGCGCATCGTCACGGTCAACCAAGCGCTGCACTTTCTCGCCGAACGCCTTTTGGAGGACACGGCGGAAGTCGTCTTCCCCGTCCCCGAGGGCGTCGATCCGTCGTTCTGGCGTCCCTCGATTGCCGATATCAGCATGATCCAGTCCGCTGATATGATTCTTCTGAACGGCGCTGGCTTCGCATCCTGGATTGATCGGGTATCGCTGCCGCGGTCTCGGATCGTGAATACCTCGGCGGCGATCGAAGACGCGTTCATTGTTACCGAAAGCATCACACACAGTCATGGGGATGGGGGAGAGCACTCCCATGAAGGCATCGCTTCTTATACATGGCTTGATCCGATGCTCGCGATCGCGCAGGCGGAAGCCATTGCAGCTGCTGTCGTTGCGCGTGATCTGGCCACCGGGGAAGATGTTGAAGCAAGGCTGACTGAACTGCGCTCTGACCTGACCGAGTTGGATGCGATGGCCCAGGATGCGTTGAGTGGCCTGGAAGGCGTCACAATGATTGCGACGCACCCCCGGTATCAGTACTTCGCCCGGCGCTACTCCTTATCCATTGCGTCGCTTGAATGGGATGCGGGTGCCATGCCGAGCGAAGACGACCTTTCGGATCTGGAACGGCTTTCAACAGAACTGGACGCGCGTATCCTGATCTGGGAGGCACAACCACCTCGGGAAGCCATTGAGCTCGCGGAAACTCTTGGGCTGCAAAGCGTGGTCTTTGAACCCGGGGCCAGCAAAGGCAGTCCCGACGGTCTTTTCGCGGCTTATAGACAAGCAGTTTCAAGCCTCTCGGAAGCGGCCAGCGAGAACGCGGACTGAACTCTTTCTAATCGAGCGCTGTCTGGAGCGGCCGCGGAACGGGGCGCCGATGCATTTGGGAGCTGTTTGACGTATTCCATAGCGAACGTGTCGTCATGGATTGTAGACCTCACGGCGCCGTCTACTCAGGAAAATTCTGAAAATCAGTATCTTATCGGGAGTATTTTGGTGCCCAGGAGAGGCAAGTTTCGACTATATATGTGCAATAATATCAGATACTTATCTTTTGTCAATTTTGCATTGTGGACCCGATTGTGGACTTAAGGTGCGGGTCACTTGGCGAAGTTCCCCTCTGACGTTATGAGCGGGGCCACGCGCTGGTGGTTTGCGCTGTGCGAGTAGGGCGGAATGCAGAACTTCGGTGCGTATGCTCGGCATCATTCAATTCGCCGCGATAGCGACAAATGTTTGGGGCTTAGAAAATCTAAAGAGTTGACGGCCAAAGGCACAACAAAACACTGCTGATCCAGTTGACGTCTAATTGGTTCTATTGTCGGAAATTGCGATTGGTTTGAAATCTCCCTCGTACCTGTAAGACGCCAAGCATCATCCTCACAGCGTTTTTTTGCTCTATGCAGATCGAGTATGGTAGGGTGAAAACGCAACAGAACATGAAAGCGAGCGGATAGTTGATTCCGCCACCTTATTGTCTTGCTGTTTGAAAACTTGGCGAAGCTGTTTCAGCCCCTTCCGACTAAATTCATCTTCGCCAAACTCCTCAAGAAACCATCGCAACGCTTTTTTGTAGCCAGAAATATCTATTTTTGTTCTTCTCGCGTTGAGTAGAATGCCAATTCTCTTGTCAGGGTATAGCTCTTGTAATCGCATTGGTGAAAATACAATCTCGCCGTCCTCCAAGAGCAACGAGATAAGTATTGTTCGCACGCACCAAGCAATCCTTTTGTTTCTTATAGGGAATTGACGTTTTGATAATTTACGCTTTAGCAGATAAGCAGCCAGAGCAGATGCAGATTCGCGCTCTTTCGCGTAGGATGATTTTATCTTCAAAGACTTTTTGAAGCTATCGAAGAAGCCATCTGGGTCTGCGACAACTTTTGCTTCATAGGCAAGGTGAATAGCAAAAAGGTCGCCGCGCGCAGACATTTCCAGCAGATATTTCTGTGGCGTGTATTGAACTTCGACTCGTCCAGCGCGTTCGCTTTTTATACTCCCTGTTTCTTCCGAGATCAGCAAGTCCACATCTGAAGTACCGCTACTGTCTCCGCGAGCCATACTGCCAAACAAGAGAACACAAGCGCTCATTTCAGCCACGAACCTTTGTAACTCGGTTGACGATAGTTGCGGCTGCGACTGCAAACCAACACAAGCCCAGAAAGGCGGTGCCTAAATTCAGCGCGTCTGTATGTAGCACGTCTTGAGGCACGCTATGTTTCGTGTAGCCAAATAGGAGGAACACCTCAGCAGCATCGACGAGGCTCTCCATAAATGGATTACAGAGAAACTTGCTGCGCAGCCAACCAGCTATCAGAACTAAGAAAACTCCAATCGAAATTACTCGGAAAATGCTTCTGCCCCAAGCATTGGCAAGACCAGCTACTTGAAGGATCAAAAACTCACATGAGGTACTTACTTGAGTGAGGAATGAAGCTACGTGTACTCTCAGTTCCACCATGGCTGCACGCTTCTCTCGCCCCTCTTGATCATCAAATCGTGGTAGTTTCAGTTTTGTGGCAACTCCGCGAGAACGAGTTCCGTAAAGAGTAGAGGCTTTTACAGCGTCATAATAGGACAAGTCGGAACCTTCAGTTGACTGATTGCTCAAAATCACTCGAGCAAGTGTCGCCTTGGTTTGCTCCAGTCGAAGTAGCTGGTACTCTTCTGTCGTCCCCTCAGGGAGATGACGAAGATTTGTTGATGCGGCTTTAAGGAATTCGGCTGGATTTGTTATGTCGGACAAAATAATCTGAGTTTCATTCCCAGAAACGCCTATATTGACAAATTTGCAGTCTCTGAACTGACAGTTGTGAAACTTAACAAGCGAAAGGGACGAAGTATCGAAAGTACAGTTCGAAAATTTCACGTTTGTAAAGTCACCTCGAAAGTCACACTTCTCAAATTTGCATTTTTTGAATGTGATTGCTTTACCTTGAACACCGAAAAAATCGCATTCTAAGAAGGTAATATCATCAATCTTGGCATAATCCTTTTTGAGGTCATCGCCATTGAAGACGAACCTACAGGGACCTTTCTGTTGTGAAAAATCCCAGCTTCCTTTTCCAAAATCGTTTTGTTGCAGACTTTTTAGAAGCTCGGGATCGTAGATCGGTTCGAAGAAGGCATACGCGTTGACTCGCCGTCCTGCGTATTTGGTCGCCTCGCTCATTTTGACACCTCACCTCGCCCAGCTTCAAAAACAGGGTCGCTCATGGTTAATTAGAAAGTCGTACTATCAGATGGGTGAAAATGGAATAGTCGATAACTGGTTATGTGCTGCAGTCTCGCTACGTGTCTTGGCGTGGTATTGAGTTAAAGGTAGATCGCCCAACTACGCTTTGCTTTCACCGTCACCACGATATCGACCAATCAGTGGGGCTGCTTTCGGCGCGAGTTTGTAGGCGCAGCAACAGTCTGGTTTGACCAATTGAACGCCATTACCACCGTCGTCCGCCGAATGCCGGTTAAGGGCCGGAAGCAGAAATCTGGTTCTGAGCGTTTTCGAAACAGCAATCTATCGGCACGGTTTGCACGGTCAGTGGTAAAATTCCGTCTATATGTTGTGCAAGGCGGTGTGGACATTTCTATATGTAGATCACCCTACCGCTATCCGATAAACGCTCCGCTCCGACACCCCCGCCAAACGCGCCGCCTCCCGCTTACTCTTCCCCTCAGACAGCAGCGCCAACACCTCATCAGCCTTCGCCATCGCTGTCGGTTTCCTGCCTTTGTATTTTCCCTCCGCCTTCGCCTTGGCGATGCCTTCTCGCTGGCGTTCCAGCATCATCTCCCGCTCAAACTGTGCTACCGACCCCAGCACATTCAGCATCAGCTTCCCGGTCGCATTGGACGTATCCAATCCAAGATCAACGATCCGCAGCCCAACGCCTTTGCTGTCTAGCTCTTCGATGATCTCCCCAAGGTGCCGCACAGAACGGGCCAGACGGTCGAGCTTCGTCACCACAAGCGTATCCCCCTCACGGGCGTAGCCTATGGCGTCTGTAAGGCCGCTCCTGTGCGCGACAGAGCTTATTTGCTCCTCCTACACCCTTTCGCACCCCAAGGCTTCCAGCGCCTCTCTCTGCGCCTCTAGCGATGCCTTCTGTTCCAGTGTCGAAGTCCGTGCGTATCCGATCATCATTGTGCCATTCCTTCTGCCAATAGCGTCTGTAACATGGTGGCAAACGGTCTGCCAAAAGAGAATCCCCATTCTTGTGGCAAGTGTGTTCGGAGTTTGGAAACACTGCCGTACGGGCATGGTCTAATGGCAGACGATATCGGTGGCGGCGCTGGGCGTGGAAAAATCACCGGCCAATCCGAAGGGGTGGGGGTTCGCAGATCGTCACTTCAAAAACCGGGGTTATTGGTGTTGTTGGTTGTCAGTTTTTTCGATCCCGGCTGCCATGAAGGTAACGTGGTGCTGTGAAGATAATTCACAGGCGCGATGGAATCGCACGCAACTCAAATCGCCTTTGTTTGAACAAAGTGAATTAAGGTGGCCGTGAGGGGTAGACCTTTGCCGCCATCCATTCTTGCCTGCCAAAACTCTTACGGCGCAGAGTAATGCTGTAGGGGGGCGACAACAGACCAAGGGGATAGTTGATCGCTGTGGTGAGCCATAGGCCAATCGGGTAACCTAGGCCTGACTTTGGACAGACACAGGACAGAACCACTTAGCTGTGTGTCTTATGGGTATGCCCCCTACGTAGGATATCCCTATAGGTTCATCTCCAATACAGGGACGAACCCAAGTCGCGACCGATACTCTGCCTTTAGCACCTCACTGACCCTCTCCAGGTCGTCCACCCTGACACGCAGGCTGTCGTGAACAGGCAAAGATGGTATACTATCCTCGTGCAGCTTCATCATCGCACCGATGAAACACTGTGCCTCCTCGTATTGTAGGTTTGCCCAATCCAGAACGTCCGGCTTCAACTCTCCCAGAACCGGATGCCGTGCCAACATCGCAGCTCCAATGTCCTTTGCGCGGTGAACCCGGCCGAGCTTCTTGCCCTCCTTTTCGTGGAACTCCTCGATCATCTTCTGGGGCCATCTTGAAGGCTGTTTACCTCTGCCCATCCACGCCACGACCAGCCCTTTCACGATCCATCTGGGGACGCCCTTGAGGTAGTAGGGGTCAGGCCGATACACCAAGGTCTGCCCGTGAAGGGCGTAAAGGATCGACAGGTGACTGGCCTTCACGTCCACCTCCACCGTTGCGCATCCGTCGATGGTGATCTTGGCGCGTTCCGCCTTGGGCATGTTCCTCCAGTTGTCGTCCGAAACTGCGTATAGCCGCCCTCCCAGATCGAGGTCGAAGTCTTCCCGATCCGAACAGTTGAACAGCCGTCTGACTGCTGGTGGGGAGGTCAGGCTGTAGTTGTGTTCCTGCATCATCGTGTTCAGGTATTGTATCTGTTTGAGGTGCGGTTTGATTTTGTGGTCGGCCCATTTCACCAGCTTGCCTTTCTGGGGCCGCAGGTAGTTACCGCCCTTGCTTTCCCGAACTTGAACCAAGGCGGAATCCTTGAAGGATCGCTCGAAATACTGCGCCACCGTTTCGGGTGTGATCCCGTGGTCTGCGGCCAAGGTCAGGAAGGCAGGCGTGGCCCTGTAGCGCGCCGCTTTGGCGTAATCCACAAGGTCAGTCTTCTCGCCGTCGAAGTCAATATAGTGATAAGTGTGATTGACCTTCTCCAGCCAACCCATCGCCTCCCAATAGGCTGTCAAAACCTCGAAGTTGGTTCGGGAGACGAAGGTGGCTTTCAACTCCGCACGGCACACAGGGCGATACAGGAAGCCTTGTGAGGCCTCGTTGGCGCTTTCCCTGACCAGATCGACTGCAAAGGCCGCTACGGCCTCCCTGAACGCCTGTGCGTCGGTCTTCCGACGCTTCCTTGTTCGGGGATCATTGGCCGCCTCGTGGGTCAGTGTTCGGGACACCAGCTCGTCAAGCCAAGGCTGGGGTGTCTCGGGCTTTAGGTGGTGATCGAAGGTAGCCATCCGTGCGGCGTTCAACATATCTCGCCACGCATCGGTGTCGGTTTCAATGTGATCCACCGGGGGGATCGTCCGGGGGGCTGTAGGGGTAGTTTGTAAAGCGATCATCGGGGCCTCCTTTGGATCGGAAGCGGAAACCACAAGCGGCTCCTGTCCTTCACTAAAGAGGCCGAATTATGAAACCGCCCGTAGAGCCGCAGAGCGGGCCATACAGGCGGCTCTTTGATTTTTACCTGGTCGAGTAGTCAGTGAGATAAAGGGGCCCTCAGGAAGCCTCCTAGAGCGTTAAAGAGGCTGTGAGCTTGGGTAGCATGGTTCAGAACGTTCTCCGCTACGCCACAAATCTCAGAGACAACAATGCCCGGTGCTTCTCTTCTAGCGTAACGGCTGATCCGTAGGCGTCAGAGACACGGTTTTCCCCCGTATGCCCCATGATGGCATTTTGCACATATAGAGATACATTTGCAGCCCTCAGAGCGTCCTTCATCCCGTGCCGCAGACTGTAGATGGTGTGCCGTTTGTCCTCTGTATGCTTCCGAAGCCTTTTCATGCAGAGCACGCTAAAATTCGAGTGTTTGTCTGTCGGGCCATATTTTGCCAAAAAGGTATTCTCCGTGTGCGGTGTTTTCGATCAACCTTCTCATCGTGTCGTGAGCCTTCCCGACCAACGGGAGTTTCCTGATCCGAACGCCCTCTTTAACTGACCGTCCTTCTCGTGGCCTGATTTCGAAATGCGGTACGGGGTCGTTCAGATAAACGTCATCGCTCCTTAGGCCGAGAATTTCCGCGTTCTGTGCCCCCGTATGATGCATGAGCGTCCATACATCGAGCAGCACTTGGTTGTTGGACAATTCTCGATACATCGCCGCGATGACCTCCGGCGGCAGGGAGTGCTTCAAGTCGCGAGCATTTATCGGCGGCTTTCCTAGTTCGATGCCGTTAAGCGGGTTTACCATGACAATATCCAACTCTTTGATGCCGTGGTTTATCGCCGCTTTCGTGGTATTGAAGTTCCGTTTCACCGTGCCGTAGGCCGCCTTCCCGTCCCCACTCTGCGACGGCTGTTCTCGCAGTCGGTCGCGTAGCTTGCGAGCGTGGTCGCGGGTCAACTCGGTGATCGGGATGTCTGAACCAACGATAGACAGCAGATGCCTTTGCATCCGTCTTACTCTGTCTTCGTATCTCTTGATCTTTCCTTCGTCGTCTTGGTCCCGCTTCCAGTGTTCGATGTAGTGGGAAAACACGTCGCTTATGGTGTAGGTGACCTCAATCGCCGCAGGGCTTTCAAGCAAGGCCGTGACCATCAGGCGGTCTGCAAGGGACACGTCATCCGGGTCTGGATTGCCGGTTTCCTCGTCAATGGGGTATTTTGCGAGGATTCGATCTGCTTCCTCCTCACGGGCTGCTTGTTCGTTCCAGCCTGACTTTGCCCAGTGGCGCCGTAAACCAAGCTCTTCAAATTGTGCGTTGATCTGCTGTTTGAGCGCCTCTATTTCCGCCGCTCCCGTTTCAGCAGGTACGTTTGCGACGACACGCTCAAAGTGCTCATGGACGGCGGGATAAGCTTTCAGCGCCTCTTCTTCGGTCCGGCCTAAATGGCGGCTAAATTCCTTCTTTCCAAGCACTGTCTGGAGCGGCTTTGGCACCAGCCGCCGATACTTGTAGGAACCATCTTTGAGCTGTTTAACGTACTTCATGGCAAAACGGGTCGTCATGGATTGTGGACCTGAATGTGGACCTCACGGTGCCACCTACTCAGGAAAATGCTGAAAAATCAGTATCTTATCGGGAGTATTTTGGTGCCCAGGAGAGGACTCGAACCTCCACACCGTTGCCAGTACTAGCACCTGAAGCTAGCGCGTCTACCATTCCGCCACCTGGGCACACCTTGTGTCACGAGCGTCTAAGGCGCGTGGCCGGAGGTGTCAATCGGGATTCTGGGGCGCGTGGAACTTCTTTTCCGGCCCGGCGTCGCCGCGCGGTTTTGCGCCTTGTTTGGGCAGTCGCGCACGGGTACACCATGCACGGACCTTATGGCGGAGACCCACATCATGGCACAGCTTGTAACCATCTTTGGCGGATCCGGATTTGTCGGGCGCTATATCGCGCGCCGCATGGCCAAGGCGGGCTGGCGTGTGCGTGTCGCCGTGCGCCGTCCGAATGAGGCGCTTTTCGTGCGCACCTACGGCGCAGTCGGGCAGGTCGAGCCGGTTTTCTGCAACATTCGCGACGATCAGTCCGTGGCGGATGTGATGCACGGATCCACGGCGGTGGTAAACTGCGTGGGCGTGTTGGCGGAGGTCGGCAAGAACACGTTTGACGCCGTGCAATCCGAAGGGCCCGAGCGCATCGCGCGTATCGCGGCGGAGCACAAGGTGGCGCGGATGGTGCATGTCTCTGCCATCGGAGCGGATATCGAAAGCGACAGCGATTACGCGCGCACAAAGGCAGAGGGTGAGGCGGGTGTGCTCAAGCATATGCCGCAGGCGATGATCCTGCGGCCCTCGATCGTGTTTGGCCCCGAGGATGAATTCTTCAACCGTTTTGCCGGCATGGCCCGCATGGGGCCGGTGCTGCCGGTGGTCGGTGCGGCGACCGAGTTCCAGCCCGTCTACGTGGACGATGTGGCCAAGGCGGCCGTCATGGGCGTGACCGGTGACCGGCCGGGTGTGTACGAGCTGGGCGGGCCGGTGACGATGGATTTCCGCGGTCTGATGGATTTGATGCTGGATGTGATCCGTCGCCGTCGGTTGGTGCTCAACATACCGTTCTGGGCGGCGAACCTCATGGCGTTTGGGTTTGACACGCTGCAATTCATCACCGCCGGGTTGGTGCGCAACGGCATGATTACCCGCGATCAGGTACGCAACCTGCGGCGCGACAATGTGGTGGCCGAGGATGCGAAAGGGTTTGACGATCTGGGGATCGAGCCCGTGGCGATGGTGTCGGTGCTGCCCGAGTATCTGTGGCGCTTCCGGCCCTCCGGCCAATACGACGCGATCAAGGAATCGGCACGTAACCTGCGCTCCTCGTAATGGAGAATTCGACGATCGTCGCGGCGCTGTTGGGGCTGCTGGAAGGGCTGACGGAGTTCATCCCCGTGTCCTCCACCGGGCATATTCTGCTGGCGGGGCATTTTCTGGGATTTGACAGCGCGGGCAAGACGTTCGAGGTCGTGATCCAGTTGGGCGCGGTTCTGGCGATCCTGACGCTGTATTCAGCGCGGTTGTTTGCGGTGTTCCGTGACGCGCCGCACGACCCCCAGGCGCGGCGGTTTATCCTGTCGGTGTTGATCGCGTTCCTGCCCGCCGTGGTGATCGGTGTGCTGGCCCATGAGTTCATCAAGGAAGTGCTGTTCGAGACGCCAATGCTGATCGCGGTGATGCTGATCCTCGGCGGCATCGTGTTGCTGTTTGTCGACCGTCTGGCGCCGGAGCCCGTACATGAGGATGCGATGAAGCTGCCCTTGGGCATGGCGGTGAAAATCGGCTTTATCCAATGTCTTGCGATGATCCCCGGCGTGTCGCGGTCGGGGGCGACGATTGTGGGGGCGTTGATGCTGGGGGCCAGCAAACGGGCCGCGGCGGAGTTTTCGTTCTTTTTGTCGATGCCGACGATGGCGGGGGCGTTTGCCTATGATCTGTTCCAGAATCGCGACGTGCTGGACACCTCGGCGCTGGGCGAGATCGCGGTCGGCTTTGTCATGGCGTTTATCTCGGCCGTTTTTGTGGTGCGCTGGCTGCTGGGGTATGTGAGCCGCCACGGCTACGCACTTTTTGGCTGGTGGCGGATTGTCGTGGGGTCGATTGCTTTGCTGTTTCTTATCAGCGGCTTCTGAGACTTTAGGTCCGTTTCGGATTTAGTTTCACGCTGGATGGTCAAAAATGCCGCGGCGCGGCAGGCGAAAATCCGTATATAGGTCAGCTTTGCTGCCTTTTATTCCGTCTGTCCTTCCGGTAAGCGGTGGGCTCTGACCGGAATCCGAAGGAAGCTGACCGATGGCCAAGCAACCCATGCTGAAGTTTACGAACGTCGCGCGCGACATGCCGCCCAAGCGGGAGGCAGAGGTACGCCGCGAGGATTTCAAAGAGATTTACGCCGAGTACGCCGAGGCCAAGGCAGCAGAGCAGGCGAGCCGGTGCAGCCAGTGTGGCGTGCCCTATTGCCAGTCGCATTGTCCGCTGCACAACAACATCCCCGACTGGCTGCGCCTGACCGCCGAGGGGCGGCTGCGTGAGGCATGGGAGGTCAGTCAGGCGACCAATACCTTCCCCGAGATTTGTGGCCGTATCTGCCCGCAAGACCGTCTGTGCGAAGGCAACTGCGTCATCGAGACGTCGGGCCACGGCACCGTCACCATCGGCTCGGTCGAGAAATACATCACCGATACCGCGTGGGAAGAGGGCTGGGTTCAGCCGATTACCCCGGCGCAAGAGCGGACCGAAAGCGTGGGCATCATCGGCGCGGGCCCCGGCGGGCTGGCGGCGGCGGATATGTTGCGCCGCGCCGGTGTGCAGGTCACGATCTACGACCGCTACGATCGCGCGGGCGGGTTGCTGACCTACGGTATCCCCGGCTTCAAGCTGGAGAAGGACGTGGTGGTCCGCCGCAACGAACAGCTCGAGCAGTCGGGCGTGACCTTCCGTCTGAATTGCGAGGTCGGGCGCGACATCACGTTCGACGAGATCCGCAGCGCCCATGATGCCGTGATTATCGCCACGGGCGTCTACAAAAGCCGTGATTTGCAGGCCCCCGGCGTGGGTGTGCCGGGCATCGCGCGGGCGATTGATTTCCTGACGGTGAGCAACAAGAAGAGCTTTGGCGACGATGTGCCGGAGTTCAGCGACGGAAGTCTGAATGCAGAAGGCAAGCGCGTCGTGGTGATCGGCGGCGGCGACACGGCGATGGATTGCGTGCGCACCTCGATCCGTCAGGGGGCGACCAGCGTGAAGTGCCTGTACCGCCGCGACCGGGACAACATGCCCGGCTCGCAACGCGAGGTGCAGAATGCCGAGGAAGAAGGCGTGGTGTTCGAATGGCTGACCGCACCCAAAGGATTTACCGGCGATCCGGTGACCGGCGTTCTGGCGCAGAAAATGCGGCTGGGGCAGCCCGATGCCACCGGGCGTCGCGCGCCGGAGGTGATCGAAGGGTCCGATTATACCGAGGAGGCGGATCTGGTCATCATGGCGCTGGGATTTGAGCCCGAGGATCTGCCGACGCTGTGGGACTGCCCCGATCTGCCGGTCAATCGCTGGGGCACGGTAAAGGCCGACTACATCACCGGCAAGACCGAGGCCGAGGGCGTCTATGCCGTGGGCGATATCGTGCGCGGCGCGTCGCTGGTCGTTTGGGCGATCAAGGACGGGCGCGACTGCGCCGAGGCCATCCTTGAGCAGTTGAGCGCGGCGCCGGCCGTCGCGGCGGAGTAGAGTCACACGATGTGCACAGGGCGTACACCGCTCGTGCACCGCTGTGTCAGTCACCAAAACGTTAAACGGTCAGCGGTGCTGACCCGGATCGCGGAGGGGGTTAAGGATGTCTGAACAGATCGATGGCCGATGCCTTTGCGGTGCGGTTGAAATCACGCTGAGCGCGCCCGCCGGTTGGGTGGGAGCGTGCCATTGCAGCATGTGCCGCCGCTGGAGCGGAACGGTGTTCGCAGGCTTTCCGGCAGCGGCGGAGACTGTGCGCGTGACGGGGCAGGTGCGAACATACGCGTCGTCGGAGTTCGCGGAGCGGGCGTTTTGCGAGACCTGCGGCAGCCATCTGTGGGTGCGGGATCGGGCGGAGGGTGCGGATTATGACCTGATGCCGGGTCTCTTTGCCGCCGCACGGGACTGGCCGCTAAAAAGCGAGATCTACCTGGATGAGGCGCCCGCGTGGTTGCGCATCGCGGGCGACCACAAGACTGCCACGCGGGAGGCCTATCTGGCGAAGAACCCGCAGTTTCGCGAGGTGCGCGATGGGTGAGCGGATGACCGGACACTGCCTGTGCGGTGCGGTGCAGGTGGAGGCGACCCACGATGGTGCGCCCAAGCTGCGTGCGTGTCATTGCGACATGTGTCGGCGGCATGGCTCTGGCCCGTTTTTCTCGATCAACGCGCGGGTGCTGTCGGTGGCCGGGCCTGCGCAGAGCTATCGGTCGTCCGATTGGGCGGAGCGGGGGTTTTGCGGCACCTGCGGATCGACGCTTTGGTACGGGACTGTCGCCGATGGCGTGCGGCACCTGTCAGCCGGGCTGTTTGACAATGCCGGCGGTGGCACGCTGGCCGTGGAATTTTTCGCCGACGCCTGCCCGCAGGGCTATGCGCTGGCCGGGTCGCAGAAAAAGCTGACGACCCAAGAGACAATCGCGCTGTTCGCGCCCCGAGAGGAGATCGACCAATGACCAAATATGACGCAGCATGGGTAGCCCGTGAGGAAGCCAAACGCGCTTTCATGGCTGAAAAGGGTCTGTATGCGCCGGAGGAGGAGCATTCCTCTTGCGGGGTCGGTTTGGTGGTGAACATCGACGGGTCACGCTCGCGCGAGGTGGTCGAGAACGGGATCAAGGCGCTGAAAGCGATCTGGCACCGCGGCGCGGTCGATGCGGATGGCAAGACCGGCGATGGTGCGGGCATTCATGTGCAGATCCCGGTGCCGTTCTTTTACGATCAGGTGGAGCGTACTGGCCACAAGCCGCGCCGGGATGAGCTGATTGCCGTGGGGCAGGTATTTTTGCCCCGGGTGGATTTCGGCGCGCAGGAGACCTGCCGGACCATCGTCGAGACCGAAGTGCTGCGCATGGGCTACTATATCTACGGCTGGCGGCACGTGCCGGTGAACGTGGATTGTCTGGGCGAAAAGGCCAACGCGACCCGCCCCGAGATCGAGCAGATCCTGATCTCCAACGCCAAGGGCGTCGATGAAGAGACGTTCGAGCGGGAGCTGTATGTGATCCGCCGCCGGATCGAAAAGGCGGCGGTCGCGGCACAGGTGCCGACGCTTTATATCGCGTCGATGTCGTGCCGGTCGATCATCTACAAGGGCATGATGCTGGCCGAGCAGGTGGCGGATTTCTATCCCGATCTGATGGACGAACGGTTTGAGAGTGCCTTCGCGCTCTATCACCAGCGCTATTCGACCAACACTTTCCCGCAGTGGTGGCTGGCACAGCCCTTCCGCATGCTGGCGCATAACGGCGAGATCAACACGCTGAAGGGCAACCTCAACTGGATGAAGAGCCACGAGATCCGCATGGCGTCGGATGCGTTCGGCGAGATGGCGGAGGATATCAAACCCATCGTCGCGGCCGGATCGTCGGATTCCGCGGCGCTGGATTCCGTGTTCGAGGTGCTGGTGCGCGCGGGCCGTTCGGCGCCCATGGCAAAGACGATGCTGGTGCCGGAGTCGTGGTCGAAGCAGGCGATCGAGCTGCCGCAGGCGTGGCGCGACATGTATTCCTACTGCAACTCGGTGATGGAGCCGTGGGACGGCCCCGCAGCATTGGCAATGACCGATGGCCGCTGGGTCTGTGCGGGCCTTGACCGCAACGGGCTGCGCCCGATGCGCTACGTCGTAACCTCTGACGGGATGCTGATTGCGGGGTCCGAGGCGGGCATGGTGCCGCTGGACGAGGCGCGCGTCGTCAAGAAGGGCGCGCTTGGCCCCGGGCAGTTGCTGGCCGTGGATATGGACGAGGGCAAGCTGTACGGCGATACGGAGATCAAGGACAAGCTGAGCGCCGCGCGCCCCTTTGGCGAGTGGGTCGGCAAGATCAACGAGCTGGACGAGGCGCTGGCGGGTGTGACCGAGGCGCCGCTGTTCGAGGGTGCCGAGCTGCGCCGCCGTCAGGTTGCGGCCGGCTATACCATCGAGGAACTTGAGCAGATCCTCGCGCCCATGGCGGAGGACGGCAAGGAAACGCTGGCCTCGATGGGGGATGATACGCCCTCGGCGGTCTTGTCGAAAAAGTACCGCCCGCTGAGCCATTTCTTCCGTCAGAACTTCAGCCAGGTGACCAACCCGCCGATTGACAGCCTGCGCGAATTCCGGGTGATGAGCCTGAAAACGCGGTTTGGGAACCTCAAGAACGTGCTTGAGGAAAGCTCAAGCCAGACGGAGATTCTGGTGCTTGACAGCCCGTTCGTGGGCAACGCGCAGTGGGATCAGCTGACCTCGCAACTGGATGCGGAGCTGGCCACCATCGATTGCACGTTTGAGCCGGGCAAGAGCCTTGACGCCGCGCTGCGCGCCATTCGCGCGGAAGCGGAGGATGCGGTGCGGTCGGGTGCGGGGCATATCCTGCTGACGGATCAGGGCGCCGGTGAGGGCCGTGTGGGGATGCCGATGATCCTCGCCACCAGTGCTGTGCACAGCCATCTGACACGCAAGGGGCTGCGCACGTTCTGCTCGCTCAACGTGCGGTCGGCGGAATGTATCGATCCGCATTACTTTGCCGTGCTGATCGGCTGTGGTGCCACGGTGGTGAATGCCTATCTGGCCGAGGACAGTCTGGCCGACCGGATCGGGCGCGGATTGCTCGACGGTGATCTGACCACGGCGGTTGCGCGCTACCGCGATGCGATCGACGCCGGATTGCTCAAGATCATGGCAAAGATGGGGATTTCGGTGATTTCCTCCTATCGCGGCGGCCTGAATTTCGAGGCCGTTGGCCTGAGCCGCGCGATGTGTGCGGAATACTTCCCCGGCATGACCAGCCGCATCAGCGGCATTGGCATCAAGGGCATTCAGCGCATGACCGAAGAGGTTCATGCAAAGGGCTGGTCCGGGGGCGACACGGTGATGCCCATTGGCGGTTTCTACAAGGCGCGCAAATCAGGTGAGACACACGCGTGGGAAGCGACCTCGATGCATATGATGCAGGAGGCTTGCAACCGCGCGTCCTATGAGATGTGGAAGCAGTATTCGGCCAAGATGCAGAGCAATCCGCCGATCCACCTGCGCGATCTGCTGGATATCAAAAAGCTGGGCGATGCGGTGCCGATTGAGGAGGTGGAAAGCATCACCTCGATCCGCAAACGCTTTGTCACGCCGGGCATGTCGCTGGGGGCGCTGAGCCCTGAGGCGCACAAGACGCTGAACGTGGCGATGAACCGGATCGGTGCGAAGTCTGACAGCGGCGAGGGCGGGGAAGATCCCGCGCATTTCACGCCCGAGGCGAATGGCGACAATCCGTCAGCCAAGATCAAGCAGGTGGCTTCGGGACGCTTTGGCGTGACGGCGGAATACCTCAACCAGTGCGAAGAGCTGGAGATCAAGGTGGCCCAGGGCGCCAAGCCCGGTGAGGGCGGCCAGCTGCCCGGTATGAAGGTCACCGACCTGATCGCGCGGCTGCGTCATTCGACGCCGGGGGTGACGCTGATCTCCCCGCCGCCGCACCACGATATCTATTCCATCGAGGATCTGGCGCAGCTGATCTATGACCTCAAGCAGATCAACCCGCGCTGCAAGGTTACGGTCAAGCTGGTGGCGTCTTCGGGCGTGGGCACGATTGCTGCCGGGGTGGCCAAGGCCAAGGCGGACGTGATCCTGATTTCGGGGCACAACGGCGGCACCGGCGCCTCGCCTGCGACCTCGATCAAATACGCAGGCCTCCCGTGGGAGATGGGGCTGACCGAGGCGCATCAGGTGCTGTCGATGAACAACCTGCGTGAGCGGGTGACGCTGCGCACCGATGGTGGGCTGCGCACCGGGCGTGACATCGTCATGGCCGCGATGCTGGGGGCCGAGGAATACGGCATCGGCACGGCGGCGCTGATCGCGATGGGCTGCATCATGGTGCGCCAGTGCCAATCCAACACCTGCCCCGTGGGCGTGTGTACGCAGGATCAGGATCTGCGCGACAAGTTCACCGGCAATGCCGACAAGGTGGTGAACCTGATCACGCATTACGCGACCGAAGTGCGCGAAATCCTCGCCTCTATCGGGGCGCGCAGCCTTGATGAGGTGATCGGGCGCGCGGATTTGCTGGCACAGGTCTCGCGCGGCTCGGCGCATCTGGATGATCTGGATCTCAATCCGCTGTTGATCTCGGTCGATGGGGCGCTGGACACGGTTTACGATCGGGACCAGCCGCGCAATGCGGTGCCCGACACGCTGGACGCGCAGATCGTGCGCGATGCGGCGCGGTTCCTTGAGGACGGCGAAAAGATGCAGCTGAGCTATGCGGTGCAGAACACGCACCGCACCGTGGGCACGCGGGTCAGCAGCCACATCGTCAAACGATTCGGGATGCGCAACGATCTTCAACCCGATCACCTGACGGTCAAGCTGGCGGGCTCTGCCGGGCAATCGCTGGGGGCCTTCGCGGCGCCGGGGCTGAAGCTGGTCGTGTCCGGGGACGCCAATGACTATGTGGCCAAGGGGCTGTCAGGGGGCACGGTCGTCGTGCGCCCGCCGATGGCGAGCACGATTGTCGCCGCCGAGAACACAATCATCGGGAACACCGTGCTGTACGGCGCGACGGATGGCTACCTGTTCGCCGCCGGCCGCGCGGGCGAGCGGTTTGCCGTGCGCAACTCCGGTGCGCGGGTGGTGATCGAGGGATGTGGCAGCAACGGGTGCGAATACATGACCGGTGGCGTGGCCGTCATTCTGGGGCAGGTCGGCGCGAACTTTGGCGCGGGCATGACCGGCGGGATGGCGTATCTGTATGATCCCAAGGGGCGTGCGGTGGACATGATGAACCATGAAACGCTGGTGCATTGCCCCGTCACGGTCGACCATTGGGAGGCCGAGCTGCGCGACCTGATCGAGCGTCACGTCGCCGAGACCGGCAGCCGCCACGGCGCGGAGATCCTGCAACATTGGGAGACCGAGCGCGGGCATTTCGTGCAGGTCTGCCCCAAGGAGATGCTGAGCCGTATTCCCGCGCCTTTGGGGATCGAGGAGACGGCCGTTCCGGCGGAATGACCCCTGTGCAATTGTGTCAGGCGCGGAAACAATCCGCCGCGCCTGACACGCAATGACCCCGATCCGGCACCGGCCCCGCCGTGTTTGAGACAAATTGTTGCGACACCTTGCCCGCTGACAGCAGGCAAGGAGTGGCGATATGCCGACGACCTACAAGGACCAGTTTTTCGAGATCGATCCGGGCACGTCCCCGGCCCCCGGCACACCGGTCACGGTGTTCCGGGCGCAGATGACGGATGTGAACGACAACGGATTGATCGACGACAATGACAACGATCTGTTCAACGGAGTGCAGATCACGCGGGTCTGGGAGGGCGATACGCTGACGGTCAACGTGCCGGGCGTGGGCACTGTCACCTATACCGGCACGACATTCTATCTGGCGACCGGCAACCCGGTGTTCACGCCGACAGACGGGCAGGTTCTGCAAAACGGGACGGTTGCGGGCAGCAGTTTCGTCACTTCCAGCACCGAGATGGACGTCGGTGACTTTGGGCCGACCTGTTTCACCACCGGCGCGCGGATCGACGTGCCCGGCGGCATGCGTCGCATCGAGGAGATCGCCGTGGGCGATCTGGTGGAGACATTGGACGACGGCGCGCAGCCCGTGCGGGCGATCCTGCGCCAGACGGTGCGGGCCTACGGCGCCTTTGCGCCCATCCATTTTGCGGCCGGCGCGCTGGGACAAGAGCGCGCCTTTGCCGTATCGCCCGAACACCGGATGCTGATTGCTGATTGGCGCGCGGCACTATTAATGGGGTGTGACGAGGCGTTGGTGGCGGCGAAACATCTCGTCAACGGGACGAGCGTGCAGCGGATCGAGGGCGGATCGGTGACCTATATCCATCTGGTCTTTGACGATCACCAGATCGTGACCGCCGACGGCTGCCAATCGGAAAGCTGCCTGCCCGATCCCGCGCTGATCGCGCGGATGGACCCAAAACAAGTGGAATTGCTGCAACTCTTCGGGGCGGAATCCGTGCGCACTGTGGCGCATCGGGCCGAAGCGATCTGTTTACGCGCGGCCTGACCTTTACCCGCGCCGCCGCCGCCTTATGTGGCGGGGCATGCGCCATTTCATCCTGACCGCCTTTCTGTTTCTGACTGCCTGTGTGGGCGGTGGCCCGCAATCGGGTGACATCCTTTTGTTGGGCGACAGCGTGATGGCGTGGAACGGCAGTGACAACGCCGATATCGGCAATGTCATCGCCGACAGGCTTGACCGGCGGGTATCGGTGCGGGCGGTGCCGGGGGCGCAGTTCGACAACGCGTCGGGCCTCGCCTCGGCCGTGGGGTTCGACATTCAGGCGCAATATCCAGGCGGCGCGTGGAACTGGGTGGTGCTGAACGGGGGCGCCAATGATCTGGGATTTGACGATTGCGGCTGCGGGGATTGCGCGCGGGTTGTTGATGCGCTGATCGGGCCGGACGCGGCGACCGGAAAGATCCCCGCGTTCCTGAACCGGTTGCGCGCGTCCGGATCAAGGGTGCTGTGGATGGGGTATTACACCTCGCCGGGCACGTCCTTTGCCGGCTGCACCGACGATCTGATCGTGCTTGAGGGGCGCATCGCGCGCTATGCCGAGGCGCGAGGCGATACGTTCTTTTTCGACGGGGAGGATGTGATTGTGCGCGAGAACCCCGATCATTTTGCGAACGACGACACGCATCCCTCGCGCGAGGGGAGTGCCCTTCTGGGCACGGCGCTGGCCGATCTGATCGCGCGCGCCGAGGGCCGTTCACAATAACGCCCCCCGGCGGTATAGCTGGGGCATGGCGAAGCGGGCGATAAAAGCGAAATCCACTAGAGGCAAGGCAAAGGCGCCCGAGCGGATGCCGATCCGAAAGCGCGTGCGCCGTGCGATCTGGCGCACGGTCGCGATCGCCTTTCTGGGGGTCGTGGGCGCCGTGCTGCTGG
The DNA here is from genome assembly GCF_018200035.1 of Sulfitobacter albidus. Classification (NCBI taxonomy): domain Bacteria; kingdom Pseudomonadati; phylum Pseudomonadota; class Alphaproteobacteria; order Rhodobacterales; family Roseobacteraceae; genus Sulfitobacter; species Sulfitobacter albidus. The sequence goes on along the minus strand of NZ_CP073581.1, from coordinate 2,945,686 downwards.
GTGCTGTCGTGAACCCGCCGACGACTGCCTACATGTTCTCCGAAAGTCGCCGTTTGGGGGGCGTGGATCACGAATGGGTGCCCATCGAGGAGATCGCGCCCGTGATGGCCCGCGCCGCCGTCGCCGCGGAGGACGCGAATTTCTGCAATCACTGGGGGCTGGATGTGGCCGCGATCCGGCTGGCGATTGCCGAAGGGTCGAACCGGGGCGCGTCGACCATCAGCCAGCAAACGGTCAAGAATGTGTACCTTTGGCACGGGCGCAGCTATGTGCGCAAAGCAATGGAAGCGGGGATCACGCCGCTGATGGAGGCGGTCTGGTCGAAACGGCGCATCCTCGAGGTCTATCTGAATGTCGCGGAGTTCGACGAGGGTGTGTTCGGCGTGGAGGCGGCGGCGCGGCATTATTTTGGCGTCGGACCCGAAGCGTTGACCGCGCGGCAGGCATCGGCGCTGGCCGCCGTTTTGCCAGCGCCCAAGGATCGTTCTGCCAGTCGGCCCACAAATTTCCTGCAAAAGCGGGCCGCACAGATCCGCTCCGGCGCGGCCACTATCCGCGCGGACGGCCGGGCGGAATGTTTCGAGAGTTGAAACTGGCGCGCCGCCGGGGCATTCAGGGGGAGCCCCCGAAAGAGAGACTGTCATGGCCCGCCTCTACCACGTTCCGCTGTCGCCCTATTGCCGCAAGGTGCGCCTGAGCCTCGCCGAAAAGAAGATCGAAGTCGATCTGATCGAGGAACGCTATTGGGAACAGGATCCCGATTTCCTGCGCCGCAACCCGGCGGGCAAGGTGCCGGTGCTGCGGCTTGACGGGATCATGATGAGCGAGAGTGCGGCGATCTGCGAATACATTGAGGAGACGCGCCCCGAGCCGCCATTGCTGCCCCATGATCCGGTGGAGCGGATGGAGGTGCGCCGCCTTGTCAGCTGGTTTGACGACAAGTTCCACCATGAGGTGACGGCCAAGCTGCTGTACGAGCGGGTGAACAAGAAGGTGATGAAAGCGGGCTATCCGGATAGCAAGAACGTGAAGGCTGGGGCCAAGGCGATCAAGTTCCACCTTGGCTATATGACGTGGCTGCTGGACCAGCGGCGTTGGCTGGCGGGGAATGTGATGACGCTGGCGGATTTTGCCGCCGCAGCACATCTGTCGTCGCTCGATTATATCTCGGACGTGGATTGGAAAAGCTGCCCGGAGGTAAAGGACTGGTACGCCAAGATCAAATCCCGCCCGGCGTTTCGCGGGATACTGGCCGATCAGGTGCCCGGGTTTCCGCCGCCGCGTCACTACAATGACCTTGATTTCTGAAGCTGGCGGAGCGCTGTAGGTATTTGGAAAAGGGTGCAGGAAGGGCGGCTGTGCTCAAGGAGCGGCTGGTGGCGCGGGCTTTGCACGAGGGATTTGCGGGCGCGCGGATCTGTCGGCCAGACGCGGTGCCCGAGGTGCCGGAGCGATTGGCCACGTTTCTGGAGGCCGGGTATCACGGGCAGATGACGTGGATGGCGGATCGGGTCGCGTGGCGGTCGGATCCGGCGACCCTGTGGCCCGAGGCGCGCTCGGTCTTGATGCTGGCGGAGAGCTATGCGCCCGAGCATGATCCGTTGGCGGTGCTGGAGCGACCCGATCTGGGGGCGGTGTCCGTCTACGCGCAGGGGCGCGATTACCATGACATTGTGAAAAAGCGGCTCAAGCGGGTGGCGCGCTGGCTGGTGGCCGAAGCGCCCTGTGAGGTGAAGGTGTTTGTGGATACCGCGCCCGTGCCGGAGAAGGCCTTGGCGCAGGCGGCGGGGCTGGGCTGGCAGGGCAAGCACACCAATGTGGTGAGCCGCGACTGGGGAAACTGGGCGTTTCTGGGCGCGATTTTCACCACGTTGGACCTGGCGCCGGATACCGCGGAGCGGGATCATTGCGGCAGTTGCACCGCCTGTCAGGATGTCTGTCCCACCGATGCCTTCCCGGCGCCCTACCGATTGGATGCGCGGCGGTGCATTTCGTACCTCACGATCGAGCACCGCGGACCGGTGGACGAAGATTTGCGCGCGCGCCTGGGGAACCGGATCTACGGTTGTGACGATTGTCTGGCGGTCTGTCCGTGGAACAAGTTTGCCGTGGCGGCGAGTGATCTGCGGTATCACGGCGGGGCGGGGGGGAGCCTCGCGGAGTTGGCGGTGCTGGATGATGCAGGGTTTCGCGCGCGGTTCTCAGGCTCTCCGATCAAGCGGATCGGGCGGGATCGTTTTGTGCGCAACGTGCTGTACGCCATCGGGAATTCGGGAATGGCAGAGTTGCGTGGTGTGGCGCAGGGTCTGTGTGAAGATGCGGATCCTGCCGTTGCCGACGCGGCGCGCTGGGCGGTGGCGCGGCTGGAGAAGGAGTAGAGGATGGCGCTGCTTTTGGGGGTCGATACGGGTGGGACGTATACCGATGCGGTGATCCTGCGCGATGAGGCGGAGGTGATCGCCTCGGCCAAGGCGCTGACGACGCGGCAGGATCTGGCGATTGGTGTGGGCGAGGCCGTGCGCGCGGTGCTGGAACAGTCGGGCATTGCTGCGTCGGAGATATCGCTTGCGTCATTGTCGACGACGTTGGCGACGAACGCGTTGGTCGAGGGGCAGGGCGGACGTGTGGCGCTGATCTATATCGGGTTCAAGGCGCGCGATATCGAGGCGCACGGGCTGGCAGATGCGCTGAAGGGTGATCCGTTTATCGTGCTGGCGGGCGGGCACAATCACGCGGGCGGCGAGGCGGCGGCGCTGGATGAGGATGCCTTGCGCGCGTTTCTGGCAGAGCATGGCGAAGCGGTGGGCGGATTTGCCGTGGCTGCGCAATTTGCCACGCGCAACCCCGCGCATGAGCTGCGGGCGATGGCTTTGGTCACTGAACTGACGGGGCGGCCCGTGTCGGCCTCGCATCAGCTGTCGGCAAAGCTGAACGGGCCAAAGCGCGCGATGACCGCGTTGCTGAACGCGCGGTTGATCGGGATGATTGACCGGCTGATCGGGCGGGCGCAGGACCGTCTGGGAGAGCTGGGCGTGACCGCGCCGCTGATGGTGGTGCGCGGGGACGGCGCGTTGATTTCGGCGGCGCAGGCGCGCGAGCGGCCCATCGAGACGATCCTGAGCGGGCCTGCGGCCTCGATCGTGGGGGCGCGGTGGCTGACGGGGGCGGATCACGCGCTGGTCAGCGACATCGGCGGGACGACGACAGATGTGGCGCTACTGCGCGACGGGCGGCCCGCGATTGATCCTGGGGGCGCGCGTGTGGGTGCATTTCGCACCATGGTCGAGGCGGTCGCGATGCGCACCACGGGGCTGGGTGGCGACAGCGAGGTGCATTTCATCGGCGAGGGTTTGGCCGGTGGGGTGACGCTGGGGCCGCGGCGGGTGCTGCCGGTTGCGCTGCTGGCGCATGAGGATGCGGGCGTGCACGCCGTGCTTGATGCGCAGCTGCGCGCGACGGTGCCCAATGAGCATGACGGGCGGTTTGTGCGCGCGGTGCCGGGGCTGAGCGCAGAGGGGCTGGGCGCGCGGGAGTTGGCGCTGCTGGAGCGGATCGGCGACGGGGTGCGACCGCTGGGAGACGTGCTGCGCGCGCGGATCGAGGTGGGCGCGCTGGGGCGGCTGGTGGCGCGTGGGCTGGTGCAGATGGGCGGCGTGACGCCGTCTGATGCCGCGCATGCGCTGGGGCTGGCGCAGGCGTGGGATGCGGAGGCGGCGCACAAGGCACTGGCGCTGTTTGCGCGGCGTCGGACGGGGTCGGGTGACAGGCTGGCACAGACGGCAGAGGCGATGGCGGAGCGGATCATCGCTCAGCTGCACGAACAGACGGCGCTGGCGCTGTTGGAGGCCGCGTTCGAGGAGGAAGGATTTGAGGGCGATCCCGCGACACTGGCGCGGCACACGCTGATGCAGCGGGGGTTGGCGGGGCACCGTGGGCTGGTGCGGATTGACGCGGGGCTGGCAGTGCCGGTGGTGGGGCTGGGAGCGTCGGCGCCGACCTATTATCCGGCGGTGGGTGAACGCCTGGGGTGTGAGATGATCCTGCCCGCGCATGCCGGGGTCGCCAATGCTATCGGGGCGGTGGTGGGACGCGTGACCATGCGCGAAAGCGGGACAATCACCGCGCCGAGCGAGGGGCGTTACCGCGTGCATCTGGCAGAGGGGCCTGAGGATTTTGGCGACGAAGCCGGGGCATTGGCGCGGCTGGAGGAGGTGCTGCGCGCCCGTGCGCGGGCGGCGGCCGAAGCGGCGGGGGCAGCGGATATTCAGGTGAGCGTGACGCGCGATATCCGCCGCGCGGGCGTCGAAGAGCGCGAGGTTTTTGTCGAGGCGAGCGTGACGGTGGAGGCCGCCGGGCGGCCACGGGTTGCGCGCTAGGCTGATGCCACTTTCTGACAGGACTGCCAGAGCGCGTGGCCGTCGCTGAGCCGCAAGGCCCAGTCAAGCGGAAACGCCGTGATGCCGTAGGCGGCGCCGAGGGCCGCGCCGAGCGGAATGGCGCGCCCGCAGCTGTCGCCGCCGGTGCGGATGTTGCGCTCGACCGCGTCGCGGGGATCGGGGCTGCGCGCGAGGATGTGAAAGATCACCGGGCCACCCATGGGTAGGTGGCAGGCGCGCCCGACCTCTTCGGCGTAGGCTACGGTGTCATCCTCATCGGTGTTGAGCGCGTCTGACAGGGCGTCGCGGATGGCGGGATCAGCGGCTTGCGCGGTGGCGGTCAACGCATCCGCCAGCGCTGTGCCGTCGAGGAGGCGGGTCAGCAGATCGACGAAGGCGGCGCTGTAGGCGTCGGCCACGGGGTTGATGTTGGTGACCTCCATCGCGGCGCGGCGCTGTGCGTGCAGATCCGGCGTGCCGTGATAACGCGCGACGATGGCGGGCAGCGTGGCGGTTGCGGGGAGTTGGTCGTCGTCGATGCCGGTCTCGTCCCGTTCTGCCGCGATGTTGTCGAGCGCGCCGCGCGTGGGGCGGTCGATGTAGCCCTGATAGCTGCCGCCTGCGCCGAAATGCGCGGCAAAGGCGGTGCGGTAGGCGGTGGCGTCAAACGCACCCTCGGTCGCAATGGATCGTAGCGCGAGGGCGAGCACTTCGCCGTATTGGCTGAGCATGCCGTCGCTGCGGGCGTGGTGCACAAAGATGCCTTTGGCGTCGTGATACTGCGTTTCATCCACCGGGCAAAAGGCAGCCCCACCCCGCCGGTCGGCGATCTCGGCGATGCGTGCCGGATCGTAGAGCCAGTGCAGGCCAAGGGCGGCGGCATCGGCGATCAGTGCGCCAAAGAGCATATCGGCGGAGCGGGTGGGCATAGGGATCTCCTGACAGAAAATGGCCGGAGCGTTTGCCCCGGCCAGTATGGTTATTCGGCGGCGTCGCGTTTGGGCAGCACCCAGTCGGGACGCGGGAAATGGCAGGTGTAGCCATTTGGGATCCGCTCAAGATAATCCTGATGTTCCGGTTCCGCCTCCCAGAAATCAGAGACCGGTTCGACCTCGGTGACGACCTTGCCGGGCCAGATGCCGGAAGCTTCGACATCGGCGATGGTGTCGAGCGCCACAGCCTTTTGATCCTCGTTCTCGTAGTAGATCGCTGAGCGGTAGCTCATCCCGACGTCGTTGCCCTGACGGTTGACTGTGGTGGGGTCGTGTATCTGGAAAAAGAACTCCAGCAGCTTGCGGTAGCTGAGCACGTCGGGGTTGAAGATGACCTCGATCGCCTCGGCGTGGGTGCCGTGGTTGCGGTAGGTGGCGTGGGCCACGTCACCGCCGGAATAGCCGACGCGAGTGGATTTCACACCGTCCATCTTGCGGATGAGATCCTGCATTCCCCAGAAACAACCGCCTGCCAGTACTGCGCGTTCTTCGCTCATGCCACGTCCTCCACTTGGTCGAGGTATTCGCCGTACCCCTCGGCCTCCATATCGTCGCGGTGCACGAAACGCAGCGACGCGGAGTTGATGCAATAGCGCAGGCCGCCGCGGTCGGGTGGGCCGTCGGGGAACACGTGGCCCAGATGGCTGTCACCGTGTTTCGAGCGGACCTCGACCCGGCGCATGCCGAGGCTGTTGTCCTCGTGCTCCGTCACATTCTCGATCGGCTTGGTAAAGGATGGCCAGCCGCAGCCGCTCTCGTATTTATCGCCAGAGGCGAACAGGGGCTCACCCGAGACGATATCGACGTAAATGCCCGGCTCCTTATTGCCCAGCAGCTTGCCGGTGCCGGGGCGTTCGGTGCCGGATTCCTGCGTGACGTGATACTCCTCGGGGGAAAGGGTCGCGATGACGTCGGGGTTCTTGGTATACTCTGGCATGGGTTTCTCCTTGCGCTGTGCTTGGCTGTATACATGGGTCTCTGGAGGCGATTTTCAAAGGGGGATGAAACCGTTTGCGCCTTTGCAGCGTATCTATTCCAACGGAACCGGGGAGATCGTTCGATGCGCATGGTCTGGACAGTTTTGGCAAGCCTTGCGGCGGGGATGGCCACGGCCGCGCCGGGTGAGGCGGTATTTCCCTCGATTGACGGGGGCGAAATTGCGCTGAGCGATTTTCGTGGGCAGCCTGTTTTGGTGGTCAACACCGCCTCGCAATGCGCGTTCACGCGGCAGTACGAGGGGCTTCAGGCGCTTCAGGATAGGTATGCGGATCGCGGATTGGTGGTGCTGGCGGTACCATCGGATGATTTCAACCAAGAGCTGGAGACAGCCGAAGAGATCAAGGAATTCTGCGAGATTAACTATAACCTCACCCTGCCTATGACCGATATGACCCACGTGCGGGGACCGCAGGCGCATCCGTTCTACCGCGATGTGCAGGCCGATACGGGATTCACCCCGCGGTGGAATTTCAACAAGGTATTGCTGAACGGTGAGGGTGATGTGGTGCGCACGTGGGGCTCGTCGGCGCGGCCGCTTTCGGCGTCTGTCACCGGGGAAATCGAGGCACTGCTGGATTAGGCCCGCCCCGCCCACAGCACCTTGCCATCCGTGGCCTCAAGACCCGGAGAGATGCCGTATGCCGCGCGGTAGCTTTTTGAGAAATGCGAAAGCGATTTGAAGCCGCAGGCGATGCAGACATCTGTCACCGAAAGCTGGGTTTGACGCAGCAGGTTGCGGCCCTTTTCCAGGCGGATGCGCAGGTAGTAGCGTTTGGGTGAGATTGACAGGTGGCGCGCGAACAGCCGTTCCAGCTGGCGGGTCGACAGGCCGATCACTGTGGCGATCTCTTCGGGGGTCAGGGGGTCTTCGATGTTGTTTTCCATGATCTGCATGGCCATGAGCAGCTTGGGATTGCGCACCTCTGGGCGGGTTTGCAGGGACATGCGCTGCGCGTCGGAGTGGTTGCGCGGCGCGGTATAGATCATCTGATCGGCCACCCATGTCGCCAGATCCGCGCCGTAGTCGTCGCGCAATCGGTGCAGCATCATATCCATCGACGCGGCCCCGCCCGCAGAGGTGAAGATACGCCCGTCGACGGAAAATATCGTATCCTCCATGATGACGTCGGGCAGCATTTCGGCGAGCGCCGTCTTGTATTCCCAATGGGTCGTTACGCGCCTGCCGCCGATCAAACCGGCCAGCGCGAGGATGTAGGTGCCTGATGACAGCGCGCCAAAATCATGGCCCGCCCGCGCCTCGCGGCGCAGCCAGCTGAGCAGGGGTTTTGACGCCGATTGGCCCGCGTTCTCGCCCGCGCAGACGATCAGCGTCTCATTGCGGTGCAACGGCTCCAGCCCCGCGTCGACGTTGATTTGCACGCCATTGTAGGCGGCGACGGGGCCGCCGGTTTCCGATATCAGCCGCCAGCGGTAGAATTCGCGCCCCGACGGGTGGTGATTGGCCAGCGACAACACATCGAGCGCGCAAGAAAAGCCGAGAGTCGAAAAGCCGGGCACCAGCAGAAAGGCGTATGATTTGGGCGTGTCGGTCATGGACAACAGACTAGGGCGGTGGGTGCACCCCGCTTGATTCCTTGCGGCAGGAGGATGTCGCGTTCAGACCTTTCGCGCGCTCTGGCGCGAGACCTGCACGGCCAGAATACCGGCGGCGATGATGATCACGCCAAGGATGTCGCGGGGGCCGAGCGCCTCACCCAGCAGCAGCGCCGCGATGGCGACGCCGAAGAACGGATTGAGAAAGTGAAACGTCGCCGCCTTGGTCGCGCCGATGCGGCCCACGAGCCAGAACCAGACCAGCGTGGCCAGCAGGCCCGGGACAAAACAGGTGTAGAGGAAGGCAAGGATCAGCGGTGTGCTGAGCGTGACCTGCGGTGTTTCGAACAGCAGCGTGGCGACGGTGAGCGCGGCAAAACCCACCAGCATTTGCAGCCCCACCACCATCATCAGATTGCCCCCCGTCGAGGCGCCGCGCACCGTCAGCGTGGCGATTGCCAGCGCGGTCACGCCAACGACGCAGAGTGCCACACCCCACAGATCCGCGCCCGCCCCCACGCGCGCGCCCATGATCAGCACCACACCGACAAATCCCGCAACCAGCCCCGCGATGCCCAGATTGCCCAACCGCTCGCCCATGAACGCCCAAGCGGCAAAACCGACCATCAGCGGCATGGTGGAAGCGATGATCGCGGCGAAGGAGGCTTCGATCGTTTGCATGGCGACAAAGAACAGGCCGAGGTAGACGGCATTCTGCAAAAAGCCGAACAGGATCGTCGCGCGCCATTGGGCCGGGGTCAGTTGCCAGCTTTGCCCCATGGCGCGGGCGATGGCGATGCCGACGATCCCCGACAGCAGATAGCGCGCCGCGAGGGCAGCCAGCGGCGTGGCATCGGCAACGATGATACGGGCGGAGGTGAAGGCAGACGACCACATCAGGGCGAAGGCGAGGCCGAGGGCGATTGCGCGAATATCCATGTCGGTCCCCCCCTGTGCGGCTTGGAGGGACCATCGGTCAATCGCGCGCCGGGTGCAAGATGGCTAGCGCCGCTCGAACACCAGCGTAAGGCGTGCGCCACTGTCGGTCAGATCGTTGGTCAGCGTCCCGTCAAGACTGGAGGCCGCGGCTTCGACCAGAGAGCTGCCGATGCCGCTGATGCGCGAGGGTTCTTTCGGGGGGGCGGCGCTGCCGATTCCGGTGTCGGTGGCTTGTAGGATCAGCTTGTCCTCGTCCGAGGAGGTCAGGGTGATTGCCACCTTGCCCGGTGTCATTTCGGGAAAGGCGTGTTTGATCGAATTGGCGATGAATTCGGACACGATGATGCCGATGTCGGTGGCGTCGCGGGCGGGAATGGTGATTTCATCGGCGGTGAGATGTTCGAGGGTGATATGGTCGGGTGCGGTCACGCGCAGGCTTGTGATGAGCTCTTCAAGATAGCGGCGGGCGTCGATGGTGCCCTTGTCGGCGGTCTTTTGCAGTTGCTCGTGCAGGGCGGACATGGCGTCGATCCGGCGCTGCACCGCTTCGAGCGCTTCGCGGGCGGCGTTGTCTTCAACCGCGCGGGTGTACATGCGCACAAGCGAGGAGGTCGATTGCAGCGAATTCTTGATCCGGTGGTCCATCTCGGCGCGCAGCGTTTCCTCGTTCCGGATAGCGCGGCGCAGCTCAAGCTGGGTCACGACCTGCCGCGCCAGCGAGCGCAGTGTGTGACGCTGCACGGACGTGAGGCGGCGCGGCGCGTGATCGAGGATGCACAGCGTGCCCAGCGGCATACCACCCGGCCCGATCAGCGGCATGCCCGCGTAAAAGCGCAGGGGCGCCTCGCCGTGTAGAAGGCCGTTGTTGGCCGTGCGCGGGTCCTTTGTCGTATCCTCGATTTCCAGTAGATCGTCCTGAAGGATCGCGTGCGCGCAGACCGATTGGCTGATCGGGGTCTCGGACAGGTCGAGCCCCTTGCGGGCCTTGAACCACTGACGATCCGTGTCCACGAGCGATACCAGACAGACCGGCACCTCGCAGATCTTTGAGACGAGATCGACGATGTCGTCGAATTCCGGCTCGGGACTCGAATCGAGGACCTCGAATTGTCGAAGGGTCGATACCCTTTTGGCATTCAGTGGATGTGGATCTGCGTGCATAGTCCCTCGCGACGCTTTTTCGACTGAAGGGAAGCTAATCCCGTCGCGCGCGAGTTCAATGCACGATAGTGCAACTAAGTGCAGAGTGGGCAAAAAAAAAGAGGCGACCGCTGGGGGCGCCTCTTTCTATCTGGTTCGCCGTAGCGACATCAGCCGTTGACGCTGTCTTTCAGTGCCTTGGCGATCGTCATCTTGACGACCTTGTCCGCTTCTTTCTTGAACTGTTCGCCGGTAGCGGGGTTGCGCACCATCCGCTCGGGGCGTTCGCGGCAGTAGATTTTGCCAACGCCGGGAAGCGTCACGGCACCGCCGCCGGAAACTTCGCGTGTGATCAGATCGCAAACGGCTTCAAGAGCTGCGCCTGCGGATTTCTTGTCTGTGTCCATCTCTTCGGCCAATGCGGCGACGAGTTGGGTTTTTGTCATTGGTTTAGTGGCCATTTTTAATTCTCCTACGTCCGCCCGAATATAGGGCCTCATGGGGCGAATGTAACGGCATGTTGTGGACGAACACAACGAATAGTGGCGCGATTTGCCAAGAAAATAGGGGATATGAGCCGTTTTTTACGTCTCTGAGCGCTTCAACCACAGGTTTGACGGCCATTCGGGGCGAAATCGGGCCTTCGCGCTTGGGAACACCATCGCCGATTTGCCGAATCCGGTCGAGCAAAAAGCCGGCAAATGTGCTGTCAGGCGGCGATAACCCGCCGGGTCTGCCAGGCATTTGGGTACGGGTTACAGAAACGCCGTCTCCTCGAACGAGCGCAGTTTGCGGCTGTGGATGCGTTCCAACGGCATCTCGCGCAGGTGTTCCATCGCGCGGATCCCGATCATCAGGTGCCGCGACACTTGCGTCTTGTAGAAGTCCGATGCCATGCCGGGCAGCTTCAGCTCCCCGTGAAGCGGCTTGTCTGAGACGCACAGAAGCGTGCCGTAGGGGACGCGAAAGCGGTAGCCGTTGGCGGCGATTGTGGCACTTTCCATATCCAGCGCCACGGCGCGCGCCTGGCTGAGCCGGTGCACGGGGCCGGATTGGTCGCGCAGCTCCCAGTTGCGGTTGTCGATGGTGGCGACGGTACCGGTGCGCATGATGCGCTTGAGCTCGTACCCCTCCAGCTGGGTGACCTGTGCGACCGCCTGTTCCAGCGCGATCTGGATTTCGGCCAGCGCGGGGATCGGCACCCAAGTGGGCAGATCATCGTCGAGCACGTGATCCTCGCGCAGGTAGGCATGGGCGAGCACGAAATCCCCCAGCGCCTGCGAATTGCGCAGCCCCGCGCAGTGACCCACCATCAGCCACGCGTGCGGGCGCAGCACCGCGATGTGATCGGTCGCGGTCTTGGCGTTCGACGGGCCGACGCCGATGTTGACCAGTGTGATGCCCCCACCGCCCGCGCGTTTGAGGTGATAGGTCGGCATCTGCGGGATCTTGGGTGAGGGATCGATCGGCGTGTCGGGATCGGTAATCTCCACATCGCCGGTGGAGACAAAGGAGGTATAGCCACTGTCCTTGTCGCGCAGCATCTCGCGGGCGAAGGCCTCAAACTCGGTCACGTAGAACTGGTAGTTGGTAAAGAGTACATGGCACTGGAAGTGATCGGGATCGGTGGCGGTGTAATGCGCCAGCCGCGCCAGCGAATAATCCACCCGCTGTGCGGTGAAGGGGGCGAGCGGGGCGACATCATCCTCGGGCACGTGGGTGCCGTTGACGATGTCGTCGTTGGTGGTGCTGAGGTCGGGCACGTCGAACACGTCGCGCAGGGTGAAATCGGCGGCACCCTCCTGCGGGACGGTGACATTGGCGTCATTGGTCATGGCAAAATGCACGGGGATCGGCGTGGTCGAGGGACCGATGATGACGGGCTGGCCGTGGTTTTCGATCAACAGGCCGATCTGCTGGATCAGGTAATTGCGGAAGAGATCGGGCCGGGTGATCGTCGCGGCATAGGTGCCGGGCGTCGAGACATGGCCAAAGCTGAGCCGCGTGTCCACGCGCGCGAAGCTTTGCGTGGTGAACCGCACCTCCGGGTAGAACGCGCGGATGCGGGTATCGGGCGGCGCGTCGGCCATGGCGGCGGTGAAATGCTGGCGCAGAAAGCCGACCGCCTGATCGTAGAGCATCGTCAGCCGGTCAACGGCGGCGGTGGCATCCGTGAACTCTTCGGATTTTGGGGCGTCGGGGGTGAGGATGGCAAATTGCTTCATCGGTTAGTCGCGTTTCTTTTCTGAGAATAGGCTGCCGATCTTTTGCATGATCGTGTCAGAGCTGTCGTCGTCGCGCAGATCGAGCCCTTCGACGGTGCGCATGATTTCCTGAAGATGCGCCAGTTCCTCTTCGGAGGGGGCGGCGTAACCTCTGCCACCCAGCGCACGAAGGGATCGGTGCTGTCGGCGTCGTCGTAGGCGCTGAAATCCGCGATGCCGAGATCGCGCGCGGTTTGGGCCGCGGGGCGGGGAAAGTTTTCGGCAAGGAAGGCTTGCAGCGCTTGGGGCGCGATGGGCTGATCCTCGGGCGGCAGATCGTCGGTGCCGTGATAGTCTTGGGCCGCTTGCAGGGGGGTGATGTCGGTCCGCGACAGTGCGCCCGGCTCGGGGTAGCCCATGGCGAGGAAGTGCAGAAACACCACCGGATCGTCGGTTATCGTGCCTAGCGTGTCGTGGCCGAGGTGCACGAACCATTGTTTGCCCGTATCGTCGAGCCAGAGCGCCGCGCGCCCGCCGTCGCCGGCGGTTTCCGCGATGTCGGCCACGCGGGCGTCGACGGCGGGATCGGGCGTTTCCCAATGGTCGGAAAACCCGTAGGGGCTGCCGCCGAAGGCTGCGTGGCTGGTGGCGGGATCCACGACCAGTTCGGGCGGGTAGATGTGCAGCCCCTGATCCTGCGGGGCATCCCCGCGCGAGATCGTCCATCCCTGCGCCTCGATCCAGTCAAAGGTCTGGATCAGCGCGGGGGGGAGCGCCATGCCGGGGTGCAGCATGCTGGTGAGGGCATCGGCAAAGCGGGTCATGCGGAAATCACGTCGATGAATTCAAAGCTGCGTACGTCCACGAGCCCCAGATCGGAAATCCGCAATTCAGGGATCACCACCAGCGCCAGCAGGGAGTGCTGCATATAGGCGTTGTTGAGGCGGCAACCGCAGGCGCGCATCGCGGCCATCAGTGCGTCGGTCTTGGCGGCGACCTCTGCCGCCGGTCTGTCGGACATCAGCCCGGCGATGGGCAGGTCGATGGTGGCCAGCGGGGCGCCGTCGCGGAAGATCGTGATGCCGCCGCCAAGGGCGCGCAGGTGGTTGGCGGCCAGCGCCATTTGCGCGGGATCGGTGCCCACGACGATCATGTGATGGCTGTCGTGCGCCACGGTGGAGGCCATGGCCATGCACCCCTCGTAGCCAAAGCCAGACACCAGCGCGTTGACCACGCCGCCGGTCGCGCGGTGACGCTCCACCAGCGCGATCTGCGCCACGTCACCGCTGGGCTGCACGCGGCCCTCGGTCACCGGCAACTCGAATTGCAGGGCCTTGGTGGGGGCCTGATTTTCGACTACGCCGATGACATTGGCGGTGACGGCGTTGGCGCCGTCGGGGGCGGGGATGTCGAAATCCTCCGCCGCCAGATCGCGGGCCATGTTGACGGTGGCGCGGGCGCTTTCGGGCCAATCGTAATGCGGGCAGTCGGCAAGGCACGCGCCGTCCTGCGCCACGATCTGACCGCGCGCGATCACCGTCTCGATCGGCAGGGTTTTGAGGTCCGAGGTCAGGATCACATCGGCGCGGCGCCCCGGCGTGAGCGAGCCCAGCTCCCGCTCCAGTCCGAAATGGGTGGCGGTGTTGATCGTGGCCATTTGCAGCGCCACCAGCGGATCGCAGCCGCAGTCGATGGCGTGGCGCACCGCGCGGTTCATGTGGCCATCGTTGACCAGCGTGGCGGAGTGGCAGTCATCGGTGCAGAGGATCATGTTGCGGCTGTCGAGGCCGCGTTCGGTGATCGCGGTGATCTGGCTTTCCACGTCGTACCAGGCAGAGCCCAGCCGGATCATCGACCGCATCCCCTGCCGCATGCGCGCCACCGCGTCGGCCTCGCAGGTGCCCTCATGGTCGTCCGCCGGGCCACCCGCCACATAGGCCGCAAACGCTGGCCCCAGATCGGGGGAAGCATAGTGCCCGCCCACCGTCTTGCCCGCGCGTTGGGTCGCCGCGATCTCGGCGAGCATCTGCGGATCGGCGTTGCTGACACCGGGAAAGTTCATCATCTCGCCCAGACCGATGATGCCGGGCCAATCCATCGCCTCGGCCACATCGTCTGCGGTGATCTCAAAACCCGTGGTCTCCATCCCCGGTGCCGAGGGCGCGCAGGAGGGCATCTGGGTGAAGATGTTGATGGGTTGCATGAGTGCTTCGTCGTGCATCATGCGCACGCCCGCAAGGCCCAGCACATTGGCGATCTCGTGCGGATCGGTGAACATGGTCGTTGTGCCGTGGGGGATCACGGCGCGGGCGAATTCGGCGGGGGTGAGCATGCCGCTTTCGATATGCATATGCCCGTCGAGCAGGCCGGGGATCATGTAGCGGCCGCTTGCCTTGATGATCCGGGTGTCGGGGCCTTTGCAGTGGTCAGCCGAGGGGCCGACAAATGCGATGCGCCCGGCTGTGATGGCGATGTCGTGATCGGGCAGCGCCTCGCGCGTGTGCACGTTGACCCAGATGCCACCGGTGAGGATCATCTCGGCGGGCGCACGGCCTGCGGCGACGTTGACAAGATCGGCGGCCGTATCGGCCCAGGTTGGGAAAGGTTCTTGCGTCATAACCAACGGTGGCACAGGGTCTTGGCAGGTTCAAGCGGGGGGCAGGCAATGGAGTACGATACCGTGGGGGCAGCGGCCTTTGGTGCATCGCTACGCGGCATCGGGATCAATCTGCTGGTGCGCGACGTGAGCGCGCAGGTTGCGTTTCTGGGGGCGGTTTTCGGGATGCGCGCGCATCAGCCGACGGCGGATTTCGCGATCATCACCAGTGGCGATCAGGTGTTCCAGATCCACAGCGACGGCACCTATCATGCCAACCCGCTGCTGGGCCTGCTGCCCGAGACCCCGCCGCGCGGCGCCGGGATCGAGATACGGCTGTACGATATTGATCCCGACGCTGCGGCAGCGTTGGCAGAGACCGTGGGCGGGACCGTCCTGCAGCCGCCGACGGACAAACCGCACGGCCTGCGCGAGGCGTATATCCTGTGCGAGAACGGCTATGCCTGGGTGCCGAGCCGCCCGCTCTGACAGCGGATAGCGTTATTCATTCCTGGTGGATCGTTGGGTGCAGCCTGCCGGGATAGGGTGCCGAAAAGGAGACGCGCATGGATTTCTCACTCCTGTGGGCGGATGCCCCGCCCGTTCCGGCACATGCGCTGGCGGCGATTGGCGCGCTGGCGCTTGGGGCTGTGCAGCTGGTGCTGGCCAAGGGCACGCATTTGCACCGCATTGCGGGGCGTGTCTGGGTCGCGTTGATGGCGTTTGTCGCATTCAGCAGCTTTTTTATCCACGAATTGCAACTGATCGGGCCGTGGAGCCCGATCCATCTGTTGTCGATCCTCACGCTGGTGTCGCTGGTTCAGGCGGTGCGTACGGCACGGGCGGGCAATATCGCGCAGCACCGGATCATCATGCGGTCGCTCTATCTTTATGCGCTCGTCATCACCGGGGCCTTCACGCTGCTGCCGGGGCGCACGATGCACGCGGTCCTCTTTGGCGGATAGGCTGGACGCAGGACGCGCGACGTGATTGCCTGTCCGCAGCACAGCGGAGGGCACGGCATGACGGCGAATATGGAGCACTGGCAGGAACGGGTCGATCTGGCGGCGGCGTTTCGCTGGACCGCGCGGCTGAACATGCACGAAGGGGTGGCCAATCATTTTTCCCTCGCTGTGAACGACAGTGGCACGCAGTTTCTGATGAACCCCAACCAAGTCCATTTCAGCCGGATCCGCGCCTCGGATCTGTTGCTGATCGACGCCAATGATCCCGCCACGCTGGAGGGGCCGAACGCGCCGGACCCCACCGCATGGGGCCTGCACGGCGGGGTGCACCGGGCCTGCGGCCACGCGCGCTGCGTGATGCATGTGCATTCGATATTCGCGACCGTGCTGGCCTGCCTTGAGGACAGCCGCCTGCCGCCCATCGACCAGAACGCCTGCACCTTCTTCAACCGCGTGGTGATCGATGAGGATTACGGCGGGCTGGCGTTCGAAGATGAGGGGGATCGCTGCGCGCAGCTGCTGACCGATCCCAAGCAAAAGGTCATGGTGATGGGCAGTCACGGGGTGATGGTGATCGGCGACACGGTGGCCGATACGTTCAACCGGCTTTATTATTTCGAGCGCGCGGCCGAGACATACATTCGCGCCTTGCAGACCGGCATGAAGCTGCGTCGGATCAGCGATGAAATCGCGGAGAAGACCGCGCGCGAGCTGGAGCAATACCCCGATCAGGACGCCCGCCATCTGGCAGAGCTCAAGGCCATCCTGGACAGCGAGGGATCGGACTACGCCGCCTGAGGCGGGCATGCGGGCAACAGGGTGCAGCGCGCGTGACGGGCGGGGTTTGCCAATCCATGGGTGCCGGGGCTATCACGAATTATTCACCCCTGCGGCCCCAAGGTATTTGCCATGAACATTCTCTTTGTGCATCAGAACATGCCCGGACAGTACCGCGAGCTGGTTGTCTGGCTGGCCCAGCAGGGCGGGCACCGGATCTACTTCCTGACCCAGCGCCAGAACCCGCCCAAGATCAAGGGCGTCGAGGCGCGTATCTACAAGCCGCACCACAAACCAAAAAGCGATGCCTACGGGCTGTCAAAGGTTTGGGAGGAAAGCACCGGCGCGGGCTTTGGCGCTGTTCAGGCCGCCGCCAAGATCGAGCGGGAGGAGAACTTCACGCCCGATATCATCGTGGGTCACGTCGGTTGGGGGGAGCTTACGTTTTTCAAACAGCTGTGGGCAGACGTGCCGATCGTGGGCTTTTTCGAATATTACTACCGGCTGCACGGCGGCCCCGTGAATTTCGATGCCGAAGAGCCGGTGAACGCGCACACGCCGTTCCTGTTGCAGGCGCGCAATGCCACGCCCGCGGCGAACCTTATGACGGTGGATCGTGGATTGAGCCCGACGCGCTGGCAGCGCGACTGCTTCCCGCCGGAATTCCACGACAAGATCTATGTCTGCCACGACGGTATCCGCACGGACAAGCTGGTGCCGGACGCGTCCGCGTCACTGTCGCTGGGCCGGCTGGATCGGCCGATTACCCGCGACGACGAGATCGTGACCTATATGGCGCGCAACCTTGAGCGGATGCGCGGATTTCATCAGTTCATGCGTGCACTGCCCGATATCATGGATGCGCGGCCAAACGCGCGGGTGCTGATTATCGGCGGCAACGAGACCTCCTACGGGGCCAAGAACAAATCACCCGGTGGTCTGCGCGGCGAGATGGAGGCGGAGGTCGGCGATCGGGTCGACTGGTCGCGGGTGCATTTTCTGGGGCAGGTGCCGTTTGACAGCTACCAGAAGATCATCCAGATCAGCCGCTGCCACATTTATCTCACGATGCCGTTTGTGCTGTCGTGGTCGCTGCTCGAGACGATGTCGATGCAGGCGACCATCGTCGCCTCGGATGTCGCCCCCGTGCGCGAGGCCGTCACCCATGGCGAGACCGGATTGCTGGTCGATTACTTCGATCCCAAGGCGATTGCGGCGCAGGTGGTGGAGGTACTGGAGCGCCCGGAAGACTTTGCGCATCTCGGCGTCGCCGCGCGCCAGCATGTGATCAAGGAATACGACTTCCTCACCAAATGCCTGCCCGAGCATATCGCGGAAATGAACGCCCTGCTGCCAGCCGACAGGCAGATCACGCCGCCTGCGGGGTGATCAGTTCGTCGCGATATTGATTACGCCAAAGGCGGAGCCGATGAGGCCAAAGATCGTCTGCGCGCTGGTCACGGGGCTTTCGGTCGCGAACACCAGATCGCCCGAATTGATCGGGAAATTGCGGGCAGAAAACAGCCCGTCCGAGGACGTCAAATCGATGGTGAACACCACCCGCTGCTGACGCGGCCCGCGCACGCCTGCGGCAAGCGCGCTGGCGGGATATTCGCGCAGGATCAGCACGCCCTCGGGATTGGCGCGGGAATCCTGCACGCCGCCGATGATCGACAGCGCATCCAGCGCGGAAACTGAATCGCGGTTGAACTGATGCTGGCTCTCCTGCCCGGCCGCGCCGAGCGAAAGGAAATAACGGCGGTCTTCTTCGACGATGACCTTGTCGCCGCCGCGCAAGCGGGTGTCGAGCTGCGGGTTCTCGTAAAGGCGCGCCGCGGAAGTCTGGTAGATCTTGTGTCCGCGCACCAGTTTGACCTGCGGGTTCTCAAGGCTGCTTTGAATACCGCCGCCCGCCGAGATCGCCGCCAGAACAGAAAAATTCTGATCCGGCATCGGGATCGTACCGGGGGAGCTGACGCCGCCGACCAGATCGATGGAGTTTACGCGCCCCTCGGCCATGCGCAGTTGTACCTGCGCGCCGGGGACGATGACCTCGATCCGGCGTTGCAGCAATTCGCGCGCGCTGTCGGGGCTGCGGTCAGAGACGCGGACCTTGCCGATGTAGGGCATGAAGATCGTGCCATTCGCCGCGACCCGCATCCCTTCGAGGTTGGCAGTGCGTTGGCCCGGCACGGTCAGCAGCGAGTTATCCGTGTTGTCCCAGATGATGATGTCGATGGTGTCGCCGGGGCGGATCACCTGCGTCGCGGAGCCGTGGCTGTGCCCCAGCCAGCCATAGTGTTTTGTGCCCGTCGTGGGCCATGCGTTGACGCTGGGCAGAAAGGCTTTGGTCACGGGGTAAACGGCGAAATCGGCAACTGCATCATTCGACCCCTGAATGATTTCAGAGCGAAGCGCCGCCCCGCGCGGCAGCGGACCGCAGGCCGCGACGGACAGCGCCAAAAGCCCGCCAAGACAGAGTTTCCACCACACGCCCATAATCACCACCATTATTTTTGGTGTCCTGAGCCGGTGCAGTGTCGAAAAATAGCCGCTGCGCTGGCTTGGAAACCTGTTTGGGGCAAGATACCCTTTCCGCGCATGGCGTCAATGATTTCAACCCACACAACCGGGAATCGGCCCGTCCTCGTCATGGGGGCCACGGGGCGTCTGGGCGCGATGCTGCGGCTGCATTGGCCGGACGGCACAGCTCTGCGGGCGCAGGCGCGCGTGCCGGGCGCGGGCGTGTCGGTGTGCGATCCGCTGCAAGAGCCCGAACGGCTGGCCGAATTGGCACAGGGCTGTGCGGCGGTGGTGTGCCTGTCGGGTGTCACCCCGGCCTACGCGGCACGCACGGGGGCGCCGATGTCGCTCAACACCACGCTGCCATTGGCCGCCTTGCGCGCAACCGCGCCGGGGACGCGCGTGCTGGCGATTTCGTCGGCGGCGGTTTACGGCGCGCAGGCAGGACCGTTGGCCGAGGATACGCCGCGCGCGCCGCTGTCGGAATACGGAGATGCCAAGGCGGCCATGGAGGATGCGGTGCTGGCGCAAGGCGGTGGCCGCGCGCATATCCTGCGCATCGGCAATGTGGCGGGTGCGGACGCGATCCTGGGCGGCTGGCGGCCCGGCATGACGCTGCACCAATTCAGTGACGGCAGCACGCCGCAGCGCAGCTATATCGGGCCGCGCACGTTGGCGCGGGTGATTGCCGCGCTGTGTGCTGCGCAGAGCTTGCCGGACATCCTGAACGTCGCGGCACCCGGTGCGGTGGCCATGGGGGATCTGCTGGATGCCGCCGGTCTGCCTTGGTCGCCTGTGCCCGCGCCCGACACGGCCATCGCGCGGGTGGTTTTTGACACGCGGCGGCTCGAACGGCTCTACCGCTTTGAGGCGCGGGCGTGTACGCCCGCCGGGATCGTCGCGGAATGCGACCTGTCGCAGGAGCCCCCCGATGACCTGGCGCAAACGTCTGTTCGATCTGTTCTTTGCCAGCCTTCTGGTGATCATTCTGGGGCCGGTTATTCTGGCTTTGGTAATCTACATTTACCTCAAACAAGGCCGCCCGTTGTTCTATGTGGCGGAGCGGATGAAGACACCGGATCAGCCTTTCAACCTGCTGAAATTCCGCACGATGACCGTGGTGGCGGAGGATCAGGGCGTGTCGGGGGCGCACAAGGCCGGGCGGGTCACGCCGGTGGGCGCGCGCCTGCGGGCCAAGCGGCTGGATGAATTTCCGCAGCTGTGGAACATCCTGCGCGGCGATCTGTCGTTTGTGGGCCCGCGCCCGCCGCTGCGCGAATACGTCGAACGCTTTCCCGAAATCTACGCGGAGGTCCTGAAATCGCGGCCCGGCGTGACCGGGCTGGCGACAATCCGCTTTCACAAGCACGAGGAGCGGCTGTTGTCGCGCTGCACCAATGCCGCGCAGACCGATGATGTCTATTGCCGGATCTGTGTGCCGCGCAAGGCCCGGCTGGATCTGATTTATCAACGGAATCAAAGTACTTGCTATGATTTCGATCTGGTATTCCAGACCATTGCCAATCTTTTCCGGCGGCGGTGAGGCAGCGCTGGAGGTTGCTTGCGTGACAGATCGGGACGAAACGTTAGGCAAGCGCGCGGAATGGCTTTATGCTGCTGGCGGATTATCCTAAGCGCTGACGGTGTTTCGGTGGGGCGCGCCCGTTTGTGAGGGATGCGCGGTTTTGAAGGCGATACGATGCTCAATTGGGTGAAATCACTGACAAAGGTCCATAAGCGGCGGATCATGTTGGGGCTGGATTCCGTGCTGATCCCACTGTCGGCGCTGTTTGCATTTGCCGCGCTGGATCTGCCTGACGGGATTGTCAGCAATCTGCAAAGCTATCTGATCATCCTGCCCTACATGCTGGCGGCGGGTATCGGGTTTTCCTACTGGACCGGGATCAGCGATGTGCAGGTCAGCGCCTACGAGGCGGCGGCGGTCGGGCTGACGGCGGTGTTTGCGATCCTGCTCACGGTGGCGTCGATCACGATTTCGGACATTGCGGGGATGGGTCTGCCGATCGGCTTTCATATGGTGTTCGGCGTTGTCTTCTTTTGCCTGGCCGTCGCCTCGCGGGCCGTGATGCTGCAGATCGTCATGGCGATCTACCGATCGGGTGCGGAGCATTGCCGGGTCCTGATCTATGGCGCGGGCACCACCGGATCGCAGTTGGTGTCGGCGTTGCGGGCGCACGAAAAGATCCAGCCGGTTGCCTTTGTCGATGACAACAAGGGCTTGCAGGGGATGCTGGTGCACCGCCTGCCCGTCTACGCGCCCATCCGTGTGGCCGAAGTGGTGCGCGAGATGAAGATCGACCGCGTCTTGCTGGCCGTGCCCTCGCTGAGCCGTCCAAAACAGGCGCAGATCGCGCGGCGGCTCGAAGGGATGGGGCTGGAGGTGCAGACGCTGCCGTCCTTCTCGCAGCTGATCGGGGAGGAGGCGCTGGTGGACAAGCTCACGCCGGTATCGGCGCAGAGTTTCCTGGGGCGTGACGAGGTCGACAGCCCGCTTGGCGATGCGCAGGCCGTCTACAAGGGCAAGTCGATCCTCGTCTCCGGGGCCGGTGGCTCCATCGGATCAGAGCTGTGTCGCCAGGTACTGGACTGTCGCCCCGAAAGGCTGATCCTGTTCGAACTGAGTGAGCTGGCGCTGTATCAGATCGACATGGAGCTGCGCGCCGTGGCGGAGCAGGAGGGGCTGGCGACGCAGATCGTCCCGGTGCTGGGATCTGCGACCGACAGCCGACAGGTGCGCAAACTGCTGGCCACGCACAAGGTCGAGATCGTGCTGCACGCGGCCGCCTACAAACATGTGCCGCTGGTCGAGGCGAACCCGCTGACCGGGCTGGTCAACAACGTCTTTGGCACCCAGACCATGGCCGAACAGGCTGCGAAGGCCGGGGTGCAGCGGTTCATGCTGATTTCGTCCGACAAGGCGGTGCGGCCCACCAATGTGATGGGCGCGTCGAAACGTCTGGCGGAGCTGGTCGTGCAGGACATGGCGAAGCGCTCGAACCAGACGGTGTTTTCGATGGTCCGCTTTGGCAACGTGCTGGGATCGTCAGGCTCGGTCGTGCCGCTGTTTCAGGAGCAGCTGAGCCGGGGCGGCCCGCTGACCGTCACCGACAAGGGCGTGGAGCGTTATTTCATGACCGTGCAGGAGGCGGTGAAACTGGTGCTTCAGGCAGGCTCCATCGGGCAGGGCGGCGAGGTGTTCGTGCTGGACATGGGCAAGCCGGTGCCGATCCTTACCCTCGCCCGTCAGGTGATCGAAAGCGCGGGATACGAAGTGCGCGACGAGGCCAACCCGGATGGCGATATCGCCATCGAAATCACCGGCCTGCGCCCCGGCGAAAAGATGAGCGAAGAGCTGACGATCTCGAATGACATCCTGGGCACCAAGTATCCCAAGATCTTTGCCGCGCGTGAACACGGGCTGTCGCAGATTGAAATCGCCAGCGCCCTGCGCGGTCTGCGAGAGGCGTTCGTGGCCAGCGACGAAGAGATGGCGCGCGAGGTGGTGCGGCGCTGGGTGGATGGGTTCGACAGCAAAATGACGGCAGCGAGCGCGTCATGAACGCGGCGTAGAATTATCACGGTGACCCCGCGCGCGCCCCGGTCAGGTTGCTTTCCTGCGGGGGCGCGTGCATAGATTTTCAAGAGCCGATCAATCGGCAGGCGGATAGAGAGCAGAAAATGATCCGACGTTTCCTGACACTTGCGCTGGGGAGCACCGCACTGGCGATGCCCTGCGTTGTCGTGGCGCAGAATGCCGATGCGATTTTTGACGCCCCCGACCGCCCGTCGCTGAACTTTTACGGCGCACCGGGCCTGATCGACATGCCCTCGGGCGAGGCGCTGCCGGACGGGCAATTCACCGTTGGCGTGTCGCATTTCGGCGGTCAGACCCGTACCACGCTCAGCTTTCAGGCGACGCCGCGCATTTCTGCCAGCTTCCGCTATATCGGGGTGCAGGATCTCGATATTGCCGGGTTCGACGATGTCTACCGTGACCGTAGCTTCGATCTGCGCTTTCTCATCAACCGCGAAAGCCGTTATCTGCCCGCGGTCACCGTCGGCTTGCAGGATTTTGCGGGCACCGGGATCTATGGTGGTGAATTCGTGGCCGCGACCAAGACGTTCGAGGGCGCCCGCCTGCCCGGCCGGATCAAGGCGACGGTCGGCCTGGGCTGGGGCCGTCTGGGGAGTTCCGGCGGGATCGGCGCGCCCTTTGGCAGCGACCGCCCGGCGTTTGTGCCCGGCGACACCGGTGGCGAGTTGTCGACGGATCAATGGTTCCGCGGAGAGGCCGCGCCCTTTGCCGGGGTGGAATGGCAGATCAACGACAAGTTCGGCGTAAAGGCCGAGTACAGCTCTGACGCCTACGCGCTTGAGACCAGTGAGGGCGTATTTGAGCGGGACTCGCGGTTCAACTTCGGCGCCGAATACCAGGTAAGCGACGCGATCCGGCTCGGCGCCTACTACCTCTATGGCTCTGAATTTGGCGTCAACGTGCAGATGCAGTTGAACCCCAGTCGCCCGCCATCCGCGCTGCGCATTCCCGCGCCGCGCCCGTTTGATGTGCGCCCCCGGCGCAGCGCCGATCCGCAGGCCTATTCCGGCGATTGGGTCGTGACAGAGGCGGCGGCCTCGGGGGCGGTGCGCGATGCGCTGATCCCGCTGTTGGAGGCCGAAGGGCTGACGCTGGTCGAGGCCAGCACCACGGCTTCGACCACCGAGATCCGCTTCCGCAACGAACGCTACCGCGCGACGACAATCGGGATCGGACGTGTGGCGCGTGCGATGGCGCGGGTTCTGCCCGCCTCGGTCGAGACATTCCGCATCACGCCGATGATCGCGGGGCTGCCGCAGTCGACGGTGGTGTTCCGCCGGTCCGACCTAGAGGCGCTGGAAACCTCACCCAACGCGCCCGACGCGCTGCTTGCGGTCTCGGGCATCGAGAACGCGCGCCCGTCGTTGGTCAACACCGCGCGCAACCAAGACCTTTATCCTGCGTTCCGCTGGTCGGTCGGTCCCTACATCGCGCAAAGCTTTTTCGACCCCGAGGAGCCCGTACGCATCGATGCGGGCATCAGCGCCAAGGCGTCGTTCAATCCCGCACCCGGTTGGACCATCGCGGGGGAACTGCGCCACCGTCTGACCGGCAACATCGGTGAAAACGCAACGCCGAGTACCTCGAACCTGGAGCCCGTACGGACCAATGCGGGGCTATACGCGCAAGGCGCAGACACCACGCTGCGCACGCTTTACGTCAATCACCAGTGGAAGCCGCGCAGCGATCTTTATGCCCGCGTCACCGCTGGCTACCTGGAGCGTATGTTCGGTGGCGTCTCGGCGGAGATGCTTTGGAAGCCCGTGGCCAGTCGTCTCGCGCTTGGGGTCGAGGCCAACTATGTCAGACAGCGTGAATTCGATCAGGGCTTTGGCTTTCAGGACTACGGGGTCGCGACGGGCCATATCTCGGCCTACTATGAATTCGGCAACGGCTACACCGGGCAATTGGACGTGGGCCGCTATCTGGCCGGTGACGTCGGGGCGACCGTCACGCTGGAGCGGGCGTTTGACAATGGCTGGAAGGTCGGTGGCTTCTTTACGCTCACGGATGTGTCGGCGGATGATTTTGGCGAGGGGTCGTTTGACAAGGGGATCACCCTGACGATCCCGGTCGATTGGTTCCTTGGCCAACCCGACAGCCGCAGTTTGAGTACGACAATCCGCCCGATCCAGCGGGACGGTGGCGCGCGCCTGTCGGTGCCCAATCGCCTGTACGATCAGGTCGTGCAAGGGCACCGCGAGGGCTTGGTCGGGAATTGGTCGGGGGTTTGGCAATGAGACGCATGGGTCGTGGTGCGCTTGGGGCGCTTGTGGGGCTGAGCCTTCTGGCGGCCTGTAGTTCCGAATCCGCCAACGAAGAGCGCAGCCTGGGCACGGTGCTTGTCGGTTCGCTGCGCGAGGCGGTTCGCACGCAGAGAGCGGAGCGCGCGCCGAAGGTGCAGGTCACGCCGAAGATGTTGGCGGAGACCCGTGAGGCCGCGCTTCAGATCAATCCTGAGTTGTTGGGCGGGAGCGACTTTCTCCGCCGCGCTGCATCGCGGCGCGATTCGCATCCGGGACGGGTCGAGATCTGGAACTCCTCCGACAATGCACAGGTCTTTCTGCGTGATGGTGTCCTGGTGGGCACACGTGGCGTCGGGGGTGACATTATTGCCGCAGATGCGACAATGACCGTTCTGGCGGTGCAGGGCCGACGCGCAAACGCCGGGCTGCGCAGCTATGAAATCTCCAACGGTGACGCGACGACAACAAAGTTCCAGTTGCAATGTGACGTATCTGTTGTTGGTCGTGAAAATATTATCGTTGTAAATCAAAAGTTTCCAACAACTCACCTGCGGGAAAACTGCCGCGCAGGAGAGGACGCGCGCACCGTGCTGAGCAATGATTACTGGGTGCAGGATGGCAGCGGATTGGTGCGAAAATCGCGACAATGGGTGGGGCCGCGCTCTGGCTACTTCGAGATGATCTTGCTAAAAAACTAGACATTGCGGAGATATTGGGCAAATCATTGCCAATTAAATGACGCACCGCAGAATGGATAGTTGTGAATTTCAATCACGTAGGCTATCCCTGCACCTAATCGTACCAGGGTGAGAGACCCTGACATTGAGTAAAACAGGATGACACCAATGCTTAAGACACTTTCCGTATCCGCCCTCATCGCCATGATGGCTTCCGCTTCTTTCGCCGGCTCGCTGGGCACGGCAACTGTCGAAGCAGAGCCTCAGGATGAAGGCGTGTTCGTTCCACAGGTTGGCTCCGGTATCGGTGTTCCTGCCGTGATCGGCGCAGTTGCAGCCGCCGCCGTTCTGGCAGCCGTCGTTTCCAACGACAGCGACAGCGACACAACAACAGGCGCAGTCGAAGAAGACTAAGTCTTTTTCCCCGTCGAGATTTTTGGCCTTCCCTGCGGCGCAGGGGAGGCCATTTTCGTTCGGGGACCATGTATATGGTCGCAGCGTTCAGGGCAGGATCGACATGCAAAAGCGATTGTTGTCAATCGGTCACGGATTCAGCGCGCGGGCGCTTGCGGGGCGATTGGTACCGTTGGGTTGGGAGATTATCGGTACGACCCGCTCAGCGGACAATATAGCCGGAATCGCCCAGACCGGTGTTGCGCCGGTGCTATGGCCGGGTACCGATCTGACCCCCCTGATCGAAGAGATGCCGCACGTGCTGCTTTCCGCGGCACCGGGCGCCGGGGGCGATCCAGTGC
Source organism: Sulfitobacter albidus (assembly GCF_018200035.1). NCBI lineage: Bacteria > Pseudomonadati > Pseudomonadota > Alphaproteobacteria > Rhodobacterales > Roseobacteraceae > Sulfitobacter > Sulfitobacter albidus. The sequence goes on along the minus strand of NZ_CP073581.1, from coordinate 2,919,327 downwards.
TGGACGCGTACCGTGATGTGTTTGTCCGCAGGGCGTCCGCGCTGCGCTGGGTCGGGTATCTTTCTACCACGGGCGTCTACGGCGATCACGGCGGTGGCTGGGTCGACGAGGATACGGCCCTGACCCCGGCGACCAAGCGCGGTCAGGCGCGTGTCGAGGCGGAGGCGGCGTGGCGGGAGATCGAGGGTCTGCCGCTTCACATATTTCGGCTGGCGGGCATTTACGGCCCCGGACGCGGCCCGTTTGCCAAGGTGCGCAAAGGAACCGCCCGCCGCATCATCAAGCAAGGGCAGGTCTTCAGCCGGATCCACGTTGAGGATATCGCCCTTGCGCTGGATCTGTCGCTTGCCGCGCCCGATCCCGGCGCGATTTACAACCTGTGTGATAACGATCCGGCCCCGCCACAGGATGTCATCGCCCATGCGGCAGAGCTTTTGGGACTGCCGCTGCCGCCCGCCGTGGATTTCGAGACTGCCGAGATGACGCCGATGGCCCGGAGTTTCTATGCCGAAAGCAAACGGGTACGGAACGACCGTATCAAGGACGCGTTGGGTTGGCAGCCCCGGTATGCGGACTACCGGACGGGGCTTGCGGACCTTTTGAAGAAAGACCCCTGAGCCCTGCCGATGGCGCCTCATTTAGACCAGCCCCTGACCGATCTTCTCGACGCACTTGAAAGTGTGGCGGGTGAGGTGGAGCGCGTCAGCGTGCGCGATCTGTCGCGGGCGATGGGAAAACGGTCCTTTATCCCGTTCATATTGGTTGTCGCGCTCCTGCTGGTTTCGCCCCTTTCCGGTGTGCCGGGGGTGCCGACAGTGAGTGCGATCATCATCGTTCTGCTCGCCCTGCAATCGCTGGCAGGACGTCGCAGGTTGTGGTTGCCGGATGTGATCCTGCGGCGGCAAATCCCGGCCGCGCGCCTGCGCAGTGTTCTCGACTGGCTGCGAAGGCCCTGTGGATTTATCGACCGCCACACGCGGCCCCGGCTTTTGTGGCTGTCGGGGCCGATCCTGCGTCCGGTCTCCATGTTCGCCTGCGTGATCATCCCGCTTGGGTGGCCGCTGCTGGAGTTTTTGCCGTTCGTCTCATCCACTGGTGCGGCAACCGTTGCGATGCTGGTTTTTGGACTGTTCAGTCGGGATGGTCTGTTTGTGCTGGCAGGTTACGGCATGATCGCGCTGACGATGATACTGGCGCTTGGGATTGTCCTGTAGCGGCGCCTTGTCGCGCACGGGACGAGCGGCCATATAGGCGCAAATCATTGGATGGATTTCACGATGGCTCTGACGGATACCCTTGCCCGCCACCTTGCCTCCGCACGGGTGCGCAATTTCATTCTGGCGGTGATCCTGTTCAACGCGATCATTCTGGGGCTCGAGACCTCTCCGGCGGTGATGCGGCGTGCGGGGGCGTTGATCCTGTTGCTGGATCAGATCTGTCTTGCGATCTTTGTGGCAGAGCTGGCAGCCAAGCTGTTCGTGTTCCGGGGCAAGTTCTTTCGCGACGGCTGGAACATCTTTGATTTCATCATCGTGGGCATCTCGCTGGTGCCGGCGGCGCAGGGGTTCTCGGCGCTGCGGGCGCTGCGCATCCTGCGGGTGCTGCGCGTGTTGTCGGTCGCGCCGCAGCTGCGCCGTGTGGTCGAAGGACTGGTGACGGCCCTACCGGGAATGGGATCGGTATTCATGCTGATGGCTTTGATTTTCTACATCGGCGCCGTGATGGCGACCAAGCTGTTCGGCTTTGCCTTCCCGGAATGGTTCGGCACGCTGGGGCGCTCGGGATATACACTGTTTCAGGTGATGACGCTTGAGAGCTGGTCGATGGGGATCGTGCGCCCCGTCATGGAGGTCTACCCGCTGGCGTGGATGTTCTTCCTGCCGTTCATTCTGGTTACAACATTCGCCGTGGTGAACCTGTTGGTCGGTTTGATCGTGAACTCGATGCAGGACGCCCATCAGGAAGAAACGGTCGAGGCGACGGATGCCTACCGCGCCGACGTGCAGGAAAAGCTTGCCGCCGTGGAAGCCAAGCTGGACGCGCTGATCGCCGCGAAAAAGGATTAACATGCTCAAGGCCGTGTTCGCAGGGTAGACATGATGCTTAGCCTTGGGCGTAGCCATTTCGCTTTTTCTGGATGAAGCCATCCGAGAAACTCAATGGTATCCGCATAATCCTGAGACAAATTTCGACCGATGATTGGTTCATGATGGGAAATGCGATTTCTGAGTTCCCGAATGCGCGTCGCGCGATCAAAAAGGTCGCCCCTCGATTTGCCATGGGGTAGTCTTTTAAATGTTTCGTTGAAGGCCGACCAGATAACAGCGTCATATTTTGGGAGCAACATATTCGTCCAAAATCCGAAACTGAGTTCTGCTACCATACGTCCTGAGTCGGGTACGTTGCCGCGCTTTTCAATTTCCCTGCTCGCGCGCAATAAAATGCCTTTTCCCTTCGGTTGCAGAAGAGCGTACAGTGCCTCGTTTGCCCACCACATCTCACCAAAACGTTCTATCATACGTCGCAAAATGATGTTTCTGAGGCAGACTTCGACGGACGCGAGAAGAGGATAGAAAGATGCCGAAATCTCCATATTCCAGTAATAGAGATCAAGAGCGCGCTGTTCGTCGAACCCAGATTTCAGCCGATAGGTCGCAAGGCGCGCCGATGAGACACATGCTTCAATTGAGGAATACAATATCTAGTTCCAAAGGAATCAGCTTACACAATTTGTCAGCATAGATTAGTTTCTGTGTCAACTTTGAGTTGACATTTGCTTGTCGAAGGTACACGTGTTCCATGTCGGAAGCAAACTGAAGCTTCCAATTTGGTAGAGCCCCGCGACAGCCGAAAGGTCCTCGCGGGGTTTCGCGTTCTAGGCCCGCTGCGATCCGATCTGCGCGATGCCGAGGGTATCGAGCACCTTTGCCTCGATCTCGGCGGCGTTCATGCCGGCGACGGCGTACATATCGGCGGGGGACGCCTGATCGATGAAGGTATCGGGCAGCACCATCGAGCGGTATTTGAGGCCGTGATCGAACACGCCCGCGTCCGCCAATAGCTGCGCCACATGGCTGCCAAAGCCACCGACAGCGCCTTCTTCGACGGTGATGAGCGCCTCGTGATCCGCGGCAAGGCCCAGGATCAGGTCGCGATCCAGCGGTTTGGCGAAACGGGCGTCGGCGATGGTGGGGGTGATGCCCTTGGCCGCCAGCGCTTCAGCGGCCTTTTGCACCTCGGCGAGACGGGTGCCGAACGACAGGATCGCGACGCGCGCGCCCTGCGCGATCATCCGCCCCTTGCCGATTTCCAGAACTTCGCCCCGCTCGGGCATCTCGACGCCGTTGCCTTCGCCGCGCGGAAAGCGGAAGGCGATGGGCCCGTCGTCATGGGCGGCGGCGGTGGCTACCATGTGTTTCAGCTCTGCCTCATCGGCGGCGGCCATGACCACAAACCCCGGCAGATTGGCAAGATACGCCACATCGAATGACCCCGCATGCGTGGCGCCGTCGGCGCCCACCAGACCCGCGCGGTCGATGGCAAAGCGCACGGGCAGGCGCTGGATCGCCACATCGTGCACGACCTGATCGTAGCCGCGTTGCAGGAAGGTCGAATACATCGCGCAAAACGGTTTCATCCCGCCGGCGGCAAGCGCGGCGGAAAAGGTCACGCCGTGTTGTTCGGCAATGCCTACATCAAAGCACCGCGAGGGGTAGCGTTCGGCAAAAAGGTTGAGGCCGGTGCCGTCCGGCATGGCGGCGGTCACGGCGCAGATTTTGTCGTCACGGGCGGCTTCTTCCAGCAGGCTGTCGGCAAAGACACGGGTATAGCTGGGTGCGTTGCTGGGCGATTTCTTTTGCGCGCCGGTCACGACGTCGAATTTGGCCGTGGCATGGCCCCGGTCGCGGGCGGCTTCGGCGGGGGCGTAGCCTTTGCCCTTTTTGGTCAGCACGTGGATCAGGATCGGACCGGTCGCGCGCGCCTTGACGGTGCGCAGCACGGGCAACAACTGATCCATGTCGTGCCCGTCGATGGGGCCAAGGTAGGAAAAGCCGAGCTGTTCAAAAAGCGTCCCACCAACGGTCATGCCCTTGAGCATATCCTTGGCCCGTTTGGCGCCCTCGCGGAAGGGTTCGGGCAGCAGGGAGACCGCGCCCTTGGCGGCGGATTTCAGCTCTTGAAACGGCTCTTCGGCGTAGAGGCGGGACAGATAGCTCGACATCGCGCCCACGGGCGGGGCGATGGACATCTCGTTATCGTTGAGGATCACGATCATGCGTTTTTTCAGATGGCCCGCGTTGTTCATCGCCTCATAGGCCATGCCCGCCGACATGGAGCCATCACCGATCACCGCGATCGCGTCGCCGAGGCCCTCGGGCACCACGCCGCCCAGATCACGCGCCACGGCAAAGCCGAGCGCGGCGGAGATCGAGGTAGAGCTATGCGCCGCCCCAAACGGATCGTAGGGAGACTCCTTGCGCTTGGTGAAGCCCGACAGCCCGTCTTTCATCCGCAGGGTGCGGATACGGTCGCGGCGTTCGGTCAGGATCTTGTGAGGATAGCACTGGTGGCCGACGTCCCAGATCAGCTTGTCCCGCGGGGTGTCGAACACCGCGTGCAGCGCCACGGTCAGCTCGACCACGCCCAGACCGGCGCCGAGGTGGCCGCCGGTGACCGACACGGCCGAAATTGTTTCGGCCCGCAGCTCGTGCGCGAGCTGTGTGAGCTCACGGTCTGACATGCCCTTGAGATCGGCAGGGCGCTGAACACGGTCGAGCAGGGGCGTCTTTGGGGTGTCGGTCATGTCACTATCCTAACTCTTGCGGTTCACGACGAACCGCGCGGCATCGCGCAAGGTATCCGCGTCCTGTCCGTAGGCAGATAGCGCGTCACAGGCCCTGTCCACCAGATCCTGCGCGCGGGCCTTGGCCGCCGTAAGGCCCAGCAGCGACACGAATGTGGCTTTGCCCGCGTCGGCGTCCTTGCCGGTGGCTTTGCCCACGGTGGCGGCGTCGCCTTCGACGTCGAGAATATCATCGGCGATCTGAAAAGCGAGACCCAGATCGCGGGCATAACCACCCAGCGCCGTGGGATCATCGCCCGCCAGACGCGGCCCGGCCATGGCGGACCATTCGATCAGCGCGCCGGTCTTGCCCGCTTGCAGCACGGTGATCTCGTCGAGCGTGAGCGGCGCGCTTGCCGTCTCTGCCGCGATGTCGAGCGCTTGTCCCCCGACCATGCCGCGCACGCCGGAAGCCTGTGCGAGCGTCAGCACCAGTGCGGGCGCGTCGGTGCGCGCAACAAGTTCGAACGCAAGGGTTTGCAGGGCGTCCCCGGCCAGAACGGCGGTCGCCTCGTCCCAGCGGCGGTGCACGGTGGGCTGGCCCCGTCGCAGATCGTCGTCGTCCATGCAGGGCAGATCGTCGTGCACCAGCGAATAGGCGTGCAACGCTTCGATGGCGCCGGCGGCGAGGCTCGCGCGCTCAACCACGACGCCGTGCAGTCGCGCGCTTTCCATCACCAGAAACCCGCGCAGCCCTTTGCCGCCGTCGGTGGCATAGCGCATCGCGTCTGCAATAGGATTGTCGAGCCCCGAAAGTGCTCCTGTGATTTCGGCCCGCGCGGCCTGTGCCGCCGCCGCGAGGGCTGCGGGAAACGCGGACATCGCTACAGCCCTTCGACCGGCTTGAGCCCTTGGGGAGTGCCGTCGCCGTCCAGCGTGATCGCCGCGACTTTTTCCTCGGCTTCCTTCAGCTTTGTCTCACAGCGCTTTTTCAGGGCGGCACCGCGCTCGTAAAGGGTGATCGATTCGTCGAGCGCCACATCGCCGCGTTCCAGTTGGCCCAACACCTTTTCAAGCTCGGCCATAGCGGCCTCAAAGCTCATCTCGTCAATTGCTGTATCCGTCATCGGGGGCCTCGCTGTTCGTTCGTGCGCCGACCATAGACGCGGGCGCGGCGGGATGCCACCCGGCGCGCGTCAGTCGGGGGCAAGCATGTAGCCCGCGCCGCGCACCGTTTGCAGATAGCGGGGCTGCTTCGGGTCGGCCTCAAGCTTGCGGCGCAGGCGGGTGATCTGCACGTCGACCGCGCGCTCCTGCGCCTGTCCCCGGTCGCGCCCCAACTCCTCGACAAGGTTCGAGCGGCTCAGCGCCTCACCCGGGCGGGCGGCAAAGATCTTCATCAGCTGGATTTCGGTGGCCGTCAGACGCACCAGATCCTCGCCCTGCCACAGCTCACCACGGTCGATGTCATAGCGGATGGGCCCGAGCGACAGCACCTTTGGCGCGGTCTCACCCGCGTCGGCCTCGGGCATGCGGCGCAGGATGGCGTTGATGCGCAGCAACAGCTCCTTGGGCTCGAACGGTTTGGGCAGGTAGTCGTCGGCGCCGGCCTCCAGCCCCTCGATGCGGTTGTCTGTCTCGCCCTTGGCGGTGAGCAGCAGGATCGGCGTGCTCATTTGCGTGCGCAGATCGCGCGTGAGGCTCAGCCCATCCTCGCCGGGCATCATCACGTCAAGGATCAGCATGTCGAAATCCAGCCCCGACAGTACCCGGCGCGCGTGGGCCGCATCGCGCGCCGCCGTCACCAGAAATCCGTGCCGCATCAGAAATTTCTTAAGCAGGGTGCGGATGCGTTCGTCGTCGTCGACGATCAGCAGGTGGGCGTCTGGTGCAGTCATGATCCGCTATCCCTCAGTCGCGCGTAAGTGGCGCGCATTTCGGTGTCCATCATCGCCTCCAGCACTGTGCGGAACCCTGCGACGGCCTCTGGCCCTGCGTCGCGGAAGGCCGCACGCATACGGGCGCGCTGGGCGTCGGACAGGGTTTGCTCCAGCGCACGACCCGCGTCGGTGAGGTGCAGGTGCCGTTCGCGTTTGTCGTGGCGTCCGACCTTGCTTTCCACCAGACCATCGGAAATCAGCGTGCGCAAGACACGGTTGAGCGATTGTTTGGTCACGCCGAGGATGTTGAGCAGGTTGTTGACCGTCGTGCCCGGCGCGCGATGGATGAAGTGGATCGCACGGTGGTGCGCCCGTCCGTAGGCCATATCGGCAAGGATCCGATCCGGATCGGCGGTAAACCCGCGGTAGGCAAAGAACATCGCCTCGATCCCCTGCCGCAGTTGTTCGTCGGTCAGGAACAACAGCGCCTCGCCGCGCGCCGTTCCGGATGTTCGCCTGTTCATCGTAGGCTCCTCGCGGCCTTTTGTCTTTTGCAGAGTTTATGTCAGTGTTGTTGACACTCCAAGAGTGAAAGGCTAGGCCTACGCAGGTTTTGCGTAACTAAATGTCCTATTCGGACCTAATTTGCGCAACATTCGGAAATTCAGGCGCGCGGGCGCCACAGTGGGAGGGCATGCAATGGCCGGAGCATACGACGATCGGGACGGGCACATCTGGATGGACGGCGAGATGGTGCCGTGGCGCGAGGCCAATGTGCATATCCTGACCCACGCGATGCACTACGCCTCGTCGGTGTTCGAGGGGGAGCGTGCGTATAACGGCAAGATCTTCAAGAGCCGCGAACACTCCGAGCGTCTGAAACGCTCCGCCCAGATGATCGATTTCGAGATCCCCTATTCGATTGATGAGCTTGAGGCGGCCAAGGCTCTGGTGCTCAAGGATTCGGGTCTGCAGGACGCCTACGTGCGCGCAATTGCCTGGCGCGGCGCGGGCGAGGATATGGGCGTGGCCTCAGCCAAGAATCCTGTGCGCGTGGCCATCGCCGCGTGGGAGTGGGGCGCTTATTACGGCGACGCCAAGATGAAGGGTGCCAAGCTTGATATTTCCAAATGGAAACGCCCCAGCCCCGAGACGATCCCGAGCCACGCAAAGGCGGCGGGCCTCTACATGATCTGCACCATGTCCAAACATGCGGCAGAGGCCAAGGGGTGTTCGGACGCGATGATGTACGATCATCGCGGTTATGTGGCCGAGGCGACGGGGGCGAATATCTTTTTCGTGAAAGACGGGGAGGTGCACACGCCCGATCCTGATTGTTTTCTCAACGGGATCACGCGGCAGACGGTGATCGGCATGCTGCGCGATCGAGGCATCACCGTGCACGAGCGTCACATCATGCCCGAAGAGCTGAGCGGGTTCGAGCAGTGCTGGCTGACCGGCACCGCCGCCGAGGTCACGCCGGTGGGCCAGATTGGCGACTACACGTTCGAGGTGGGCGCGCTGACGCGGGAGATTGCGGAAGCGTATGAGAAATTGGTGCGCAGCTAATGCGTGCTTGAGGGGCCAGCCGGATCGCAGAACCGGCTGGCCCCGTGGCGGCGCCCGAAGGACGGCGCAAAACCTGAACTGTCAGTACAGCGCGACCGGATTGATCATCGCCTGAACGGTGCCCACGATCCGGGGTTGGCCCAGCACGAACATGAACTCATTGACGCCCTCGCGCAGCAGGGGGCCGACGTTCATCGTCTCAAGGATGTAGATCCCGTTGTCTTTCAACAGGGTGACGTGGCCGTAGAACACCTTGTCCCCGTCCGGTGCCGGAATCGGCTCCAATCCCCAGGTATCCGCGCCCACGGCCATCGGGTTCAGCGAGGCGATGTATTCGGCGCCTGCGTTGTTCAGCCCCGGTTCAGAGCTGCCCCAGGCGGTCGGATTGCTTTCCAGCATGCCTTCGGTCCAGCCGGTGTGGAACAGGATGATGTCGCCCTCGCGCATCTCGACGCCCTGCGCCTCGGCCGCCGCCGTAATCTCGGCCTCGCCAAAATGCGCGCCGGCTTCCATCACTTCAACGCCCGCGTGGGCGGCCATGTCGAGGATGACCGCGCGTCCGACCAGCGGCGGTACGGCGTGCGTGCCCAGCTTGGTCAGCCCCGTAATCGCGCTGATTTCCTTTTCATCCAGGCAGTTGTAGTACATCCCGTTCTCGCCCAGATGCCCCAGCCCGTCGAGCTGGCTGCCGATGCCGATCCAGGTTTGCAGGATGTCGTCGTTATAGTTTCCCTCGTAGCCAAAACCCGACAGCTTCTGTCCGCCCTGCTGGTTGGGCTGCACCACCTGAAGGCTCAGCGAGCGGGGCGGAAAGGCGGGGGTGTTGGGGCCGATGGCGATGCCCAGCGGCATGGATTTGCCCTGCTTGATCAGCTTGGCGGCCTCCAGCGTGCGATCGGGCGTGATCAGATTGGCAGAGCCCAGCGTATCCTCGGCGCCCCATTGCTGGGACGTCTGGCACTCCTGCGCAAGCGCCGCTGTGGCGCTGACTGTAAGGCCAAGGCACAGGGCCGTAATGGTTTTCAATGACATAGTATCCTCCACTGTTGGGCCGGGCGGCCCTCTGGCGGGGCGATTCGCTACGGCCTGGACGTGCAGGCTACCACCGTTTTCGCCTTTGGCGCGAAAATCAGCCGCGCAGGGCGGGCAAGCCGACGCCGGTGCTGTCGAACCCGCCGTCGGAGGCGACGATCTGCCCGGTCACGTAGGACGCACGCTCGGAACACAGGAACACGATCACCTCGGCAATTTCGCGCTCGGTGCCGTAGCGGTTGAGCGGGATGGCGTCGTGGTAGGCGTCGATGATGTCCTGGGTATGCACCGCCATGGCGAGTTTGGTGCGCACCGGGCCGGGGCAGACGCAATTGGCGCGGATGCCGTATTCGCCCAGCTCTGCCGCCTGCTGTTTGGTCAGCTGGATCACGGCGGCCTTGGAGGTGCCGTAGGCAACCCGCAAGGTTGAGGCGCGCAGGCCCGAGATCGACGCGATGTTCAGGATCGCGCCTCGGGTTTCCTTGAGCGCGGGGATGGCCGCCTGGCTCATCAGGAACACCCCATCGAGGTTTGTGGCCATGACCGCACGCCAGCGGGCAAAATCGGTTTCCTCGATCGGGCCGAAATCCGCGACACCGGCATTGTTGACCAGCGCATCGATGCGGCCGAACTTGGCAAGCACGTCGGCGATGGCACCGGCCCCGCTGTGAGGGTCGGAGACATCCGCCGTGAAGAGGCTCGCCCCCTGGCCCAGCGTCTGCCCGGCCTTGGTCAGCTCATCCGCGTCGCGGTCTAGCGCGGCGACGAGCCAGCCTTCCTCCAGAAACAATTGCGCGGTCGCGAGCCCAATACCACGGGCCGCACCGGTGACGAGGGCAACGCGCTGGGTCATCAGTAATCCACCCCGCGCTGTGCCTTGATCCCGGCCTTGAAGGGGTGTTTGACCTCGGTCATCTCGGTAACCAGATCGGCGTAATCGCAGATCTCGGGCTTGGCGTCGCGCCCGGTCAGCACCACGCCGGTGCGCGCGTCGCGGGCGTCGAGCCCTGCGATGACATCCGCGACCGACAGGTAGTCATAGCGCATGGCGATGTTGATTTCGTCCATGACGACCAGATCATAGTCACCGCTTTCCATCATCTCGCGCCCCTTGGCAAAGGCGGCTTGTGCGGCGGCGATATCGCGGTCGCGGTCTTGCGTGTCCCAGGTGAACCCTTCGCCCATGGTGTGCCATGTGACCTCGCCGAGACGGTCAAAGAACTGGCGCTCCCCGGTTTTCCATTTGCCCTTGATGAACTGCACCACGCCGACGCGCTGTTTCCATCCAAGCGCGCGGATCACCACGCCGAAGGCCGAGGAGGATTTACCCTTTCCCGCGCCGGTATGCACCAGCACCAGACCCTTTTCGGGGTCTTTCAGTTCGGAGACCTTTTTGCGTTGCTCGGTCTGGCGTTCCTGCATCTTTTGTTTGTGGTCGTCGTCGGCCATGGGGCGGCTCCTAGCTTGGGGTGCTTTGGGGCGGAACATTCTCTTTCGACTTGGTCCTGTCCAGTCCCAATTGGCGCTCGCGCCAGATGATGAGGATACCGCCAAAGATTACCAAGGCGGAGCCTGCGAGGATCGTCAGCGTCGGCAGTTCGGAAAAGACGACCCAGCCGATAAGGCTCGCGTAGATCATCGAGACGTAGTCGAATGGGGCGAGCATGGCGGCGGGTCCAAAGCGGAACGACGAGGTGACGATGATCTGCGCCACGCCGCCCACGAGACCAGCGGCGATCATCAGCCCGGCGATGTCCCACCCCGGCGTGACCCATTCCAGCGCGGGCCATCCCGTGAGTGCGCCAAGCGGCCAGGTACAGGCAGCGAGCAGTGTGGCCGTGAGCGAGAAGTAGAATACGATGGCGGCGGTATGTTCGGTCTGCACCAACCGGCGCACGTGGATCTGCACCAGTGCGCGCAGGATCGCGGCGGCCAGCGCAAACACGGCGCCGAGGGTCGCCGCCGCGGTCAGTGTATCGGCCCCCGTCGCCGTCAGGCGAGGCGCCATGACGATCATCACACCGATCAGGCCCAGCCCGACGGCAGACAGTCGAAAGAGGCGCACACGCTCCCCCAGAAAGAGTGCTGCAAAGATGACGGTGAACAGGGGCGTGGCGTAGCCGATGGCGGTCACCTCGGGCAGCGGCAGCAGCCCCAGCGCGCTGAACGTCAGCCCCATCGCCATGGTGCCAAAAAGCCCGCGCCAGATATGGCCCATCAGATTGTGCGGGATCAGGCCGGTGCGCAAATCATGCTGCTGCCAGAGCCACAGCAGGATTACCGGAAAGGCAAAGAAGGAGCGGAAGAAAACCGCCTGTCCTGCGGGCACGGTCGCCGTCGCAACCTTGATCAGCGCGGCCATGCACATGAACAGAAAGATCGCCGCAAGCCTGAGCGTGATCGCAAGGCCCGGACGGTGGTGGGTGGAGATCTGCACCATGGCCCCCGTCTTGCGCCTTTGTCCGGCGAAGTGCAAGGCGGTGCGGCAGTAGCCGGAAAATTCGAATTTTCCGGGCAGTTCAGCCGATGGTGCCGCGATTTTCGCCCACTTGGCCACGGTGCAGCAGCAGGTGGTCGAGGATCACGCAGGCCATCATCGCCTCGCCCACCGGCACGGCGCGGATGCCGACGCAGGGATCGTGGCGGCCCTTGGTGATGATCTCGGTCTGCTCACCCGACTTGGTGATCGTGGCCCGCGTGGTCAGGATGCTCGACGTGGGTTTGACCGCAAAGCGCAGCACGATGTCCTGCCCGGTGCTGATCCCGCCAAGGATGCCGCCCGCGTGGTTCGAGGAATAGCGCGGCTGCCCGTCCGCGCCCATGAAGATCTCGTCGGCGTTGGCCTCGCCGGTCAGCATCGCGGCGGACATGCCTTCGCCGATCTCGACGCCTTTGACGGCATTGATGCTCATCATCGCGGCGGCCAGATCGGTGTCGAGCTTGCCGTAGACCGGCGCGCCGATGCCTGCGGGCACGCCGCGCGCCGTGACCTCGATGATCGCGCCCACGGAGGAGCCGGATTTGCGCAACCCGTCGAGATAGTCGGCCCAGATGCCTGCCGCCCCCGCGTCCGGCACCCAAAACGGGTTTTGCGCGATCTGGTCCCAGTCAAACGCCGCACGGTCGATGCCGTGTTCGCCCATCTGCACCATGTAGCCGGTGATCTGAACGTCCGGGGCTATCGCCTTGATCGCTTCGCGCGCGAGACCCCCCGCCGCCACCCGTGACGCGGTTTCGCGCGCGGAGGAACGCCCGCCGCCGCGATAATCGCGCACGCCGTATTTCTGGAAATACGTGATATCGGCGTGGCCAGGCCGGAATTTATCCTTGATATCGCCGTAGTCTTTGGAGCGTTGATCGGTGTTTTCGATCATCAGCTGCACCGGCGTGCCGGTGGTCACCCCTTCGAACACGCCCGACAGGATGCGCACCTCGTCCGCTTCGCGCCGCTGGGTAGTGTATTTGTTCTGGCCCGGTTTACGCTTGTCGAGCCAGTGCTGGATCATCGCCGCGTCGACCGGCACGCCGGGCGGGCAGCCGTCGACCGTCGCACCAATGGCGGGCCCGTGGCTTTCGCCCCATGTGGTGACGCGGAAGAGATGGCCAAAGCTGTTGATCGACATGACGGGCGCTCCTTTGCGCTTGGCTTACCCGCGCGGCGCCGGGCGCTCAAGGGGATTTGGGTTGCCAGCGCGCGCGCGGTGCCCTAGCTGTTGACGTACCTCGGGGGGCGCCACGGCGCTGAGATTGCGAAAGCTGACCCGTTGAACCTGAACCGGTTAACACCGGCGGAGGGAAGGTCTGGACATCCATCCAAACGTTTCTGACGCCGCAATTTGGAGGATGCCATGAAGTATCTCACTTTTGCTGCTGCAACACTGGGCGCGACTGCCGCCACAACATTCCTTGTCCCCTCGGCCACGGCGCAGACGCCCGAACTGACGGTCTATACCTACGACAGCTTTGTCAGCGATTGGGGCCCCGGCCCGCAGATCGAAAAGGCGTTCGAGGCGGTCTGCGAGTGCGATCTCAACCTCGTGGGGCTGGGCGACGGTGCCGCGCTGCTGGCGCGGCTCAAGCTGGAGGGCGAACGCTCCGACGCGGATGTGGTCATGGGGCTCGACACCTCGCTGATCGCCGCGGCCAAGGAAACCGGCCTGTTTGCCGAGACGCCGGTGAGCGCCGATTACGATCTGCCGATCGAATGGACCGACACGGTATTCGCCCCCTACGATTGGGGCTACTTCGCCTTTGTGCACAACAAGGATCTCGATGCCCCCGCAAATTTCAAGGCGCTTGGCGAGAGCGATCTGAAGATCGTCATTCAGGATCCGCGCTCCTCCACGCCCGGTCTGGGTCTGCTGATGTGGGTCAAGGCCGCCTACGGCGACGAGGCCCCTGCGATCTGGGAGGCGATGGCCGATAACGTCGTCACCGTGACAAAGGGCTGGTCAGAGGCCTACGGTCTGTTCCTCGAAGGGGAAGCGGATATGGTGCTGAGCTATACCACCTCGCCGGCCTATCACCTGATCGCCGAAGAGGATGACAGCAAGGCCGCCGCCGCCTTTGATGAAGGGCACTACATGCAGATTGAAGTGGCGGGCGCGCTGGCGGGGTCCGACACGCCCGAACTGGCGGCTGAATTCCTGAACTTCATGGTCTCCGACGCGGCGCAGGCAATCCTGCCCACGACCAACTGGATGTACCCGGCGGTGATCCCCGAAGGCGGCCTGCCCGCAGGGTTCGAAACACTGACAACGCCGGAAAAGGCCCTTTTGACCCCCGCCGATGAGGTGCCCGCCATCCGCGCAGAGGCGTTGGACGAATGGCTCAACGCGCTGTCGCAATAAGCCCGGTCGCGGGGATCGGGGCGGCCACATGCGTGGTGGTCCTGATCCTCGCAGCCCTCGGCGCGGTGCTGAGCCGCGCCGATCTGGTCGCAGGTCTGCGGCTGTCTGCCGCCGATTGGGCGGCGATTCGGTTTACGGTGTCGCAGGCGGCGGTTTCGGCGCTGCTGTCTGTCATCCTCGCCATACCCGTGGCGCGTGCGCTGGCGCGCCGACGCTTTGTCGGGCGGGCTGCGTTGGTGACGCTTTTGGGCGCGCCGTTTATTCTGCCGGTGATTGTCGCGGTGCTGGGGCTGCTGACTGTTTTTGGCAGGAACGGCTGGGCCAATGACGCGCTGGACGCTGTCGGTCTGCCGCAAGTGTCTATCTACGGATTTCATGGCGTGGTTCTGGCGCACGTGTTCTTTAACCTGCCGCTGGCCACGCGGCTGTTGCTGCAGGGCTGGCAGCAAATCCCGGCAGAGCGGTTTCGGCTGGGCGCGCAACTGCGTCTGACGCCGCGTGCCATGTTTCGCGCGGTGGAGCTGCCGATGCTGGCACAGGTGGTGCCGGGGGTCGCGGCGCTGATCTTTGCCATTTGCCTGACAAGTTTTGCGGTCGCGCTGACCTTGGGGGGCGGACCCCGTGCTACCACGGTTGAGCTGGCGATCTATCAGGCGTTCCGGTTTGATTTCGACCTCGGCCGGGCCGCGCTTTTGTCGGTGGTGCAGCTGGTTCTGGCCGGTGGGCTGTCGCTGCTGGCGTTGCAGTTCGTGCCGCAGATCAGCGTCGGCGGCGGGTTGGATCGTGCGGTGATGCGCTGGGACGCGGGCGGGCGCGGACGACGGGTGCTGGATACGGGTGTCATCGCATTGGCGGCGACGTTCTTGTTGCTGCCCTTGACGGCAGTGATCCTGCGGGGCGCTGTTGGCCTGCCGCAGATGCCTGGATCGGTCTGGTACGCCGCGGGGGTATCTATCGCTGTAGCGGGGGCAAGTATCGTTGTGATGCTGGCGCTCGCCCTGCCGATGGCGGGATGGATCGCGATCCGGCGCGGTGGCGGGACCGAAGCTGTCGGGCTGCTGGGCCTGTCGGCCTCGCCGCTGATGATCGGAACAGGGTGGTTCATCCTGATCAACCCGGTTGCGGATCCGTTCGATTTTGCCCTGCCTGTCACGATTGCCGTGAACGCGATGATGGCGCTGCCATTTGCATTGCGCACGCTGGTGCCGCCGATGCGTGACACGGTCGCGACCTACGGGCGGTTGAGCGCGAGCCTGCGGCTGCGCGGTTGGCGCTTTTGGCGGATCGTGCTGCTGCCGCGCCTGCGCGCGCAGATCGGGTTTGCGGCGGGCCTGACGGGCGCGCTGTCAATGGGCGATCTGGGGGTGATCGCGCTGTTTGCCGATCCCGAGCGGGTAACGCTGCCGTTGCAGATGTACCGGCTGATGGGCGCATACCGGATGGAGGCCGCTGCGGGGGCGGCGTTGCTGCTGCTGGCGCTGAGCCTTGGAGTGTTCTGGCTGTGCGACAAGGGAGGGCGCTGGCGTGCTGAAGCTTGAAGAGGCGGTGATCGGCCAGGGCGGGTTTGAGATGCGCGCCGACCTGACGCTGGAACACGGGCGGAAATACGCAGTGATCGGGCCGTCGGGGGCGGGAAAATCGACCCTATTAGGGGCGATTGCGGGTTTCGTGGATCTGCGTGCGGGCCGGATTGCGTACGCTGGTAAAGATATCTCGAACGCAGCGGCGGGTGCGCGGCCCGTGACGATGCTGTTTCAGGACAACAACTTGTTTCCGCATCTTACGGTCATGCAGAATGCTGGATTGGGGCTGCGCCCGGATCTGCGCCTGACGGTGGCAGAGCGGGAGCGGGTGGCGCAGGCGCTGGACCGCGTGGGCCTGTCGGACCAGGGCCACAAGCGGCCGGGCCAGCTGTCGGGGGGGCAGCAAAGCCGCGCGGCGCTGGCGCGGGTGTTGTTGCAGGCCCAGCCTTTGGTGTTGCTGGATGAGCCGTTCGCCGCACTTGGTCCCGCGCTGCGCTTTGAAATGCTCGACCTGGTGGCGGCGTTGGTTGAGGAGCTGGGCGCGGCGCTGGTCATGGTGACGCACACGCCCGATGACGTGCGGCGCATCGCGGATGAGGTCATCTTTGTCGAGGGGGGCATGCGCAGGCACCGCGGCCGGCGGCAGCCCTGATGCAGGATCCACCACCGGAGTTGCGCGCCTACCTTGGCTGAAGCGTATCGGAATTTTTGAAAAATTCCGGCCGTTTTCTTTCAAAGAAAACGATTACGTGGCGGGCGTCTCGATCAACGATAGTGCCGCGCGTGCGGCCTCGCGGCCCTTTTCGACAAAATGCGCGCGGTAGATCGCATTATGATGGTCTGTTTCTTGATAGTGATGCGGCGTAAGCGAAACCGACAGAACCGGTACGCCTGTATCGAGGCCCACGCGCATCAGCCCGTCGACGACGGCTTGCGCGACAAAATCATGCCGGTAGATCCCGCCGTCCACCACAAAGGCCGCACAGATAACGGCGCTGTACCTGCCGGTGTGCGCGAGCTGTTGCGCTCTGAGCGGCATTTCGAACGCGCCGGGCACTTCGAAGACATCCGTAGGATGGGCCGACGTCAGCTCGGCAAAGCCCTCATGGGCGCGGTCGACGATATCGGCGTGCCAGCGCGCTTTGATAAAGGCGAAACGGGGGTGTCTGGTGTCGTGGTCATGGTGATCTCCTTTTGGTTTCGACACGTGCACCCAAGGCGATCACACACCGTTGCTCCCTGCGAAACAGGGTGGCCGGTCTGCATTCTCTTTCATCCGGACTATGACCGTCGGCTCCGGATTTTGACCGGATCTGCTTGTCCAAGCGCCTTTCCCGTGGGTAGGCGCGTTGCGCTCGCGGGCTTGGGGCGCGATGGCCCCCTACCGCCGGTGGGGAATTTCACCCCGCCCTGAGAATGATCCCTGCTTGTCAGCGTCCGGCCTGCACGGCAAGAGTTGACGTAGCGTATTTCGCGCGCAGGGGGGCGGGTTAATGCATCCAAATCCGGTTTTTCACGATGCCGAAACGGCGCGCAATGTGGCGTTTGCCCGGTTGCGAGGGTTTGGCACGCTGGTTGTGGGCCAAGAGGGCCCGCCGTTGGTCAGCCATGTACCCTTTGCGCTGGATGCGGAGGGCGCTGTCGCAGACATCCACCTCGTCCGCTCGAACCCGATTGCGCGGCTGTCCGAAACCGTGCCCGCCCGGATCGCCGTGACGGGAGGGGATAGCTACGTCTCGCCCGACTGGTACGGCGTGGCGGATCAGGTGCCGACGTGGAACTACATTGCCGTTGAACTGACCGGCACGCTGACCCGGCTGCCGCAGGACGAGATGCGGGCGATGCTGGATCGCCAGTCGGCGTGGTACGAGGCGCAACTGGCGCCCAAGCCTGCATGGACGACCGACAAGATGACGCCGGAGGTGTTGGAGCGGATGATGCGCCAGATCGTCCCGATCCGATTTGACGTGACCGGGATTGATGGCACGTGGAAGTTGGGCCAGAACAAACCCGACGATGTCCGCGCACGGGCGGCGGATGAGATGGCCGCAAACGGTTTTGGCACCGAGGTGGCGGCGCTGGCGCGGGCGATGCGTGATCTCGATCACCGCTGACCCTTGCGCAGAGCGTCCTTTGCGGGAACACTCCCAGAGAAACACGGGAGACAATTATGAAGCTCTATTATGCGCCCACGTCACCCTACGTGCGCAAGGTGATGATTCTGCTTGAGGAAACCGGACAGCGCGATGCGGTTGAACTGGTCAATACTGCGACGACGCCAATTGCTGCGGACGCGGGGCTTCTGGCGAAGAACCCGTTGGCAAAGGTGCCCGCGCTGGAGCGGCCCGATGGCCCGACCCTTTATGACAGCCGCGTCATCACCGCCTATCTCGACGACCGCGCGGGAGGGCGGCTGTATCCGCAGGGGGCACGGCGCTGGGATACACTGACGCTGGAGGCGACGGCGGACGGGATCCTCGATGCGGCTTTGTTGATGACCTACGAGACGCGCCTGCGCCCGGAAGACAAGCGCATGCCGGAATGGGTCGAGGGCCAATGGGACAAGATTGCGCGCGGGGCAGCAGCGCTCAACACCCGGTGGATGAGCCATCTGCAAGGACCGCTCGACATGGGGCAGATCGCGGTCGGCTGCGCGCTGGCCTACGTCGATTTTCGGCATGGCGAGCGGGACTGGCGCAGCGGCAATGACGGGTTGTCTGGCTGGTTCAGGGATTTCGAATCGCGCGAGTGGATGCAGTCGACAACGCCCCCTGCGGCCTGAAACCGATCAAAGCTGCCCTAAATGCTGAGGGAAATCCGCAAACTGCGACGGTTTGCGCAGCTAAACCATCTGGACGTGTCAGCACGGCCAAGCTAGATACCGCTGCAAGAACGGATGCGCCGGGACAGGTGCGTCTTAATTCCTGTTGGTCGCCCGGCGACCCAAATCGGAGATATCCACGTGTCACAAACAGATGATAGCGCAGGTAGCCGGAGAGACTTTCTCTATTATGCGACCGCAGGCACGGGTGCCGTCGCAGTCGGTGCTGCGGTCTGGCCCCTGGTCAACCAGATGAACCCGTCGGCGGATGTGCGCGCGCTGTCGTCGATCCGCGTGGACGTGAGCGGGGTTGAGCCCGGCTCGCAACTGACCGTCAAATGGTTGGGCAAGCCCGTGTTCATCCGTCGTCGCACGGAAGAAGAAATCGCTGCGGCCCGCGAGGTCGCCCTGTCGGATCTGCCCGATCAGAGCGCCGAAAACGAAAACCTCGGCGCGGAAGCGACGGCTGCGGACGAAAATCGCACACTGGACGAGGCGGGCGAATGGCTGGTGATGATGGGTGTGTGTACGCACCTCGGCTGCGTGCCGCTGGGCGATGCAGGCGATTTCGGCGGCTGGTTCTGCCCTTGCCACGGGTCACACTATGATACTGCCGGACGGATCCGTCGCGGCCCCGCCCCGTCAAACCTGCCTGTTCCGCCTGCGCAGTTCCTTGACGAAGCAACACTTCAACTCGGTTAAAGGATAGTACCTATGTCTGGAATTCCTCACGACCACTACGAGCCAAAGTCAAAAGGTGAGAAGTGGCTGCACTCCCGCCTTCCCATCGTGGGTCTCGCGTATGACACGCTGATGATCCCGACGCCCAAGAACCTCAACTGGATGTGGATCTGGGGCATCGTGCTGACATTCTGTCTGGCGCTGCAGATCGTGACCGGCATCGTGCTGGCCATGCACTACACCGCGCATGTCGACGAGGCGTTCGCCTCGATCGAGCACATCATGCGAAACGTGAACGGCGGCTATATGCTGCGGTACATGCACATGAACGGCGCTTCGTTGTTCTTTATCGCGGTCTATGCGCATATCTTCCGCGGTCTCTACTACGGATCGTACAAGGCCCCGCGTGAGATCACGTGGATCATCGGCATGATCATCTATCTTCTGATGATGGCGACGGCATTCATGGGCTACGTCCTGCCATGGGGCCAGATGTCCTTCTGGGGCGCGACCGTGATCACCGGTCTCTTCGGTGCCGTACCTTTCGTGGGTGAAGCGCTGCAGACGCTCCTGCTGGGCGGTCCTGCCGTGGACAACGCCACGCTCAACCGCTTCTTCTCGCTGCACTATCTGCTGCCGTTTGTGATTGCGGGTCTTGTGATCCTGCACATCTGGGCCTTCCACACCACAGGCAACAACAACCCCACCGGGGTGCCCGTGCGTCGAACGTCGAAGGAGGAAGCAGAGAAAGACACGCTGCCCTTCTGGCCCTATTTCGTGATCAAGGATCTGTTCGCGCTGGCGGTCATCATGGTCGGCTTCTTTGCGGTGGTTGGCTTCATGCCGAACTATCTCGGCCACCCCGACAACTACATCGAGGCGAACGCGCTGGCGACACCGGCACACATCGTGCCCGAATGGTACTTCCTGCCATTCTACGCGATCCTGCGGGCCTTCACGCCTGACGTCTGGATCGTGATGTTCGCTGATTTCATCTCGGGCGGGATCATCAAATCCGACTTCTTCGGGGTACTGGCGATGTTCGGTGCGATTGCGGTGATGGCGGCTGTGCCATGGCTCGACACATCGCGCGTGCGCTCGGGCCGTTACCGTCCGATGTTCAAATGGTGGTTTGCCCTGCTTGTCGTGGACTTCTTTGTCCTGATGTGGGTGGGTGCGATGCCGGCCGAGGAGCCCTATAACACCATCGCGTTGATCGCGGCATCCTACTGGTTCATCTACTTCCTGGTGATCCTGCCCCTTCTCGGTGTGATCGAAAAGCCGCTTGAGCAGCCCGATACCATCGAAGAAGACTTTGCCAAGAACTACGCATCCAAAACCGGTGGCACGACAACCATCGTGAACCCGGCGGAGTAAACCGACATGACCAAGATCAAAGCAACACTCCTCTCTGCACTGCTGGCGCTTGGCGCGCCAGCGGCCTATGCGGCGGGCGAAGCGGGCGCACCGGTCGAGAATATCGACTTCTCCTTCGACGGTCCGTTCGGCGCATATGACGTGAACCAGCTGCAACGCGGTTTGCAGATCTACACCGAGGTTTGCTCTGCCTGCCACGGTCTGCGTTATGTGCCGCTCCGCACATTGGCGGATGAAACCGGCCCCAATCTGCCCGAAGAGCAGATGATCGCATACGCGGAGCAATACGAAGTGTTCGATCCGGAGCTGGACGATTTCCGCACGGCGCTGCCGACGGATCATTTTCCCGGCTCCAATCTGGAAAACGCGCCAGACCTGTCGTTGATGGCAAAAGCGCGGGCTGGTTTCCACGGGCCTTACGGTCTGGGCATCAACCAGTTCTTCAAGGGCATGGGCGGGCCTGAGTATATCGCCGCCCTGCTGCACGGCTACACCGGCGAAGAGAAGACACAAGCCGGTGTGACGCTCTACGAGAACAAATACTACCCAGGCGGCTGGATCGCCATGGCGCCGCCTCTGTATGATGAAGCGGTCGAGTTTCAGGACGGTTCCGCAAATACCGAAGTGGCATTGTCGGAAGACGTCGCTGCGTTCCTGATGTGGACAGCGGAGCCCAAACTCGGCGCCCGCAAGCAGGCCGGTTTCGCCGGTGTGATCTTCCTGACGCTGCTGTCGGTTCTTTTGTACCTCACCAACAAGCGTCTCTGGGCGTCGGTGAAAAAGAAAGACTAAGCGTCGTTTGAGCCAATAAAAACGCCCGCAGCCTGATCGGTTGCGGGCGTTTTGCGTTTCCGGGGTCGGATTATTCGACGTTCAGCCGACCGGCGGTGACTGACGCTATGGTGACGGTCTGCAAGCTGCCCTCCTGTCGCGGGGTCGCGAAATTCACTTCGGCAAAATGTTCGGTGCGCCCCATCGTGGGGCTCTCCATCAGGACGCTGTGCGTGCGCCCGATCTGGGCGTTTAGATGGCGTGCAACCTGTGCTTCACCCGCCGCGCGCAGCTGTGCCGCGCGGGCCTTGATCACCGGCCCCGGAACCTGTGAAGGGATCTTTGCCGCCGGTGTGCCCTCGCGTTTCGAGTAGGGAAAGACGTGCAGCCACGTCAGGTCGCATTCCTCCACCAGCCTGAGCGAATTGCCAAAATGCCCGTCCGTCTCGGTTGGAAAGCCTGCGATGATGTCGGCGCCGAACGTCATGTCGGGGCGCAGGCGCCGGGCCTCGTGGCAAAAGGCAATCGCGTCGCCGCGCAGATGTCGGCGTTTCATCCGTTTAAGGATCATATCGTCGCCGTGCTGAAGCGAGAGATGCAGATGCGGCATCAAACGCGGTTCGGTCGCGATGGCCTGCATCAGGTTGTCGTCGACCTCGATACTGTCGATCGAGCTGATGCGCAGGCGCGGCAGATCGGGCACCAGCCGCAGGATCCGCATGACCAGGTCGCCAAGTTTCGGCGATGCGGGCAGATCGGCACCCCAGGAGGTCAGATCAACGCCGGTTAGAACCACCTCATTGAACCCCTTGCCGACGAGCCGCTTTATCTGCTCGACCACGACACCCGCGGGGACCGAGCGGGAATTGCCGCGCCCGTAGGGGATGATGCAGAAGGTGCAGCGGTGATCGCAGCCGTTCTGTACCTGAACATAGGCCCGGCTGCGGGTGCCAAAGCCGTCGATGAGATGCCCGGCGGTTTCCTCGACCGACATGATGTCGTCCACCTGCAGCGCCTCGGTTTCGCCGATAAAATCCGCCGCGAGGCCGCGCCAGGTATCGGGCTGCATCTTTTCGGTGTTGCCAATGACGGCATCGACTTCGTCCATTTCGGTGAAGGTCGCGGGTTCGGTTTGCGCGGCGCAGCCGGTGACGATGAGGCGCGCGTTGGGATTAGCGCGGCGCAGCTTGCGGATGTCCTGCCGCGCCTTGCGCACGGCCTCTGCGGTCACGGCGCAGGTGTTGACGACCACGGCGTCGCGCAGGCCCGCGTCACCGGCCAGCTCTTTCATCGCCTCCAGTTCATATTGGTTCAGGCGGCAGCCGTGGTTTGAAAAGACCGGCGCGCTCATCCGCAGCTCGCCAGAAATTCTGCGGTGAAACAGCCAGAGGCAACGTGCATCGTGGGCCCCGTCATCCACACGCCGTCCTCGCGCCAGTCGATGTGAATCGTGCCACCGTCGAGGTCGATGCGCACGGCGTGTCCGGTAAGCCCCCGGCGTGCGGCAGCCACCGCTGTTGCGCAGGAGGAGGAACCGGACGCCAATGTCACCCCCACACCGCGCTCCCAGACCCGCATGCGGATATGATCGGTCCCGATCACCTGTGCGACCTGCACATTCGTGCGCTCGGGGAAAAGCGGATGGTGCTCATGTACCGCTCCGAAAGCGGCCAGATCGACGGCCTCTGCATCCGCCACAAAGAAGGTGCAATGCGGGTTACCCATGCCGGTGCCGACGGGGTCGCCGTCGATGGGCAAATGCAGGCTGTCCATCTCCTGCGCCAGCGGTATCTCGTGCCAATCGGTCTGCGGCGCGCCCATGTTCACGGATGTCAGCTCGCCCCCGGCGTCGCGGGCAAACAGGTCGCCCCGGTCGGTGGTGAGGTGCAGCGCATCGCGACCGCTCTCGGTCATCAAGTGGCGCGCGATGCATCGCGTCGCATTGCCGCATGCCGCCGAGGTGCTGCCATCAGCGTTGAAAAATGTCAGATGCGCGTCCCCCGCACCCCGGGAAATCACAGCAAGCTGGTCAAAGCCGATTCCCATCTGGCGATGGGCGATTGCGCGCACAAGCCCTTGGGAAAGCGGCACATCCTGCGCGCGCGCGTCCACAACGACAAAGTCGTTGCCAAGCCCGTGCATCTTCATGAAGGGCAGATCTGTTGCGGGAGTCGCGGTCATGGGGCGCATATAGACGCCACGCGGCGCTTATTCCAGCGCCGAGACGGGATAAGTGCCGTTATGGGGTTGACCCTGCCGGGGGAGATTTCTAAACAGCGCGTCAGTGGGCCCTTAGCTCAGTTGGTAGAGCAACTGACTTTTAATCAGTGGGTCGCAGGTTCGAATCCTGCAGGGCTCACCACTTTTTCTCCAATACATCGTACTGCCGGTTTTGCCCGTGCGCTGCCTGCGCCCGGTCGTACCGGTTTCGTGAAACCTTCAAGAAACCGACACACGGCTGTCACGCACGCCGTTGCATCTGAGCCTATCACTTGAACAGGATGGTTTCATGCTCCGCTCCAGCTTACTTCTTACCGCCGCTTTGACGGCAACGCCCGGGTTCGCCCAATCCGACGATGGCGTGGTGACCTTCGGGCCGCGCCCGTATTATCTGGTTGACCAAATGTCCGATGGCCCGCTCAAGGAAAAGCTGCGCGCCTGCCGCAGCCAGCAGGCCACGCAATCGTCGTTTTCCATTGGCCACCGCGGTGCCCCGATGCAGTTCCCCGAGCATACGGTGGAATCCAACGTCGCGGCCGCGCGCATGGGGGCGGGGATCCTTGAATGTGACGTGACTTTTACCGAGGATCTCGAACTGGTCTGCCGCCACGCGCAGAACGATCTGCATACGACGACAAACATTCTTGCCACTCCGCTGGCAGAGACCTGTGTCACGCCGTTCGCCGCCGCAAGCGGTGACAGTGCCGCCACCGCCGAATGCCGCACCTCCGAGATTACGCTTGAGGAGTTCCGCACGCTTACGCCCAAAATGGACGCCGCGAATGGCGCCGCCACCACGGTTGAGGCCTATCTGGACGGCACCGCCGGCTGGCGCACGGATCTCTATGCCGCGCAGCCTGCGACCCTGATGACCCATGCGGAGTCAATCGAGCTGTTCAAATCGCTCGGCGCCAAATTCACACCGGAGCTGAAATCGCCCTCGGTCGAGATGCCCTTTAACGGGTTCACGCAGGTAGACTACGCGCAAAAGCTGGTGGATGAGTACAAGGCCGCGGGTATCCCCGCCTCCGATGTTTGGCTGCAATCTTTCAACCTCGACGATGTGCTGTATTGGATCGAGGCGGAGCCGGATTTTGGCGCTCAGGCGGTCTATCTGATGGACGAATACGATATCGACGGCTATTCGCCGATGGATGCGGCCACCTGGCCAAACACCATGCAAGAGCTCAAGGCAATGGGCGTAAACATCATTGCGCCGCCGACCTGGATGCTGGTGACCACCGATGCGGACGACGAGATTGTGCCGTCAGAGCTTGCCGTGCGCGCGCGGGAAGCGGGGCTTGAGATCATCACCTGGACGATTGAACGCTCTGGTCCGCTCAACTCCGGTGGCGGTTGGTATTACCAGTCCATCGCGGATGTCACCACGAACGACGGCGTGATGTACGACCTGATTGACGTGCTGGCACAGGATGTGGGCGTCGCCGGGATATTCTCTGACTGGCCTGCGACGGTGACATATTACGCCAATTGCATGGGGCTTGAATAAGCCACGGCTAAGTCAGGCGCGCCCGGCCCCTCGTCCTGCCGGACGGGGGGCCGTTTTGCCTTGGTCCGGGTCAGGTCCGCCAGCGCAGTAAGCGCCGTTCGATCATGCCGATGGCCGCGCTCATCAAAACGCCCAGCACCGACAGGATCACCACGCCGGCGAACAGACGCTCAAGATCATAGAGCGATCCTGCCTCGAGAATATAGGCACCGATCCCGTATTCGGCGCCCAGCATTTCGGCGGCAACCAGCAGGATGATCGCGATGGCGAGGCTGATGCGCAGGCCAGACAGGATGCCGGGCATCGCACCGGGCAGCACGATCTTGCGCACGATGGACCACCACGACAGGCCAAAGCTTTGTCCCATGCGGATCAGCGTGCGGTCGACGTTGTCCACCGCGCCATAGGTGGCCACGACCGTGGGCGTGAAGGTGCCGAACGCGATCAGCGCGTATTTCGATCCCTCGCCAATGCCGAACCAGATCACGAACAGCGGCAGCAGCGCAATTTTCGGGATGGGAAACAGGGCGGCGACCACGGGAACCAACCCGGATCGCACGTAGGAAAACAGCCCGATCAGCACGCCGACGCTTATGCCAAGGCTGACGCCGAGGGCAGCCCCTACAATCAATCGCGACAGCGAGGGCCCCAGGTGCTGGAACAGCAGGCCGCTGACATAGAGGTTCTGGAACGTGCCCAGCACGTCGGACGGTTTTGGCAGCGTCAGCGAAGAGATCCAGCCGCTGCGCGTCCCCCATTCGGCCAGCAGCACCAGGCAGATAAATACCGCCACACCGACCCACCGCCGCGAGATCGGGGCAAAGCCGCCACCCCGAAAGGGGACGGACTTCCCGCCGGTTGCATCAGACATTGATCAGCTCCGCATCCGCAGCGCGCGCCTCATCGCGCATCAGCTGCCACAGGTGTTTCTGGTGAGCCTCAAGGTCGGCATCGCCAAATCCGCGCTCTGACAGCGGCTTGTCAATGGTGACGACCTCGCGAATCTGCCCGGGACGGCGCGACAGAACGACGACCTTGTGCCCAAGGCGCACGGCTTCGGCAAGGTTGTGGGTGACGTAGACGGCAGTAAATGGCTGGCGGATCCACAGATCCACCAGATCATCCATCAGCAGCTCGCGGGTCTGGCTATCGAGCGCGGAGAGCGGCTCATCCATCAGCATCACGGCGGGGTTGACCGCCAGCGCGCGGGCGATGGCCACCCGTTGTTTCATCCCGCCCGAGAGTTGTTTCGGCAGGGCGTCGGCAAAATCCGTGAGCCGCGTGCGGGCAAGCACGTCGTCGATAATGCGCCGCGCCTCCGCCCCCTTGATCCCGTGATCTTCGAGCACGAGAGAGATGTTGCCCGACACACTGCGCCACGGCAGCAGGGCGAAATCCTGGAAGATATAGGTAAGCGGGTTCAGGCATCCCTCGGGCGGGGTGCCCAGTTGCAGAACTTGCCCCTTGCCGGGGCGTTCCAGCCCGCCGATGAACCGCAGCAGCGTTGATTTCCCGCAGCCCGACGGCCCCACGATGCAGACGATCTGCCCATCCGGGATATCCAGGCTGATGTCGCGCATCACCTCGAAATCATCGTAGGAGTGGCTGATGCCGTCCAGACGGATATCCATGGCGGATCCTTTGAAAGTGGTGCCGTCGGCGCGCGCTGGTGCGGCCGACGGCGTATGTGGCTCAGGCGCCCGTTGTTTCGACGTAGGAAGGATCAACCAACGTGTCGAGCGTGATATCCGCGCCGACCAGCCCCTCTGACTGGAACCAGCTCAACTGATCCTGCACCGATGCGAGGTTGAGCGCGGCGCCCTGGCTCAACCGCATGGTGCCGTTGATGATTGACGGTGCCGCCTTGGCGCGTTCGCGGTCGGTGTAGACGTATTTGTGGATCAGATCGATCATCTCGTCCTGATCGGCCGTCCCGTCGATCATCGCGGCGGCATAATCGTCCACCCCTTGGCCAAACGCCTGCAGGAAGCTTTCGGTCATGCCCCGTTCGTCCGCGGCATTGCTGGCCGAGGTGAACACGGTCGTGACCTGATAATCGGGCAGGTAGTCAGATACATCCGCCACCATGTGCCACGCGCCGGCAGACGCGAGCGGTTTGGCGATATGCGGCACGATGGACCAGCCGTCCACCTGCCCGGATTTCATCGCCCCGATGATTGCCCCGACCTTTTGCAACGGGATGAAGCGCAAATCGATCCCTTCGGCCTGCGCCATTTTGGAGCCCATGTAGTGGAACGATGATCCCGCCTGCGTGACGGCGTATTTCTTGCCGTCCAGATCCTTGAGCGTTTGCGTACCCGCCTGATAGGAGGCATCAGAAATCAGGTATTTCTGCCCGTCGATGCCTGCTTCTTCCTTGAGGGCACCACCGATCACCTTGATCGCGCCCTTATCGGCGAGGCTGATCAGACCGCCTGAAATGGCGGTCACGGCATAGTCCACATCGCCCGAGGCGATGGCCACGGCCATGGGCTGTGCTGCCTGAAAGAACTCGAATTCCACGTCGAGGCCCGCATCGGCGAAATACCCGCGCTCAAGCGCGATGAAATTGGCGGAATGCGAGGTAAAGCGCAGCGCGCCGACCTTGATTTTCCTGTTTGCGGCGAGCGCGGGGGCGGCAAGCCCCGATGCGGCAAGTGTCCCGCCCATCAAGGCTAGCGCGCGGCGGCGGTTGAGATGTGTCATTGTCGTCCTCCCGGTTGTGTCCCCTTGGTGCGCCGGATCTTGCGCCAAACCGTCGCAGCGCGACGATCGGGCCTGTCTCTTCGCAGTGTGCATCGCCTCCGGCGGTGACAGTGGGGGCGAAAAATCGCGATTTCCCAAGGTGTTATATGTGGCGATATTTATGCGGATCCGCGCCGCTTTCTGTCAAGCGTCAATCGATGTTGCCGGGCGCGTTGTGAGGGGGGATCCGGCCGAAAATCCCTCTGCGTGATCTGGTCGCATGTGATTGTGAACCCTGAGTAAAGGCCCCACTTCCAACGGTAACCATTTAACACTCAAGGGCCCGAAAATGTTGGATACATTGCTTCTTTCGCGCATTCAGTTTGCGGCGAATATTTCGTTTCACATCCTGTTTCCGACGATCACGATCGCGCTGGGGTGGGTCCTGTTGTATTTCCGGGTCCGCTACAACCGCAGCGGCGATGCCCGCTGGATGGAGGCCTACGGCTTCTGGGTGAAAATCTTTGCTCTGTCGTTTGCCATGGGGGTCGTTTCGGGCATCACCATGTCGTTCCAGTTCGGCACCAACTGGCCGGGGTTTATGGAGATCGTCGGCAATATCGCCGGCCCGCTTCTGGCCTACGAGATCATGACCGCATTCTTCCTTGAAGCAGTGTTCCTAGGGATCATGCTGTTCGGGTTCAGCCGCGTGCCGCGCTGGCTGCATACCGGGGCGACGTTTCTGGTCGCGTTCGGGACGACAATGTCGACGTTCTGGATTATCGTGCTCAACAGCTGGATGCATACGCCCCAAGGGTTCGAGATGATCGACGGCGTGGCACATGCGACGGATTGGTGGGCGATCATCTTTAACCCCTCCATGCCGTACCGGTTCTTCCACATGCTGCTCGCCAGCTTTCTCACCGTGAGCTTCCTGATCGCGGGCGTCAGCGCGTTCCGCTGGCTGATCGGGGGCCGCACCAAAGGCGTGCGCGTGGCGCTGCGGACCTCGTTGGTCATGGCCGCACTGCTGATCCCGGTGCAGATCTTTGTGGGTGACATGCATGGTCTGAACACGAAAGAGTATCAACCCGCCAAGGTCGCCGCCATGGAGGGCGTCTGGGAGACCGAGCGCGGCGCGCCGCTGTTGCTGTTCGCGATCCCCGACGAGGAGGCGCGCGAGAACAACTATGAAATCGGGATCCCCGGTCTTGCGTCTTTCATCCTGACCCATGAGTGGGACGGCGAGGTCAAAGGGCTCAACGAATTCGTGGCCGAGGATGGCACCGTCCTGCACCCGCGCGTGGCGCCCGTTTTCTGGTCATTCCGTGTGATGGTTGGCACCGGCGTGCTGATGCTGCTGGTGAGCTGGGCCGCGGTGGCGATGATGCTGCGCAAACGTGCCGATGGCGCGGGTCGGCGTGGTGTCGATGGGCTGCCGAAACTGTTTCTGGTCGGGCTCGTCGGCATGAGCTTCAGCGGTTGGCTGGCCACACTTGCCGGCTGGTACACCACTGAAATCGGGCGTCAGCCGTGGCTGGTGCAGGGGGTCATGACCACCAAACAGGCCGTCGCAGACGTACCTGCGCCCATGGTTCTGTCCTCGTTGATCCTTTATCTCGCCGTCTATGCGCTGCTGTTGGGCGCCTACATCGGCGTCATCTTCTACCTGGCGCGGCGGGCATCGCGCGGGCAGTCTATCGAGCCGCGCGTACCTCAATCCGAGCGCGCGCAGGTCAACGCGGTTCCGGCGGAGTAATCGGCATGTATACCTTTGGTGATCCGACACAGTGGCTACCTTTTGTCTTTGCCGGGCTGATGGGGCTGTCGATCCTGATCTACGTGATCCTCGACGGGTTTGATTTGGGTGTGGGGGTCCTGTTCCCGCTTGCCAACAACGAGGAAAAGGACGCCATGATCGCCTCGATCGGGCCGTTCTGGGACGCAAACGAGACCTGGCTGGTGCTGGCTGTGGGCCTGCTGCTGGTCGCATTTCCGACAGCGCACGGAGAGATCCTGACCGCGCTGTATGCGCCTGTCTTCATCATGCTGATCGGCCTCATTCTGCGCGGCGTGGCATTCGAATTCAGGGTCAAGGCACCCGCCGCCTACAAACGGCTATGGAACAATGCGTTCTTCATCGGGTCGTTGATGACGTCGCTCAGTCAGGGTTTCATGCTGGGCCTTTACGTCATGGGCCTGGACTGGACCTGGGGCAACATCGCCTTTGGCCTGCTGACGGCGGTCTTCCTGACAGTCGGCTATTCCTTCATCGGGGCGACATGGATGATCCACAAGAACAGCGAGGCCTTGCAGATGAAGGCGATCCGCTGGGCGCGTGGCGGCATCTGGGGGCTGGTGCTGGGAATTGGTGCGATTTCACTCGCGACCCCCTTCGTCAGCGAGCGGATCTTCGACAAATGGTTCAGCTTTCCGCAGGCCCTGTTGCTTGCGCCGCTGCCTGTGCTTTCTGCGGTTGTAATCGTCTGGCTGTGGGCGATGCTGCGGCGCATGCCCTTTCGGGACGACCACTGGAACTGGCTCCCCTTTGTCGCCGCCACGCTTTTGTGGACAATGGCCTACGGCGGGATGGCCTACAGCTTTTATCCCTACGTGGTGCCGGAAAAGATCACGATCTACGAGGCGGCCAGCGCGCCGGAATCGCTGTTTATCATCCTGTGCGGCACGTTCTTTGTGCTGCCGGCTATCGTCGGCTACACGTTGCTGTCCTACTGGATCTTCCGCGGAAAGGCGCGCGAGCTGACCTACGATTAAAGCCGTGTCAGAGATAGCGCAGACGGTGATCGTGCAGCAGCGCCACGAGGATTGCCTTGCTACGTTGCCGGTGTTGCCGGTGCGCGTCACGTGCGGCGCCACCGCGACCGTCGCGGATCGCGTCGAGCACGGTGCGGTGATCCTCGGTTGACTTGCTTGGCAAGGGGCGCAGGTGCAGCGTTGTTGCCCGCGCCCTGCGCACCTGATCCGCCATCATCTGCGTGATCGCGACGATGCGGCTGTTTCCACCTAGCCGGACCAACTCATCATGAAACGTTTCGTCTGCGCGGGCCCAGCCCTCCAGATCATTGCCCCGGATAGCCGCTTCCATGTCGTCAACGGCGCGCGTGAGCGTCGCAAGATCGCGGCTGTTGTGGCGCGCGCGGGCGGCCCGTTCGGCAGCATGGCTCTCCAGTTCGGTCAGCACATCGTAGATTTCCGCCATATCCTCGGGCGACAGGGGCAGGATGCGCACACCCTTGCGTGGACGCATCGTCAGCAGCCCTTGGGCCTCAAGCGTGAGCACTGCCTCGCGCACGGGTGTGCGCGACATTTCCAGCAGATCGGCAAGCTCGGATTCGAGGTGGTCAGTCCCGGCGGCAAGCTCTCCGGCAAAGATCAACTCCCGCAATCGCGCAATCGCGCGTGCCGTGTTCGAAGGCGCCTTGTCGGTCATGGGGTATCCGAGAGTGTCTGACGCGTCCCGCTTGCGGCGGAGGCATAGATTGCGGCCTCGACCCGCATCACGGTGAGATAGTCCTGCGCGGTATTCTCGATTGGCGCGCCGTCCAGAATGCCGGCCACCACATGCGATTGCAGCGCGTGCACGCAATCCCCGCCAAAGCCGGTATGCGTATCGGCGCCAAGAAGGATGCGCTGGCTGCGTTCGCCAAAGCTGCGCAGATATACCGCCCCGTCGCCCGCCAGGGAGAGCGTGCCTTGCGTGCCTTCCACCAGCGCCTCGCCCATGGTGCGGCGCGGGTTGTCTGTGGCGTGATCCAGATGACGGTTCCCGTCGAAAAAGCTGCGCTGCCCGCCGGGATGTTCAAAAAGGATATGTCCCGCATCCTCGCCCGCGATGGCCGGATTGAGGCGGCGCAGATCGGCGTAGACGCTGATCGGATCCCCCAGCAGGTATCGAAACGTATCGACCCAATGCACGGCTGTTTCATGCACCAGAAACCGCGGCATCGTTTGGAAATACGGCTGCCGGGAAAGATAGGCGTCCACGCCCTGACCGTCGCCGGGCCGGAGGCGGAAACTCATCTGATGCACATCGCCGATGGCATCCTGCGCAAGCGCCCGCTTGATGCGCCGATACCAGGGCTGAAAGCGAAAGTTCTCGTGTACGATCAGCGTGGCGCCCGCATCCTGCGCCGCATGGATCATCGTGCGGGCCTCGGGGATATCGCGGCAGAACGGTTTTTGGCAGATGATCCACTTGAGCCCGGCATCCAGTGCCGTTCGGATCGCTGTCGCCTGTGCATCGGGCGGGACGATTATATCGAGTAGGTCTGGCGCTGTCGCGCGCAGCATCCGCCCAAGATCGTCATGGGCGGGCAAGCCCGTGGCCCGCGCAAGGGCGATATCCAGATCGCAGGCACCGACTAGATCAACCCGGGGCATCCGGGCCCAACTGTCGTAATGGAACTGGCTGAAGTAGCCCGCGCCAAGGCCCGCGACCCGCAGCGCCCGCGCGCCCGTCACGGGGCGAACAGCCGGTCACGTACGGCTTGCGCCGCATCGTCGGTGCGCGCGCGTCCGCCCAGATCCGGAGTGACGTCGGTCCCCTGCGCGATGATGTCCTCGACCGCCGCGCGCAGCCGTGCCCCGTCGCGCTGCATCGCCGCGTTTTCGTGCCGGAGCCCCAACCAGTCAAGCATCATCGCTGCCGAGAGGATCATCGCAAAGGGATTGGCCACGCCTGTGCCCGCAATGTCGGGTGCCGAGCCGTGGCAGGGCTGAAACACTGCATGGTTGGCACCTATGTCGGCGGAGGGCGCAAGGCCAAGTCCACCCATCAGCCCCGCCCCCAGATCGGACAGGATATCGCCGAACATGTTCTCGGTGACCATCACGTCAAAATCCCACGGCCTCTCCACCATCCAAAGCGCGGTCGCATCCACATAGGCGTGATCGGCCAGCAAATCGGGATTCCGCGCCGCCTCGGCATCAAAGATTTCGCGGAAAAAGGCAAAGGCGCGAAAGACATTGGCCTTGTCGACACAGGTCACCTTGCCCGGTCCGCGCCCCGCCGCCTTGCGGCTGCGTGCCAGATCAAAGGCAAAACGGAACAGCTGTTCCGAGATTTCGCGGGTGATCAGCAGGGTCTCGCGCGCTTCGTCCTGCGTGACCTCTCCGCGCCCCTGCGTGTAAAACAACCCCTCGGTGCTCTCACGTACTAGGACAAAATCGATCTCGCGCCCGGCGGGGAGCTTCAGGGGGGTATGCCGATCCGTCCGGACCGTCACCGGCCTGACCCCGGCAAAGAGCGTCAGGGCCTTGCGCAGCTCGATCTGGGGGGAGATTTCGGTGCCGTCGGGGTATCTGACGCTGGGCAGACCCATCGCCGACAGAAGGATCGCATCCGCCGCCCGCGCCGTGTTCATGGAGCCTTCGGGCAGCGAGTCTCCGGTTTTGGCGTAATGCGCGGCCCCGGCGGGCGCGTCCTGAAAACGCAGGTCGTAGCTGTCGGACGCTTCTGCCAGCTGTGCCAGCAGCGCGCATGTGGGAGCCATGATTTCCGGTCCGATCCCGTCCCCGTGAAAGACCGCGATATTGAAGCTACGCGCCATATGACCACCCCCGCATCTCTTTTAATGTATACGTTATCAAATGCATTAAAAGAAACAACCGCGGTGATCAGTCGTCCGCACCCGTCGGCAGTCCCAGATCGGTGCAGGCGTCGCGCAGGGCGTCTGCCAACCCTCCGCCCGAGGTGTAAAGCGGCAACAGCCGGTCATATTGCCGGGCAAGGATGTCGGGATCCGGGGTGAGGATTGCATCGACACTGTGGAGCGCGCCGACATCCTGCGCCTCAGCCGTGGCGCGGTGATCGAGGGTCAACAGCAGACGCGCCATAGGATGTGCGGCGCGGATTTCGGCGGCGTGGCGGCGCACCATGGCGATACTATCCAACCAAAAGAGATCAAACTCCCGCGCCCGTTGCGCGATCACCTGTGACAGGTCCGCATCAAAAGGCGGACCGGTAATCTCTACACCCGCCCGACGCAGCATTTCCTGCGCCGGTGCGCCAATGGGATCGGCAAAACCGGTGAGTTTGTAATCCATCGCGTGGAGCGCCGCGACGGCGTCGGGTGCGGGGCTTTCTGACGTGACCAAAAGGACCCGCGCCGCAAGGCCCGCGTCCTTTGTCAGATCAGCGGTTTCGGGCGGATCCGGGACGGGCGCCGTGCTGGCATCGAGATGAACAACCGAAGTGGGCGCGTAACGCGCAGTCACTGCCTCAGGGCTTGCGATCTTTTTCAGGCGCGATTTCCATTGCGCGGCAGTCATCAGAAGGGCGGTCGCGGGAAGATCCGTCACCCTGCGGGCGTAACAGATCCGTGGATCAGCGGGATCCATGCCGCGCCCGTAGGGCTCCCCCCGGGCAATAGCCCCGCGCACTGCACCAGACCGTCGAAGCCAAGGATCTTCGGGCCGACCACTTCGGCCTCGGGATACATCTGTATCGCCTCGGTCAGGGTATCGAGCCAACCGGTCGTGACCTGCGCCGCACCGTCCAGAAGGGCGACATGGCCCCCACAACCGGAACGTCCTCCGGCGCGTCGACAAAAGCCGCGCCGCGTAGTCTGTCTGTCAGTGCGGGCGCTGCGCCCACCACGACGACCCGTGTTCGCGTCCGGTTCCACGAAAGAAGGGTGCTGGCAACACAGCGACAGGTTTGATCAAGATCCTCACAGGCGTCGATTATCAGCGTGACCTGCGGAGCCGGATCGTTGGGGACATGCAAGACCTCCATAGGCAGGCCATCCTCTTCGAGCGCACTCAGGGCAGCGTTCAGGCCGGGCAGGGTGACGCCAGGGAGGGGGTCGCGAGGTGTTTGCGCACAGCGGCGTAGCGGGCGGGCAGATCACGCGCCAGCGGGCCGGAAATCGCGGGCGGCGCCGGGTCATGCTTGGCTGTCGGGGCGCACCAGTGGCGCCAGTAGGCGAAGCTGCCCGAGGCATCGCGCAGCTCAATAAACAGCGGCGCGCCGGTCAGATAGGCGGCGGGTATGTGCATCCGTGTCGTGCCGGGGGAAAGTGTCAGCGCAAGGCCGGGCACGCCATTGAACCACACACTTGCCTCAAGCGTGGTATCGCTCCCCAGATCAAGCGCACCGCCGTGATCGGCCGTGAGCGTGACCCGCGCCGCGGGTTCGGTCGCCAGTACCTCCTCCCAGCCCCCGTAGCGCAACACGATCCGGCGCGCCGCATCGCCGAAGGGGACCGGCAGCGTACAGTGATACCAGTGCGTATCGCCGCGTACTCTGTCTGACTGGCTCAAGACCGGGCTGATCGGTCCGTCGCACGCCGCGCAAATCCGTGGCTCCGCCAGAAAAAAGACGGCCGGCTGCTCCGCGCTGGTCTCAAAGCTTTCCGTGCAGTCGATCCGCAGCTCAAGCGACAGCTGCTCGCGCGTTTCGGGTAGGGGGAGACGGACAAACTTGTAGCCCTGCGGGCTATTACCCCCGGCAAAAACAGTGTCGAAAGGGGTGCGCACTTCGTGGCGGAGCCTGCCAATACTGTCCATCAGGCGCACGACCAAATCACCCTTGCCCCGATGTACGGCCAGCTGCGCACAAAAGACCTGCGCACCGTCCTGCGGGTCGACCAAAAGATGACCGCTGAGCGGAATGGACTGGGTGCGCGCGGCAAAATCCGGAATGACACGGAGGCTTTGCCAACCGTCGACCTGCCATTCCCCCAGATCGTTGCGCTGCTGGTAGGCGGTGGGGGTGTCGACCGCATGCATCGGGAACCGTTGCGGGATCAACCCACGCGGCGGGGTCCCGTCCAACATGGCCAGCGGATAGGCGATTTCCCCAATGAGGACGTCGGCCCGGGCGGCAAAATCACGCCCTGCCGCGCGCACGAAAACCTCGCCACCGGCGAGTGCAATTTCAGCAATCTGCGGTTGCCGCAGAAAGGGCAAAGGTGGCGGGCGGTGCGGCGGTGGGGCCTGTCGGTCGGTCTGCCCAAGGGCGCGGCGGGCGCGGGCGGCGAGGGCGTGATACCGGTCCATGATCTCGCGCTGGGCGGGGCCGGGCAGCTGCCCAAGAAAATTCTTCATGTGCTGCGCGGCTTCGGCATTGTCGTAGCCCCGGCTTTGCGGATGGTGCACGGGGCAGGACAGGTCGCGCACGGCGATACGTCCCTGTTGCGCGGCCTCGTGCAGCGCGACCCAGTCAATGCCCCAACCCAGATTGTTTCCCTCGTAATCAAGCGCGCGCAGGCTTGGCAGCAGATCGGGATGCAGCGCCCAGACGATGCCGTCCGTTTGTGCCACGCGCAAAAGCGGGGTGCCCGGGATTTCACCTTCTGACACCACATCGACCGGCCAAGGGGTCCAAGTAATATCCGGGATCCACAGGCCGATATC
Organism: Sulfitobacter albidus; assembly: GCF_018200035.1. Lineage (NCBI taxonomy): Bacteria > Pseudomonadati > Pseudomonadota > Alphaproteobacteria > Rhodobacterales > Roseobacteraceae > Sulfitobacter > Sulfitobacter albidus. The sequence continues at coordinate 2,883,246 of NZ_CP073581.1, read as the reverse complement.
GGGACGCTCCGCAAAGGCCCGCGCACAGGCCCGCGCGACAGCCGGCCAATCGTCGCTATGGGTGTCGGCCTGAATCTGCAACATCACCGTATCGTCGGCCACCAGATCCAGCGCCGCGCGGAACTTGCGCCCGAAGTACCACGACTGCGGCACCAAAACCCACTCGCCCGGGCCGTCCTCCGCTGTGCCCCGGGCGTTGGACGTGACCACGCTCAGCGCGTCCACTTCACCAACCAAAGCGTCGGCGATAGCGCGCGCCCTGTCGTGATACCCGTCCCAGCTGATGATGACGACGTGAAGGCGCAAGGGCATGGCGGTTTCCTGAAAAGGCGGGGTGCCAACGCTCTATCCTACTGTGGCAAAACGCGCAATTCTGCGGATTGATGCGGGGCGTGCACCCAATCGTTGCTTGATCGGGTTTTCGGGGCGGTCTAGGCAGAAAGAGGCTTTTGCAAGCCCCGGCGCCCTCCTACGCGCCGCCAGATCAAGGGAGCCGCCATGGCTGACACAATCTTTCCGGTGCTGTTGTGCGGCGGGTCGGGCACGCGGCTGTGGCCTTTGTCGCGCAAGAGCTACCCCAAGCAGTTCGCAAAGTTCAGCGGGGATGTGAGCCTGTTTCAAGCCTCTGCACAGCGGCTATCGGGGGATGGCTTCGGCGCGCCGGTGATCATCACCGGGTCCGATTATCGCTTCGTGGTGACCGAACAGCTTGCCGCGATTGGCGCAGGCGCGCTTGCGACATTGATCGAACCCGCCGCGCGCAACACCGCCCCGGCGGTTCTGGTCGGCGCACTCGCGCTGGAGGCAGAGCGGGGGGAGGGCGCCGAGACGCTGATGCTGGTTGCCCCTTCGGATCACGTGATCGAGGACGCCGCGCAGTTTCGCGCCGCTGTGGCGGCCGCAGTGCCGACCGCGCGGGACGGACAAATGGTGACCTTTGGCATCCGGCCCACACGGGCCGAAACAGGCTATGGCTGGCTGGCGTTGTCGCAAGAGCCTCGGGCGGATTTTGACCCCGTGGCGCAACCGCTCGACGGATTCGTGGAAAAACCCGACGCGGCCACCGCCGAGGCCCTGCTCACGGGCGGGACCCATTTGTGGAACGCGGGTATCTTCCTTTTCACAACCGCCACGCTGATCGCTGCGTTTGAACGCTACGCACCGCAAACCCTTGCCACCACCCGCAAGGCGCTCGCCGAGGCGGAGCGGGATCTGCATTTCACCCGTCTTTCGCCCGAGCATTGGGAGGCGTTAGAGGACGACTCCATGGACTACGCAATCATGGAAAAAGCGGACAACCTCAGCGTGGTTCCATACGCAGGCGCATGGTCGGATCTTGGCAGCTGGGAAGCGGTCTGGCGCGATGGCGAGCCGGACGCAGACGGGATGGTGCTGACGCCCGGTGCCACGGCGATCGATTGCTCCAACACCCTGCTGCGTGCCGAGGACCCCAATCAGCAGCTTGTCGGGATCGGCCTTCAGGACATCGTAGCCATTGCCATGCCGGACGCCGTGCTGGTCGCCCACCGTGACCACACGCAGGGCGTCAAAGAGGCGGTCACGATGCTCAAGGCGCAGGGCGTGTCACAGGCCGAGACACTGCCGCGCGACTATCGCCCATGGGGATGGTTCGAAAGCCTTGTCGTAGGGGACCGGTTTCAGGTCAAGCGCATCGTGGTCAATCCCGGTGCGGCCCTGTCCCTGCAAAGCCATCACCACCGCGCCGAGCATTGGATCGTTGTCGAGGGCACGGCCCGTGTGACCGTGGACGACGCGGTGACACTCGTGACCGAAAACCAATCGATCTATGTCCCGCTTGGCGCCGTGCACCGGATGGAGAACCCCGGCAAGATGCCGATGGTTCTCATCGAGGTTCAGACCGGCAGCTATCTGGGCGAAGACGACATCATCCGATACGAAGACGTCTACGCCCGCGGCCAAGGCGCCAAGGGCTAGAGCGCTTCAGCGTCCTCGGGCACCTCTTCGGGCGCATTCGGCACAAAGCGTAGATCGATCCAGCGTCCTTCGGGAATGTCGCACGCATCCCCCGCGCGCCATGCGCCGTCCCAGACCGGCGCGCTGGTGCGCACATTCAGGCAGCGTGTATCGGCGTCATAGGCGATCTCGGCAAAGACTTCGCGGTTGCCGTTGAAATCGCGGGGGATTTCGACCGACCAGCCCTCGCTTGCCAATGGCGCCACATCGTCGAGTGTGTAGTGCCCGGTGCCCACCCGCGTGAAACGCGCGCCGACCGTCTCGACCGGCTCGACGTGCTGGTCGTTGAAAAGCCGCACAATCGGGCTTGCCTCGCGCAAGAATCCGTTGGCATCCACGGTTGTGTTGGCGGTGTTCCAGAACGTGCGCCACGGCTGCCAGCCGCCCGCGCTTGTGCGGTAGCGGCGCATGAACAGCTTGTCGTCTACCACATTCGCGAAAAGCTGCACAAAATCCCCAAGGTTCGAGCCAAAGATCCGCACGTGCCCCCACGCCATCGAGGTCGGGAATGTCCCCGTCGTCGACGGTGCTGTCGTGCGATATTGCCCAAAAGGCAGGGTATTGTCGTCAATGTTCACGATGAGCGGCGCGATCACCGCGCCCAGTCCGAAATCGCCGACCTTCATCAGCCGCCCCGGTGTCGTGTCCATTTGCGTTTGTGTCACAGCGCTGCCGGTAAGTGTCCCCGTCACGGTCAGACCGCTAGGCGCCTGCGCCCGCCCGTTTGCCGGATCGAACAGCAGCCCGGTGTTCCATGTAACGGAATCCGCACTGACCTTGATGGCGAATGCGTCGCTGCCCGCCGTGCCCATTTCGGCCCGCCCCGAAAACCCGGTCTGGAACAGCAGGCTGGCGGTATCGGTTGCAGCCGCTTTGTTGACCTTGATCTGGTGGCCCGCGCCCGCGTGGTTGAACAGGCTCGCCTCGGACGCAACAACCAACCGGTTGAACGCATCAAACGACGCGTTGATCCCGATGCCTTCGACATTGTCGAGCGTGACTGTGCCGGGGATGTCCCACGCGCCGCCGGACCAGACACGTTGGCTGCCGTCGGAGATGTTCACGGCCTGCCAGCCCACCGCAGGCGTGATGAACAACCATGCCCCGTTCACATAGGCGGCAAGGGTGCCTGCCTGCCCTGTCCAGTCGCCGCTGGGAGAGGCGCCCAATGCCCAGACGTCGCCCTCCTGCGGTGTGACCGGAGGAGTTTCGGCCTCCACCCCTTCAAGCGTCAGTTGGGCCAGCACATCCAGCCGGGTCAGCGCCTCGTTGTGGGTGACATGCTTTTGCGCCTGTGCCGGGGCGATCAGGGGCAGTGAGAGGCGGGGGGAGGTATCGGACATGGGCTTTTCTCCAGCAAGGGGCGTCGCTGCAAACCTGTGGAAAAATGCTTAATCGCTCCCTACCTGAGGCGCGCGGTGGCGTTGCGCACACGAATGCGGAACGCTCAACACCCTTGTATCAAGGGGATTTTGGCGTCCCGAACCGCTGCAATAGTCCCGGCACCAGATCCAGTGCCTCGCGGATGGTCACATCCATATCGAGATAGCGATAGGTGCCCAACCGCCCGACAAAGCTCACCCCGTCTTCCGCCTCGGCCAGCGCTTCGTACTCACCCAGCAACGCTTTTTCCTCGACCAGACGGATCGGGTAATAGGGAATATCATCGGGTCCGCAGGACCGCGCGTATTCACGGTAGCAGACGGTGGCGTCGTGGCTTTCCCACGGGGCGAAATGCTTGTGCTCGGTGATGCGCGTATAGGGCACATCGCGCGCGCCGTAATTCATCACCGCACACCCCTGATAATCGCCCGTATCTGTAAAGCGCTCGAAATCCAGGGTCCGGTAGCCAAGCCGCCCGAGCGAATAGCCGAAATAGGCATCCAGCGGCCCCGACCAGATCACATGATCCGCGCGTTTGGCCATCTCATGCGTGAAAGGCGTCTCAAGGTGCACGTCGATCCCGTCATGCGCAAGGATCGCTTCGACCATCGCGGTATAACCCTGCTCGGGCATGCCCTGAAAGCGGTGGTTGAAATAATTGTCGTCGTAGTTGAACCGCAGCGGCAACCTTTTGAGGATCGAAGCCGGCAGCTCTGTCGGCGCGCAGCCCCATTGCTTTTCCGTGTAGCCGCGAAAGAACGCGTCATAGAGATCGCGGCCCACGAACCGCAACGCCTGCTCTTCAAAGCTTTGCGGATCGGTGATCGTCGTATCCGCCTGCGTCGTCTCGATAAACGCGCGTGCCTCATCGGGGCGCATCGTCTTGCCAAAGAACTGGTTGATCGTGTGCAGATTGACCGGCAGCGAATACACCGACCCGCCCACCGTGCTTTTCACCCGGTTGCGGTAGGGCAGGAAACGGGCAAAGCCGTTCACATAGTCCCAGACTTCCGCATCGTCGGTATGAAAGATATGCGGCCCGTAGACATGCACCAGCACGCCGGTCTCCGCGCAACGTTCGGTATGGCAATTGCCCGCCACATGGGGCCGACTGTCGACAATGGTGATCTTGTGGCCCGCATCCGCCAGGGCGCGCCCGATCACGGCGCCGCTCAGCCCCGCACCGACGATCAGAAAATTCATGGTCAGGGCCTTTCGGTTCGCAGTCAGCGCTCAGGCCCGCAGCATAGAAAACACCGTGGGGTGTCACAACCGCAAAAACCAATCGAAAAACGCGCTAAAACACGCTGAAAAACGGCGGCAAACGGCACGCTTTGGCCATTTTGCAGACCCGAAGTTCTCCGCTTGCCCTGCCAGTCCTGCGCCCCGGTGAGAGGGAGCGCGTGGGATGTTTTTTCAGTATCAGCAACGTATCGGTGCGGGTGACATCGTGCTCGACGGGGATATCCGCGATCTTGAGGTCGTGCATCTCGACAGCGGCGCCTTTCTGCTGGCGTCGACCGGGCTAAACGGCGGGCTGGTGTCCTACGAGCTTGCTGCCGACGGGCGCGTTATCGGTGTCTCGGGGGAGCAGTATTTCTCTCCCGACAGCGGATCGCAGGTCAGCGGCACGTTCGACACGATCGTGAATGGCAACAGCGCGATGGTGGTCATGGCAGGGGGCATGGGCACGTCCATGGCGCAATACGGTCTCAGCGCCAGCGGCAGCCTTCACGGGGGGCCACGACCGAGGCGGGGCGCGGGGCGCAGGCGATCACGGCCACCCAGTTGGACAGCGGTTTTGTCTTTCATGTGGCGTTTGAGGATAACGGGCGCGTCCTGCGATACACCGCCGACGGCGCGGCGTGGGAAGATGTCGTACTAGATGAGGTGCAACACCTTGATACGGTCGAGGTCGGGACCGCGACCTATCTGCTCGCCGCGCAATTCGGCACCGAAGGGATCAGCAGCTACCGAATGGACAATGCCACCGGTGCGTTGACCCACGTCGATGATATCGGCGCCGCGCAGGGATTAGGGATCAACGCGCCCACCGACTTTGAAACCGTGACCGCATTTGGCAAAACATGGGTCATCATGGGCAGCGCGGGCACGTCGATGCTCAACGTGCTGGAGCTGGAGGCGGATGGCACCCTGACCGCCGCCGATCAGATCATGGATACGCGCGAGACACGTTTTGGCGGCGTGCAATCTGTCACAGCGACAGAGGTGGACGGGCATGTGTTCGTTGTTGCCGGTGGTGCTGACGATGGGCTGAGCCTGTTCACCCTGATGCCCGACGGACGGCTCATTCACCTTGAGACGATTGAGCACACCCCCGGCGCCGGGCTGATGAACGTCGGCGAGATTGAAACAAGCGTCGTAGGCGGTGATCTTCAGATCTATGTAAGCAGTGCCACGGATGCGGGGCTGACACGGTTCCGCGTCGACCTCGGGGATCTTGGCGATGTGCACCGTGGCGACGGGGACGGTGCGGGTACGCGCAGCGGTGGCGCGGGGGATGACCTGATGATCGCGGGGCAAAGCGACTATCTCAGGGGGGGCGATGGTGACGATATTCTCGTCGGCGCGCAGGATGCAAGGCTCAGCGGCGGCAGGGGCGCCGACCGCTTCGTGATGTCCGAAACCGGCGGCTCCAGCCGTATCCTCGATTTCACGGCCGGTGAGGATATTCTGGATCTGTCGTCCTACGTCATGCTGCGCTCGGCCGCGCAGGTCGAGGTCAACAGCAACGCCTCCGGCGCCCGTGTGAGCGTGCGCGACACGGTGATCGACATCCGGTCGTCCAACGGCATGTCGCTGGACCGCGACGACCTTTTTGCCGATGAATTCCAATGGCCCGATCGCATCCCCATGCTTGACCGTGACCCGACGCAGGTATTTGTCCCCGAAATCCAGCCATTGCCGGTACCAGCCACGACCCAGCGCCCGATGGCCAACACCAATGCCGCCGAAGCGGTGCTGCCGGAAATCGAGACATCGAGCCCCGGCGCTCCCACACCATCGCCCGTCGCGACGCCAACGCCCGCGCCGGTCCCCATGCCTGCGGCCCCCAGCCTTCAGCACCCGTTGTGCGTAACGGCGGTAGCGCGGCAGAGACCTTTACGGGCGGAACGGCAAGCGACAGGCTTAACGGCGGTGGCGGGAACGACCGGCTCTTCGGACGCGACGGGGCGGACCAACTGATCGGGGCTGCGGGGAATGACACGGTTGTTGGCGAAGGCGGCAACGACTGGATGAGCGGCGACGCCGGCAATGACGTGCTTGATGGAGGCGCGGGGCAGGACACCATGCGCGGGGGTGAGGGGTGGGATGTCCTTGCCGGCGGATCGGGGAATGACACCCTCTTCGGGGACAATGGCCGCGACACCCTGCGCGGGGGCGAAGGGAACGACGTCGTCTGGGGCGGTGCCGATCACGACACGCTGAGCGGCGATGGCGGCGCGGATGAGCTGTTCGGCGGCACGGGGAATGATGTGATCGACGGTGGCGCCGGGAATGATTTTGTACAAGCAGGCGATGGCATCGACGTTTTGGTCGGGGGATCCGGCAACGATACGCTCCTTGGCGACGCGGGTCAGGATACGCTGCGCGGTGGGGATGGCGATGATCTTGCCTGGGGCGGGACAGAAAATGATTTTATCGAAGGAAATGCCGGTACCGATACGCTCAACGGCGGCTTTGGCGATGATTTGATGTATGGCGGCACCGGCTCGGACGGGGTTTGGGGAGATCAGGGCAACGATACGCTCTACGGCGATACCGGCAATGATACGCTGGGAGGTTTCTGGGGCGACGATGTCTTTTATGGGGGAGAAGGCAACGATGTCGTCTGGGGTAACCTCGGCGATGACCGTGGATGGGGTGGTGGCGGGAACGACACCCTTGGCGGGGGCGACGACAAGGATCGTCTTTGGGGCGAGGACGGCAATGATCTGGTCTGGGGCGGTTCGGGCACCGACACACTCTACGGCGGCGAGGGCACCGATACCGTCGGCGGCTTTGTCGGGGATGACATCATGTACGGCGAAAACGGCGATGACTTCGTTTGGGGCAACTCAGGTGATGACACCCTTTACGGCGGCAACGGCAACGATCTGCTGGGCAGCGGCGACGACGATGATCTGTTGATCGCGGGTGCCGGCAATGATGAGCTGAGGGGGGGAAACGGAAATGACACGCTGACCGGCGGCGCTGGACGGGATACCTTCTATTTCCGCTTTGACCAAAGCGGCACTGACAGGATCACGGATTTCAATCCCGATCTCGATACGATCATGATTGATGTGCTGCCCGGCCGCCTCCGCGATCTGGACCTGCGGCAGGAGGGTGACAATGTGGTGATCAACCTTCCCGAAATTCGTATCATTCTCGAGGATACGGATGCAGACGATCTCGACCGATCGGATTTTCTGTTCGGCTGAACGGGCCGCTTAATCCCCGCCGAACAGATCGCGGGTAAAGACCTTGTCGGCCACATCGGCCAGATCGTCGGTCATCCGGTTGGCCATAATCAAATCCGATTCCGCCTTGAACGCATCGAGATCGCGCAGAACACGGGAATTGAAAAACGTCTCTTCGGTCATCGCGGGTTCATAAACGATCACTTCGATGCCTTTGGCCTTGATCCGTTTCATGATCCCCTGGATCGACGATTGCCGAAAATTATCCGACCCCGATTTCATGACCAAACGGTGCACGCCGACGATCCGGGGCTTGCGGGCGATGATCTGCTCGCTCAAAAAATCCTTGCGGGTCCGGTTGGCGTCGACGATGGCGCGGATCAGGTTTTGCGGTACCTCCGAATAATTCGCCAGTAACTGCTTGGTATCCTTGGGCAGGCAATAGCCGCCATAGCCGAAGGACGGGTTGTTATAGTGGTCGCCGATCCGCGGATCGAGGCTGATCCCTTCGATGATCTGCCGGCTGTCCACCCCGCGCGACATGGCATAGCTGTCGAGCTCGTTGAAGAATGCCACCCGCATCGCAAGGTAGGTATTGGCAAAAAGCTTGATCGCCTCAGCTTCCGAGGCATCGGTGAATTTCACCGGGATATTGGTTGCCACCGCCCCTTGTACCAGCAAATCGGCAAAGCTTCGCGCGGCGTCGCCGGTATCCCCCACGATGATCCGGCTGGGATGCAGATTGTCGTAAAGGGCGCGCCCCTCACGCAGGAACTCGGGCGAAAAGAAGATGCGATGGCTGCCCATTTCTTCGCGTAGCCGCTCGACAAAGCCAACGGGGATGGTGGATTTGATGACGACATGGGCCGTCTCGTTGAGCGCCAGCGCGCGTTCCACGACCGCCTCGACGCTGGAGGTATCAAAATAATTGGTGTCGGCATCGTAGTTGGTGGGCGTGGCCACGATAATAAAGTCAGCGCCGTCACAGGCCCGCGCCAGATCAGTGGTGGCCGTCAGATCCAGATCGCGCGTCTCCAGAAAATCCGCAATATCGGGATCAACGATCGGGCTTTGCCCTGCGTTGATCTGATCAACCCGGGCTTGATCAATATCAACCGCCACGACAGAATTATGCTGCGCCAGCAGGACGGCGATCGATAGGCCAACGTAGCCAAGCCCGGCAACTGCGATTTTCATTTCGTCCGCCCCTCAAAAGCTCTGATCGTATTCGCCCACGCCCGGCTCGGTACGGATGACCTCGTCGATGGCGGTGAAGATGGCGCGCAGTTCGGCCTCGCTTTGGGTGCTTTCGCAGACCACCACGAGGTTGGGCGTGTTGGACGAGGCGCGCACCAGCCCCCAGCTGCCGTTGTCGAGGATCACGCGGGCGCCGTTCACCGTGATCACCTGCGCCACCTTGCGGCCCGCAAACTCCGTCACGCCCTCCAGCCGGGCCACGATCCGCGCGAGGATGTCGTATTTCTCCTCATCGGCGGCATGGGGCGACAGCGTCGGCATCGACCAGGTCACCGGCAGCGCCCGGCGCAGATCCGACATGCTCATCTCGGGGTTGCGGTCCATCAGCTTGCAGATCTCGACCGCCACGCGCATCCCGCAGTCGTAGCCACGCCCGATCGGCTCCGCCAGAAAGTAGTGGCCGGATTTCTCGAATCCCGCCAGCGCGCCCAGCGCGTGCACCCGCCGTTTCATGTGGCTGTGCCCGGTTTTCCAATAGTCCGCCGTCACGCCATTCGCGATCAGCTCCGGGTCGGACGCGTAGAGCCCCGTCGATTTCACATCCGCCACGAAGGTCGCGTTCGGATAGATCTTGGACAGATCCCGCGCCATGATCACGCCGACCTTATCGGCAAAGATCTCCTCGCCCTCGTCGTCCACCACGCCGCAGCGGTCGCCGTCGCCGTCAAAGCCCAGCGCCAGATCGGCGCCCGACGCCTTCACGCTCGCGCTCATGTCGTGCAGCATTTCCATCGCTTCGGGGTTCGGATTGTAATGCGGGAAGGTGTAGTCGAGCGTGTTGTGGCTATCGACCACCTCGACCCCCAACCGGCGGAACAGCTCGGGCGCAAAGGCGCTGGCCGTGCCGTTGCCCGTGGCGCAGACGACCTTGAGCTTGCGGGTCATCCTGAAATCCCCGACCAGATCATCAAGATACGCCTCGCGCACGCCATCGACGAATTCGTATCCGCCGCCCGGGCGCAGCTCGCCGCGGCCCTCCAGCACGATGTCGCGCAGTTCGGCCATCTCGTCGGGGCCGTGGGTGAGCGGGCGCTCAAACCCCATCTTCACGCCGGTCCAGCCGTTGGGATTATGGCTGGCCGTGACCATGGCGACGGCGGGCGCGTCCAGATGGAACTGCGCAAAATAGGCCATGGGCGAGAGCGCCGGGCCGATGTCTTTCACGTGGATACCCGCCTGCATCAGCCCGAGGATCAGCGCGTTCTTGATGCTCAGCGAATAGTCGCGGTAATCGTTGCCCACGGCGATCACCGGCTCGATGCCGCGCAGATGCATCTGCGTGCCCAACCCCACGCCCAGCGCCGTCACCCCGGGCAGATTGATCGCCTCGGGGTACTGCCACCGCGCGTCATACTCCCGAAACCCCGTCGGCGCGATCATCGCATCCCGCAAAAATTCCCAGGTATTCGGACGAACGGTCGCAGCGGGTTTGGGCATGGGGAGTTTTCCACTCTGTTTCATTGCGTTTCGTGTTAGCGACAACCGGGGCCGGTCGCAATCGCGCGCGTGCGCCGCGCCTTGCCTGCACCCGGTGGAGGTGGCATTGAAGCACCATTCGTTTCACGGGGAAAATCCTTCTTATGAGCAAGACCGTCCTTATCGTTGGTGGCGCCGGCTACATCGGATCGCACACCACGCTTGCGTTGAAAGAGGCGGGATTTCGGACTGTGGTCTACGACAACTTCTCGTCGGGTCACCGCGATGCGTGTTTTGGCGACGTCCTTGTCGAGGGGGGGCTTGCGGATACCGCACTTCTCACCCGAACGCTTGAAGACCATGGGGTCGACGCCGTCGTGCATTTTGCGGCGCTGATCGAGGCCGGGCAATCCGTGCTCACTCCGCTGCCGTTTTTCGAAAACAATGTGGGCGGTACGTTGTCCTTGCTCAACGCGATGAACGCGGCGGGCGTGTCGCGACTGGTGTTTTCCTCGACCGCTGCTGTTTACGGCAATCGCACCGACGTGGAGCTGCTGGACGAAGCGCTGACCCGCGCGCCGATCAACCCCTACGGCGACAGCAAGGCGATGGTCGAGGCGATCCTTGAAAGCTGTGTGGCGCCACATGGTCTGCGGGCGATTGCGCTGCGCTATTTCAACGCGTGTGGTGCCGATGCGCAGGGCCGCACGGGGGAACGGCATGACCCCGAAACCCATCTGATCCCGTTGGTCATTCAGGCGGCACAGGGCACACGCGCCAGCATCGCGATCAATGGCACCGACTACGATACCCCCGACGGGACGTGCGTGCGTGACTACATTCATGTGAGCGATCTGGCATCGGGCCATGTCGCCGCCGTCACCCACGTGCTGTCGCAGCAGGAACCCGGTGTGCAGCCGATCAACCTGGGCACTGGCGCAGGGCAGAGCGTGCGGCAGGTGGTCGACGCGGTCAAAGGGATCTCGGGTGTGGCGTTTGAGGTGACCGAAGGACCCCGGCGTGCGGGCGATCCCGCAACGCTTATCGCCGACGTCACCCGGGCGCGCGAAATCCTGGGGTGGCGGGCGCGGCACAGCGATCTTGAGACGATCGTGCGCGACGCCTGGGTCTTTGCCGAAGGGCAGCGCGGCGGCTGAACCCTTCGGCTATCGCGCGTTTAGACCAGCAAAAGATTGCTTTGGTCAAAGCCCTGCACAAACTCGAGCACGATGGTCATATCCTCGACGCGGTCGCCGTCGACATCGACCATCAGATTGCCGTTGCCGCTGACAACCTGAAAGATCACGCTGTCGCTGTTGCCGAAGAAGGTGCTGTAGCTGTTGAACGTCAGCGCCGCGCCGGACGTCGTCGTGATCGCCGACAGATCAACCAGATCGGTGCCCCGGGCAAAGCCGATGATGGCGTCCTGCTCGGCCGTGGTGGTGCCTGAATCGGCCACACTCTCAAAGATGAAGTGATCGGCGCCGGCACCACCAAAAAGCTCATCCGCGCCGGTACCACCAATGATGCTGTCATCGCCGTCGCCGCTGTTGATCGTGTCATTGCCCGCGCCACCGCGAACGATGTCGTTGCCGTCCTGGGCGAAAAAGCTGTCGTCATCCGCGCCGCCGTCAAGGCTGTCATCGCCGCTGCCACCGGTGAGCGTGTCGTTGCCCGCACCACCGTCGAGCGTGTCGTTCCCGTCGCCGCCGCTCAGCGCGTCCGCGCCGCCGCCGCCGTCGAGGCTGTCCGCGCCCAGATCGCCGTTGAGCGTGTCATTGCCGTCCCCGCCGTTGAGCGTGTCGTTGTCGTTCTGGCCAAAGAGCTGGTCGTTGCCGTCCCCGCCTTGCAGCACATCGTCGCCATCCTCGCCGAGCAGTGTATCCGCGCCCGCGTCACCCTGAATGCTATCGCCGCCGACGCCGCCGGTCAGATAGTCGGCCCCGTCCTGACCCGAAAGCGTATCGTCGCCAAGCCCGCCCGCGATATTGTTGGCCGCTGACGTGCCGGTCAGATCGTCGGCATGGTCCGACCCTGTGAGGTTATCGATGTTGAACAATGTATCGCCAGCCGCGTCTCCGCCCGTGTTCACGTTGGTGGTCATGTTCACCGTGACGCCAAGGGTCGAGCCTGCATAACTTGCCATATCCGTTCCGGCCTCTCCGTCCAGCACGTCGGCACCGGCACCCCCCTCAAGCACATCGTCCTGCGTGCCGCCGCTAAGGGTATCCTCTCCGGCGCCGCCGAACAGCGCATCGAAACCGGCACCGCCGCTTAGCGCGTTGTTTTGCGCGTCACCGGTGATGCTGTCACCAAAGCCCGAGCCGATGATGTTTTCGACGTTGCTCAGAACATCCCCGGCGGCAAAGCCGTTGGCCGCAACCACGCTGCCATCGAGGCTGATGGTGACATTGGCGTTGGAGTTCGCGTAGGTGACGGTGTCAGTACCGTCGCCGCCGTCGATACTGTCGCCGCCGAAATCACCGTCTAGCAGATCGTTGCCCGCGCCACCCTCAATCGTGTTCTCACCCGCGTTGCCCAGCAAGGTGTCGTCCAAAGCGCTACCGGCAAGCTGCTCAACGTTATAAAGCAGATCCCCCTGCGCAAAGCCGCCGATGCCCGCGATACCGGTAAGGCCGACGTTTACGCCTGCAGTAGACCCGACGTAGTCCATCCGGTCGATCCCGTTCTGTCCGTTGATCGTATCGGCCCCAAGGTCGCCACGCAGGGTATCGTTGCCCTCGCCGCCGATCAGGCTGTCGTCACCGTCACCGCCCAGCAGGCTGTCGTCGCCATCCTCGCCGCGCAACACGTCGTTGCCGGCGTTTCCGTAGATGCTGTCGCTTTCGGTGCCACCGGCCATCGTGTCGTCGCCATTACCGCCGCCCATCAGGTCGTTGCCGGCACCGCCGATCACGACGTCATTGTCGTTTCCGCCGATGAGCGTGTCATCGCCGTTCTGCCCGTTGAGCAGATCCGCACCGTCCTCACCGTAGAGCGCGTCGTTGCCGTCCTGACCGTAAAGCTCGTCGTCGCCGGTGCGGCCCAGTGCCAGATCGTTGCCCGCACCGGTGGTCAGCGTATCATTGCCGCCACCGCCGTTGACGGTATCTGCCCCGTCACCCGCGTTGACCAGGTCATTCCCGCCTGATCCATAGATCTCATCATCGCCATCCTCGCCCAGCAGCGTGTCGTTGTCGCCGCCGCCGGCCAGCAGGTCGTTGCCCGCCCCGCCGTACAGCGCATCTTCGCCCGCGGCACCGTACAGGCTGTCATTATCGTCCTCACCGTACAGCGTATCGTTGCCGCCATTCCCGCTCAGCAGATCCTTCCCGGTGCCGCCGCGCGCAAAATCGCTGCCCGCCTGGCCGTACAGGCTGTCGTTGCCCGCATCACCGAACAGGCGGTCGTTGTCGTTCTGACCGTAGACGCGATCGGCGCCGTTCCCGCCGACCATCGTGTCTGCGCCATCGCCCCCAAAGAGGCTGTCGTTGTCGTCGGCGCCGTTCAGTTCATCGTTGCCGTCCGAGCCATAGAGCGTGTCGTTGCCGGTATCCCCGAAGAGTGTGTCGTTCCCGCTGCCCGCGCTCAGCAGATCATTGCCCGCGCCACCGTTGAGCGCATCCGCGCCCGCCTGACCATACAGCTGATCATCCCCGGCCTGCCCGAACAGCTGGTCATCGCCGTCATTGGCGCTGAGCACATCGTTCCCGTTGCCACCGTCGATCGTGTCATTGCCGCCGTTGCCGACCAGCCGGTCATTCCCACCCTGACCGTAGAGCGCGTCGCTGCCCTCCGCCCCGAATGCGGTATCGTTCCCGATTCCGCCGACAATCACATCGTTATCATCGCCTGCATCGAGGAAGTCATCGCCATCCGATCCGTTCAGCGTGTCATTCCCTGCGGAGCCGTAAAGCGTGTCGTTGCCGACATTGCCGAAGAGGAAATCATCGTCCCCCCCGCGCTCAGCAGGTCGTTTCCGCTGCCACCGTCAAGCGTGTCATTGCCATCGGAGCCATAAAGGCTATCCGCACCCGCCTCGCCGAAAAGCACATCGGCGCCGCCGTTCCCGCTGAGCAAATCATTCGCGTCACCGCCTTCCAGCCGGTCCGCGCCGCCGCCGCCAAAGAGACTGTCGGCGCCCTCCAGCCCGTAGATCAGATCGTCCCCGTCATCGCCAAAGGCGATGTCGTTCCCGTCGCCGGACGTGAGCGTGTCGTTGCCGCTGCCGCCTTCCAGCCGGTCATTGTCAGCACCACCGTTCAGGCTGTCGTTCCCGATGTCGCCGTAGAGCGTATCCGCGCCATCCTCACCGGTGATGACATCGTCGCCGCCGTCGCCGTGCAGCGTGTCGTTTCCGGCCTGGCCGAACAGCGTATCGGCATCATCGCCACCAGAGATCATGTCGTCCGCCTCGCCGCCGGACAGGGTATCGCTGCCGGCGTCGCCCATCAGCGTGTCGGCCCCGTCGCCGCCGACTACGGAATCGTTGCCTGCACCGGCGTCGATGCTGTCGCTGCCTTCCTCGCCGTTGATGTCGTCGTTCCCGTCGCCACCAAAGATCAGATCGTCGCCCAACTGCCCGCGCAAAAGGTCATCGCCTGCATCGCCGTGCAGCGTGTCGTTGCCCTCATTACCGAAAAGGCTGTCGCCCTCCGCGCCGCCGCGGATGCTGTCATGACCCTCGCCCCCGGTGATGTCATCCACGCCAGACCCGCCGTCAATGGTATCATCACCCGCTTCGCCGTTGATGCTGTCGGCGCCGCCGTCACCGGCGATGCTGTCATTGCCGTCCTGTCCGTTCAGACTGTCGTTCCCTTCGCCACCGGCGAGGGTATCGTCGCCCTCTCGTCCAAAAAGGCTGTCGTCACCGTCATCGCCGCGCAGGGTGTCATTCCCCTGCGCACCGATCAGCCGGTCTACGCCTGCGCCGCCCTCGATCAGGTCATTGCCTACCTCGCCGTTGATTTCATCGTCGCCCGCGCCGCCGCGCAGGGTGTCGTTGCCGTCCTGCCCCGAGATTGAATCGTTGTCGTCTCCGCCGTCGACGCTGTCGTCCCCGCCGCCTGCGAGAATATCGTCGTTGCCCGCACCGCCAAGCACGGTGTCATTGCCCGCACGTCCGTAGACGTCCGCTTCGATCTTGTCGTCGCCCGCGCCGCCGTCGATCAGATCGCCGCTGCCACTGCCGATGATCTCGTCGTTGAAGTTTGACCCGATGACCCCTTCGATCCCGTCGAGGAAATCGCCCTCTGCGGTGGTGCCGGTCACGCCGGGCAGATTTTCCCCGCGCCATGTCCCCAGCCGCAGGAAGATCGCACCCGTCGAATCCGCGTAGGAGGCGGTATCAAAGCCCGCGCCGCCATAGAGGATATCGTGCCCCAGCCCGCCGCGCAGCAAGTCGTCGCCGTCGCCGCCGCGCAGGATGTTGACCGCGCCATTGCCGATCAGCGTGTCATTTCCGGCCGAGCCGGTGATGTTCTCGAAATCGCTCAAGATGTCGCCGGTGGCATCGCCGCCGACGGCAGCACCGGTTGCAAGGTTCACGCTGACTGCCGCATCCGAGCCAGCGTAGGAGACGGTGTCGTTGCCGCTGCCCGCTTCCAGCGTGTCGGCGCCCGCCCCTCCTTCGAGAAGGTTATCGTTGCTGTCACCGATGAGCGTGTCCGCGAAGTCCGTCCCGATCAGACCCTCGATGCTCGTGATCGAGGCGCCCAGACCCGTCAGCGCGGTATTCGTCCCCGTGACAAGGCCCTGCGCGGACAGATCGAGCACGTCAGTGCCGTCTCCGCCGTCGATGGTGGCGTTGGTGCCGCTGGCGACAAGCGTGTCGTCGCCCGCCCCGCCAAACAGATCGTCGTTTCCTTCGGAGCCGTCGAGCAGGTCATCGCCGTCCCCGCCCAGGAGCGTGTCGGTGCTTGCGCCGCCAATCAGCGTGTCATTGCCGACATTACCGCTCAGGGCATCCGCCCCGTCGCCCCCTGTCAGCATGTCACTGCCGAATCCACCGTCGAGCGTATCGTTGCCGCTACCCCCGTCGAGGGAGTCGTCGCCGTCCTTGCCTTCCAGCAAGTCATTGCCGCCCAGACCCACAAGCGTGTCGTCGCCGCGCCCGCTGATGATCGTATTATCATTGATCGAGCCCGTGAGCGCGTCGTCAAAGTCCGAGCCGGTGAGATCCAGAATACCGCTCAGCACATCGCCCTGCGCATGGCCGCCCGATGCGGTCCCGGCCGCAAGATTGACGGCGATCCCGGCATCCGAGCCAAAATAGCTCGCCAGGTCATTGCCGCCGCCACCGACGAGCGTATCCGCCCCGTCGCCGCCCAGAAGGGTATCGTCGCCGGTGCCGCCCGAAAGGCTGTCATCACCGGCGCCACCGGTCAGCAGGTTGTTGCCGCCATCCCCATCGAGGGTGTCGCCAAAGGCGGAGCCTTCGAGCGCTTCGATATTCGCATAGCTGTCGCCCGCCGCATCGCCGGTGTTGCTACCGGGCGAGGCTAGCGAGGCACGCACGCCCACCGTTGCCGTGCTGTAGGAGGCAGTGTCAAAGCTCGCGCCGCCGTCCAGCGCGTCCGCGCCGGCGCCGCCGGTCAGGGTGTTGTCCGACAGATCGCCGGTCAGCGTATCATTGAAGGCGGAGCCAAGGATCCCCTCGACATTCTGGATGCGCGCCTGTGACAGGTCGACCAAGGCGGCCCCCCCGTTCAGGCGCATGTCGATGGCGTCGTCTCCGTCGCCACCGTCGATCAGGGTCGTCGCGCCGTAGAGGGTAATGCTGTCGTTCCCGTCGCCGCCCAGAAGGGTATCCGCGCCGCCCCAGCCATAGATCTGATCGTCGCCCGCCCCTCCCTCGATCCGGTTGGCGCCGGTCGTCCCGAAGAGCGTGTCGGCATGGGCCGATCCCGTGACCCCTTCGATCCCTGACAGGACGTCGCCGGTTGCGTGACCGCCGGAGACGGCCAGCGTGCGCAGGTTCACCGACACCCCGACGCTCGACATGCTGTACGAGGCGACATCCCCCGATCCGGCCCCGCCTGTGAGCGTATCCGCCCCGGCGCCGCCTTCGAGCGTGTCATCACCGGCGCCGCCGATCAGTTGGTCGCTGCCGCGCATCCCGAAAAGGCTGTTCGCCAGATCATTGCCGGTAAGCGTGTCGTCGCCGTCGCCGGAAACCGCGCCCTCGATCTGTCCCTGGCCCGTTCCACCGATGGCCGCGAACGTCGTGGCAGACCCGGCACCGACGCTGCGCTGCAACAACCCGCCAGCGGACAGATCAATCGCCAGATCGCCCGTCATCGCGGCGGCATTGATCCAATCGGCATCGCCGGTTGTCGTATCGGTGATGACAGTATTCAGGCGTCCGGCGAACTGGGCATCAAAGATCTCGTTGGTGAAATGGTAGACCTCGTTGTCATCTGCTTCGGAGCCGTAGACATCCAGCTCTACCTGTTGCACCAGCCCGGCTGCGGTGCCGTTATTGACCACTTCGATCAACCATTGGCCGTTCGGATCCTCACCGCGCAGGGCGTTGACGGCGAATTCCCATTGCAGGCCGATGTCTGAGACTTCCTCATAGGCGAAATTGTTCGATGAGATGTTGTGCAGTGCGACCCGTGTGCCCGAGGGCGAGATCAGGTAGATGTCGAGCTCCTGAAAATGGGGATGCTGGAGCGTGATGGTAACCGTGACATATTCCAGCTCGATATCCACATCGGCCAGCGAAATACCCCGGAACGAGGATTGCGGGCTGGCCGCCGATCCGGCAGCGATGATCGAATTGCTGTTGTCGAGAACGCTGTCCGTCTGTTCGTTCGCCGTGACCTGCGCGTCGTTGAACAAGGTCCAGACTTCGGCCATGCGCACGGCGGCATATACGTCCGCAGCGCCGTAGCCGTAATCTTCGGAGAAATGCAGCCCGCCGCCGTTCCAGCCCGTCGATCCGTTGGTGTACCAGCTGAATTTTTCGGTGGAATGCAGTTGCGGCGTGCCGCCGATGTCCGTGCCCACATGGTGCGACGAATGCGCAAGCACATTCTGCACGTCGCGCCAGCCCAGGCCCGCGTTCGCCTCAAGCATCAGCGCAACGATGCCAGACACCTGCGGTGTCGCGCCCGATGTGCCGCCGAAATAATCGGTGTAGCCATCGTTGAGCAGGTCGTTCTGTGTACCGTCCGTATCGCCCCAGCCATAGCCGCCCGAGCCGATGACATCCGTGCCGATCACGCCGGTGCCGTAGTCGCGCAAATGCGCTGCGAACAGAGAGGTATCGTCGAGATCGAAATACACATCCGTCGAGGACAGATATTGCCCCAACGGCTGATTGACCCGCGACAGCGAGGACAGCAACAACGACGCCCCGCGCGAGACATAGGGGGTGACCTGGCTTTCCAGGGTGGTCACCCCGTCGCTCAGGGTGATTTCCTCGCTGTAGGCGCCCACGACGATGCTCATGCGTGACGCGGTGCGCATGTCGGTGCCCGCATTCGCTTCGGCTGCGGTGGTGCTGCCGGCGAGAATGTCGGCCTCATCCACACTTGGCGTTGTGGTTGCGGGATCCTCGCCGGGGTTCAGGAACCCCGACATGACGTAATCAATGCTATAGCTGGCATCGTCATTGCGCTGGATGAAAATACGCTGCGCGGTGCCGCTGTTGTCGTAGTACAGATCATCATAGCCGTTGCCCGCAGCCAGAACGATCACGGTGCCCAGACCGTCACGCCCCTCGCTTGTGGCGGCCGCGAAACCGTCCAATTGCGCGGTGATCTCTGCCGATTTGGCGAGGGTCTGGTTATAGACGCTGTCGGTATGCCAGCTGCCGCTGATCACGTCGAACTGCCGGAACCCGGCGACGATTTGCGACATCAACGGCGCATCGCGATCGGCAACGTCGTCGGCAAAGGCGGTCGAGCCATCGCCGTCGTAATCAAAGAATACGTCAATCGACGACAACGTCGATCCGTGCGCGATCCCGACGGTCCCCACCCCGTCGTCGCCCGCCGCGATGATCCCCGATACCGACATGGCATGGTTCTCGGTCCGCTCTGTGTTGGTGACTTTTACCAGCGCACCATCTTCGGTTTCGATAACGATGTTTGTATCGGCGTCGAACCGGTCTTCCCACTCCGGGTGCTCGCGATCGACCGCGCTGTCGCTGATGCCGATATGGACCCCGTCGCCACTGAATTCATCCCAGATCGTTTCGATCCCCTCGCGGCCGTAGCCAAGGCTTTGCGACAGGTAGTCATAGTGCCATTGAAAGACATAGAGGGAGTCAGTGGGCGTATAGCGCGGCATAAAGGGATCCAGATCTCAAATAGGGGTGGAGGTTGGATACCGCCCGACAGGTTTTCTGTCAGTAAACCCGGACATTTTTAGTGATAGCTGCGGTTTCAATGCCACTTTCGGCGATTTCGATCGGTGTTTCTGCAAAACCCAAGAAAAACTTTAGGTTGCGCCGGGATGCAGCAATCTGAAGAGCGGGTCGAAAACGCCTTGATGCGATATGTCTTTAATTCCTTTCAATTTGTTCTGATATTTGTCGGGTCGCGTCATGCGAAGGGGCGTCGCAGGCGCACGGGTATTTTCTACCCATGATGGAAAGTCGGGAGGAATCCTCCGGAGATCCCGCGGCAAGCACTTTTAGCAATTCGGTAAAAATACGTTGATTTTTGCGGGCCGGTTTCGCAGGTTTCGCGCAAGACGTGTGGCCGCCCCTTTTGGAATGTTCCCGGCCAGAACCCAATTTTCCCGAAAGTCTGTTGGCTCTGCGTCCTTTGGGGCGATGGCCGTCTGGACTGCACGCAAAAGACAGCAAGAAGGTATATGCGCATGGCTACTCCGACAGTATGGCTCCCGGAATTTCAGGTAAACACCGGTGTGGCCGACGCTCCGGTGGTCGAAGACACGCAGACCATCGGGCTCAGCAACGGGAATATCCTCATCGCCTGGACCGAGCAGGGCACCAGCGGCGTCGGGACATCCAACAGCGGCGACATCGTGGCCAAGATCATCGACGGCGCAGGCAACACGGTGCGCGACAGCTTCCGCGTCAACCGCAGCTACTCCTCGGACAACGAGAGCGACTTTGACATTGCCGCAACCAACGACGGCGGCTTTGTCCTTGTCTATATCGATAGGGAGAGCGTTTCGTCGCGTCTCGTGTGGGAGCGCAAGGACGCGGTCGGCGACAACGTTGTCACCAGCGTTATCGATGCAGAGATCGACCCGAGCGAGGATCTCAGCAATCCGCAAGTCGCGGTAAATGCCGCCGACAACACGTCCTTCATCAGCTTTGTGGAAATTGCGCCTGGCGACGATGCGTTTTCTGCCGACATTCGGGGCATCCGCCTTTCGGACACCGGCGGGTTTCTGACAGGCATATTCGACGCAGGTGACAACGCAACGGGCGCGCAAACGCAGAACGACGTCGCGATCAATACGAACGGTGAGATGGTATCGGTCTACAGCGACGCCGGCGCGATCACGGTCGATGTCCTCAGCAATGGCGGCATCCTGCAGCACCGCGCGATTGCCGCCGTAGCGGCGGCGCCCCTTGATCCGCAGGTCGCAACCCTTGCCAACGGCAATATCGCAACCACCTGGACGGACGGGGTCGGCGCCTCTTCCGACGGAACCGTGCGGCTGGCGGTCTACAATGCCGATCTGGGCATGGTGCGGGCCGCGACCGCCGTCGATGCCGTGGATGCGACCGACAGCGAGATTGTCGCCTTGCCCGACGGTGAATTCGTCATCGTCTGGAAGGATACATCCGCCAATACCATCAAGGCCCAGAAATACGACAGCGACGGCACTGCGGACGGCAGTACGGTCACCGTCGACAATTCCGAAGGATTCACCCCCAACGTTGGCGTTACCGGCGACGGGCGCGTGCTTTTCACGTGGGAAGGCGACGGCGATGTAAAAGCATCCATCTGGGATCCCCGCGACGGGGCCATCAATACCGCGACCTATGACGATCCGCCGGTGAATTTTGTGGACGGTGATGTGATATATGCCAAGACAACGGGCGGCACGGTAAACGGGACAATGGCACCGCCGACCGGATCATCGGCGGCGGCGCGGCCGATCTTTTGTCGGGCATGGGCGACGACGACACGCTGGAAGGCAACGGCGGTGATGATACCCTTTCCGGTGGCAGCGGCGATGACAGCCTGATCGGGGGCGGGGGCAACGATACGTTCCGCTATTTTGCGGGAGAATCCGCAGGCGCCGACACGGTCGAGGGAGGCGACGGAATCGACGGCCTCGCCATCTTCAACGCCGGTACGACCGATCTGGAAATCGCGGGCACGTCCTGGTCCGGTCTGGAGCAGATCACCTTCAATACCGCCGACACCGTGCAGGGATCCAAGACGCTGATCGTTGACGGGACCGAGTTTGAGGATGGGTTTGGCACCGGTCCGGCGATCTTCGGGCAGGCGAATACCGGCTTGCGGGAAATCATCCGGATCAACATGGATACCGACACGACCCTGAACCTGTCCGGCACGACCTTCGACAGCAATTGGACCAACGGGTTTGACCGCATCGAAGTGATCGGCGACGGCTCGTTCGAACAGTTCACCGGCACCTCCGGCAACGACAGCATTTCGGGCGGCGGCGGTAATGACACCTTCACCCTCGACGTCGCAACCACCGGCAGCAGCGAGACGATTCATGGCGGGACCGGCACTGACAGGATCCTGATCGGCTCAGCGGGCGTGATCGACCTGTCGAGCGCCTCTGTCGAGATCTCGGGGATCGAGGAGATCCGCTTTGTCGTTCAGGGCGACAATACCTTGCGACTGAGCTCGACCGAGCTCGATACGGCGGATGAATTGCTTGATGTGTTCATCGACGGCTTCACCGGGGTGCAGGACCAGAACAACATCGAAATCGTGATGCGAACCACCGACGTCGATCTCTCTGGCTGGACGTTCTTCCAGTGGGACGACGGATCGGACGAGACGATCCGCATCTTGGGTCAATCCACCGCCGAGAGCTTTGCCGGGTCCTCACAGCGCGATGTGATCGAGACCGGCGGCGGCAATGATACCGTTATGGCCGGGATGGGCAATGACACGATCGTCATGCAAGGCGGGGCGCTGACTTTGGACGGTGGAGAGGGTGATGATCTGTTCCGCGTTACCAACACCACGCTATCGAACCAGACCATCGATGGGGCCTTGGATCCGATACGGTGGATTATTCCGGTGTGACCGGCGGCAGCCCAACCTTTGTCGCGGGGTTCAATCTGACGGCGGGATACCTCTCCGGCGGGGGGGCGCCGGGTGACTGGTCCGGCATCGAGGGTCTTGTCGGGCTGCGGAACTTTCGTAATTCCATCGCCGGTGACGGGGCCGACAATGACCTGACCGGTGGCCTTCTGGCGGACACGATCATGGCCGGTGCAGGCAATGACACGGTGTCGGGTCTTGTCGGGAACGATTTGGTCAGTGGCGGTCTGGGTGACGACCTTGTCGGCGGCGAAGACGGTAATGACACCGTGATTGGCGGCGCCGGAAACGACCGGATTTTCGGCGGCGCGGGCAACGATGCGCTGAATGGTGGCGTGGGCAACGACGTGTTCAACGGCGGTGGCGGTTTTGACACGGCGGATTATTCGGACGCGACGGCCAATCTGGTGGTGAACATCAACTTTGCGGGGGCTCAGAACACGTCGGCGCAGACCGGCACGGATCGCTTCGTCTCGGTCGAGGGGATCACCGGCGGCACGGGCAATGACCTGCTTGTGGGCACCAGCGGCGGCAACGTCATCGACGGCGGCGCGGGCAACGACGAGATCTACGGCATCGGCGGCGGCGACGTGCTGCGCGGCGGGGTCGGGGACGATCAGATCGAAGGCTCGGGCGGCAATGACACCATGGACGGCGGTGCCGGAGATGCGGATATCCTGAGCTACTTCAACTCGGGCGGTCCGGTCGCGGTGGATCTGCGGGCGCAGGGCACGGCGCAGAACGTCGGCGGGTCGTCGGGCATCGATACCTTCACCAACTTCGAGTATCTCTACGGCTCGAACGCGGCGGGCAACGACGTTCTGGTCGGGGATGACAACGCCAACCGGATCCTGGGCTTTGGCGGCGACGACCGCCTGTTCGGGCTGGAGGGGACGGATGAGCTGATCGGGATGCAGGGCAACGACCGGTTGTTCGGCGGGCTCGGCGGAGACCGTCTGTCCGGGGGCGGCGGCGCGGATGCGTTTGTCTTCCAGGCGGTGGCCGACAGCACCGGCGCGGGGCGCGACA
Organism: Sulfitobacter albidus; assembly: GCF_018200035.1. Taxonomy (NCBI): domain Bacteria; kingdom Pseudomonadati; phylum Pseudomonadota; class Alphaproteobacteria; order Rhodobacterales; family Roseobacteraceae; genus Sulfitobacter; species Sulfitobacter albidus. Next base: position 2,859,503 of record NZ_CP073581.1, on the reverse strand, counting down.
CCATCACCGACTTTGGTGTGGGCGGCGCGGACCGGATCGACCTTGCGGCGATCGACGCGAACACGACGCTGGCGGGCAACCAGGCGTTCAACTTCGTGGGCGCCGCGGGCTTTGGCGCGGCGGGGGATCTGCGTTTCGCCAACAACGGCACGGACGGCTTCCTGCTGGGCGATGTCGACGGCAACGGCACGGTGGATCTGAACATCCTGCTGGAAGGCGTGACCTCGCTGACGGCGACGGACATCATTCTGTAAGCCACAGGCCGCGCGACAAAAAGACGGCGCTCCGGGAAACCGGGGCGCCGTTTTTCGTGGCGTGGGAATGAGGGTATCGGGGCCCGCCCGACCGGATGGCGCGTGCGAATGGCAGCGCTGATTTGTGCCCATCGGCTGTGGTGGGGCGGGCCAAAACGAGGCGTGGCTCAACGGGTAAGGAAAACCTTACGTTCGTTAAAAAAGTATTGATTTATGAAACTTGCTTCCGCAGGATATGCCGCAAGAGCCAATTACCGGCTTTCCACGACGCATGTGGGCCCTGCGCGACCGGGCCCTGTTTGAGACGATGACGATTTAGACGCCGCGCGGATCCCTTTCGGATCCTGGCGGCCGCCAAGATACAAAAATTATCCCAGGGGGGATTTAAGATGAACGGAATTCAGACACGAGACATCTGTCAGGTGCTTGTCACCTAACAACAGCACCCGACGACAGGAACGCGCCACTGGCGCGCTGCGTCCATCCAATCAGATTGCGTTATGCCAGAGCCTGCTTTGCGCAGTGCGTGTCTGATCCCATTACATTTTCCAATATGGCCCGACGCGTATGCCGGGTCTCCCAAATACATAGAGAAGGATATTCCCATGGCTACTCCAACACTCTGGCGCTCCAATTTTCAGGTCAATACCGGCACAGCAAACAACCCGGCCACATTCGAGCCGCAAACCATCGGGCTGAGCAACGGCAACATTCTTATTGCCTGGGTCGAAACCGGAACGAACGGCGTGGGCACAACGGGCGGCACCGATATCATCGGCAAGATCTACGATGGTGCGGGCAATCTTGTGCGCGACAGTTTCCAGATCAACTCAAGCCGCACCGCGCATGACGAACGGGATTTTGATATCGCGGCCACCAACGACGGTGGTTTCATGCTGGTCTATATCGACAATAACGGCGCGGATTCCCGCGTTGTCTGGGAGCGCAAGAACGCGGCGGGCAACAATATCAACACGCGCGACATCGCCTCGGAAGTTGGTAGCGACGGTGATTTCGACAACCCGCAGATCGCGGTAAACAACATCAATAACACGTCCTTCGTGACGTTTACCGACCTTGATGTCGGCGGCGCCTTTAACCCGGACGACGACGATGTCCGCGGGATCCGGCTCAGCGCCACCGGAACAACGCTGACGTCAGAATTCAACGCCGGTGACAACGGTGGCGATGATCAGACCCAGAACGACGTCGCGATCAATATCAACGGGGAGATGGTATCGGTCTACCGCGATGAAGGTGCGATCAAGATCGATGTCTACAACACTGCGGGTGCCCTGCAGCACCGGGCGACGGTGGACGATAACGGCTCTCCGTCTGATCCGCATGTCGCGACCCTTTCGGGGGGGAACATCGTTGTGACCTGGACGGACGACGCAACGGGCGGATCGTTGGGCGACGTCAACCGTATGGTGTTCAACTCCAATCTGGGCGTTGTTCTCGGCAAGACGGCGGTCGATGGTGTTGATGCAAATGAATCCCGGATCATCGCACTGCCGCAGAACGAATTCATCATCATCTGGGATGACGACAGCACGACCAATGACATCAGGGCACGCAAGTTCAACGCGGACGGCAGCACTGACGGCTCGACAATGGTAATCGCGGCCGCCGGTGGATCCGATCCCAATGTCGGTGTCACGGGGGACGGGCGCGTTGTCTTTGTGTACGAAAACGGCAACAACATCTTTTCCCAGATCTGGGATCCGCGCGACGGCACCGTCAGCGCCGCCAACTACGACAACCCGCAAGAGAATTTTGTGGATGGCGACATCATCTGGACCAAGCTTGCCGGTGGGGTGATCAACGGTGACAACGGAACTGCGGAGCGGATTATCGGCAGCACTGCCAACGACAATATGCTCGGCTTTGCCGGTAACGACACGCTCGAAGGCAACGGCGGGAACGACTTCCTGCGCGGTGATACCGGAAATGACAGCCTGTCAGGCGGCAGCGGAAATGACGATTTCGGGTATCTCGCGGGTGTTGTTCAGGGTGCCGATACAGTCGACGGTGGTATCGGTTCCGACGATCTTCTGGTGTTTAACACCGGTACGACGGACGTTTCGACCGCCGGTACACAATGGAGCAATCTGGAACGAATCTCCTTCTCCACTTCGGACTCCGCGCCAGGCAGCAAGACCCTCGTCGTCGACGGGACGGAATTGGAGGATGGTTTTGGTACTTCCTTCGCCGTCCAGGGGCAGAGCAACACGTCTCTGCGTGAAATCATCCTTGTCGAAATGAGCAGCGACGCAACGCTTGATTTGTCCGGCGTGACCTATTCAAATTGGACGGATGGGTTCGACTATTTCCGGATCCTGGGCGACGCCTCCGCCGAGACCTTTACCGGGACCTCCGGCAGCGATTCGATTTTTGGCAACGACGGCAACGATGATTTTGTCCTGACGGCAGCCACAACCGGTGCCGAGGAGACGATCAACGGCGGTGGAGGCATTGACGAGATCCTCATCAATTCTACGGGGCTGATTGACCTGTCCAACGTTGGCACGACCATCGATAACATCGAGGAGATCCGTTTCAACACGTCAGGCGACAGCACGCTGCGTCTTGGCTCCGATGAGATCGACGGTGCTACAGAATTGCTCAATGTCACCATCGACGGATTTGCCGGCGCTCCCGGCAATGAGAACACCATCGAAATCGTGATGAACACGTCGTCGGTCGATCTGTCCGGATGGACCTTCCAGGATTGGGACTTGGATGCCGGGGACGATGAAACCATCACCATCACCGGTGATGCGTCAGCCGAGAATATCACGGGTTCATCCCAGCGTGATCTGATCTTGGTCGGTGGGGGCAATGATACTGTGGCGGGCGGACTTGGCAACGACACGATCGTCGCCTCGATCGGCAACAACAACCTCGATGGCGGTGGTGGAGACGACCTCTTCGAACTCGAAGGTTCTACGCTTATCAATCAAACGATTGTTGGTGGAGCCGGATCCGATACGCTGGACTTCTCCGGGACCGCGGGTTCAAGCGCCTTCTTCGTCACCGGGTTTGACCTTGATCAGGGGTACAGCGGCGACGGCGCTGCCTTCAGCGGGGATTGGAGCGGGATCGAGGGTCTTGTAGGCCTGCTTGGCTATCGCAATGAGATTGTCGGTAACAACAGCAACAACGAACTGACGGGCGGTAACCTTGCTGACACGATTACAGGGGAACTTGGCAGTGATACGCTGATTGGCCTGGCTGGCGACGACACGTTCGACGGCGGCTCCGGTGTTGACAGTATTGATGCCGGTGCGGGCGATGACGTGATCCTCCTCAACGGTTTTGTCTTTGGCGACTCGATTGACGGTGGCGCCGGTGACGATACGCTCGATGCAAGCACATGGACGATCTCGAATGTCGGCTTCACCTTCAATCTGTCGGCCAACACCTACGGCTACACGCCGACGAGCGGGGCGCCGATCGTCTACTCGGCTGTGAACGTTGAAAATGTCTCCGGTACATCCATCGGGGATGCCATCACCGGCTCCACTGCCGCAAATGCGCTGAACGGGAACGGTGGGAATGACACGATGTTCGGCTTTGGTGGCGATGACACCATGTCGGGCAATGACGGCAACGATGTGGTGCGCGGCAACGCCGGCGATGACATCGTGGGTGGCGAGGTCGGCAATGACAGTCTCTTTGGCGGCGAGGGTAACGACAGCCTCTTCGGCGGTGCTGGCAACGATGCGCTGAATGGCGGTTCGGGCAACGACGTGTTCAACGGCGGTGGCGGTTTTGACACGGCGGATTATTCGGACGCGACGGCCAATCTGGTGGTGAACATCAACTTTGCGGGGGCTCAGAACACGTCGGCGCAGACCGGCACGGATCGCTTCGTCTCGGTCGAGGGGATCACCGGCGGCACGGGCAATGACCTGCTTGTGGGCACCAGCGGCGGCAACGTCATCGACGGCGGCGCGGGCAACGACGAGATCTACGGCATCGGCGGCGGCGACGTGCTGCGCGGCGGGGTCGGGGACGATCAGATCGAAGGCTCGGGCGGCAATGACACCATGGACGGCGGTGCCGGAGATGCGGATATCCTGAGCTACTTCAACTCGGGCGGTCCGGTCGCGGTGGATCTGCGGGCGCAGGGCACGGCGCAGAACGTCGGCGGGTCGTCGGGCATCGATACCTTCACCAACTTCGAGTATCTCTACGGCTCGAACGCGGCGGGCAACGACGTTCTGGTCGGGGATGACAACGCCAACCGGATCCTGGGCTTTGGCGGCGACGACCGCCTGTTCGGGCTGGAGGGGACGGATGAGCTGATCGGGATGCAGGGCAACGACCGGTTGTTCGGCGGGCTCGGCGGAGACCGTCTGTCCGGGGGCGGCGGCGCGGATGCGTTTGTCTTCCAGGCGGTGGCCGACAGCACCGGCGCGGGGCGCGACACCATCACCGACTTTGGTGTGGGCGGCGCGGACCGGATCGACCTTGCGGCGATCGACGCGAACACGACGCTGGCGGGCAACCAGGCGTTCAACTTCGTGGGCGCCGCGGGCTTTGGCGCGGCGGGGGATCTGCGTTTCGCCAACAACGGCACGGACGGCTTCCTGCTGGGCGATGTTGACGGCAACGGCACGGTGGATCTGAACATCCTGCTGGAAGGCGTGACCTCGCTGACGGCGACGGACATCGTTCTGTAAGCCACAGGCCGCGCGACAAAAAGACGGCGCTCCGGGAAACCGGGGCGCCGTTTTTCGTGTCTCCTAGAAGGCGAAGTGATCGATGCTGAGCGCGTCGCGGTCAACGTTGAGCAGCGTGATCGTATTGCCGTCGTCGTCGCTGATAAGGGTATTGTCACCCGCGCGACTGAGGTGATTTGCGTCAAGATCGGCGAAGTCGGTAAAGGCTGCCACGGCGTGAAGGTTGATGATCTCACCGCTGGCAAGTGGATCGAAATCCATGATCATGTCCTGACCAAAGCCATTCTCGAACATGAATTGATCGGCCCCGCCGCCGCCCCAGAGCCTGTCGTTGCCGTCTTGTCCGTACAGGGTGTCGTTCCCGCTCATGCCCAGCAAAGCGTCATTGCCGGCACGGCCAAAGATCTTGTCGCCGCCGTCGTGGCCCCACAAGGTATTGTTGCCGGCATCGCCGCGCAGATTATCCGCAAAGCGCGAGCCAAAGACATTCTCGATCAGGGTATAGGTATCGCCAGCGGCAAAGCCGAGATTGCGGTCGGAAAATTGCAGGTCGGCCAGCACGCCTCCGCTCGCGTCGCTGTATTGCGCGCGGTCGATGCCGCTGCCACCGTTGAGCGCATCCGCACCGTCCCCACCCAGCAGGAAGTCGTTGCCCGAACCGCCCCGCAGGTCGTCGTCGCCGCCCTGACCGTATAGCGTGTCGTTACCACCCATGCCCGACAGAACGTCTTCGCCCGCGCGTCCGAAAAGAACGTCCCCGCCGCCGCCGCCCCACAGGGTGTTGTTGCCCGCATCGCCGCGCAGATTGTCGGCGAAGCCGGAGCCAAAAACGTTTTCTATCGAGTTGTAGGTATCGCCCGCCGCCTCGCCAAGGTTGCGCCCCGCCAGTTGCAGATCGGCGAGTACGCCCGTGCTGGCGGCTGTGTACTGCGCGCGGTCGATGCCATCGCCCCCGTCCAGCGCATCCGCGCCCGCACCGCCGAGAAGGACATCATTGCCGCCGCCACCCGAGATCGTGTCATCGCCTGCACCGCCCAGCAATGCGTTGGCCACGTCGTTGCCGGTCAGACTGTCGTCGCCGGCACCTCCAATGGCATTTTCGATCACCGCATCATAGGCGATTGCGACATCGTTGAGCGCATTGAAGCTGGAGAAGGTCGCCTCCACGAGGCTGAGGGTTACGCCCGTACCGATTGCCGAAGCGTCAAGGCGGTCGATGCCGCCCGCGTCCCAGATCACATCAACGGTACTGTTGCGCGCACCGGTGTAGCTGTCGTTGCCCGTCGCGGTGGCCAGATTGGCGCCCCAGCGTTCCTGCACGGCAAGCACGTCGAACAACTGCAACCCGTCGCCGAACAGGCCATTCTCGGGATTGGCTGTGTAGGACAGGATTGAATATTTGTTGTTTTCGAAGGCTGCGGGCAGCGGATCGGGCCCTTCAAACGGATGCTTGAGCGCCAGCGCGTGCAGGATCTCGTGCAGGATCAGATGGTCCTCCCCCGAAGCGAGGTCGAGCGTGTTATCGTAGACGACAAAATTGTCGTAGTCGGTCATTGTGACATTGTCGTCGCGGTCAATCGCGATGCTGTAGCCAAAGCCACCGGTGCCCGCGACGCTGCCCGGCAGGGTGACCTTGCCGACGTTCATGGTGGGGTCCGCTTGGCCCGAGACGAGCTGGAAATCGACATTCGCGATCGTCTCGACGTAATCGAGCAGCTGCTCGAACCGCAGCCGCTCCGCAGCGGTGAAGGGGGTCCAGCCGGAATACTGGGTTGAGCCAGCGGGCAGGTCATCGGGCTGTGTGTTGCCCGCATATTGGAAGGTGAACACATAGGGCGCCGCGGCATCACTGTCGCCGTTGAGAGGCGATGGCACCGTGTAGGTCTGGCCGGATGTCGTCGTGATCGACAGATCCTCCCAGATGCCGTCAATCGCCTGTTGCCTTGTCACCATTGCATCTGCCTCCCTCAATACAGCCGATGGCATGAACACCAATCAACTCTGGCCTGCGTATGTCATAAATATGAAAACAATTCTTACAGGCGCCGGGGATGTAGAGCTCAAGTTTTCTCCCGGTTCCAGATGCCAGCGAAACTGCAGCCTGAATCCGCCGAAATTACGCGCGGAAATACTCGGAAAACGGGAGTTTCCGTGCGTGCATCTCGGAAGGGTGGAAATTGGTAGGACTATCGCGCGGATCGGGGCGATAATCATTGTTTCCGCAACGTCCGCCGGCGTAGCCTCTTTTCAATTTAAATTATAGCAGCGGTGAATAGCATGGCGACTTTCCTTTATGACGGGCAACCCGTCACGAATCTGACACTTGACGTCGCCTCGGGCTTTGACGTTTTTGAATTCCAAAGCGGTGTCGGTGATATCGTTTCGGGCGACAACAGCAACAACATCTTTGATCTGACTGGTATCTTCAGCTATTCGACCCTGCCGAGATTTTCGCTTTTCGATGGTAACGATGTCTTCCTTGGTGGTGCGGCGGATGAATCCGTTTCCGGCGGAGACGGGAACGATTCCCTTGAGGGGGGCGCCGGAAATGACACGCTTGTCGGCGGTCGCGGCGACAATACGCTTAGCGGTGGGGCGGGTGACGATCTGCTGATCTTTGCCGCCGACGGCAGTCCGGGCGGCGGCACCGACATTCTTTCGGGCGGCACCGGTATCGACACCGCGCGCTTTGCCGGGGGCTCGATCAACACAAGCCTTATTCTAGACGCGGCCGCCAGTGTGGAGATTCTGGACGCTGGATTCACCGGTGTGTTCGTCGGCGCAGCGGGATCAAAAACCATCGATGTGAGAGGGGTCCAGGCGTACATCAACGGGAACCAATGGGCGTTGGGTTTCGGGAACAATGTCTTCCGCGGCTCTGAGGCATCTGAGGTCGTCAGCGGCGGCAATGTCGACGACTCGATCCAAGGGAATGGCGGTGACGATTCGATTACAGGGAACAACGGTGCCGATACCCTTGAGGGTGGCACGGGTAACGATACCCTGCGGGGCGGCCAGGGGGACGACAGTCTTGACGGTGGTTTTGGCGATGACCTCCTGCTTTTTGGCGTAGCCGACTTTTTTGGTGACAGTGATACGCTGATCGGCGGTGACGGTACCGATATTGCGCGATTCGAAGGTGGGTTTATCGGCAATCTGACACTGGACTTCGCGGCGGGCGTCGAAGTTCTGGATGATCAATTCATCACCTTTGCGTTCACCAGCGACAGCAACGTGATCAACGTCAGCGGTATCAGCGCCTATCTGAGCAGCAATGTCTGGACACTGCTTGGAGGCGACGACAGCTTTCTCGGTTCCATCCTTGCGGAGTCAGTGGCCGGCGGCGACGGTCAGGATACGCTGATCGGTAGTTTCGGGAACGATACGCTGGACGGTGGCAACGACAACGATACGCTGCTGGGCGGCGAGGATGACGACCTGCTGACCGGCGGTGCAGGCAGTGATCTGCTCGACGGCGGTTTTGGCAATGACACGCTGGTCTTTGACGGGTCGTCGTCGGATACGCTGATTGGTGGCGATGGTATTGATACGGCCCGCTTCGCCGGGCCTGAGATCCGGTCGCTGACGCTCGACGTTTCAGCGGGTGTTGAATTGCTCGACGATCAATTTGCTGGTCTCACGGGAAGCAACGCTGCCGACGTGATCGATGTTTCGGGCATCACGGGCTATGTTTCCGGATCCAACTGGACCCTTGCGGACGGTGACGATTTCTTTGTCGGTTCCGACTTTGCTGAAAGCGCCCAGGGCGATTCCGGGAATGACACCCTGTTCGGTGGCGGCGGAAACGATACGCTGACGGGCGGGGCGGGTGCCGATACGCTTGACGGCGGTGCGGGCGACGATTTGCTGATTGCGACGGCCGGCCTCGTGGAAACCTATCAGGGCGGCGACGGAACCGACACGTTACAGACCGCGGGCAACAGTCTGTCGCTGCTGACGCTTGATCTCGCGGCCGGTATCGAGAACCTCGACGATCAGTTCGCTGGCTTTTTCGGCACCTTTGGTGACGACACGATCAACATCAGCGCGATCGGCGCCTATCTGTCGGCCAGCACCTGGCAATTGGCCGGTGGCAACGACAGCTTCACCGGCTCGGCTCTTGCCGAACGCGTTGAGGGCGGTGCGGGTGACGACAGCCTGTTCGGCGGCGCGGGCAACGACACGCTGAAAGGCGATGGCGGTGTGGATACGCTGGACGGTGGCGCGGGCGACGATGTGCTGATCTTTGATGCTGGTCCGGGAAAGGTGTTCCAGGGCGGACTTGGCAGTGACACCCTCCAACTCATCGGTGGGGCGATCGAAGCGCTGACACTGAATGCGGCCTCGGGCATCGAGCATCTGGACGATCAATTCAGCGGCTTCCTCGGCGCGGCCAACGCTGGAACAATCGACGTCAGCGGCATCACCAGCTACGTTTCGGGGTCCAGCTGGACCCTGCAAAGCGGTGGCGACATCTTCATCGGCTCCGATCTGGGCGAAAGCGTCTTTGGCGGGACAGGCGATGACAGCCTCTCAGGTGGCGCAGGCAACGATACGCTGGCGGGCGGCGTGGGCGCCGATACGCTCGACGGTGGCGCGGGCGATGACATCCTGATTTTCACCGGCGAGCTTGGCGATGTTTTGTTGGGCGGCGCGGGGATAGACACTGCGCGACTGTTGAGCAATTCGAACATTGTCAGCCTCACGCTGGACGCCGCTGCCGGGGTTGAATTGCTTGACGATCAGTTCTCCAGTTTCGACGGCAGTGTCGGATCCGATACCATCGATGTCAGTGGAATTTCCGCTTATGTGTCCGGCAACAGCTGGCTGCTTGTCGGCGGTGACGACGTCTTTACCGGGTCCGATCAGGCAGAAAGCGTCGTGGGCGGCACGGGCAACGACAGCCTGTTCGGTGCAGGAGGCAACGACACGCTCGAGGCGACCGACGGGGCCGACACGCTCGACGGGGGGGACGGTGATGATACGCTGATCTTTGCCGGCGGGGCCGGCGAGGTTCTGCGCGGCGGTGCGGGAACCGACACCGCGCTCTACGGCTTCTCTGTCGAGATCGAAAGCTTGTTCCTGGATGCGGCGGCGGGCGTGGAGTTCATCGAAAATCAGTTTGCGGTGCTGCAAGGGACGTCCGGCACGGACACGATCAATGTCACCGGGATCACCGGCTATCTTTCCAGCAACGAATGGGATCTGCGCGACGGCGACGACATCTTTGACGGATCCGCCGCGAGCGATGGGGTCGAGGGCGGTTCGGGCAATGACACCCTGCGCGGCGGCGCGGGTGATGACACGCTTGAGGGCGACGGCGGTCTTGACCTTCTCGAAGGCGGAGACGGCAACGATACGCTGGATGGCGGCGCCGGCGCCGACACGCTCGACGGGGGCTTGGGGGATGACGTGCTGGTGATTTCCGGCGCCTTTGGAGAAGTCTTCCGGGGCGGTGACGGAACCGATACCGCCTTTGTCCTGGATCCTGTCAATCTGCAGGCGCTGACGCTGGACGCGGCATCGAGCGTCGAGCAGATCGACGATCAGTTCAATGGACTGGTCGGATCCATGGCTGGCGATACGATCGATGTCTCTGGTGTGGGCGCATATGTTTCCAGCAACGTGTGGTCGCTGAACCTCGGCGACGACAGCTTTAACGGATCCGCGGCGGCCGACGTCGTAAGCGGCGATGGCGGGAACGATCTGATCAACGGGAACGGGGGCAGTGATAGCCTCACCGGCGGCGACGGGATCGACACGCTCAACGGCGGCGACGGCGATGATTTCCTGCTCTTTGGCACCGGAACGCAGCCCAGCAATGATGAGCTGTTCGGCGGCGCAGGAACGGATACTGCGGTGTACGCCGGGGCGCCGATCAATACCCTGTTCCTGACGGCGGCGCGCAGCGTCGAGATTCTGGATGCCCAGTTCTTCAGCCTCGCAGGGACAATGGGCAATGACCAGATCAACGTCACAGGCGTGTCGAGCTATGCCAGCGGATCGACATGGGAGCTTGCCGGCGGCGATGATACTTTTGTCGGCTCTGCTGCGGCGGAAACCATCAACGCCAGCGCGGGCGGCGATCTGATCTTTGCGCAGCAGGGGGATGATTTTGTCAATGGCGGCTTTGGTGACGATACCCTGTATGGCGGTGCCGGGAACGATACCCTTGTCTTTGGATCGGACGCGGCCGGTGATACGGACGACCTCTTTGGCGGGGCGGGCATCGACGTCGCCCGCTTTGGCGGGACGGCATTCGGTGATCTGACGATCGACGCCAACAGCTTCATCGAGGTGCTCGATGACGACTTCCTGACTTTCAGCGGGACCAATTCGGCCAATATCGTCGATGTCAGCGGCGCGCTCAGCTACGCAAGCAGTGCGAACTGGTCGTTGCGGGGCGGCGATGACAGGTTTACCGGCACGGCAGTTGCGGAAAACGTAAACGGCGGTGTGGGCAACGACCGACTCGTCGGGGCGGGCGGCAATGACAGCCTGATCGGCGACGATGGGGCGGATACGCTGATTGGCGGGGCGGGGGATGACATCCTCGACGGTGGCGATGGCGGCGATTTTGTCCTCTATTCGGATGCCACGGACGGCCTGCTGATCGATCTGAGCGTATCAGGCCCGCAATTCATCTCCGCGGCCGAGGGCAGCGATGCGCTGGTATCGATCGAAGGGATCGTATCAGGCAGCGGCAATGACACATTGATCGGTGCCGATGCCAACGAGACGCTTGAGGCGGGCGCGGGCAATGACCAGCTGTTCGGCGGGGACGGGAACGATCTGCTCTCCGGTGCTGAGGGTCGTGACCTGCTGGACGGCAGCGAAGGGAACGACAGTCTTTTTGGCGGGGCGGGCAATGACACGCTTTCCGGCGGTCTTGGTATCAACGTGCTCAACGGCGGCGGCGGTTTCGACTTTGTCGATCTCACATCGCAGACCGAGGATCTGTTCCTCAGCCTCGCGACTGTCGGGGAGCAGGCCGTCAGCACGGACCACGCCAGCACGTTCACCCTGATCGAGGGCCTTCTGGCCGGTGCCGGGGATGACGTCATCTTTGGCTCCGACGTCGGCAACGTGCTGCGGGGTGCGGAAGGGCAGGATACCCTCATCGGTGCAGGCGGCGGTGATATCCTCGAAGGCGAAGCCGACGATGACTTTCTCTTTGGCGATGACGGCAACGATACGCTGCGCGGCGGCGCGGGCGACGATGTCATTCAGGGTGGCGCTGGGAATGACGTCATCGACGGTGGTGCCGGCGATGACCTTGTCGACTATTTCAGCAGCACCGAGGATCTGCGGGTCAACATCAACTTTGCCGGGCCCCAGACGATCTCGGCCGGTGAAGGGGTCGATACCCTGCTCAACATCGAGGGCATCGTGACCGGTGAAGGGGACGATCAGCTGGTTGGCTCCTCGGGGCGCAACCTGCTGATCGGCGCCGCGGGCAGTGACACGCTCTTTGGGCTTGCGGGCAATGACTTCCTTGTGGGCCTGGAGGGCGATGACACGCTCAACGGCGGATCGGGTTTTGACGTTGCCGAATATGGCTTTGCCACCGAGAGCGTGATCGTGAACCTCAACTTCTCCGGGTCACAGTTTATTTCGGCCGATGAGGGGCGTGATACCTTCATCTCGATCGAGGGGATCCTGGGCGGCTTTGCCGACGACATTCTGGTCGGGAACGGCGCGGGCAACCTTATTGACGGGGGCGACGGCGACGACCAGATCTATGGCCTCGGCGGCGGCGATATCCTGAACGGGGAGGCGGGCAACGATCTGATCGAAGGGTCGGGCGGCAATGACACCCTGTCGGGCGGCGACGGCGATGCAGATGTTCTGAGCTATTTCAACTCGGCCTCAGGCGTCACGGTCAATCTGCGCTTTCAGGGCACAGCACAGGCCGTTGGCGGCGCGTCGGGCGTCGATACGTTCACCGAGTTCGAGGACCTTTTCGGCGCCAACGCCGGTAATGACACGCTTGTCGGCGACACTGGTGACAACCGCATCCTAGGCTTTGGCGGGAACGATCTGATCTTCGGCTTTGACGGCGATGACGATCTGCTGGGCCAGCGTGGTAATGACACGCTGACCGGAAACGCCGGGGCCGATACGCTGTCGGGTGGCGGTGGTGCGGATACGTTTGACTTCAACCAGACGGCCGACAGCACCTCAACCAGCCGCGATGTGATCACGGACTTTGGAGTCGGCGGCGCTGATCGGATCGATCTGTCAAGTATCGACGCCAACACCGCCGTGGCAGGCAATCAGGCCTTCACCTTTGTGGGCGGGGCGGCGTTCAGCGCGGCCGGCGATCTGCGGTTTGTCACGAACGGCACAAACGGCTTTGTGCTGGGCGATACGGACGGCGACGGTGGCATTGATATGAACATCCTGCTGCTCGGGGTCACCTCGGTCACGGCGGGGGATTTCATTCTCTGAACCGGCAGGAATTGCGTAAAATGGGTGGGCGCCGGTGGTGCCCGCCCTTGCCCGAAATCCCAAACTCCCCCTTTTCAATCCCTGCCCTCACACGATAGAGCAGAGCGGTATCCGGATGGATGCACATGTCTAACCTACGGAGCGCCGTTCCTAATGCCTCGCAAACGATTTTCGCCCAAAGCCCGAAATGCCTTGATGGTGCTGGGCATGCACCGGTCGGGCACATCCGCGCTGACGGGCGTTTTGTCCCGGCTGGGATGCGATCTGCCGCAAACACTGATGCCGGCAAATGAATTCAACGCGAAGGGCTATTTTGAATCGCTCGAATTTTACCAGATGAATGACGCCATTCTGGACTCCGGTGGATCGCGCTGGGATGACTGGCAGCCGTTCAACCCGGAATGGTACGAAAGCCACCGGGCCGAGGAGTTTCTGGAACGGGGCGCGCAGGCGCTTCAGTCCGAATTTGGCACCTCGCGGCTCTTTGCGCTGAAGGATCCGCGGATCAGTCTTCTGATGCCGTTCTGGAAACGGCTGCTGGCGCAAGAGAAGATAAAACCGACCTATGTGCATATCCACCGCAACCCCATGGCGGTTGCGACATCGCTCAACCGCCGCGATGCGATGCCGCTGGCCTATGGTCTGCTGCTGTGGCTGCGCCACACGCTGGATGCAGAGCTGGGTAGTCGCGGGGAGGTCCGATGCTTTGTCCGCTACGAGGGGCTGCTGGCGAACTGGCGTGCCACCATCGCCGATATCAAGAAGCGCACCGGCGTCGTCTTGCCGCGCAATTCGGAAACGGTTGATGCCGAGATTGACGAATTCCTGAGCCGGGATATGAACACCAGCGATCAGGGGCTGAGCGATACCCGCGATCATCGCATGCTCAAGCGCTGGATCGGGCAGGTCCATGACGTGTTCGAGCAGTGGGCCGAGCGCGGTGAGCAGGAAAAAGACATCGAAACGCTCGATGCCATTCGCGCCGAATTTGACGCCACAGGGCCGCTCTTCGGGTCGCTTGTGCGCGAGGCGCGCACGGCGCCTTCTGAACGGAATGCCTTGCACGAGGCAACGCAAAACGCGGATGAGGCAAAACACAGAGCAGAGGCTGCCGAAGCCGCATTGTCGCAGAACACCGCACGGCTGGAGCAGTCAGAGCAGGCGAGGGGGGAATTGTCTGCCGAGCTTGACCGAACCACGCAAGAGCTTGAGAAGCTGGGCGCAAATCTGACCGCGCTAGATCAGGAAAAATGGCAGCTGCAAAGTGAACTGGCTCAGCGCACCTCCGAGACGGAAGATATGGCGCGCCAAAACGCAGCCCTCAGCGCCCAGATCACCACCGCCCAAGACGAGATACGTGCACAGACAGAGAAGCTTCAGCACGAGCTTGACCAACGTACCCGAGAGGTCGATGAGTTGCAGACCAGTGCCCGGGTGCAAAAGGCCAACCTGCAAAAGCAATTCGAAAAAAAGCTGGAAGAAACCTTGGTCGCGCGGGGCAAACAGGCAGACCGTCAGTTGGCGCAGCTGACCGAGGAGACCGCGCAGCAGCGCGCCACCATCGAACATGTAACCGCCGATAACTGGGCCCTGCGCAACAGTACGTCCTGGAAAATCACCCAACCGCTTCGCAGTGTGGTGTTGTTTTTCCGGCGGGGATGAAAATACGGGCGGCGGTGCGGGCTACAGCCCGATCTGCACCCCTTGCAAGTTGTCTTTTTGCGCGGTTGGGTCTGTTCTGGTTTCGCGATTTGCGCGTTTAATTCGACCCTTTGGTCTGGAATAATTTGAAAGATATCGTTGACATGCACGCCATGCTACAGGACGTATTCTCCGCTGATTGGTATGTTTCCGAAAATCCAGATGTGCAGGACTATCCGGGCGGGGCGCAGGCACATTACCTGAAGTATGGCTGGCGCGAAGGGCGCAGTCCTCACCCGCTTTTTGATACGAAATGGTATCTGGCGCAGGTCCCTGATTTGATCGAAACCGGGAAAGAGCCGGTCGCGCACTACCGTACCACCGGTTGGCGCGAGATGCGCAGCCCGCATCCGCTTTTCAATCTGTCATGGTATCTGATGCAGCACACGGATGTGATGGCGGCAAATATCGATCCCTGGTGGCACTACCTGCAAAAGGGGTGGCGCGAGGGGCGCAGCCTGCATCCGTTGTTCGATACGCATTGGTATCTGGCCGATAATCCGGATGTGGACGCGGCCGGATTGGAGCCTTTGTCGCATTACCTGCAAAAGGGCTGGCACGAAGGACGCAACCCGCATCCTGTGTTTGATGGCGCGTGGTACCGTGACACCTACGGGATGCAGACGAATCCCTGGCTCGACTATATCTCTGATGGGTGGCGCAACGGGCGCAGTCCGCATCCGCAGTTTGATGCACAATGGTACCAGCAGACCTATCTCGACCCCGATGCGCAGATCTGCGAACCGCTCGCGCATTATCTGAGCGACGGTTGGCAGGAAGGGTTGCTGCCCCACTCGGGTTTCGCGTCGGTGGCGCCTGCGGGTGCCAGCAAGGCGCCGCTGTATGCCGCCTTGGATCAAAGTCTGCCGCGCCGCAGGCTGAACACGCTGAGCCGCGATGGCTCGCGCGGGCGGCTGATCCTGGTGACCCACGATGCGCAGCTTGGCGGCGCCCAGCGGGTGCTCAAGCTCTTTGCCGAATGGGTGCAGAACCGTACCCGCTTTTCGGTCGGTATCGTTGCGGTCCGCGGCGGTCCCTTTGTCCCGGAATTCGCCGAGATTGCCCCCGTATTCGTGTTGTCCGATCATCCCGAAGCGACCCGCGCTCAGGCGCTGTCGGACTGGGCCCACGACGGGGCGGAGCATGGGATCAAGGCGATTTTCCTCAATTCCATCGCCAGTGGCAGTTTCTACAAGTACTGGCATGAGGATACCCCGAGCGTTGGGTTCATCCACGAGCTGGAAAAAATCCTCGAGATGTATCCCGATGAGGTTGCCCTGCTGCGCGAACGGGCCAGCCACGTGGTCTGCGGCGGGCCGGATGTATTGACGGCCCTGCGTGACAAGCATGACATTCCGGCAGAACGCCTGACCGCCGCGCATAGCTATGTCGAGGCGCTGCCAGAGAATGACACTGAGGCTGATCGCACCGCGCGTCGCATGGTCGCGCGCGCCAGCATGGGAATCCCGGCCGAGCGGATCCTTGTCATGGGCTGTGGCGTGGCACATTGGCGCAAATCGCCGGACAAATTTGTTGAAACGGCCGTGCGTGTTCTGGCCGATGGGGTGGATGCGCATTTTGTCTGGCTGGGCGGTGGCCCCGACCTTGAGGCCTGCGTGGCGCAGGCGCGGGACGCGGGCGTCGGCGATCGGGTGACCTTCGCGGGCTACGAGCCCGATGTGGCGGCCAAGCTCGCGGGGGCGGATGTCTTTTTGCTCAGCTCGCAGGAAGACCCCTTTCCGCTGGTAATGATCTACGCCGCGCAGGCCGGTGTGCCGGTGGTCTGCTTTCAGGACGCAGGCGGGGCAGAGCATTTTGTGCAAGGCGGCAGCGGGGTTGCCGTGCCGTTCATGGACATCGGTGCCATGGCGGGGGCTGTCACCCGATACGCCCGCGACGCGGAATTGCGGGCGTCAGTCGGGGAAACGGGCAGGGCGCAGGTTGCCGCGCAATACACCATCGATGCAGTCGGTCCCCGGTTGCTGCATCACTTGCGCGAGGTCGCAGGGCTGGCCCCCGAGGTCAGCGTGGTGATGCCCAACTACAATTATGAGGACTATCTGCCAAAACGGCTCGAGACGATCACCGCGCAGCAGTTTCAGGATTTCGAACTCATCCTGCTCGACGATGCTTCGCCCGACGGCTCTGCCAAACTCCTAGAGGAATTTGCCGCGACACGCGCGGGCACACAGATCAAGCTCAATACGCAAAACTCCGGCTCACCGTTCAAACAGTGGATGGTCGGCATGGAGATGGCCAAATCCGACATCATCTGGGTCGCCGAAGCGGACGACTATTGCGAGCCTACGTTGCTGACCACGCTGCTGCCTCTGTTTGACGATCGCAACATGCGCATGGCGACCTGTATGTCAGTGCCGGTGCGGGCGGATGAATCCGTGATCGGCGACTATCGCCCGATCTACCTTGACCGGATCGCGCCGGGGCGCTTTGACGCCGATTACATCGTGACCGACCACGAAGAGGCAAGCGGCGGTCTGGGTATTGCCAACACGGTGCCCAATGCGAGCAGCGTGATGTTCCGCCGCTTTGATCCCGAACCCGAATTTGTGCAAAAGGTAACCAATATGCGCCTGTGCGGTGATTGGTTCTTTTACACCCGCGCGATGAAAGGCGGCTTGTTTGGGTTCAGTGCCGCGCCGCTGAACTACCACCGCCGTCACACCGAAACCGTAACCCACAAGCTTGAAGGATCGCTGAGATATTTCGAGGAACTGGCCGACGTGCGCGCCTATCTGGGCCGGACCTACGTGCAAAGCCCGCAGGCGCGCGCGCAGATCCAGACCTTCCTCGATCAGGACATCGCCCGGTTCAACGTGGCCGATCCGCAGGCGCTGGCGCAGGCGCCCGAACCGGCCAAGGCGCTGCCGACGCTGCTGGTCGTGGCGCCCGATCTTTCGCCCGGTGGTGGGCAGATGTTTGCCATTTCGCTGGCTAACGAATGGGCCGCGCGGGGGGGCGCGTGGTGCTGTTCAATGCGGTTTCGCAACCAACGCACGCTGCTGTCCTGTCCAAACTGGACGTAGGTGTCGCGTATTACGAGGCGGGCGCGGCGGACGCGCATCTGGATGAAATCGTGCGCCGCCACGACGTCGACATCATCCACTCAAGCATCTGGTGGGCGGACAAGACGGTGGATGAGTATCGCGACAAGCTGCCGGCGCAGATCCCCTGGATCATTTCAATGCACGGCTGTCACGAGACATTTATCCAGCATCCGCAGATCGACGGCACCTTTCCGGAGCGAATGCAGCGGATGCTGACGCGCGCGAGCGCGTGGGTCTATACGGCGGAAAAGAACCTCGCCATCTTTGACAGCTATCCGCGACCTGAAACGCTGTTGCGCATCCCGAACGGGATGCGGACAGAGCCTATTGGCACCACATTGCGCCGCGCCGATCTTGGGCTGCGTGAAGATGCCCTGGTTCTATGTCTTGCGTCGCGTGCAATTGCGTCAAAGGGTTGGGGCGAGGCGGTTGATCTCACCGCGACACTGAACGCGCAGGGTCACAAGGTCGATCTGATGTTGATCGGCGAGGGTCCCGCCGCCGATGCCGTGCGTGCAGATGCGCCCGCGCATGTGCATCTGATGGGGCAGGTTGCGAATTTGCAGGACTACCTCGCAATTGCGGATATCGGTCTGCTGCCCAGCTATTTCGTCGGTGAATCACTGCCGCTTGTCCTTATCGAGATGATGGCAAAGGGGCTGCCTCTGATCGCTACGGATATCGGAGAGATCGCCAGCATCCTGGGCGAGGGGGATGAGGCGGCCGGGATCCTCGTTCCGCTCGAGGGCGAAGGCGTTGATCGCGCAGCCCTTGAGCGTGCGGCCACGCGCATGCTGGATCCGGGCGTTCGCGCGGCGTTCGGGGCGCAGTCACACGCGCGCTATGACGCCCAATTCACGCTTGAGCGCATGGTCAACAGATACGAGACACTCTATAGCGATGTAGGCGCTCTGCGCTGGAAACACCCTGAGACGCATCGCGAAGGTCCCGGATGAGCCTGACGGAAAGAGCAACACGAAAGACGCTCGTTCTACATATCGGTCTGCAAAAGACGGGCACCAGCAGTATTCAGGTAATGCTGGCTGGCTCTGCCAGCTATCTCGATGCGCAGGGGTTCTATTTTCCGGATCTGCCCGACGCAGAAGCCGATGAAAGCAGGCTGTCCCGCTCGCCCTTTCGGCACAACAGGATCGCGGGCACCTACGCGGACTACCCGACCTCTTTCCAGCGACTCGATCAGGAAAACATGGCGCTGTTCTGGCGGGAGCTGGCAGCGGACCCTCGTATACCCATCCTGTCGGCCGAGGATTTTTCCCGTCAGCGCGACTATACCGCATTGGGCATGGCACTGGCGCCCTTCGACGTCACTGTCGTGCTGTACGTGCGTCGGCAGGATCTGTTTGCCGAGTCGCTGTATAACCAGCGCAACAAGATCCTGTTGCAACGGGGCAGTACCGACCACCTCGGCGAGGATTTTTTGACATCCGAAGACCTCTTTGCCTTTCTGCGGCGCGAGGCCTACATCCCGATCCTCAACTTCACGCGTCTGCTTGCGCGGCTTGAGGCGGGGATCAGACCTGTGAAGGTCCTCGTGCGCGCCTTTGACCGTGCCACTCTGGAAGGGGCAGATGTTTGCACTGATTTCTGCGCGCTGTTCGGTTGGGATGCGCAGGCGATGTCGCGGCCCGGACACGACGCCAACAGTTCGGTATCAAATCAGGTTTTGGCCTCCGTCAACGAGGTGTTTGTCAGGCAAGGACCGGAGGCCGCACAGCTGAAGATTGCGCAGATCAATCAGTCCTTTCAGGCGGGTGAGGATCTTTCGGGGTCTTATAAGGTATTCCCGCCACAGATCCGCCGGACGGTGCAGCGGCAGTATGCCGATATCAATGCCGAACTCCACCGCCGTTACGGCGTGGATCTTACTGCGCGTAACGATCAGTAAACGTCTTCATGATGTGATTGACCATCGGTTGGGCGACGTGCTTGCGATCCCATAGCCATGCACCGTCCTGTGCGGAATTCATCACCATGTCGTAGCTGGGGAAATATTTGCACTGATCATACATCTGCGTCAGCGTCTGCGCCGCCACGACCAGCGTTGATTTTGCCAGGCTGTTGGCCACGACCACATCCATATCCGTAAACGTTGCGTCCAAGGGTACCGGAGAGACCGTAAGGATGATCGTCGCGTCGGGCTTGAGCGCGCGCACGGCTTCGATCACTTTCCGTCCGGCTTCAAGGTTCTGCTCAAGCGTCAGAAACCGGAATTCCAGATCCTGGCCCTGCGCGGCCTTTGGGTCGGGTGTTACGTTGAGATAGCGGTCGGAGTTCAGATCGTAGAAGCTTTCGCAAAGGCCCAATGTAAAGACGAATACATCCGCGTTTGCGGCTGCCTCCCGGTAGGCTTCCGTAATCGCCGCGCGCCGTGCTTTGCATTGCTCGAGAGTCTTGGATTTGAAGAGCCGGGTATAGTGGTAGTCGTGAAAGTTGCCGCCGCCTGCGGGATAGAGCAACCCCTCGTCGCTTTCCCGCGTGCCTGCGATTTCCTGCATCAGATCTGCCATAGAGCCGAGGTTGTAGCGGTTCAGAAATGCGGTCGGCCGGCCCATCACCCCTTCATTACGTTCGAAAAGATCCGGGTTTTCTTCGATGGTTTTGATGACCAGCGTCTTGGTTGCGGGATCGAACCCGACTGTTTCAATAGCATCCTCGATCTCGCGCGCGAAACACGAGCCCACGCAGAAAAATCGCGCCTCGGCAGGCAAGGAAAGATCGGTGGGGCCTGCCACCTCGGCATAGCCATCGTGGATCCGGGCTGCAGCCAAATGGGGCTGCATGCTTTCGGGATTTTTTGGCGCCCAGACAGCGAATTTGTTCGCGCGCATGGTTGCGAACGCGTCTTTGTAAGATGCCATTGAAATATCCTGATATTCAGACCGGTCAGCGAACAGGCAACAGGTTTCGCGCCAGAGTGTCAAGTTGGATGCTGCCGCGCAGAAACATTCCGTCGATCCGACCTATTTTCCATACACTTAGTCGCTGCGTGGCCCCGCATCGAGCGGACCATGGGCGGTGGACAGTTGAGGGGATTATGGCTAGATTTTGAGTAAAGTCGGCGCGCGGACGCGCCCTCCCGACCACAACACCCTTGAGAGGACACTGCATGAAAGCGCTGGTAATCGGGGGCTGCGGGTTTATCGGCTCGCATGTGGTCGATCATCTGCTGTCCCAGGGCGTGCGCGTGCGTGTGCTGGACCGTCGTGCAGAGATGTACCGCGCGCCACTGCCCGGCGTCGAATACGTGATGTGCGATCTCAGCGATACTGCCCAGATCTTTGAGGCGCTCGTCGGCGTAGATGCCGTCATCCATCTGGCCAGCACGACAGTGCCCGCGACCTCTAACATGGATCCGGTGGCCGATATCACCGGCAATCTGATTGCCATGGTGCGCCTGTTGGAAGTCATGCGCGAGGCAAAGGTGCGCAAGATGGTATATCTCTCATCGGGCGGGACGGTGTATGGTGTGCCGCAGACTGATCCGGTTGCGGAAAGCCACCCGCTCAATCCCATCAGCTCCTACGGGATCGTCAAGATCGCGATCGAGAATTATCTCTTTATGGAGCACAAGCTGCACGGGCTTGAGCATGTGATCCTGCGCGCCTCAAACCCCTACGGGCCTCGGCAGGGACATACGGGCACCCAGGGGATCATCGGCACCTATCTCTGGCGCCTCGCGCGCGCGGAACCGATCGAGGTCTGGGGCGACGGCAGCGTTGTGCGCGACTATATCCACGTGCATGATCTGGCCGCCCTGTGCCACAGCGCGCTGACCGCCGGGGCGACGGGCGTCTTCAATGCGGGCAGCGGGCAGGGGGCATCGGTCAACGATATTGTCGGCCATATCCGCGGTTGTGTGTCGGGCGACATTGATCCGGTCTACAAACCCGGACGCGGTTTCGACGTCCCCCGCGTTGTGCTGGACGTGAGCCGCGCGAAAGAGACGCTTGGCTGGCGGCAGGGCACAACCCTTGCAGAGGGGATAGCCGATACATGGGAGTGGGTGCAGGCGCAGCTGGCACGTAACAGTGGCGCCTGAGCGGGCGGCGATGCGCCCGTTAAAGGTTTCCTAAAGAACCTTCGTATCAAAGAGGATGTTGCCCTCTTTGTAGCCTTCCAGCGTCATTCCCTTGAGCCGTGCCTTGAGCCGCTTGTTCAGATCGCTTGCCTGTTTCTTGCCGGTAAGCCGCTCTTCGAGCCCGTCGAGCGCGCCGCGCGTAAGCTTTACGCCCGCATGCTTGGCGATCTTGCGTACGGATTTCGCGACATCCGCCGTAATGTCATCGTACTCAAGCGAGAGGTGCGGGACGTTGAACATTTCGAAAAATGCCTTCCAGCGCAGGTTGTCGAACACCAATTCTCGGTAGGCGCGCGCCAACAGCTCATCGGACACCTCGACATCGCCCTCAACCGAGCTTTGCATGCGGCTGTTCCACTTCTGCGTCGTGATCGCGATGGCAAGTGATACTGCCTGTGCAACCGTGTCGGCACGGTAAATGTACACGTAAGAACGCTCCGCCGGATGCTGGAAATAGCCCGAGCGCAAGGCCTGATTAAAGTGCTGAAAGTGCATCTTGACCGAATGCACACCGTTGTCTGATTGATAGTGCGCGGCCAACTTGCCCAGATAGTCGGCGTAGGATGTGGCACCCACCTTTGTGTAATTTTCCTCAAAGATGGTCTGCGGCCGGTCGCCCTTGTTCTCCTGGTTGTTGTTGAAGAACTCGTCGGGATACCCCATGCATTTGCTGTTGAACATCGCCTCTGCCAACAGGGTGGAGCCGCTTCGCGGGGTGCTGCACAGCAGAATTTCTTTGTGGGATGTGGCTGTCATATCTTATCCAAAATGTCTGCGCCGACCGACGGCAATCCAGTGCGTTGAGGTATCAACCCGCAGGATCACGGTATTTTCGTCATCGGAGAAAAGACACGTACCTTTTATTTCGTTTACTCGTTCCAGAACAGGACGTCCAGAAAGCTTAGCGCTGACCTCGAGCCTTGTCCAACCGTCAAAGAACGGCACACCAAGTCGTGAGAAATAGGGCCTGAGGGATCTTTCCAGCTGCGGTGGCACGGGGGTGCTGCGACATTCGACATCCAGCGCATAGTGGTCCATGTCGCCAACTGCCGGCACAAAGACGAAGCGCTGACCATAGTCATCATAGCTGGCGGGTCCGGGGGCCGTGGCGCTGGCGATGACCGCGCCCCCGAACGCACGTGCAATGATCCCGTCAGCTGGTAATGCCGCCGTCAACGAACACCACCTGACCCTGCATGTTGGTGGTGCCCGAGATCACCAGATCAACCACCTTGAAGATATTCTCGTCGTTCGACAGCGCGCCCGACGGCGTGCGGCGCTTGATCGTGTCCAGCTGTTCGGGGCGCAGGACCGATGACATCTCGCTTTCGAAAAAGCCGGGCGCGACGCAGTTCACAAAGATACCAGCCTCTCCGACCTCGCGGGCGAGGGCGCGCATCATCGCGTCCAGATACCCTTTTGACCCCGCATAGACCGACAGGCCCGCATAGCCGCGCGAGCCGCAGATCGACGAGATGTTGCAGATGTTGCCGCTGCCTTGCAGCAGCATCCGCTTGATCGCCACGCGGGTCAGCAGCGTAGGGCCGACGATGTTGATGTTGACGATCTGCTGGATCGTTTCGGGATCGGTGTGCATCAGCAACTGGTCTTGGCCGATCGCCGCGTTGTTGACCACACTGTCGAGCTGGCCGCCGAATTTGTCGCAAACCGCGTTCACAAAACCCGTAACGCCATCCACGTCCACCGCATCGAGCGGCGCAAAATGAAAGCTGTCGCCGTATTTCGCGCTCAGCGCATCCATCGCATCGGTGTGCGAGCGGGCGAAGGTCGCGACCTTGTTGCCGGCCTCCAGAAGCTGCGTCACCATATGAAGGCCAAGCCCGCGCGAGCCGCCGCTGACGATGATCGATTGTCCGGTTGTGTGCATCTTGAGTCTTCCTTGTTCAATTTCGGGCCCGCAAAATCACCGGTGCGGGGTCAACTTTTCAAACTGGCTTTCATCGGGATCTCGCTGAGGAAATCCCACATGCGCGGGACCGCGAATTCCGCCAATCCGGCTTCGCAATGGGCGGTCAGCATCTGCTCTGCCGCGGCTTCCTCCATCGGGTCGCGCAGAACGACACTGGCGACGGGCAGCGCGCCCATCATGGGCGCCTTACGGGCCACGACCCGCGCCCAGACGACATTCTCGTGGGCCATCAGATGAGCCTCGATATCCTGCGGAAATGCCTTTTGCCCGCCGACATTGATCATCGAATTCCCGGCCCGGCCCAGGAAATAGACACGATCACCGCGCTGCTCGACCAGATCTTGCGTGTCGACCCATCCGCCCGCATCCGCGCGATTGGCATAGGGGGAGCGGATATAGAGCCGACCGTCCTCGACCTTGACACCGATGGCGGCGTCGTCGCGGGTCAGCAGATCCGCCTTGAATCCCGCCTTCCCGTCACTGACGACAATCGCGGCGCCTGCTTCTGACGAGGCGTAGATGTGGCGGATGCGGGCGGACGGGTAGAGCGCCGAGAGCCGATCCAGAATGGCCTGATCGACAATCTCCCCGCCCATCGAGATGCTGCGCAGCTCCGCGCGACGCAGGGTGGCCTCGTCGAGCGACATCAGCGCGTGGCGCCAGAACGTCGGGGTCGATGAAATTGCGGTGACATGACCGCGCCCGATGGCGGCCTCGAAACTCGTTGCAAGATCGGCAATGTCGCCGGGGATCAGGCTTTGCCCCTCCTTGAAGAGGCCAAGCGCCACCATCTGATACCACGCGTAGGAGCCGATCTGATAGGGCAGGAACCACTTGTTTTGGGGCAGCGATTGCACCCGGTCGAATGTGTTGAGCGTCGCGGCGGTATGCGCGATCAGCTTCAGCAGCCCCGTGGTACCGGACGTCAAAACCGTGACCCGCCCCTGCTGCACCTCACCGGGGGCCACCTCGCCACCCACGGGCGTGCCGTCATGGGCGTTGCGCAGTTGCACGTGGTTCTCGGCAAAGCGCCCTTCGACCTCAGGCGACAGGCGCGCGCGCTCGATCACGCCAAAATCCAGATCCTGCGACATCCCGTATGCAACGCATCCAAGTGCCTCGCGCATGGTGTCAACGACAAAGACGCAGCGCTCCGCGCTCAGGTCGTGTCCCGCCAACGCCTCCCCCGCCTGCGCGCGCAGATCCGCAATGGTGACGGCGGTGTCCCCAAAATGCACACGGTTGAGGTCACACAGATCGGTCATGCGGGTTTGGTGGCCTCTTCGAAGAAGTCGAGCACGTCCTTGACCGTCTCGATCTTGCGCATGGAGGCCGCGTCGAACGTCAGCTCGCGGTCGATCTTCATCTCGATGCGCAGAGCCGCCTCGGAGAAATCGAGGCTGCGGAAGTTCACGTCGCGCGTTGCCTGGCTCTCGTCCGTGATTTCGGCACGGCCTTTCTTGGCCATGATCGCGTTCATGATGCTCAGGATTTCGGTGCGTTCCATATGTCTCTCTCAGTCAAATAAAGGGGGTATCAGGTTTACAGATCCAGCGCGGCGGCCTCGGCGTCGATTTCGGCGCCAAGGCTGGCAATGCGCGCGCGGGCGTGTTCGGGATAGGCATCGGCAAAATGCTTGTGCCAGGGATGGCGCGTGCGGGTTTCCATGTGCATCAGCAGACGTACGGTGCCCGCAACTTCGCCATCGGGGCCGGTTATCAGCGCGCCGGTCGGGATTTCGCCGCTGGCCACCGCGCCCGAGGCGACAAAGGCGCCGCGCCCCACGCGCACACCGGGCATCAGCTGCGCATTGACGCAGATCGTTGCCATATCGCCAATGGTCACGGGATCGGCCAGATGTGACGGCGGCAACGGATCGTTCATCAGCGTCGTGAGCGAGAACAGCCAGACAAAATCCCCGATGTCGGAGCCTTTCCCGACGTGGGCGTAGGCGTGCATCCGCACGAAATCTCCGATCCGCCCGCTGCCTTCGATATCCGAGAAGTTGCCGACGCGCAGGTTTTCACCGATCACGGCACCCTCACGGATGACGACGTGGTGCCCGGTCTCCAGCTTGGGTCCGATGGTGGATCCTTCGTACAGCACGGCGTGGCTGCGCACGGTGGCGCCCGCACCCAGAACAAGCGGGCCATTGTCGCCCGGCCCGGGATGGCCGATCACGCAGAAATCCCCGATGGTGCAGCCATCGCCGATCTGCACATTGCCATAGACGCGCGTGCCATGACCGATGGTGACATTGCTGCCAATCCGCGCCGCTGGGTCGATCAAGCTGTCCATGTCGTCTCTTTCATTCGGGGTCTCGGAACCGTCTCTACAGGCACATCACAAAATCGTCAAAGAAGCGGTCACGATGCGCCTGGCGGCGGGGCGGTAAGCCGGGCGTATTTCTCGTCCAGCGCGGTATCGACGACCTGCTGCATCGACGCCGAGAATTCGGTGCTGGCGACAAAGGGCGGATTCTTGGCCGCTTGGCGGATCTCGTCCGACAGCGCCTTGCGGCGCGCGGTATCCGCCGCCAGGTCCCGCACGAGCGCCACGTAGTCATCCGGCGTGTTGGCGAGCAATTGCTTGAAACCCAGCGTGCTGACAAGGAATTGATCGATGGAGCGCGTGAATTCCCGCCGCAGCACCACCGGCGGCGTGCCGTAAATCAGCGCAAGATGGGTCATCGTGGCGCCGCCGTGGGGGAACGACGACAGATAGATGTCCGACAACGCAATCGCGGCTTCCGCCTCGGGAACGCTCAATTCACCCAGCACAACGATGCGGTCCATCGCAACACCGACCTCGCGCGCCGCCTCGGCGAGTTGGCGGTTGAAGACAAACGCATGGCTGCGCGCGGCCCAGCCAGGGTTGTAGGGCGCCAGCAGCAGTTTACCGTTTGGCACCGCCTTGAGGGCGCGCAGCATGGTCCGGAGCCCTTCGTAGCGAAGCTTTTGCGAGGATCCCCCGTTCATCAGGACGACGTCATCCTCGGCAAGCCCCAGCGTCGCTCGGTTGAATCCTGCCAGTTTCTTGGGCTTGAGCGAGTGCAGGAAATTAATGACCGGCCCCTCGACGCGCAGAAGCGTTTCGGGATGATGGGCGTCATTGACCTCGGCGTTGGGATCATCGCTGCGCCCGGTCACAAAATAGTCGAACGAGGGAAAGCCGGGCGAAATCGGCAAATGCGAATTCAGCGACATCTGGATCGGGGCAACCCGGTGGTAAAGCGCGCGTTCCAGATCGTGCAGACCAAAGGTTGTGGCATTCGCGTAGAGGAACACATCAAGATCGTCCGCGAGGATCTTTTCGCGGATGTCACGGGGGCCGCCTGACAGGGTGCGCCGATGGGAAATGACGGCGTCGAATTCCTTGTCGAACTCCGCGTCATCGGTGACAACCCGGTCCCGGAACGCCATCGAGTAGGCAAAGATTTCGTATCGCGCGGCATCGAATGCCCGAAAGAATGCGACGACTGCCTCGCTGTCGGGCCCTTTTGCAAAGGTGCGGCACAGCAGGCCAATACGGATACGCCCCTTTGACAAGTCCTTGGGGCGCGGCTGTGCACGGGGGCCGGGCCGCTCCGGTCCGCGATATGTTCCAGCAGATCATTGCGCGCTTCAAGCGTCGGGCGCAGGGGCGCGTCCACCAGCAGCAGCCAGCCCATGTCGACCCGTTGCGTGGCGGCCATGATCCGCGCGCGGATATCCGTCCCCACATCCTCCTCGCAGTGCCGCGCCAGCCACTTCAGCAAACGCTCCGTATAGGCGACATAGCCCGGATCTTCGCCCTTGCGGGACAGATAGGGTGGCGTGGCGAGCCATTTGAGATAGAGGTCTTGCTGTATCGCCTCCTCGAAGACATCGAGCTTGTCGACGAGCGGCAATTTCCACACCGGGATGTAAAGAATGGCTAAAGCCAACAGCTGATTGGGGCGCGGATCGACCCCGCTGCCGGTGGGGTCCGCCAGATCGGCAAAACGTGCCTGCGTCTGCGCGAGCACCTGCAATTCCTGTTCGCTGTAGTACTCAAGCGACACGTAGCCCGAACAGATGTTCCGATCGCAGTGCTGAAAGAACGCATGACCCAATAGCTTTTCCACGTCCGCTTCGGACATGTCGCGCAGGTGTTTTTCAAGCTCCCTGCGGTTGAACAGCATCGCGGCATCGAAGGTGGACGGCGTTTGTCGTGAATGAAGGTTCCACGCGCTCGTCAGCGTGTTCGCGTCCCAAAAGGCGTCGGCGAGCCCGTCCAGCAACGCGCGCGCGTCATCAAGGGCGCTGCCGGTCTCGGGCGCTGCCGCGGGGTGCGGGAAAAACGGTGTCACCAGCGAAACCGGAACGGTGAAGGCTTCTTCGACCGGGGCGGCGGGCGGCGGCGCCGTGCCGACGATCCGCCAGCCGACGACATTGACGACATCATGCCCCAGCATCGCGCCGAGGGTGCTCAATACATAAAGGTCGGTCCCCGGTGCATTCGAGAAGAGCGCAAACACGCGCGTCCCCTTTGGCGAAAAGAGCATGTTGGCGAAATGTGCCCCGCCCTGTCCGACAATGCCGCCACCGGCCTGCGAAAAGACGCTTACCTGATCGGAGAATGTCATCCGTTCGCAAGTCACGCTGTCGAAACCGCGCTCCTTAAGCGCAGCGGAGATCTCGGGCGCGTTGTGCATGTTGCGCATCAGCCCGTTACGCTCAAGGAAAAGCCGGCCGCCGCTCGCGGTATGGTCCTGGCTGCTGCCGGGACGGGACAGCCGTTCGATGATCGCCGGGTGAAAGCGGGCAGTACCGACCGGAGGCAGGTCTTGATTGAGTGCGTCGTGAATGACGTTGGGCATGCTGCCCACGTACAATCTGCCGACCCGTACCGCCGTGTGACGGGCGAACCGCAGGACCGGATTACGCGGCAGATAGAGGCGCAGCGCCTGATAGTGCTGTTCGGGCAGGCCTGCATCGGCAAGGATCGGCGTTCCCTCGGGCGCAATTTCAGCGGCCAGCAGAACCCTTGGCAGCACCTCTAGCAGGAAGTTGAAATAGTTCCCGCTGTAGGTGCCCGTGGCCAGGATGCCCGAAGGCACTGTGCCACCGCCGTCAAATCCACGCAGCAACACCTTGCCGCCGGAGACGGCTGCGACGGCGCCGTGCTTCTTGATCTGCATCGTTTGCGGATCGAACCCGTCCAGACCGTGATCGACCCAGACACCGCTGCGCGCGACGAATCCGTCGTTGCCGGGCATCAGGCTCGCATCGCGGTAGACTGCGGCAGTCGCCGCCGGGGCCGTGTACGTGCCGATCGGCGGGGCGATATGCGCCTGTGAGACGACAGAAGGCCGGTTCACCAGAACTTGTTCTGCGGGGTGGACTTCCTGCACCTCGCAGGCTTCGGCGTCGGTAATACAAAGGGTGCGTGTGCCCGACGTCAGGGTAGGATGCGCCGCAATCGTATCCGGGTGGATGGACGCCGAAAGCATGTCTGCCGCAGCACGGTCACTGCCGACCTCGAACAGGCCCACGGCCATTTTGCCCGCCAGATGAGCCTGCCCGCTCTCCAGGTGCGGGCTGGGCAGGAACTGCCCTGCTTTGTGGGACAGGTAGTCAAGCAACGAGGAGCTGCTGTCGGTCCCGCGAAGGTATCTGTGATAATAGCCGGCACTGTCGAATGCCGGATGCGGCATCCGCCCTTCGCTTTCCCCGTTCTGGATGAAATGCTCAAGCGGGCTGATGGTCAGCGCCTTCAGATCCGGGTTGTTGTAAAGATAGTACTGTGTGGAGAACAGCGGATGCGGGTCGAGATTATGGCTGACGCTGTTTTCCATGAAGTACTGGGTAAGACTGATTTTGAGCGTCTCGGCGTAGGGCGCCTGCCGCAACAGATGCGTGCGTTGCACCAACGGGTGAGTGTCCACCAACAGCCGGTTGAGGGCCAGATCATACAGGGCCGCGCGGGCAGAAACCAATGTGCCCGGGCGTTGCTTTTCGATATGGCGAACGTTGATCAGCGTGTGCGGATCACATTCGCCGAGATTCCCTTCGATCAAATGGGCCCATAGCAGGTTCGGCGCCGCCTTGGCATAGTGGTTGAGCCGGTCCTGCGCAAACCCTGAAGGCGAAAACAGAATGTTCGGGCGCGGCTCGCTCGCAGAGGGCACCGTCTGGGTCAGGTAGCCGGGGAAAGCTTTGGCAAAGCTGCCGTGGGTGCGTTCCAGAAATGTCGGATCAATAAGCGGATGCGGGCTGAGTCCAGAAACCGCGCCGACACGCAGGAAATTGGCGAGCGCGCTTTCTCCGGTTGGAAGATCGTCGGTCGCGCGCAGGTAGTGGTCCGGATCAAAGAACATATGCGGCGCGACCCGTGCATCCAGCTCGACGTACCGCCGCAGGACGCTGTCCTCAACAGGATCACCGGTCAGTGGCGACCAGAGTCCTGCGTTTTCAAGCTGCGCCCGGCAATAGGCAGGATCAAAAAGCGGATGCGGCTTGTACCCGCATGCCTCGCCGCGCATCACATAATGCGTCAGCGGGTTGTTCTCGGCCGCCGCACGAGCCGAAGGATCGAGCTGCTGAAGGTAATACTTTGCATCGAACAGTGGGTTGACGGGACGCAGACGACGCTCCCCGTGCGAGACGAAATGATCGACCGGGTTCAATCCCGCCTCTACAACGTCGGGATTTTTACGCTCGTAGTACGCACGATCCACAAAAGTCTCTGCGACGCGCCGGCGTGACATATCCAGCGCCGTACGGCGCGGTTCTTCGACGGCGCGGACCAGCGCGTTGAGGCGGCCCTGATACCGTTTCCATGAGTGACCACGGTTGAACCATTTGCGCGCCGAGGCCGACATTTCGCGCAGCCGCTTCCTGCCGCCCTTCTGCCAGAACCCGCGCAGTGATTCTTCCAGTTCCGGCACGTTCTCCCAGACCAGAACGTCGTCGGGTGCATGGGTCAAGCCAGCGATATACCGACCGACATCGTCGCCCGCACCGCCGTAGACGGCGATGGGCATCCCGGCATAGGCGGCCTCAACCACGGTGAGCCCACCACCGGAGGGAAAGGACGTCAGAAACAGGTCCACGTCGCGCTCCACCAGCGTCTGCGCAACCGACGTTACCTCGCCAACCAGTTCCAGCCGTTCGCGGTCATCTCCGGTCTGATCGATCACCTGATAGATCTCGTCGCGCATCGCGTCGCTGATCGCGCCGATATGCACGTGGCGGCCACGGGTGGTCAGCAGGATCCGCGCGAGCACCTTTGGCAGGCTCAACTCTCCCGTACCGTGAAATTTATGCATCCCGCCGCAGGTCGCGGTTGTCAGCATGCCGGTCTGCATGAAATCGTGGTCCTCGGCGGCGATCCGTTCAAGGATTTCCGCCGGGATCTTGGGCCGAACGAGATTTGGCGCGTAGACGAGCGGCAGCATGTGCACGGCCATTTGCGGGCGCAGCGCCGCGATCTGCTGTTTCTGCTCTGCGCGAATTGCCAGATGCGTGGCCTCGGGCAGATCAACGCCCACGCTTGCGACCGTATCGGCGTGGTGCACCACATAGGCGCGCGGGCCGAATTTGTCCTTCACGCCTGCAAGGGCCACCGCGGCGATCACATCCTCAGGGTGATGCAGCACGAAGAGACGCTGGGCGGCAAAGCACGCCAGTTTTTCGCGCAGCCATAACAGCCGGTCGAAATGATCCAGCGCCGGATCTGGATAGATCGGAAAGCCGCCGGCTTCGACAATGGCCTCCATGCCAAAGCCGCGGCTGTTCTCCAGCATGCCTGTAAAGAGCACGACATGACGCTCCTTGGGGCGGGCGGCGATGATCTGCTCGACCAGCTTGCGGTGCCCGCCGGCGTGGTAGATCTCCGTGACGAGGTAGAGATTCGTGGCCCGGTCAAACCCGATCGGATCCTCCGGCAGTGGATGATCTGGGTCGATCCCTTCTGCCAT
Source organism: Sulfitobacter albidus (assembly GCF_018200035.1). NCBI lineage: Bacteria > Pseudomonadati > Pseudomonadota > Alphaproteobacteria > Rhodobacterales > Roseobacteraceae > Sulfitobacter > Sulfitobacter albidus. Next base: position 2,827,373 of record NZ_CP073581.1, on the reverse strand, counting down.
GCGGGCGCACAGCGGGTCGATATCTTCCAGAAATACGCCCGCTTCATGGGCCTTCAGCACGACCTGCGCTTTTGCAAGCGTCATCAGCCGTTCGAGCGCGTGCGGCCAGTCCGCCGCGGCAAGCGCGTGCTCGACCTCTTTGATCTGTGGCGCGATCTCCAGCGATTGCGGCGTATCGGGGTGCAGGATTTCGGGGACTGAATTCATGGCTTTTGTGCCTTTGCGGCTCAAGCGAGACTGCGGGTGGCGTCTTTCACGTGTCCCGCGATCTCATGGGCCTGTTCGACACTCAGATGCGGGCCGATGGGCAGGCTGAGACAGGTGCGGCAGATCTCTTCGGTGACCGGGAAAGACATATGCCCGAACTCTTCTTCGAACGCGCCGCTTTTGTGATTGGCGATGGGATAGTGCATCGCGCTTGCGACACCCCGCTCGGCAAGCGCCGATTGCAACGCCGCGCGGTCCTCGGTGCGCACCACGTAGAGATGCCAGGCCGAGTGGACCCCATCCGCGACAACCGGCAAGGTCAGTCCCGATGTGCCGGCCAGCGCGCTTTGGTAGACGTCGGCGATTTCGCTGCGTCGGGTGCTCCATTCGTCCATCTTGGCCAGCTTTACCGACAGCAGTGCGGCCTGCAACGGATCAAGGCGGGAATTATAGCCTACATGATCGTGCTGATATTTCACCTCAGAGCCATAGTTGCCGAGGATCCGAACGGATTTTGCGAGGGCGTCGTCGTCGGTCACGATCGCCCCGCCGTCGCCAAAGGCGCCAAGGTTCTTGCCGGGGTAAAAGCTGAAACCGGCCACATCGCCCAACTGCCCCGCGCGGCGGTTGCCGTCGCGTGCCCCGTGCGCCTGTGCCGCGTCCTCGATGATCTTGAGGTCGTGGGTCCGCGCCAGCGCGCGCAGCCCCTCGCAGGCCACGGGCTGTCCGTACAGATGCACAGGCATGATCGCGCGGGTCTGGGCAGTAATCGCGTCGGGCACCAGATCAAGGTCAATGTTCATCGTCGCGGGATCAGCGTCTACCGGGACAGGCGTTGCACCGACCTGCGCGACGGCGAGCCATGTCGCGATAAAGGTGTTGGCGGGCACGATCACCTCATCACCCGCGCCGATCCCGTAGGCGCGCATTGTCAGGACTAGCGCATCCAGACCATTGCCGACGCCGATGCAGTGCTTGGCGCCGCAATACTCCGCAAACTCCGCTTCGAACCGGGCCACCGCATCGCCACCGATATACATCCCGCTGTCCATCAGGCCGTGATAGGCGGCGTCCAGATCATCCTTGAGGGTGCGGTAGGTGAAACCGACGTCCAGAAATGAATACTTCATGGGGCGGCGTCCTTCTCTTCTTTGACCCAGGTGAGAAAATCTTCGTAGGAGTACAGGTAGTCCTCTTTCTCATAGGGGTGCGAGGCAAAGACACACAACACTGAATCGGGTTTGGTGAACCGAATACTGCGCCAAAGACCCGGCGGCACAAGAATACCCTGGCTGGGGTTTTCAAGCGTGAACTTGTGCTGGGCGACGCCATCGTTGAAGGTCACCTCGCAGCTGCCGTTCATACAAATCATGAACTGCTGCAGTTTCTTGTGCCCGTGCTCACCGCGCACGGCCCCGATCGGGACGTCAAAAAGGTAATAGACACGCTTGATCTCGAAAGGGAGGCCCGCGGCTTCTACAACCCCAAGCTGGCCGCGCGCGTCGGTAAAGCGTGCAACGTCGACGAGCTCTGGTATCTGGTTTTGGGACATAATTCGGTCCTCGTTCTGGAAATAAGTACTATCACAAAATGTCGTGCTGTTGGAAAATCTTGCTGTAGCGCTCTGAAGAGCAAGCGTGGCCACTAGTCGAACGTCTGCCTACCTGTTGTCAATGGGGGTAATCCTTACTCGCTTTTTCGAACATCTGGCCGGGTTGTTTCTGCTTCATGACGACACAAAAATCTTTGGCTTTTTTGCCTCCATGGCTTGCAGACGCGCTCGGTCCTTCGCGAACCCCGGAACGGCTGTTGCAATCCGGAACGAGTTCTGGCCACGCCGCAGCAACGCATCCTCCATCAGATTTTCGTAGTCGGGATGTGCCTGCGGATCGATGCCCAGAAACGCAAGCAGGCGTTCGATCAGGGCGCGTCCGCGTTCAGGGTCGGTGTAGACATCCTCGAAGTAGATGACAAAAGGGGCAGGGTCAGCCTGGGCTGTCATCGCAGCCAACTGGGCGCGACGGGTCTGGCACAACTCCATCTGGTAGCTTGCGTGCTTCATGTTGATCGGGTCCAGCGTCACCTCGCCCGCCTCGATTGCCGGGTATAGCTTTGCCGCGGCATCGCCCCCCCATGCGCCCGTAAGCTGCGCCAGTTCGAGCGACAGGAGCCGATCTGTTTCGGACCGCCGGTCCAGGACGATGTGACGGTAGCCAAGCTCAGTCGTGACCTGCATCAACGTGCTGTTGAAGGCGTGGTTCATCAGTTCATGGCAATGTTTGATCACCGGACGGTCGGCGAGCAGGTCCAGCAGCGTGCCGCGCAGCGCCGTCGTATCCCCTGTTTCTAAAAAGGCCGGATAGACATCGCCGAATTTGCGACCTTTGTTGAAGGGCTCGTGCTGCACGCGCGGATGCTCTGAAAGCAGGCTGAGGAGCGTGGCAAGAGTGGTGCCGCCGGTGCGCCGCATGGTCCAGATGACATAGGGATCGCTCACGAGACCTACCTTTTTTGATCTGCCGTTTCTCCGCCCCGCAGGTACCACCCCGCCCGCACGGGGGCAAGCCGTCGACACCCGCTCGGCGGCCCGCAAAAGGGATGGGTGCGCCATGCGCCCTTTACCTGCTGCGCAAGTTGCGAAACAACACCGGTATGACCCGCCCCTCACGCGATCAATCTCCGGCAACGACCGATGACACACCCGGGCTGGGGCAGCCGCTCATCAGTGTGATTGTTCCGATCTACAATGTCGCGGAGCATGTCGCAGCCTGCGTCCAGAGCCTGCGCGACCAGACGTGGCAAAGCTTTGAAGTCATCATGGTCGACGACGGATCGACCGACGGCAGCGGAGAGCTTGCGGCACGGGCCGCCGAAGATGATCCGCGCTTCCGGCTCATCCGGCAACAGAACCGGGGTTTGAGCGGTGCGCGCAATACGGGGCTGGAGGCGGTTGCGGGTGAATTCATCGCCTTTGTCGACAGCGATGACCGGGTAATGCCCGATTATCTGATGCGGCTGTGGCACGCGCTGCAAGAGGTCGGCGGCGATTGGGTCGCCTGTGCCGTTCAATCGAACTTTGCCGATGGGACGGGGCACGCGCATTCAGCGATTCACGGCGCAAGTGATCTGACACAGCACATAACCGCCCGGCGGTATGCCTTCGCGGAATGGTCGGATGTCATCAAACATTTCCCCTCCGCGTGGAACAAGCTTTACCGCCGCTCCCTGATCGACGGGCTGCGGTTCGACGAAGGTACATGGTTCGAGGATCACGGATTTTTCCACCGTGCCGCCGCGCGCACCGATCATATCGTTCACCTGCCCGAGGCGCTTTATATCCAGACGCGGGGGCGGGAGGGCCAGATCACGGGCGCCGATAGCGAACGGGTGTTCGAGCAATTCGATGTGCTGGCAGAGATGCAGCGGATCTTTGAGGCCGGACCGCACACAGGCGCGCGCGAGGCGCTTGCGCGTATTGCCAGCCGTCTGGTGTTCGAGCGGAGCACAATTCTGGCCGATCCTGACCGCCGGACCCGTTTCGCGGCTGCCGCGCGGGATTTTCTGGCCGCGCGCGGCCTTGACTATTCGCCCGAATGGGACCGCGATATCGGCCGCGCTTGGGCGCTGGAGATGGCGGGCATTCTGCCCTTGAGTGTTGTGCTGGAATGGGATGGCACCGATCTGGAGGGACTGTCGCGCAGTCTTGAGGCGCTGCGCGGTCAGACAAGCCCCGCCCACGAAGTGCTCTTGATCTGTCATGACGCCGCCGCGTCCCGCGCGCTTGCACAGGCGGACATCGCGATGGCGCCGCACTGGCGCGCCCTGACGGCGCCGCATCCCGGCATCGGTCGTGCGTTCAACCACGGCCTTGAAAAAGCGCGCGGTCGCTACGTGATTTTCCACCTTGCCGGGGATGCTGCGTTGCCATGGGCGCTGCATGACAGTGTCGAGGCGATGCTGCACGCGGACGGCGATTTTGGCATGGGGCAGATGCGTCTGCACGACGCCGCGACGGGCGAGGTCAGCGGCCATAACGGCATGCACGACATGAACCTATGGCCGCAAGATACGCTTGCGTATGGTGCCATCACCGTGACCCCGATGCAGGCACTTGGGATTGAGGCGCATTGCTCGGCAAAGGTCTTTCGGCGCGGATTTCTACAGGAAGTTGGCGCAGGCTTCACGCAGGGTGCGCGGGCTGACTGGGCGCTCAGTCTCATTGCGGCGCTGCGGGCGCGGCGCTCGGTCTACATCGCGCAGGCTCTCGTAACGGTCGAAATGCGCGCTGGTGGCTTCTTGCGCTGGCACGTGCCGCAAGGTGCCGCCGACTTGCGGCAATCTCATGCGGCGTTGCTGGCGACCGTATCGACCCATCTGCGCGACATAGCCCTGCCGCCCGGCTGGCAAAGACGCCTGTTTGCCCGTGCGCTGCGCGAGCAGGTCTACTTTGGTAAACCGTCGGGGCGGTTGGCGCGCCTTTCGATGGTCGCCGGCGCTGCGGCGCTGTCGGCGCGCCTGGGCTATGGTGCGCCACAGCCTGCGGGGTTGGATCCGCTGGTCGGACCACGCCTGTCGCGGCTGATGGACCCGGCTTCGGTTCTGCTACGCCGTCCGGTGCCCGTCGGTCCGCCGGAAGTGTTTGTCCCGGCGCGCGGGCGCACTGTTCCGTTGCCGCCGCCGGACCTGCATCCCTTTGCGCCGACTGCTGCGGGAATCGTGCAATTTCAGGCGATGCTGCACACGCAACCCTTCGCAAATATCCATTTTTACGCAAAGGACAGCCACAGGGTCCTGTTTCATCTGTCACTGCGGCGGGACGAGGGGCTTGTCGTGTGCAACGACCAGATCGAGGGGGGGCATTGGCGGACGGAGCGCCGCGCGCCACTCGGTGATACGGGATCTGCCGTGACCGTGACGCTGCATTTCACCCCGCCGCGCGTTCGGGCGAAAATCAATGATCGGACGGTATTCGACTTCGGCGCCCGAAGCGTGCGGGCCCGCGATGGCTTCGCCGACCTCGCGCGGATCGCGGGTTTTACCCTCGAAGGGCACGTTGTGGCGCATCATGTCATCCCGCAGATCCCGCCGGGCGGGTCGTTGATGCTCGACCCCCGCCTGATGCTGCGTGCGGGTGCTGACGTGGGCAGGGTCGCGGCGCAGCCCGGGCAGACCGACGTACCGATGCTTGACGCTCCGGGCGATACACGGGCCGCACCGCTTCCCGCGCCGATGTGGCGGGACGTGCCTCCCGGCGGCGCGCTGACGCTGACCCATGCGGGCGGCACCCTTGCCCTGACCCGCGAGCGGCTGGCCCAGCGGATCGAGGCGCTGTTGTGCACCCCGCTTGCGGTGACCGACAGTACCATGTGCCTGAGTGTGCTGGAGCACGTGCGCCACGCGGAAATCCATACCGTCCTGAGCTCACAGGCACAGCGCCATCTGGGACGTATCGCGCAATTCTATGGGGCGCTGCCGTTTCTCGCTACCCCTCCCGAAGCGAATCCCCCGCCGCCGCCTGCGCCCGATGATCCGGTCCGCACACAGGTCGATATCGCCGTCGCACGTCTTGCGCAAAGCCAGAGCGGTCCGGCCCACACGCGTCCCGATGCGCTGACGGTGGCCGCCATGATGCAGGTTTCGCCGCTCGCCGCGCAGCCGCTGTTTCTGGCGCTGACAGAGTATTTTTGCGCTCGGGAGCGGGATTTCGCGGGGTTGCACGCGCTGGCACGCGCGCGTGATCTCTTCCCGCTCGACATTCCGCCGGATCGCTGGAGCCTTTCGGCAGCACTTCCCTTTTTGGCGGCGGAGCACGACGAAGACACGCTGATCGCGACGTTGCAAAAGCTGGAACCGGCAGGCAACGACTGGCTGGTGACGCCCGCAATTGCCTGGGCGGTGCGGCATGTTCTGACGCGCCGCGACACGCGGCTTGAGACCGCCCGTGCCGTGCTGGATAGCTTTGCCACGCTGCTGCGCGCCCGTGCGTCCGACTATTGGGACCGTGCGCAATGCCGTGAACTGACCCGCACCGCCGCTGCGGTCATCCGCGATGGCGCGCATCTGCCCGAGCCGTTGCGGGCACAGGCGGCGGCGCTGTGCGTTGAGGTTTACGGGCTGTCGCGGGTGTTCTGGGAGGATTTGGCACCGGTGTCCGATCTGCCCGACGACATGTGGCGCGCGCGCGATGCCTTCACCTGCCTGCACGATGATGCCGCGGATCCTGGCGACCGTCTGTCAGCGCTTGGGCTGTTTGAACGCGCCGGAAACGCTGATGCCCCGCGACTTCGCCGCGAATTGTACCCCCTCGACACGGAGGCCCCGGAGGAGACGCAAAGTGAGCGCGAGGTGCTGCGCGCGCTTGCGCGACCCGGAAGCCCGCCCCCCACGCCAGCGCAGGCGACGCGTGTGCGCGCCGCGCTGCCACCGCTCTACCCGGAGACGCCGCAGGCGCCGGATCTGGCCCAGCAACAGACCGCAAGCCGCTGCGCGCAGGCATGGTTGCGCGGCGGATGTGAAGGGCACGACAGTCTGACGCAGGCGCTGGCACCCCTGACAGGCGCCGACGCCCATCATCTGGGGATGGGCATGGCGCTGGCGCTGATCGACGCCGCACCGGATGAGAGCGCCGCCCGCGCGCTGTGCGACTGGTTCCAGCGCGAGGCGCGCGCGTTGGACGGACGTGAGTGGCGCTGCAGCCCTGCCGTGGTGGCCCCGCTGCGCCGACTGCGCGACCGGACGGATCCACCCGCCTGGATTGCGGAATTGCTGGACGGTTTTTTGCAGATCCCCACGGGCGAGCTTCCGGCGAGTGCGGAGGTCGAAGGCGTGGCGCAGCCGTTCGATACCATCGTCACGGTGTTTTCCTGTGCGCGCTATCTCGACACCCGTATCCCGGCCCTGCGGGCCGGCTGGTTGACCACGCTGCGCGCGCTGGGCATTCCCTATGTGATCGTCGTGGGCGACGGGGACGGGACCCGCCGCGGCGATGTCGTACACCTCGACGCGCCTGACGATTACGAAGGGTTGCCGCAAAAGACACTCGCCACCCTCGCCTGGGTCACGCAAAACACCCGCTACGGGCGTATGCTCAAGATCGACGATGATTGCTTTCTCAATGCAGCGCTTTTCTTCGGCACGCTCAGCTACGCTAAATTCGACTACTACGGTCGCCGCTTGCACCGTTTGCATGGGCAGACGGATCGTATCTGGCATCAGGGAAAATCCGCGACCGCGCGCGGTCGACTGACGCTGGATAAATCGCCGGAGCCATCGGAATACGCCGACGGCGGGTCGGGCTATACGCTCAGCCGGACTGCCATGCAGGCGGCCCTTGATGCAGCGGCGACGCCGGAAGGTCGCGCGTTGATCGACGTGTCCTTCATGGAAGACAAGATGCTTGGCGATCTGCTGGCGATGCGCGGGATACATGTGGCGTCCGAAGACTACCGTGTGTCGATCCGGCGGCGCAGCTGGAGTGATGCGCTCCCCGTGGCGTCGTGGCTCAACAGCTTCCACGCCAGCGCGTCGGCGCCGCTGCAACTGGTGCATCTTGATACCCATCACGATCAGGCAAGTGCGCAGGCCCGCCTTGATACCCCCGCGCTGTTGCCGTCGAAGATCTGGCCGGGGTTTCAGGATGTGGCGCTGGGCCATAACAGCAACGCGTTGGAGTTGGTCAGCGATACCGCACGCGTCGTGGCCGCCCAGCGCGCGCCCGTCGCCGTCGTGGCCTGCATGCGCAACGAAATGTTCATGCTGCCGCAGTTCCTGGACCACTACCGCCGCCTCGGGGTTACGGCGTTCCTGATCGCGGACAACGGCTCTGACGACGGGACGCTTGAGTATCTGGCTGGACAGGCGGATGTGGCACTTTTCTCGGTCGATACCGACTACAGCGCGTCGCACTACGGCGTGGCGTGGCAACAGGCACTGCTGGGCGCCTACCGCGCTGGCAAATGGTCACTGGTGGCGGACGCGGATGAGCTGTTGGTCTGGCAGGCCCGGCAGACGCAGACCTTGCCCGATCTGTTGGCCCGGCCTGAATTCGCGGAGGCCGATGCCGTGCGGTGTTTCATGCTGGATATGTACCCCGAAGGATCGCTCTCTCGCGCCGATTTTGTTGGCGCCAGCCCGTTTGATCAGGCGGGATTTGCCGATCGGGTGCCTTTTGTACGGGCCACCGTCGGTCAGGGGCCCAACAGCAGTCAGCCCTGCTGGACCTCGGCGCTGCGGCACCGTCTGATCCCGGGTGCACGGCCCAATCTCTTTGTGGCGCAGAAACTTGCGCTGCTACGCTACCATCCTGGCATGCGCCTCTCGGCGGGGCTGCATTTTGTGGGCGACGTGCGGCTGGCGCGGCGCGAACTGATCCTCGCGCATTTCAAATACAACGCTGATTTCCGGCGCAAGGCGCAGGCGGAGGTGCAGCGCGGCCAGCATTTCAACGACGCCGAAGAGTACCGTAAATATCTTGCGATGGCATCCGAAGGCCGCGACGTGATCTTTGACAAGGATCTGTCGCTCCCCTGGGCCGACGTGCCCTTTGTCAAACGCAGGCTGGCGCCCTAGTCGCTGCGGTAAAGATCCAGCAATTGATCCACATGCGCGGGCATCGTGACCGGAGGCATGGCGCCGTGCCAATAGCTTGCCGTATCGACATCGCCCTGCAAAAGCCGCGCAATGGCGCGTTCGAAATCCGCCGGATCCCCTGCGGTGAATATCATTTGCGTATCGCCGCCAAGCTCCTGCGCGCCGCCCATATCCGAGGTCAGCAACGGGATGTGGCGCGCGTGCATCTCGATGGCGACCTGTGGCAGGTTGTCATGCCAAAGCACCGGCACCACGCCGACATCCACGGGCGCCAATATGGTGTCAAGGTCGTTGTGGGTGTAGCCGTCGTGATGGACGACCTCGGCCAGATGATCGCCCAGCCGCATAACGCGCGCGAGCGTGGCGCGGTCCACGGTGCGCGCTGCGATGACGATGCGCAGACGCGTGGCGATTTGCGGCGGCAACGCCTCAAGCGCGTCGAGCAGGAAATAGAACCCTTTATCCCGGCGCATGTAGCCCAGATAGCCCAGCGTCAAGGTCGGTTTGCCAAGGGCCGTGTCGTCGGGCTGCGTTTGTGCAAACATCTCGGCGGCTTGGGTGCCGATATAGCTCGTCGTGGTCAGCAGCGGCGCGATGCCGTAGTTTTCCGCCAGCACCCTCACGGCGTCCGAGACACACAGCACATGATCGCAATTTTCGTTGATCAGCGCGATCATCTCGCGGCGTCGCGCGGCAAAGCTCGCGGCACTGGCGCGCGCCTGCTCCGCTGACAGCACGGGCGGTTTGGCGACATCGCGCCGCTGACCGCCCAGCCAGCGCTTGGCGCGCAACAGGCGTCCGCCGCTCCAGATGATCGCGCGAAAGGCACCATCATAGGTCCGGGTGCCGGGTTCCAGTCCGGCGCAGCGCAGCCGGTACGACACGCCATTCGCAATCCGCATCACCCGCGCGTCATGCTGGTGGGTGAGGCAACCGACACAGCGCGCACCGCCCTCGAAATCCTCGCAGGTTTCGCGCTCTGCGTACCACAGGTTCACCTGCGGACAGATCGGGTAGTAGTTGTGCAGGGCAAAGACGATCTTGGTCTCGGGGTGCCGCTGCTTGACGCTCAGCACGTCGGCGGGCAGCCCTTCGAGGTTGTTGAAATGGATCACGTCGTAGGGGCCGGTGCGGGCGACAAAGTCGAAAAACACGTCCCGTGTAGCGGGATGCGAGACCTGCGCCGGATCGCCAAAGCTGAGATGGCTATGGGCGAGAACGCCGGAATTCACGATTTCGTACCGGCGGTCCCGGTCGGCGCGGGGGCCGTGGCGCACCGGCTCCCACCGGGGGGCGCGGGCGGGCACATCGTATGACAGCCCCGCCGAGACGAACGTCGCCTCGACGGACGCATCGCCCGCCAGTGCATTCATCACGTTGCGCTGGTACAGCGTAACCCCGCCGCCGCGCCCTTCGGCATCGAGATAGTCGACCCAATTGTAATAGAGGACCCGCAGCGGGCGGCTCACAGCTCGTCTTCCAGCCAATGGGCCAGCCCGGCCTGCGTGAAATAATAGCGGATCGGATTGGGATCCTCGAACCGATCGAGGATGGCATTGCTCGATTGCTTGACCAGCGGGCTTTTCAGCCGTTTCTGGCGGGCAACGCCAAGAAAATCGCACAATCCGTCCTCGAACCCGTCGCGGAACATCTCGCGGTATTCAAACCGGACCTTGGGATTGGGCAGCCCGTCGAGCCACATGGCAATGAGGTGATCGAACGTCGCGTATTCGTGCCAGCGATGGCTGATCTGGCGCGGGGTCGCCACGATCTTGCGGGTGACGTGGTCGTCGGCCTTGGTCTGCGCCCATTTCTTGTTGTTCGCGGCCTTGATCAGCGAAGACACCTGCGCCAGCTTGTTCTCCCGCCAGATATTGATGATCGCGATCTCAGGGTCGGAGGCTATCTCCTGAAGGATCTTGATGTTGTGGCCGATCATGTACTTGAAGCCGCCGCAGGCGACACCCTTGATCTCTGCCTGATCGAAAACCGCTTTCATATGCGCGACGGGGTCTCGGTCGCGGCCCATCACAGCGTCGTGGCTGTCGTCGGGCGGACCGTCAGAGATGACGGCGTAGGGGTTGAACTGCTCGCCCGTACAGATCACGTCGCGATGGGCGTTGAGCAGGGTCATCAGATAGGTCGATCCGCTGCGCGGCAGCCCGAGAATAACAAACCGTTTCATCTTACCTGTATCCCGCGCGTATCCTCGCGCCCTCGTGTACCAATACTGTCAGCAGCGGATTGCTTTATGAAAGCAATGCGGCCCGAGTTCAAGCACCCGAAAACGGGTGGCGCTAGCGGTCGTTGACGACCTCCATATGCGCCTCGATCGCCTCTTCAACGTCCTCGAAATAGGTCAGATGGCCTCTGTGCAGCAAAATGCCGGAATCGCAAAAACTGCGCACCTGTCCCATTTCATGCGTGACGAGGATGGCGCTCGATGTCTCCATCCGTTCCTTGAAGAGCGCTTGGCTCTTGCGGCGGAAGGCGGCATCACCGACGGCGGTGACCTCATCAACCAGATAGGTGTCAAACCGGATACCGAAGGAAGCCCCGAAGGTCAGCCGCGATTTCATCCCCGATGAATAGCTGCGCACGGGCATGTTGAAATGTTTGCCCAGTTCGGCAAAATCCTCGACAAAGGCGACCAGCTCATCGGTATCCACCCCGTAGATGCGCGCGATGAACCGCACGTTCTGGGCGCCGGTCAGATCGGGGTGAAACGATCCACCAAACCCCACCGGCCATGAGATCGACCCGTCCGAGACCACGCGCCCGCTATCGGCGCGCAGGGTGCCCGCGATCAGCTGCATCAGCGTCGATTTCCCCGCCCCGTTCAACCCCAGAAGGGCGAGCGATTTGCCGGTGGGCAATTCAGTGTTCAGCCGGTCGATGACCACCTTTTGCGTGCCCTGCACCCAATAGCTCTTGCTGAGGTTTTCAAAGCGGATCATCGCGCCGATGCCTTAGCTGCGGTCACGGATCGAGTAATAGACCAGTGCCATGATCGACCAGAACAGCATCAGGAAAAGCGCCGTCATGCCCGCGATCATCGCGGAACGGGGGTATTCGCTGGTCTGTGCCAGGGTGGGCTGGATGAAGGTGGCGAGATAGCGGCTTTGACGTTGCGCGTTCGCGCGCGCGAGATCGAGCGCCGCCAGTGCCGCGCGGTAGTTTTCCTCGGCGAATTCGCGATCAACCACCAGCCCTTCGTATTCCGCGATAAGGGCGGGGTAGTCATCGCCCGTGCCGCCCAGCTCCGTGCCAGAGCTCGACAATTGCTCGCGTTCCGAGGCGATGCGCTCGCGGATCACCTCGATCAGGCGCTGGGCTTGCCGCAAACGCGGGTCATTTTCGCTGATAGTGGTGCCCAGCAGGTCCAGTTCGATCAGCGCTTCGGCGAGTTGCTGTTGCAGGTTGTTCATCACGCCCATGCGGCCCTGGATGTCGGATTCAGGATCCACGATGCGGTTCGACGACCGGAACGTCGTCAGCCCCTCGCGCGCGGTCTTGAGCCGGGCCACCGCTTCTTCGAGATCGCTGCGGGCGTAGCGCATCGCATCATCGCGCGCCTGTTCGTTGAGCGCGTTGATCATGTCCTGGCTCAGGCGGAGCACTTCCTGTGCAACGGCCTGCGCCTTTTCGGGGGTAAAGGCGAGCACGCGCATCTCGATCAACCCGGAGCTTTGATCGTAGGACACCCGCACGATGCGGCTCCAATAGCTTTCAAGGTCCTCGATACTGGCGTCGGGGCTGAGCGCGAACACCGGATCCTCGGACCAATAGGCGCCGTAGTGGTCGCGCAGTCCGATATTGGTATCAATCTGCTGAATCAGAGCCTGGCTGAGGATGAATTCATACAGGATATCGCCGTCAGAAGACCCCGAAACCCCGGTAAGACTGGCGAGTCCGCCCAAGAGTGACGAGGCGCTGCCGCCTTCCTCCTGACGCACGGTGAACCCGGTGAGCGAGCTGTATTGATCTTTTGCCACCGCCAGAAGGTAGAACACGACCACCGTCAGCGGCACCAGCACGATCAGCACGAACGACAGGCCCAGCCCCAGATGACGCCGCCGGAACCGCGCTGCCCGGACCGGCGGGCGCTGGCGCGCGGGTTTCGGCATCGGCGCAGCTTTGGGCGCCGCGGCTGGTCCGGTCGCAGCGGGCTGCGCCGGGGCCTGTGATGCGGCAGGTTTTTCCTGCTGCTGGCCGACTTGCTCCGGTGCGGGACTGGCTTTAGGGGTTATGTCATTCATTCTTTATCCAGAAGGATGATTTGAACTTCACCCGCAGCTTTTACATACTGCATCTGGAATTGCCAGCATCGGAACACTTTAGCAATGTCCATTCCCCGCGCGCAGGAGACACAGATCGCCCACGGTTCCGACCGCAGTTTTGCCACGGCCCGTTCGGTGTCGGCGTTGATCCTGCGCGAAATGGCCACGCGCTACGGCCGCTCACCGGGGGGCTATGCATGGGCCGTGCTGGAGCCTTTGGGCGGGATCATCGTGCTGGGGTTCGGCATGTCACTGCTGATCCGCACGCCGTCGCTGGGCACCAGCTTTGTTCTGTTCTTTGCGACCGCGTTCTTGCTGTTTGCGATGTATCAGCAGCTCGCAGGTGACATCGGACGCTGCATCAATTTTTCGCGCGCTCTGCTGTTCTATCCGGCCGTGACATGGGTGGACGCGGTTGTCGCCCGTTTCGTGCTGGCGGTGCTTACGCATATCGTGGTGATGACGCTGCTGTTTACGGGGTTATTGATCTTTACCGACACCCGCGCCCAATTGGAACTGGGGGCGATCACAGAGGCCGTCATGCTGACCGCCTTTCTTGGGTTGGGGATCGGTACGCTCAATTGTGTGCTGTTTGGCCTCTTCAATGTCTGGATGCAGATTTGGAGCATCATCAACCGCCCGCTTTTCTTTATTTCGGGGACGTTCTTCATCTACGAGGATATGCCGACAACGCTTCAGGATATCCTATGGTGGAACCCGTTGCTGCATCTGACAGGGCTGATGCGGCGCGGGTTCTACAGCACGTATGAAGCCAGCTACGTCAGCATTCCCTACGTCTGTGTCGTCTCGGGGCTGTGCCTGTTTTTCGGAGTGGTGCTTCTGGGTCGCTTTCACCGGATCATTCTGAACCGGTAGGGCAGGGCGCTATTTCGGCTCGGCCCATTCGAGCACCTGCGCATGATCGACCTGCGTGCGCCGGATCAGCCCGTGCCAGATCGCGCGGCCCAAAAGCGCCAGATACTGTCCGCGCTCGCCCGAGTGAAAGCGCACCTTGAGCGTCCATTTTGCGACCATCAGCGGCAGCACCAACGCAAACCAAGGCCCCGAGGCCAGCCGGTAGACCAGCAGCAGGTTGCGGTAATGATAATAGGTCTTCCACAGCGGTTTGAACCGCTGATCCGCGTCGGTCATGGTGGTGAAATCATGCTCGAACCGGATGGCGGGATCGAAAAGGATCTGGCCACCTGCCTGCCGCATCGCCAGTGAATAAAGGACGTCATCGCCGTAGATAAACAACGAGCCGTCTGGATAGCCCACCGTTTCAATCGCCGCGCGCGACACGAACAGACCCACGAAAGAGCCGCTGTCGACCGCGCGGTAGGCGCGCGCGTCATAGTCGTGCTGGGTAAGGTGAAACCCGTCCCGCCCGCGCCCGCGCAGCATCCCCAGCAGCGTGCGGGTGACCATGCCACGGTGCCAGAACGGGTTGAGCGTCGGGCGATTCATGTCGCAGATCCCGCCCGCGGGGAAATAGACCGCCGCCGCCCAGGCCATCGCGCCCGTCCGGTCGCTTGCGTGAAACGCGGTGATGGCGCCGGGCGCCGGGCGCGCGTCATCATCCATCACGAGCATCCAGTCGGGGTCAAACCACTCCGCGCTCAGGCGCATACCGGTCTCAAAGCCGGCAGCCCCTCCGCCGTTTGTCGCGCGCCGGTGTACGACCAGCGGGCCGTCCGCCGCCTGCGCGGCGGTTTGCGCGTCCAGCCAGGCCGCCGTGCCATCGGTGGAGGCATTGTCGATCACGACCACACGCTGCAAACCTTCGGTGCGTGCTGCGTCCAACAGGCGCGCGACCGTGACCTTCAACTGGTCCAGCCGGTTGAAGGTCACCACGACGGCCACGACGCGCGATGGGGGGGAGGGCATGTCAGGCGCCACGGATGTGTCCTTTGCTTGGGGTGGGCAGTTTCTGCCCTGTGCCCATAATTCCGGGGCCAAGTCAAATCCGACACGGTGGTCGGCCCTGCACGGCTTGTATTTCCTCGACTTTCTGGCAAGAAGGGGCACGCAAGATTTTACAGGGTGCGGCGGGAATGCAGATCGAACACACAGCCTTGCAGGGTGTCGTCATCCTGACGCCGCAGCGACACGGCGATGACCGGGGCTTTTTCTCGGAAAGCTGGAACCGCGCGCGCATGGAAGCCGCAGGGCTGGATTTTGATTTTGTTCAGGATAATCACTCGGTCTCCGCCGCCGTGGGCACCGTGCGCGGCCTTCATTTTCAGCGCCCGCCCTCTGCGCAGGCAAAGCTGATCCGCTGCGGGCGCGGAGCGCTTCTGGACGTGGCTGTGGACATCCGGCGCGGCAGCCCGACGTTCGGCCAGTGGATCAGTGTCGAGCTGACGGCCCATAACGGCAAGCAACTGCTGATCCCCGAAGGATTCCTGCACGGTTTTGCCACCCGTGCCCCGGATACCGAGATCATTTACAAATGCACCGATTACTATGCCCCGGAGTGCGACGCTGGAGTGCGGTTTGACGATCCCGGCATCGGGATTGACTGGCAGTTGGACGGCATTGATCCGGTACTTTCCGACAAGGACCGCAAGGCGCCTTTTCTGTCCGAGATTGAGATACCGTTTATTTTCGAAGGAACCCCAACATGAAAATTCTGGTCACCGGCGGCGCAGGCTTTATCGGGTCGGCGGTGGTGCGTCTGGCGATTGCACGCGGTCACGAGATCGTGAACCTTGATGCGCTGACCTATGCCGCCTGTCTGGACAATGTGGCCGAGGTCGCGGACAGCCCGCTGTATGCGTTCGAGCAGGCGGATATCCGCGACCGTGCCGCGCTGGACCGGGTGCTGGACACCCACAAACCCGATGCGATCATGCATCTCGCGGCTGAAAGCCACGTGGATCGCTCTATCGACGGGCCGGGTGATTTCATCGAGACGAATATCACCGGCACCTACCAGCTGCTTGAGGCCGCGCGCGCCTACTGGACCGCGCAGGGCAAGCCCGACAGCTTCCGTTTCCATCATATTTCGACCGATGAGGTTTTCGGCTCGCTTGGTCCCACGGGGATGTTCACCGAAGAGACCCCCTATGATCCGCGCAGCCCCTATTCGGCCTCAAAGGCGGCAAGTGACCATCTGGTGCGCGCCTGGGCCGAGACATACGGCCTGCCGGTGGTGCTGACCAATTGTTCCAATAACTACGGCCCCTATCACTTCCCCGAAAAGCTGATCCCGGTGGTGATCCTGAACGCGCTGGCCGACAAGGCGCTGCCGATCTACGGCGACGGCTCCAACATCCGCGACTGGCTCTATGTCGAGGATCACGCCGATGCCTTGCTGTGCGTGCTGGAAAAGGGCGCGCTCAATCGCTCCTACAATATCGGCGGAGAGAATGAGCGCACCAACCTCGAGCTGGTCAAGACGATCTGCGCGATCCTCGACGAAAAGCGCCCGCGCGCCGAAGGAAGCTATGCGGATCTGATCACCTTTGTCACCGACCGGCCGGGTCACGATGCCCGCTATGCCATCGACGCCAACCGCATCATATCGGAACTGGGTTGGAAGCCATCCGTCACCGTGGAGGAAGGGCTTGCCCGCACCGTGCAATGGTATCTCGACAACGAGGACTGGTGGCGCGCGCTTCAGGCACGCGACGGGGTGGGGCAGCGATTGGGTGTCGACAAGAAATGAGCCTGCCCGCAGGTGTCTGGACGGTCCGGATGCGGAGCGGGAAAGCTGTACCTGAATTTTCGGGATTTGCTCTCGGGGGGCAGGCGCAAGATCTGGATTTGAATTTATGCGATTGCGATGTCGATGCGCCGGGCTACTGGCTGGCGGATGCTGTTACCGGGTCGCGGAAAAATTACGGCGGCCCGCGCGCCCGACAGCTTGACCCGGCGATTGCGGCCCTGATACCGCAGGGTGAAGGTCAGCCCGTGTTGATCGCAAATTCGCACCCTGCGTCGGGCCCTGACGGCCGCCCTACGCCGCAAAGGACAAGGCAGACGCAATGAAGGTTCTGATTTTCGGCAGCACCGGGCAGGTCGCAACCGAGCTCAAGCGTCATTCGGGCGTCACGTCGCTTGCCCGCAAAGATGCCGATTTGAGCGATCCGGCTGCCTGCGCCGCGGCGATTGCGGCGCACCCAAGCGATGTGGTCATCAATGCGGCCGCCTATACCGCCGTGGATAAAGCCGAGGAAGACGAGGCCCTCGCGCACATTGTCAACGCCGATGCGCCCGGCGCCATGGCGCGTGTCTGCGCTGCGGCAGGGCGGCCGTTTTTGCACGTTTCGACCGACTATGTCTTTGATGGCAGCGGTGAGACGCCGTGGCGCGTGGACGATCCCATTGCGCCGCTGGGCGCCTACGGCCGCACCAAGGCCGCGGGAGAGGACGCCGTGCGCGCGGCGGGTGGCACGCACGCCATTCTGCGCACGTCCTGGGTGTTCTCGCCCCACAGCGCCAACTTTGTGAAAACCATGCTGCGGCTTTCTGAGACGAGCGATGCGCTCAAAGTCGTGAGGGATCAAATGGGTGGGCCAACGCCTGCGGGGTCCATTGCGGATGCGTTGATGGTCATGGCCCGCGCGCTGCACGACGGGCAGACGGGCGGCACCTATCATTTCGCCGGCGCGCCGGTGACAAGCTGGGCGGGATTGGCCCGCGCGACTTTCGCGGCCGCCGGTCGTGATGTCGCTGTGACGGAAATTCCCACCAGCGCGTACCCGACACCGGCCCAACGGCCGTTGAATTCCCGGCTCGATTGTTCGACTCTCGAAGCTGAATTCGGCATTACCCCGCCCGATTGGGAAACCGATCTGGCTCAAATTGTAAGTGAGATATTGGCATGACATCCTCCCCCACAAAGGCGCGCAAAGGCATTATTCTGGCCGGCGGCTCCGGCACGCGACTGTACCCGATCACCATTGGTGTCTCGAAACAGCTGCTGCCGATCTACGATAAACCGATGGTTTACTACCCGCTGTCGGTTCTGATGCTTGCAGGGATTCGCGAGATCGCGGTCATCACCACACCGCAGGATCAGGACCAGTTCCAGCGTACGCTGGGCGACGGCAGCCAGTGGGGGCTTGAGCTGACGTATATCCCGCAGCCGTCGCCCGACGGGCTGGCACAGGCCTATATCCTTGCCGAAGAGTTCCTTGACGGGGCTCCCAGCGCAATGGTTCTGGGCGATAACATCTTTTTCGGTCACGGCCTGCCCGAGCAACTGGCCGAGGCCGACAGACTTGCGACCGGCGGCACCGTCTTTGGCTATCGCGTGCACGACCCCGAACGCTATGGCGTGGTGGATTTTGCCGAGGATGGCACCGTGCGCTCGATCATCGAAAAGCCCGAAGTGCCGCCCTCGAATTATGCGGTCACGGGGCTTTATTTCCTCGACGGGACAGCGCCTGCGCGCGCGCGTCAGGTCAAGCCGTCGGCGCGGGGCGAGCTGGAGATCACGACGCTGCTGGAAAGCTACCTGCACGACGGCAGCCTGACGGTGCAGCAGATGGGCCGCGGCTACGCCTGGCTCGATACCGGCACCCACGGCAGCCTTCTGGATGCGGGCAACTTTGTGCGCACGTTGTCGAGCCGTCAGGGGCTTCAGGTAGGGTGCCCCGAAGAAATCGCCTTCTCGAAAGGGTGGATCAGCCGGGATGATCTGGCTGCGCTGGCCAAGAAGTTCTCGAAAAACACCTACGGTGCCTATCTGGCCGGGCTGCTGAAGTAGACGCCGCACCATCCCGGAGGAAGGACTGCCCATGTTTGCCGTTGTTGTCAGCCTTGAGGTCAAGCCGGGCACGATGGCGACGTTTCTGCCTGCGATGACCGAAAACGCCCGGCTCTCGCTTGCGTGTGAGCCGGGATGCCACCGCTTTGACGTCTGCACCGACAGCGCGCGCCCGGATGAGGTGTTTCTCTACGAACTCTACACGGACCGCGCCGCCTTTGACGCCCATCTGGAAACCGCCCATTTCCGTGCGTTTGACGCCAAGAGCGGCGCGTGGATCGTGGCCAAGGACGTGCGCACCTTCGACGGGGTCAACGCATGAGCGATTGGGAAGTCTTTGCGATCAAATACGCCGACCGCAATGCCCGGATCCGCGCGGACAGCTTTGTACCGGCGGACAATCACGATGCCCCGCACCCGATGGATTACTTCATGTGGCTGTTGCGACGGGGCGACGAGGTCATTCTTGTCGATACCGGTTACGACGTGGCCGAGGGTACGGCGCGTAGCCGTCCCATTCGCCTTGATCCCGTCGCGGCACTGGCGCCCTTCGGGATCGCGCCGGGGGATGTGGCGCATGTAATCGTCACGCATCTGCACTATGACCACGCGGGTGGGCTGCACCTCTTTCCCAATGCGACGCTACACCTGCAAGCGGCCGAGATGGCCTATGCCACCGGCCCGTGCATGTGCCATGAGCCTCTGCGCATGCCGTACACGGCGGACCACATCTGCGAGGCGGTCAGACGGCTCTATGCCGGGAGCGTCGTGTTCTACGATGGCGAAGCACAGATCGCCGATGGCGTGACGGTGCATTGCGTGGGCGGGCATACCCGTGGGCTGCAATGCGTGCGGGTGCGCACGCAGGCGGGCTGGCTGGTGCTGGCCTCCGACGCATCGCATTTCTACGAAAACGTCCTGGCCCGCAAACCCTTCCCCATCGTGGTGGATCTTCAAAATATGCTCGATGGATTCGACACGTTGCGGCGTCTCGCGTCCTCGCCCCAATTGATTGTTCCCGGTCACGATCCGCTGGTACGCGATTATTTCCCCAGCGTTCTTGCCCCGCATATTCATCGGCTTGACGTTGGTCCCACCCGCGATGTGACCGCCTGAACGCTCAGCGTTTGCGAAAGGCGCTGGGCGTCCTGCCGAATTCAGCGCGAAACGCACGGGTCATCGCGCTGGCGCTCTCGTAGCCACTGCGGCCCGCGATTTCGACGATGGAATAATCGGTCTCTTCCGCCAGCCGCCGCACGAGGGCCAGCCGTTGCCGCCGGTACAACGCCTGCGGCGTCGTCTGCAACTCGGCCCGCACGCGCGCCTCGATCCGCCGCTGCGAACAGCCGATCCGCCGGGCAATTTCGCCTATGGGAAGCGGGGTTTCCAGATTGGCCTGCATGATCCGCAGTGCCCTTGCGACGGGGCTGTCGTCGGGCCGTTCGGGCCGCGCCTGGGGCGTGCTCATCAACAGATCGGCGACGTCTTCGGCCAACAGGGCGCCGTGGTCGCGCCGGATAAGCTCTGACGCAAGGTCAAAGGCCGCGAGCGCACCCGAACAGGTGATCCGCGTGCCGTCGATGACAAAGCGTGCGCGCACCGCGTCCACATGGGCAAAGCTTTCCTCGAACCGCGACAACTCATCCCAATGAACCGTCGCGCGGTGTCCGTCGAGCAGACCCGCGCGGGCCAGAAGCCAACTCCCCATGTCGAGCCCGGCGAGCATCCGATGCCGCCGCGCGGCGCGATTGAGCGCGTGTGCCGTGGCGCGGGTGTCGAGTTCGAGAAATCCGTAGGAGGGCATTACGATCAGCATATCCGCCCGTTGATCGTGCAGGGCTCCCTCCGGCGCGACCTGCAATCCGGCGGAACTGCGCACCGGCCCGCCCGCCAATGAGCAGAAGCGCCAGTCATACAGGCATCGCCCCGACAGCGTATTCGCCGCACGCAAGGGCTCGACCATGTTGGCGAGGCAGTGATTGGAAAACCCGTCGAACAGCAGAACTGTCAGCCGTTGGCACATCTTGGCGAATCCTGCATGTTTTGGCGTAAACTCTGCACGACACCTGAATGGGCTTTGCGCTTCGCTACGTCAACATCCACGTGAGGAGATCCGCGATGCAATTCGGTCTTTCGGAAGAGCAGGAGATGATCGTCTCCACCGTGCGCAGCTTTGTCGAAAATGAGATCTACCCGCACGAGGACACGGTGGAACGGTCCGGTGAGGTACCTGCAGAGCTGGGCGAGCAGATAAAGCAAAAGTGTATCGATCTGGGTTTCTACGCTTGCAACTTTCCCGAGGAGGTGGGCGGCGCGGGCCTGTCGCATCTGGATTTTACGCTGGTAGAGCGGGAGCTGGGGCGCGGCTCGATGGCGCTGACGCATTTCTTTGGCCGCCCGCAGAATATCCTGATGGCCTGCAACGCTGAGCAGCGCGAACGCTATCTGCTGCCCGCCGTGCGCGGAGAGCGGATGGACGCGCTGGCCATGACCGAACCCGACGCAGGATCGGACGTGCGCGGCATGAAATGCACCGCCACGCGCGACGGAGGCGATTGGGTGGTCAACGGCTCCAAACACTTCATCTCGGGCGCGGAGCACGCGGATTTCTTTATCGTCTTCATCGCCACCGGTGTGGATGAAACGCCGAAAGGGCCCAAGAAACGGATCACTACATTTCTGGTGGATCGCGGCACGCCGGGGTTCGAGGTGCGCGAAGGCTATCGGTCGGTCAGCCACCGCGGATACAAGAACTGCATCCTTGATTTCGACAATTGCCGGCTGCCCGATGCGCAGGTGCTGGGCGAGGTCGACGGCGGTTTTGCCGTGATGAACGAATGGCTCTACGCCACGCGCCTGACGGTTGCCGCGTTTTCCGTGGGCCGCGCACGGCGCTGTTTCGACTATGCCCTGAGCTACGCCGCCGAGCGCAAGCAATTCGGCCAGCAGATCGGCAAGTTTCAGGGGGTGAGTTTCCAGATCGCCGACATGATTACCGAGATCGACGCCGCCGATTGGCTGACCCTCGCCGCCGCATGGCGGCTGGATGAAGGGCTTCCCGCCAACCGCGAGATCGCCTCGGCCAAGGTCTATGCGTCGGAGACATTGGCCAAGGTGACCGACACCACGCTACAGATCTTTGGCGGGATGGGGCTGATGGATGACTTCCCGATCGAGCGTTTCTGGCGTGACGCGCGGGTGGAACGGATCTGGGATGGCACCAGTGAAATCCAGCGCCACATCATCAGCCGCGACCTGTTGCGCCCCTTGGGCGCGTAACCCCCATGTCGCGTGATCTAAGCCGCCTTTTACGCCCCCGGTCCATCGCCGTGATCGGCGGCGGCGCCTGGTGCGCGCAGGTGCTGCACCAATCGCGGCGCATGGGCTACGACGGGGCGCTGTGGCGGGTGCATCCAAGCGCCGAGGCCACCGATGGCGTATCCGTCTTTCGCAACGTGGATGATTTGCCCGCGCCGCCAGATGCCGTGTTCCTTGGCATCAACCGACACGCGACCGTCGAGACCGTGCGCGCGTTGGCCGCGAGGGGGGCGGGGGGCGCGGTTTGCTTTGCCTCCGGCTTTGCAGAGGCGCTGGCCGAGGATGCCACGGGTGACGATCTGCAGCGCGCGCTCGTCGCGGCGGCGGGCGGGATGCCGATCCTCGGGCCCAACTGCTACGGCTTCATCAACGCGTTGGACGGGGCGCTGTTGTGGCCTGACCAGCACGGCTGCACGCGGGTGGATCGTGGCGTGGCGATCCTGACGCAAAGCTCCAACATCGCGATTAACCTCACCATGCAGCAGCGCGCCTTGCCCATCGCCTATACCGTCACCTGCGGGAACATGGCGCAGACCGGTCAGGCCGAAATCGCCGCAGGGCTGCTGGATGATCCGCGCGTGACGGCGATTGGTCTGCATATCGAGGGCTTCAACGACTTGCGCGCCTGGGAGGCGCTGGCCGCCAAGGCGCACGCGCGCGGCGTGCCGCTGGTGGCACTCAAGGTTGGTGCGTCCGCGCAGGCGCAGGCGGCGACCGTCTCGCACACGGCGTCGATTGCAGGCAGCGACGCCGGGGCGGCGGCATTTCTTGCGCGGTTGGGCATTCCACGGCTCACGGACCTTCCGTCGTTTCTGGAAACGCTCAAACTGCTGCATTGTACCGGCCCTCTGCCCGGCACGAACATCGCTTCGATCAGCTGTTCCGGGGCGAGGCAAGCCTGATCGCGGATATGGCCGAAGGCACGCGCGTGACCTTTCCGCCTCTGCAGGCCGGGCAGCGTACGCGCCTGCGCGCGGCGCTTGGACCCATGGTCGCGTTGAGCAATCCGCTGGATTATCACACCTACATCTGGCGTGACACGGCGGCGATGACGCAGGCGTGGGCGGGCATGACCGGCGAGGGGATCGACATGACGTTGTCCATCGTCGATTACCCCACGACGGACCCGACCGATTGGATCTGCACGACCGAGGCCGCCCTTGCGGTGCGGGCGCAGACCGGCGCGTGTTTCGGCATCGTGGCGAGCCTGCCCGAACTGTTGCCACCAGACGTCGCAGGGACACTGATGGCGGGCGGCGTCGTGCCGCTGATGGGCCTGCGCGAGGCGCTTTGCGCCATTGAGGCTGCCGCAAGCGTGACGGCCCCCGCCGCCGCGCCATTGCTGTTGCCCGGAACAGCCGAGCCTACCCAGACAGTGACGGAAGGCGCGTCCAAGCACGCCCTGGCGGCGCATGGTCTGCGGGTTCCGCAAAGCCGCACGATGGCGGCCACCGACATCGCCGATTCAGTGCGTGAGATGACCGGCCCCTTCGCGGTCAAGGGCGTGGGCCTTGCCCATAAATCCGACACAGGCGCCGTTCGGTTGCATGTTGCCGGGGCTGATGTGGCGGCTGTCGCGGCTCAGATCGGGACAGAGCGGATCCTGATCGAAGAGATGGTGACCGGTGCCGTGGCCGAGCTTTTGATCGGGGTGGTGCGTGATCCGGCGCATGGTTTCGTGCTGACCCTGGGGGCCGGTGGCGTTTTGACGGAGATCCTGGCCGACAGTGCCTCACTCCTGATCCCGAGCGACGCGGTGGAAATTCGCGCCGCGCTGATGCAGCTGAAGATCGCGCCGCTGCTTCTCGGCTACCGGGGCCAGTCCGCCGCCGATCTTGACGCGGTGATTGCCGCGGTTCTGGCGGTGCAGGACTACGTCGTGCAACATGCCGAAACGGTCGTTGAAGCAGAAATCAATCCGCTCCTCTGCCTGCCCGACGAGGCTGTGGCAGTCGATGCGCTTATCAGAAAGGCCTGAGATATGGATCCCGTGAAAACCCGCCGCGAGGGCGCAATCCTTGAGGTCACTTTGGATCGGCCCAAAGCGAACGCCATCGATCTGGCAACCAGTCGCATCATGGGCGACGTCTTTGCCGGTTTTCGCGATGATCCCGACTTGCGCGTGGCGATTTTGACGGGCGGCGGGGATAAATTCTTTTGCCCCGGTTGGGATCTCAAGGCCGCCAATGACGGCGACGCGGTCGATGGCGATTACGGGTTGGGCGGCTTTGGCGGCCTGCAAGAGCTGCGCGGGCTGAACAAACCGGTGATTGCTGCGGTCAACGGAATCGCTTGTGGTGGCGGATTGGAGCTGGCGCTGTCGGCGGACATGATCCTCGCCGCCGATCACGCGACGTTTGCGCTGCCCGAAATCCGGTCGGGCACCGTGGCGGACGCGGCGAGCGTCAAGCTGCCCAAGCGCATCGCCTACCATGTCGCGATGGAGCTGTTGCTGACCGGGCGCTGGTTTGACGTGCACGAGGCCAAGGGCTGGGGCCTCATCAACGAGATCCTGCCAGCGGACCAGCTGATGAACCGGGCGTGGGAGCTTGCGCGCCTGCTCGCCTCCGGCCCGCCACTGGTCTATGCGGCGATCAAGGAAATCGTACGCGATGCCGAGGATGCCAAGTTTCAGGACGCGATGAACCGGATCACCCAGCGGCAGCTGGCCACGGTCGATACGCTTTATTCCAGCGAGGATCAGGCCGAGGGCGCACGTGCTTTTGCCGAAAAACGCGATCCGGTCTGGAAGGGGCGCTAGACCGACGTGCGCCCGGTGAACTGGGCCAGCGTGATGCCTGCTTCTTCCAGCGTTGCGCGCACGGAAGCGGCGATTTGCACGGCCGTGGGCGTATCACCGTGCAGGCAGATCGTGTCGATGGCGGTCGGAATATGCTTCCCGCTTTCGGTAATGATCGCACCGGCTTTGACCATTTCGACCATGCGGGCACCGGCGCGCCCGGGGTCGTGGATCACGGCGCCCTCCTTGCTGCGGTCCACCAGTGTGGCGTCGTCGTTATAGGCACGGTCGGCGAATATCTCACCGGCCCATTGGCAGCCAAGTTCCAGCACCGCCTCCTGCTGCGCGGTCGACGACAGGACCATCACGATCATTTCGGGCGCGACCGACAGCGCCGCCTCGTACAGATCGCGGGCCAGGACGGGATCCTCCGACGTCATGTTGCCAAGCGCCCCGTGCAATTTGAGATGCCGCACCTCAGCACCCAGACTGCGCGCCATGCCAACGCTGGCGGCCACCTGATAGCGGATCTGGTTTTGCAGCGTGGCACGCGGCACCGACATGCGGTTGCGGCCAAATCCCGCGATATCCATGAAACCGGGATGCGCGCCAATGCCCACGCCATTCTCCAGCGCGATCCGCATGGTCGAGGCCATCACATCCGCGTCTCCCGCGTGCCCGCCACAGGCGATATTGGCCGAGGTCACGGTTTTCAACAGGGCGGCATCGTCGCCCATTTTCCACGGGCCAAAGCTTTCGCCCATATCGGCGTTCAGGTCGACTTGGATCACGGTGCGGTCTCCTCGAATGGGTTGGCGGTGGCGCTGACGGCGCCTGAGATAAGCTGATAGCCGAGCAGATCGCGGATGTCGTGCGGATCGCGCAGCAGCGGGGTACAGAGCGCGCGCAGGGCTGTGCGGTCGCGTGCGGCGCGGGCCTCGATCTCGCGGGCCTCATCCAGCGGGATGAAGGTGATGCGCAAGGGCGCGCCCGATGCCGCCTGCGCCACGCGCGGCATATCGGCGGGGATCACGCAGCCGATGCGCGGGTACCCCCCCGTCGTCTGGCAATCGGCCATCAGCACAAAGGGCGCGCCATCGCCCGCCACCTGAATATCCCCCGGCACGATCACATCCGACAGGATATTGAGCCCGCCTTCGGCCTCGAACCCTTCGCCACAGGGATCGAGCCGTACGCCCATGCGGTTGGCGCGCGGGTCGCGTTTGAACTCGGTCGCTGTGAAACGCTTGAGCGTGGCCGCATCGAAGCGGTCGGTCTGCATCGAGGTGACGGCGCGCAGCGTGCCGCCTTCGAACCGCTGATCGAGCGGCAGGGTCAACCCGGTCTCTCGCCCCTTGTCCGGGCCGATGGGCAGCGTGTCACCCGATGCCAGTAGCGCACCGATCCCTGCACTGAGATGCGCGGCCCGGGCGCCGAGGATCTCTGGCGTGTCCAGCCCGCCGCCCACGTGCAGGTAGCCGTAGCTGCCGCGCGCGGCGACCCCGATGGCGAGCGTGGCACCGGCGGGGATGAGATGCGAGGCGTTCCACGCAAGCGTCTCCCCGTCGCAGGTGGTGGGCATCGGCGCCCCGGTGAGCGCCACGCGGGTGTCGGCATCAAAGCTGAACTGCCCGCCCATGCCGCCCATCTCAAGTGCGGCGAGCGTGTCGGACTGGCGCAGCAGCGCCGCCCCTTCGGCGAGCGCCAGACGGTCGATCGCGCCGCCGCAGGTCAGACCGCGCGCAAGGTATCCGGGCCGCCCCTGATCCTGCACGCTCAGCGCGGGACCGGCGGAGAGGATGGTGAGCGTGCTCATGCAATCGCCTCCCGCTCGGCGCCGCCGGCGGCGTCATCTGCCATGGCTGCGAATTGCGTCTCGGTGACGGAGGGAAAGACGATTTCATCGCCGGGCGACAGGGCGAAGGGGGTATCGCTTGCTGGGGTGAAATTGCGGAAATGCGTCTGGCCGACGTGGCGCCAGCCGGTCGGCGTGTCGTTGGTGAACACCACGAGCTGCCGGATCGCGACGACAAGAGCTCCGCGCGGCACGGATTTGCTGAGCGCGCGCTGGCGTGGGATGTTCCAATGCGCGGGCAGCTCGGCGATATAGGGCTGGCCGGGCGCGAACCCGATGGTGATGACGCGCAGCCGCGCCGACGACAACTCTGCCACGGCGGTATCCGCATCGACACCCGCCGCCTCCGCCGCCTCTTCCAGCTGGGGGCCGTGGTCCCCGCCGTAGAGCGTGGGCACGTGCCACAGCGTCCGGTTTTCGGGCAGGGGGGCGGCGTACCAGTCGCGGCTTGCCAGCAGCGTTTCCAGACGCTCCGTCATGGCATCGCCGCCCGCCAGCGCATCGACCCTCAGAAAAGTTGAGACCAATGAGGTAGACGTCTCGAACACCTCCGGCCAGTCGGCGGAATCCACCGCCGCCCGGAATGCGAGGGCGGCGCGGTTGGCGGGCTCCGACATGCTTTCCGCGAATTGTACCAGCAGGCCCGAAAGGCCCACGGGGCGGATGCGTGGAAAGTCAGTCATGGGCAAGCGCCTTTGCGTAGAGCCGGGGCAACAGGAACGGGGTGAGGTACATTGGCAGCTGCCAGCATGCGATGAAGACCAACAGAGGGGCAAGGGTCTGCGGTGGCAAAGCCACGAGGAAAAGCGCGATATTTCGGTTCCCGGCGCCAAGGGCGAGCGGACCCGCCAGCGCGCGCAGGGCGGAGCGGCGCAGGGCGAACAGGGTCAGCAGTTGCAATCCGTAGCTGAGCGCGAATGCCAACAGCGCCCAGAGCGCCAGCGATGCGGGATCCCCACGCAAGGCCGCGTTCATCGGCGCCATCAGTGCCACCACGATCGTTGCAAAGGCGAGCGTCGACACGCCGTCGAGCGCGCGCAGCTGCGCGCCATCCGGCGCCGGAAAGAGCCACGCGCGCAAGGTGAATCCCAGAGCCGTACTGCCCAGTATGGTAAAGAGGACCGCGCCCGCGCTTTGCAGTACTTCCGACGCGGGTCCGATCTGCGGAACGGCGGCAAGCACCGGCAGCACGGTCAGCGGGAAGGCGGCGGTGCCCAGAACGAGGATCTGCATCATCCGCCCCCGTCGAGGCCGAGCATCAGCGCAATATTCGCACTGCCGGAGATCGCGGGCGCGCTTGTCGCCAGGATCATCGCAAGCGCCGCCGGCGTATCCGCGATCCCGAAGACGCGAAAAACAAGCGCTGCCAACAGTGGCACGGCAAGCTGCAGCACTGCGACCGCGCCAAGGCCCCAGCGCAGATCCCGCAGCGCGCCGAGGGCCGCGCGATGTCCGATCCGCAAGGCGGTCAGCAGCAAAAGCACACCCACCATGACGGGCAGATAAGGGGCCATCGTCTGAGCGATTTGCGGTAGGGTCACGCCCGCGACCAACCCGACCATCAGGCACAGGCGCCCGTGCACGCTCAGCGTTGCGAGCGCGCGGGCGATCACGGGAAGATCTGAAGAGACATCATGTCGGCGACCCGACCAAATCAAGGCGTGCGGGGCAAGGGGTCAGACGGGATTATCTTCGAGCATAAGATCACTGGCCTTTTCCCCGATCATGATTGCGGGGGCGTTGGTATTGCCCGATACGATCTCGGGCATGATCGAGCAATCGGCCACCCGCAGCCCGGCCACGCCATGCACGCGCAGCCGCGCGTCCACCACTGCCTGCGGTCCATCGCCCATCTTGCAGGTGCCGGTCGGGTGGTAGATCGAGGCGGTATTGTTGCGTGCCCAATCCAGCGTCGCGTCATAGTCGTCGATATCAAGATCGGCGTGCGGGCGGTATTCCTCGCTGATCTTGCTGGTCAGCGGGGCGTGGCGCGCGATGCGGCGCGCGATGTTGACGCCCTCCACTATGGTGTCGCAATCGGTCTTGGTCGACAGATAGTTCGGAATGATCTTGGGATAGGCCCGCCCGTCGGATGAGCTGAGCCGGATCTCACCCCGGCTTTCGGGGCGCAGCTGGCACACCGACATCGTGAAGGCCGAGAATTTGTCGGCGCCCTTGCCGGGATTCTCCGCTGAGAGGGGCTGGACGTGAAACTGAACGTCAGGTGTTTCCAGATCGGGGCGGGTTTTCATGAAGCCGGTCGCAAGGCTGGCGGCCATCGTCATCGGCCCCGCCCGGAACATCAGGTATTTCAGGCCGATGCGCGCCTGCCCCATGAGGCTCGACACTTCATCGTTGAGCGTAGGTTCGTTGCATTTGTAGACCAGCCGCGCCTGCAGGTGGTCTTGCATGTTCTTGCCGACGCCGGGCAGATCGCGCAGCACCTCGATCCCGTGTTCGCGCAGATGCTCTGCCTCGCCTACGCCCGATAGCATCAACAGTTGCGGAGAGTTGATTGCCCCGCCAGACAGCACGATTTCGCGGGCGGCCGAGACGGTCTGCACCTGGCCCGCGCGATCGGTATATTGCACGCCGGTCGCCCGCCCGTCCTTGATCACGATCTTTTCGACCTGCGCGTGAGTGATGACCTTGAGGTTGTTGCGGGATTTGGCCGGATTGAGGTAGGCCACCGCCGACGAGCAGCGCCGTCCGTTTCGGGCGGTCAACTGGAAAAAACCGACGCCTTCCTGATCGGCACCGTTGTAATCCGGGTTGAACTTGTATCCCGCCGCCTGCGCCGCCGCGACCCAGGCATCGGTGATCGGCCGCTGGATTCGCATATTCGACACCGAAAGAGGACCTTGATCGCCGTGATGGGCATCCGCGCCGCGCTCGTTGTTCTCGGCGCGCTTGAACAACGGCAACACGTCGTCCCACGACCAGCCCTTGTTGCCCATCTGCGCCCAGCGATCATAATCCTGGGGCTGTCCACGCACGTAAAGCAGACCGTTGAGAGATGATGAGCCGCCCAGAACCTTGCCGCGCGGCCATTCGATAGAGCGGTTGTTCAGGCCGGGATCGGGTTCTGTCTTGTAGCACCAATCGACCGAAGGGTTATGAATTGTCTTGAAATACCCCACCGGAATATGGATCCATGGGTTCCAGTCCTTACCGCCGGCTTCCAGCAGGATGACCGTGTTTCGGGGATCGGCGCTTAACCTGTTGGCCAATACGCAGCCCGCCGAGCCGGCCCCAACCACGATAAAGTCTGCATTCATCCGTACGTCCTCCAACCGATGAAGAAATTTGTATACAGATCATGAAAACCTAGCTAGTCTTTTTTGAAACAATTAGTCTCAATAATGAGACCATTCAACCGGGAGGAAAATGAATGACAGTCCAGAACAACTTGAAGGGGATTTCGCGCCGCGATCTTTTCCGTGTCGCCGGCCGCTACGGCATGAGCTCCACGCTGATGGCCGCAGGCAGCTTTGGCGGGGCGATGAGCCTTGCAAATCTGGCGTCCGCCGCTGAATCCACCTACGAAAAGCGCTTTGCCAAGGAAGCCAAGCACACGCTGAAATTCGGTGCTGCCGGTTTCAACGCACGCAACCTGCTGATCGAGCGCGCCGGCGCGCTGGAATTCGCCCGCGATCTCGAATCGCGCACCGACGGCGAGATCCGCGTCGAATTCATCGGCGACAACCAGATCTGCGGCCAGGTCTCCTGCGTTGAGAAAGCCCAGCAGGGCATCATCGACATCTATGCCGCCTCCACCCAGAACTCTGCCGGTGGCGCGCCCTATCTGAACGTGCTGGACTATGCGTATATGTTCCGCAACCGTGCGGACCAGTACCACTTCCTGTACTCGCCCGCCTCGCAGGCGCTGCTGCGCGAGCCTTATGAGCGCCGCCACGGTCTGAAATTCCTCTTCAGCCACGCGGAACTGCGCGGTATCCAGCTGGGTCTGGCGTGGGAAGACAAGGAAACGGTCACAAGCGTCGAGCAGTTGTTCGGCACCAAGAACCGCGTCACCGGCACGCAGCTGGGCCGGATCGCGATGACCGCGCTGAACCTCAACCCGGTTCCGGTCGCGTGGGAAGAAACCCTCGACGGTCTCAAGCAAGGCCTGATCGACGGCGCCGAGACATGGGCATCCGCCGTGGCCTACGCCAACATGTCGCCGGTTGTGTCGCAGTCGGTGCACCTCAACTTCTTCTGCGGGACAGAGCACACCGCGATGAACGCTTCCGTGTTCGACGGTCTCGACGGCGAATTGCAGGATGCCGTGATGGAATCCTCCTACTGGGCGCAGACCCACGTGCAGGCCGCCAACGAGGCCGCGTTGGTCAAGACGGTCGGCATGTCCGATCCGCAGCTGCCCGGCACGATCTTTGCGCAAAACAACGTGCGCAACGCCTTCCTGTCGGATGCGGAAATCAAGAAGGCCGAGGAAATGTGCTCGCCCGAGTATCAGCCGCAGCTCTGGGAAGAGTGGCGCGAGCGGATCAACGGCTGGCAGGGTGGCGCGGACACCTACCAGGAGATCTACGACGAAGTGCGCACGATCCCCGCGGATACGCTGCCCGAAAACGTCGAGCCACGCCGCTGGTGGAAAGCCTAATCACCGGCTAACCTTTGCAGGCCGGCCCCCGAGACGGGGCCGGCCGCTTTTGTCTTTGAGACTGCGAAAAGCAGCGCAAGGCAGGCCAGAATTCATAGGGAGGGGTGACGGATGTCAATCATGGCAGACGCGGCCACCATCGTCACAGCGACGTTGAGTGGTGATATCAATTTCAAGGTGACGCAAGCGTACCGCTCGCCCGCTGCGTGGCTCGTATTCGGGCCGCTCACGGTGCTGGGGGCGATCCTCGTCACGTATATCTACAAGCTGTCCCCGTGGCTGGATAGAAACCTCGAAAAGACGATTGCGGTGACCGCCTACATCATCATCGCGGTCATCATCTTTGTCGGCGTGATCCAGCGATTTGTCTTTTCCAGCCAGGTGCCCTGGTCCACGACGATCCCGCCGCTGATCTTCATGATCATGAGCTGGTACGGCTGCAGCTATAACGTCAAGCTGCGCACGCACCTGAGCTTTTCCGAATTTCGCGCCAAGATGAGCCCGCAGCGGCAATATCTTATGCTGTGCATGGACAACGTGCTGTGGTTCATCTTCTGCATTATCTGCGTGACGACGATGTCGCGCATCACCGTCAATACCTACGACAACTTTGCCATCGTGCTGGGCACGGATGGCATCATGCGCTGGTGGTTCATCGTGACGATGCCGCTGTGCTTTATCATGATGGCCGGCCGGGTGCTGAGCAACGCGCTCATCGACCGCAGCCGCTTCCGCAACAATGAGACGCTGATCGAACAGGCCGTTATCGGGGGAGATGCAGGATGACCGACGGAACACTTGTCACGCTGATCTCTATCGGGGTCACAATTCTATTCATGCTGGGCACGCCGGTGCTGCTGGTGATTTTTTACTGGTCCGTGCTGTGCAGCCTCGTGATCGGCCTGCCGCTGGACAACACGGGCAATGAATTGCTCAATGTGTTCAAGGACGGCTTTGCCCTTCTGGCGATGCCGCTGTTTATCCTCACCGGCGATCTGATCAACAAATCCGGCATTGCCAAGCGCCTGTCGGATTTTGCCTACTCGTGCCTCGGATGGCTGCGCGGAGGTCTGGCTATGGCGGCACTGGGCGCTTGCGGCCTGTTCGCTGCGATTTCGGGGTCGAATTCCGCCACGACCGCGACAATCGGTTCGATGTTGCATCCCGAGATGACCAAGGGTGGATATGACGAACGCTTTGCCGCGGCTACGGCAGCGGCGGGCGGTACGGTTGGGATCATCATCCCGCCTTCGATCATCTTCATCGTTTACGGTTTCCTGATGAACCTGCCGATCTCGGATCTGTTCATCGCGGGGATCATCCCCGGCGCCCTGATGGTGCTGGGCATGATGGCGATGTGCTTTGTCGTGTCGCTGATGAACAAATGGGGCATCCTGATCCCGCTGTCGCCCTTCCGCGTGCTCAAGACCGCGTTCGGCGCCTGGTTGGGCTTCTTTGCCATCGGCTTGGTGCTTTGGGGCATCTACACCGGTAAGTTCTCGCCCACCGAAGCGGCGGGCGTGACCGTGGGCTTTGGCATCATTGTCGGCGTGCTGAGCTATCCGCTCAACAAGATGATGCGGGTGGATCCCGATACGCCGGTGGACGAAAAGCCGTTCTATTCCATGCTGACCGTCGAAGGGTTCCGCCTGCGCGACGTGCCCGAGGTTGTCAGCCGCTCGGCACAAATCGCGGGGATCCTGACACCGCTTATCGCCGTGTCGGTGGTGATGCAGCAGGTGTTGGGCGATCTTGGCGCGGATGAGGTTATCGGGGATCTGCTGCGGTCGATGGGCGGGTATTTCCCGGTGCTTTTGATGTCGATGGCGATCGTTTTTGTCTCAGGCATGATTCTGGAATCCCTGCCGGTGACGATCATCCTGGCGCCGATTCTGGCGCCGATTGCCGCATCCGTGGGCATCGACCCGATCCATTTCTCGGTCGTGTTCCTTGTGGGGGCCTCCATCGGATTTATCACGCCGCCTTACGGTTTGAACCTTTACGTTGCCTCCGGTGTGACGGGCGTGCCTTATTTCCGCCTGCTGCGCTACTCGACGATGTATCTGGTCAGCCTGATTTCGGTCTGGTTTCTGGTCGCCCTTGTCCCATCGCTGAGCAAGACGCTGTTGCCGGGCGGTTGGCTCTATGGTTTGCTGTCCGGGGCGGGCTAGATGGCGTCCGCATAAACGCGCGGCATTCCAATGGGATGCCGCCCGCAAACGGGGTGCTGAGGTAGAATGGCCGACGGTGACGGGTCCGATAAGTCGATCCCGACAAACTTACGATTGCTCTTGTTGCTCGAAGAGGTCGCGCGCGTTGGCGTGCCATTGACCCCGACGGCTGCGAATGAGGTTCTGGGGCTGCCGAAGCCAACCGTGCACCGGTTGTTTCACACGCTGGAACAGGAAGGATTCCTGCAACGCGACATCGACGGGCGTTCTTACGCGCCGGGGGCGCGCCTGCGCCGTTTTGCCGGATCGATCCTGTCGACGTCACGGGTGCGGACGCTGCGGCAGACGATCCTGCGCACATTGGCGTACGAGCTGGAAGAGACCTGTAACATCGCCATGCCAGAGCGCCACGCGATGATCTACCTTGACCGGGTCGAGACAAAATGGCCGCTTCGTATTCAGCTGCCCGTGGGCACAGAGGTGCCGTTTCACTGTACTGCCAGCGGAAAGATGTATCTCAGCTCGCTCAAGCCGGGAATGTTTGCCAAATACCTCGCTGCGGTGACGCTGGAGGAGAAAACCGACCACACGCTGACCGACCCAGACGCCCTGCGGGCCGAGGTCGAGAGCATTCGGTCGCGCGGCCATGCCACCGATAACGAGGAATTCATGGCGGGAATGGTGGCCGTTGCGGTGCCGATCCACGATGCGCAGGGACGGCTGATGTCGACCCTGTCGGTGCACGCCCCGACCCAGCGGGTCAGCCTGCCCGACCTCGAAATACACTTGCCGCGCCTCAAGCAGGCCGCGCGGGAGCTATCCGAACTGGTGTTGGGCTAGGCCGCGCCGCCAGCCTCCCTCGAACCGGATCTGACTCACGCCCGCCAATCGCTTGATCCGCTCAAGCTCGGCTTCCAGATCCTGCACGCGGCCCTTGCCCCAGCGCACGCCGGGCTCTTCCCACAGGGCGCGCACGGTCAGGGTGTCGGCGTCGCGCTGGGCCTTCATGTCAATCCGGCCGACCAGGCGCTCCCCCTGCAACAA
This sequence comes from Sulfitobacter albidus, assembly GCF_018200035.1. Taxonomy (NCBI): domain Bacteria; kingdom Pseudomonadati; phylum Pseudomonadota; class Alphaproteobacteria; order Rhodobacterales; family Roseobacteraceae; genus Sulfitobacter; species Sulfitobacter albidus. The sequence continues at coordinate 2,792,829 of NZ_CP073581.1, read as the reverse complement.
CGGAAAAACATAATAGCCGTAGACCCGTTTGGCCTGCGGCACAAAAACCTCGATCCGGTAGTCGAACCCAAACAGCCATTTTGCCCGTTTACGGTCGCGCAGCGCGGGATCGAAGGGGCTGAGGATCCTAAGGCGGCGGGGTGGGGCAGGGGCGTCCTGCGCGTCCAGATCAGCCGATGCGAACATCCGCCGCGCACTGCCGTCGGCCCCGATGACCTCAACTTCCGCGATCTCGCCGCGTTTGAGCGCGTCCGCGCACCATGCCTTTGCTTCCGCCGCGCGGGCGTGATCCCAGAACGCGGCAAGCTCGCCCGAGGTCGCGAACCCCAGCCGCGCAAGCGCCTCGCGGCAGCACCAATCGATTGTCCTGGCCGTGTCCGGTGGCGCATTGCCGGCCCATAGGGTGGCGGGCAGGGCGCGTTCGGTCAGGTCATAGCGTTTCTGGAAACCGACCCGCCCGACGACATGCAGTGCACCACTACGCCAGAGATATTCGAGCGCGGTCTTGGAAGGATGCCAATCCCACCAGCCGCCCGATCCGCGCGCTTCCCCCTTGCCAACATCGGAGGATCCGCAGGCCCCGTGGGTGCGGATGTGCTCCAGCACCGTCTGCATCTGATCCTCGAAACCGTCCCGGCGCCAGCTGCGCCACTGACGGCGCAGCCTTTCCGCGTCGCGGGCGCGGCGCAGATGCCACCAAGGATAGAACGCCTGCGGGATGACCGCCGCGTCATGGGTCCAATGCTCGAACAATGTGTCGCCGCGGGCATAGAGCTTTTGCAGATGAGCAGGACGATAGCGTGGGCGACGGGCAAAAAGGATCAGATCATGCGCGCGCGCAACGGTGTTGATGCTGTCAAGCTGTACGAACCCGAGCCGGGTGATGAGATCCAGCAGATCATCGCCCGCCCCGCTTCCCTGCGGCGCCTCGCCAAGCGCATGGCGATTCAGAAATACCCGCCGCGCGGTGGTATTGTCGATTTGCGGCAGGCTCATCCGTGTCTGCGGCGCAGCGTATCCCCAAGCGACAGTGTCGGCTTCATCGTGACGCTGCGCGGCATATCGGGATCAGGCTCTGACCCGGTGTCGTTGATGATGATCCGCGCGGCGGCTTCGCCGATCTCACGGCGGCAGGCGTCGGTGGTGGCCAATTGGCGCGGCAGGCCCGCCAACAGCTCAACCCCGTTGAAGCCCGCAATCCCGATCTGGCCGGGAATGTCGACGCCCTGATCAAGCAGATGCAGCAACCCGCCCGCGCCGATCATGTCGTTCGAGTAATAGAGGAAGTCCAGATCCGGTGAGCGTTCCAGCATCTCTTGCGTCATCTCGCGACCTTTCAGCAGGGCAGAGCCGCCGTGGTAGAAGATGCGGTCCTCGATCTCGATCCCTTCGCGGGCGAGCCCTTCGGTAAAGCCTTCGAACCGTTTGCGCGCACGGTGATCCAGCGGCATCTTTGTTCCCAGAAACCCGATCCGCTCGTAGCCTTCGCGCAGGATCGCGCGGGCCATATCGCGCCCGGCCTGGCGGTGCGAAATCCCCACCATCGCGTCAACGGGATTGCCGTCGGTATCCATGATCTCGACCACGGGAATGCCTGCATTTGTCAGCATCGCCTGCGTCGCCTCGGAATGCTCAAGCCCCGCGATGATGACGCCCGAGGGCCGCCACGAAAGCATCTCGTAGAGTACGGTTTCTTCCTTCTCCGGCAGGTAATCCGTCACACCAACGACCGGTTGCAACGGCGTGTCGTCAAAGGCTGCGTTGATCCCGGCAAGCACTTCGGGAAAGACCATGTTGCCAAGGCTTGGGATGATGACCGCGACCAGATTGACCCGCTGCGACGCTAGCGATCCCGCGATTTGATTGGGGACGTAGCCTAGTTCCTTGGCGGCGGCGAGCACCCGTGTACGTGTCGCCTCAGAGACGTCACCGCTTTTGCGCAGGACACGGCTGACGGTCATTTCAGAGACGCCGCACGCCTCTGAGACATCGCGCAAGGTGAGCGGGCGTTTTGGGGATTGGGTCACGTATTCTCCTGCTGCCGGTTGACCGTAACGCTATCCCAGGAGAGGTTTTGCGTGCAAGGGCCAACGGGCTCTGCCAGCGGCGCAAACTACTGACCCGTCGTCGTTTCGGGCAGCGCGTCGAATTTACCAACAGATATATCAAGCAGGACCCAGCGCGCTTTTTCGAGAATATAGACCAGATCAAAACTGATGTGCTCGGGGCGGCTTGGGAAATAGCCTGTCAGCCGCATCTGCGATCCGCCCGCAGCAACCTGTTGCTGGAGGATCGTGGGTTCCTCAACCAGCACGGGCAGCATGTCCAGCCCCGCTTCACGCACCGGGGCAAAGAGCCCGGCGAGCCGCGTAGGGTCATTTGCTTCGGCAAAATCCGCCGAGGCGTAATCGCGCAGGACGGTGTAGTTGCCCGTCCAGTTACCGTGGTTCACCGCCGTGAGCGTATCGCGGATCAACGCCACCGCAAAGCTGCGTTCGACATCCGCCGATTGCTGGGCCGCGAGGGGGACGGCGCCCAGAGTTGCCACACAAAGGGTGAGGGCCGCGAACAGTGTTCGCGCCCCCCGTTTTGCCCGCCGAGGGTCGATGCTTACCACGCGTAGGTCACGCCGATGCGGCCACCGACCTGCTCGCGGTTGAAGCCATAGGTGACCCCGGCGTCGAGCTGTGTGTTGGGGTTGATGCGGAAACCCATGGAAACGGCCATTGCCTCTGTGCCCTCAAAGCTTGCGATGCCACCCGAGATCGCAAACTGCTTGTCGGCGGGCACGTAGGGCGTGTCGAGCGCCATGGCCATAGCGATCCCTTCCTTGTTGTCCGCGATTGCCGAGCGGTTGCGTGCGATGGCGCCGCTGTTGGCGGTGACAGTCTCGCCCATCGACAGGACCGCGCCCAGATCGACGCTTGATGTGGCAAGGTTACCGCTGGCATCTGACGTCACGATCGCGACGGCACCGCTTTGTGCCGCGC